>CAVJMH010000005.1:0-79337 GCA_963650755.1 Firmicutes bacterium TM09-10 | reverse complement strand
CAAAGGCCTTCTTAAACATAAAATCGTTACGCAGATCCGCGTACACTGCCTTTCCGGCAGTGTCTTTTAAATTTTCCATAGTTCTTCTTTTTTGTTTTATGACCCGCGAGGGTCGGTTTGTAAATAATTGTTAATAAAATCAATAAGTGTAACTGTCGTAGGTTGTAATTATCCTTTCTTTGTCTTTAATCGGCTCATGTTTTATAATCGTTTTTGCATTTAATTGAGGCCGAAATAACACTCTGTCTTTAAACACAGATCTTTATATCAATTTTCATAGTCCCATTAATTTGTCAAGTTTAGTTTAACGTCAAAGTCAATCAAAAGTTTACATAACTACCTTTCTACTAAATAGTTATCACTGCAAATATAAGACTATTTTCTTAAACTGCAAGCATGGTCCCTCAAAATTCGGTTTATTTGGTTCGCTCAAAACTTATAGGTAAGATGAATAATGAGTGCTTGATGGGTATTAGTATTTAGTTCTGTTCATCGCGACCTCATATAGCCACAGTGGTACTTTAAAAAACTTGATTGAGCGTTTGCAGTGGCAGTTCTTTTTGAGACCCGTGCCACCCTCGGCATCGTAAGAGGGGGGACCACGAACATGTGAGTGGTGGGGTCGAGCGAAGCGAGACGGTCATCGAAAAGAAGCTGCCACTGCACTTCCCGTATAGGGTCGCGAAGCGACTGCGTAGAAAAATCTTCTGCCGTGGCTATATAAAACTTCTACCGCGATTACGAAGACGGCATCAGAATATGCGGCAGAGGAAATCTGAAAGGTAATCGCGCCAATTGGCCCAGATATGTCCACCCTCGCTTTCTACATACACATAAGGCGCATTCAAAGAATCAAGCTTCGCGCGAAATTCAGCATTGGCCTGATAAAGAAAATCATCCTTTCCTATCGCCACATAATAAAGCGACACCCCATTTTTGAAAAGACCTTCGAGTTTAAGATCGTAATCTTCATAAAATTCCGGGAACCGAACATTGTCCGATTGCCCCGGGATACGCCAATCCGGTGTAGCCGCAGAAAATAAACCGATGTAATCAAAAGTCTTGGGATAATTGACGGACACCAAGTTAGTATGAAATCCGCCCATAGAAAGTCCCGCGATGGCGCGACCGCTCTGCTTCCTGACGGTACGATAGTGACTGTCCACATACTTTATGACATCGCCGAAATGCCCTTCGAACGAAGTGTCTGTAGCCCCACACGAATATGGATGATACATCCCCTGCCCCTCTTCACCAGGAGCAGCGCTATGACAATTAGTGTTACCATTAGTCATAACTACTATCATAGGCTTAGCCTTCCCCTGAGCGATAAGATTATCCAGAATATACTGCGCACGGCCAAGACTGGTCCAAGCATCCTCATCCCCTCCCATACCATGAAGCAGATACAACACCGGATAACTGCCCTTCCCGCTTTCATAACCGGCTGGAGTATAAACCGTCATACGCTGGCTCGTCCCGAGCGAGGGACTATCATACCAGACCTTACTGAGCGTGCCATGAGGAACATCCTGTGCCTTATAATTGTCCGCCTTGCCACCGCCCATTATAAAGTAGCTTGAAAGGTAACTTACATCGCGATAGACATAAGAATTCGACAAATCGAGAGTCTTCACCCCATCCACGACGAAATTATAATAGTATAGCTCACTCGGAAGCGTTTTGGCCCAAGTCCATAGGCCAAGGGAATCGCGCTGCATAGCTTCGTATCCTTCAGTGCAATACCCTACCACCTCAACTTTCTGTGCTTCAGGGGCGTAAATTCGAAGAGTAACTTCTCCGGTCTCATCATTCACTTCTGGAGAAACTATCGAATTCCCAGGCCAAATAGCCTCCTGAGCACTCGCTATAGTGAGCGAAAGCGCTATGGCACAAATCATTAAGCACACACGTTTCATAAATATCATTTTTTATAGAATAACGGTATCATCCACAAGACAGGCGTCCAAGTCGCGCGCAATCTGCTCTTTATCCATGTGCTGGCCTATGAAAACCAACTTCTGCATACGGTCTCCATAATTCTCATCCCAGTCCCTCTGAAGCACAGGATCGGCTTCCAAAACACGCTCAAGCTGCTCTGGCGGCATAGTCGCATACCATTGGCCTGCATTCTTAAGGCCAATCTGCTTACCGGCCTGTTCGAAAAGATAACAGATAGAAGTGTTCTCGGTAAAATAACAGATGCCCTTGGCACGAATCACGCTTTTAGGCCACTTGCGAGACACGAAGTAGTCGAACTTATTAATATCAAAAGGTTTACGTCTATAATAGACAAAGGTACCTATGCCGTATTCCTCGACCTCTCCCCCTTCGTGTTCGTGATGATGGTGATGGTGTCCATGTTCATGTTCATGGTCGTGATGGTGATGCTCGTGCTCTTCATCGTCTTCATGCTCAAAGTGTTCGACTTCGTCATCGTCCAGAGCCCCTCCTTCAACTTTTTTAATCCAAGTAGCGCTCGTGGCAACCTCCTCAAAATTAAACAGGTGAGTGTTCAAAAGCAGATCCAAATCCACATCGCCATAGTCGCACTCCAAAATTTTAGCCGTAGGCTGAAGCGTACGCACTATCTCTTTAATCTTACCGAGTTCCGATGGGGACACTTCTGAAGCCTTATTGAGAAGAATGATATTACAAAACTCAATCTGCTGAATGACAAGGCTTTCAAGGTCTTCCTCGCCTATATTGGAACCTAAAAGCGAACTGCCGCTCTCGAATTCATCACGAAGACGAAGCGCATCCACTACAGTTACTATGCAGTCAAGTCTGGCCACTCCGTCCTTTACGTATTCAGGGCCCATCTGAGGAATGGAACATATAGTCTGGGCGATAGGCTCAGGTTCACAGATGCCGCTGGCCTCTATGACGATGTAATCGAACTTACGCAGTGAAGTGATGTCGCAAATCTGCTGCACGAGGTCCATCTTCAAGGTGCAGCATATACACCCGTTCTGAAGAGCCACCAGGGAATCGTCCTTTTTACCTACGACTCCCCCCTGGGCTATAAGATCCGCATCTATGTTGACCTCGCCTATGTCATTGACTATCACCGCGAATTTGATGCCTTTTTTATTACTTAGAATTCTGTTGACCAATGTGGTTTTCCCGCTTCCAAGGTATCCTGTAAGAAGCAGTACAGGTATTTCATTAAGACTCATGATTTATTGAAGTTTATCTGACAAATTTAATATCATTCCCGAAAACTTGTTTATTTTTTTGTTCAAATTACTCATTGTTTACTAAATTTGCCGTCCAATCTTGAATGCCAATGAAAATCAAACCTACACTTGCCGCCGCTGTCGCTCCAGCACTACTCCTAATGGGATGTAAAGAAAACACTTTCTCTATGCTGGTGGCGTCAGACACTCCATACGCATCAATTTACTCATTTGACAGGAAAACAGGAGAAAGAACCGTCGCGGACTCCATCGTAAGAGGCTCATCTATACAGACATATCCAAAGAAAACCTATAAAGGCGAAGACAGTTCATATATAAAGGTAAAGGCTCAACATAAAGGCACTTTCTATATTAACAACGCTAATCTCACGTCCGACAGTCTGGATGTGATACGCGAAAAGACCCTTTACTCAAGAAGCAGTGTATCGCTCATATCCGACACTACACGTTCGAAAATAGCGGGCCTTGTAAGGAAAGGCGACAAGGTACAAATTCTGGGCGGAAGCTACCCTGACGAAAAAGGCGAAGTTTACAGGTATAAGGTTAAATCGTCCGGAGTAACTGGTTATGTATATGCCAAATACCTCACCCGATCGAAAGAAAACGCCGAAGCGCGATATATGAGCGAAAAATACGATTCTCTGCATCGTGCGGTAAGAAACCCATTCGGAGGCGGAAAGGCATACGACTGCGACTTCTACCCCTATGAAAAGCCCGAATTTAAGGATAACCTAATGCCACAGTCCTGCTATAGCCTTTACATTAACTTCGCCCCGGGAAACATAGCCAAGATAGACGATTACATCGCTCTTGCCAAGAAGACTAAGATAAACACCTTTGTGATAGACATAAAGGATAACGAATGTCCTGGTTTTAAGGCTGAAGCCATGCGCCTTTATTCCCCTACCAATTACGCCAGAGCATCGGCAAAGGGAGAAAAGCTCTACAGATATGCAGTTAAACGACTGCACGAAGAAGGCTTCTATGTAGTGGGACGCATCACCTGCTTTAAGGATAGCTATTTTGTTAAAGATCACCATGAAAGCGCCATAACAGAGATTGCCACCGGGCGCCCGTTCAAGCATAATAAATCTTATTGGCCAAGCGCTTACGACAGAAAAGTATGGCAGTTTAATGTGGAATTGGCCAAGGAGGCTGTAAACAAATTCGGTTTCAACGAGATAAATTTCGATTACGTGCGGTTCCCGGACAGAATGAACAACGTCGCCGATCAGGTGGACTACCATAACAGATATAATGAAAGCAAGGTACAGGCCATACAGAGGTTCGTGATGTATGCCTGCGACGAGATACATTCGGTAGGAGCATACGTGTCCATAGATGTCTTCGGAGAGAGTGCCAATCCAGGCTACACTACCGCCTATGGGCAGTATTGGCCTGCGCTCTCGAATGTGGCCGATGTGATGTGCGGAATGCCTTATCCGGATCACTTCGCCGACGGTTTCTACGGCATAAGCAAGCCTTGGAACCACCCGTATGAGCTTCTATACCAATGGGGAAAAAGAGTGCAGGGAAGACAGGCAGCCACACCATCTCCTGCTCGCGTACGCACGTGGATACAAGCCTATCACGTAATGAAATACGTGGACCCGGAGGGGATAGACTACGATGCGGAAAACATAGAAAAAGAAATCCGCGGACTATTCGCCGCGGATCTTACAGGAGGATATATCACTTGGCTTTCCTCCTCAAGCCTTAAACGCTATACCGAGCAGGCCCCGGCATTCAAGATAGACTACTATAAAGAGTATCTGGAAGGGAAGCGTTAATCCATTAATATCTTGACATAAGAGGTATTGGCCGAAGAATTACCTACTTCTATACGCCATTCGCCAGGCTCTACCGTCCATTTGTGAGAGGCATCGTATATCTGGAAAGAATCTTTGTCAAGAATAAAGTCCACCTTTACCGTTTCGCCAGGCTCTACGCTTACTTTACGGAAAGCCTTAAGCATTCTTTCGCGAGGTACCACCGAACTGACCAGGTCCGCCAGATAAAGTTGAACAACCTCCTGTCCCTTGACTGCTCCGGTGTTAGTTACATCGACGCTCACTTTTACGCTGTCCCCTATCTTATAGTGCTGTTTTTCAACTACCGGATCTGAAATCTCAAATGATGTGTAGCTCATACCATAGCCAAACGGGAATTGAGGTTCAGCGCCTATGTCCGAATGATATACATAGCCGAAGGTTCTGAGAGGGTTATACTGTATAGGAATCTGCCCGGCGTGGCGAGGGAAAGTCTGAACGAGCTTTCCTGAAGGATTTTCTTTACCGCAAAGCAGGTCGCACACCGCAAGTCCGCCCTCTGTCCCCGGATACCAAGCTTCCAGAAGGGCATCGCAATTATCCAGAACCTCTGACAGACAAAGCGGCCTTCCGTTAAAGAGAACTGCCACTACCTTCTTTCCCTGAGACTTATATTTTTTCAGAAGGGCTATCTGGTCGCGTGTCAATTCGAGCGTGCCACCGCTGACCCCCTCTCCTATCAATTCTCTCGGCTCCCCTATGCACACGATAACAGTGGAAGCGTCCGCTTTAAGATTAAATACATTCTTAGCCGCTTCTTTTACCCCTATCACATCTTCTGCCCTGCCACTTGCGCTCCATGACCCCAAGTAGTTAATGCCGCCTTCGGCAAATGGACCCACAATGTTAACTTTAGAGCCTGGTTTTAGAGGCAGAACGCCCTCATTTTTAAGAAGAACCATACAGCCGGACGCTGCCTTTCGTGCGATAGCGCATATCTGTTCACTGCGAACTTCACGGCTTTCCCTTTCAGCGTCGAAATAACGGTAAGGGTCATCAAAAAGTCCCATTTGGAATTTGGCCTTAAGTGCGTGATATGCAGCATCGCGAATACGTTCCTTAGACACCTTGCCCTCGTCATACAGCGATTTGAGATGCGTTATGGTGTATTCCGAGGTCATATCCATATCGAGTCCCGCATTGATACCCTTTTCCACAGAACGCTTAGGATCATCTTCAGCACCTTCCTTTATGGCATAGAAAAGAGTCTTCCAATCCGTCATCAGCAGTCCTTTGAAACCAAGTTCTTCACGAAGCACGTCGTGAAGAAGAAATCTGCTGTAAGACACCGGGATGCCGTCGTATATGGTATATGATTCCATTACGGAACCCACTCCGGCACGTATGCAGTCTCTATATGGAGGAAGATATGTCTCTTGAAGTTCGCGAAGAGAGAATTCACTGTTAAGATAATCTCTACCGGCACCAAGTTTGGCATAACCGGCAAAATGCTTCACACAAGCCATTATGGTATAAGGATCTGCGAGATCGTCTCCCTGAAATCCACGTACTCTGGCAGCTCCCATAACCCCGCTAAGATAAGGATCCTCTCCGCTTGTCTCCATTATTCTTCCCCAGCGTCCATCTGTCGAAACATCTACCATAGGGGCATAAGTCAGCTGAATGCCGGCTGAGGCGGCCTCTCTGGCTATCGCAGCAGAATTGGCCTGAACCTGAGCAGGATCCCAGCAGCATGCTTCTGCCAGAGGGATAGGAAAGATGGTTCTATAGCCATGAATGATGTCTTCGTGAAACATTAGAGGAATACCCAGGCGGCTTGAACGCAGGGCGTCATCCTGAAGGGAACGGTTAAGGTCCGCACCACAACTTTTAAGTATAGCTCCCACCTCGTCACGAGCAATGGCCGCCCTTACCGACGAATCATTAGAGTCCCATCGCGGAAGAAGATTCATCTGAGCTATCATCTCATCCACGGTCATCCTGTCCAACAGGTCGTTTACTCTCTTCTCTATGCTTTGCGAAGAGTCCTTATACACCGGCGTGCCATTATGCGCGCAGGAAAGCAGCAACGATGCCGCTAAAAGCATTACTGCAAATCGTTTCATGTTAATATTATAAGTAGTTTGTTTTGTTTTGTCGTCATTTACTGTAGATGCCGCCACCGAGGAACTCCCGAAGAAGTGAAGTAGGCGGTATCTCCTTATCAGACACGGCAGTAAAGTAGTGGATGAATTTGAGCAGACGATGCGCCTCCGAATACTCCTTGACGTTTTTAGGAACTGTCCTCAAGATAGGGTCGGCGTGATTACGCAGCACTGCAAATTCCACCAGATACGCCGAATTGAACATCACATCCGCATTTTCCTGATAAGGATAAATCCATTTTCTCTCTGCTTCCAAAACATTTGGCCACTGCTTAATGGTCTCAAGAGCAGAAAAAGCCCCCACATTATAGTCCCGCACAATGCGCCTTAGAAGCCTATTGTCCTCAGGAGGAATGCAGTTATGATTATCCAGATTAATGCTGGTAAGGGTAGATATGAAGATGCGGAACTTTACCCTGTCGTCTATGAGATTGGTCAGCATAGGGTTAAGCGCGTGTATGCCTTCTACGAGAAGAACACTCCCCTCTCGAAGTTTAAGACGCCGGCCGTTATATTCCCTTTTACCCGTAGTGAAGTTATATTTAGGCACTTCCACCTCTTCTCCGGCGAGAAGTTTTATAAGGTCTTTCTGCAGAGTATCGTGATCTACGGTATCGAAATTATCGAAATCATATTGGCCATTAGGCAGAAGCGGAGTATCCACCCTATTTACGAAATAATCGTCTGTGGAAAAGGAAATCGGCGTGAGTCCGCAAGCCAGAAGCTGTACGCTCAACCTCTTGCATACTGTCGTCTTACCGGAACTGCTCGGCCCTGTGATAAGCACAAGCCGGACTTTATCGGGGCCATAATATCGGCGCTCTATCTCTTCTGCTATCTGGACTATCTTCTTCTCCTGCAAGGCCTCAGCCACCTGAATAAGCGTGCTTCCGTAGCCCTTGCGTATCCTGTGATTAACGTCCCCTACGGTATTAAGCCGCGTAATGATGTTCCACTTGAGGTTCTCGTTGAACATGGCATAAGTTTTAGGCTGCGGAACAAAGGGAACGATCTCAAGAGGGTTCTTCATGGACGGAATTCTCAAAAGCACGCCATCGTAGTATTTGACTATGTCCCACACTTTTAGGTATCCTGCCCGAGGAAGCAGACGTCCATAGTAGTAATCCGGAGTATCTCCTAAAAGATAGTAATCCGTATATACGTCTTCACTTGTGTCCAGCAGTCTCACCTTATCTATATAACCCAGGTCGCGGAACATCTTGATAGCCTGGCCAATCTGAACTTCCCTGCGGTGAAATGCCACATCGTCATCCACTATTTTCTGCATGGCCGCCTTAAGGACCTGAACATCCTCCTCGTCCAGAACGGAGTCGTCTTTCTTTCTGATATTACAGTAGAATCCACCGGAAATAGGATGCTCCAGATATGTCCTGCAACCTTTGAACGTCTCGTGCGCCGCTTTAAACAGAAGAAACCATAGCGACCTGATATACACCCTCATAGCACATGGGTTCGTGGCGTCAAGATACTCCACTTCGCGATTATTATAAACTCTGAAACGCAGTCCCTGGGAGACGTTGTTCACTTTCGCCGAAATGATGGGAAAAGGCTGTTCGAATTTAAAATAAGGGAGCATGTCAAGCAAGGTGGTGCCCTCCTGGAAATCCATATAGGTTCCGGTATTCTTACAGTAAACAGTAATCATTATTGGATAATATGTAACTTCTTTTTCAGATTAAGGACTCTGTAAACTTTCTCGTCCAATTCCTTCTCGGAAAATTCGCCGCTTTCGACCTTCTGCGTGATGGCATCTATTATGTCGTGAACGCTGCATGCACCCAGGAGCAAATCAGCCCCGGCCTTGTACGCAGCCACGCTCGCGCTCACGTCATCGCCTCCGAACATATTTAGAAGGCCTTTCATCATAAGCCCGTCCGTTACGATAACTCCTTTATAACCAAGCTCATCTCTAAGAAGTTTATAACAAGGCTCCGATATGCTCGAAGGCACTCCGGTAGAATCGATAGCAGGCACACTCAGATGCCCCATCATGACCATATCTATATCCTCGGCTATCAGTCTTCTGAATGGGGCCAATTCCACCGAATCAAGTCTCGCTCTGTCGTGCGCCACTGTAGGAAGCGCCTTATGGCTGTCCACAGACGTGTCGCCGTGTCCCGGGAAATGCTTGGCACAGGCCCCGATACCCGCCTTTTTTAATCCGCGTGCATAAGCGGAAGAATAATCGCTCACTTTTTTAACATCGTCTCCGAAAGCTCTGAAGCCTATAACAGGGTTATCCGGATTAGTGTTCACGTCACAAACTGGGGACAGATTAATAGCTATCCCAAGCGTATCCATCTCTAAACCAATCTTATAGCCTACTTCGAAAGCCTCTTCGGGGGAATTAATCTCGCAGGCGTATTTCTGTCTTGGGAAGTCCTTACGAAGTCTCATCTGCGCACCCCACTCAGCGTCGATACAGGTAAGAAGCGGATATTTACTGTGCGCCTTAAGATATGGAATGAGACTGTCCACTTCTGCACGGGTACTGACCATGACGATAACCCCGCCTATGTGGTCGTGAAGTACAAGTGAATCAATCTGAGGGTCATAATGATGCGCGACCAGAAGCTGCGCGACTTTCTCTCTTACAGTCATCCCGCGCATTAGGGCAAGGATGCTGTCATTGGTACAGGAGCCAAATAATAGAAGAGATAAGGTTAAAAGAACTAGCGACTTTTTCATTTGCTTTTTAGAAAGCGCAAATTTACTCAAAATTTGTCAAAAAATCATTAGTTTTGCGGGCAATAATAAATTCAGATTATGACACACGGACACGAAGTTCTCTTTATGATGGAAGGGAAAAATTACAAGACCAGACAAGACCTTATAGACGCCATTATCGAACGATTCGGTGCGGACGAACGCTTCTACACCTGCTCGGCAGAAGGAATGACAGCCGCTGAACTGGTTGATTTTCTGGAAGCAAGAGGCAAATTCAAACCTACCGGCGAAGAAGAATTCACGGTGGACATCACTAAAGTGTGCAATCACTGATTTTTAAAGGCACATGCATAGAAAATTCATTTCGTTACTTCCGATAGCGCTGACCCTTATGATGATAACCTCCTGTCATAATGGTACGGGCAGTCAAGAGGCAGAGACAGAAGAAGAGGAGGAAGAAATCCCTCCCATAGGGTTCAAGGAAAGCGACTATACTAAGGAAACCATATCGGTAAAACGTGGGGAGACACTTCCCGTTATCCTCAGGAAGATTGGCCTTCCTACAGATTCAGTGAGCGTTATGCTGTCAAGGCTGGACACTCTTTTCAACCCACGGAAAATGCGGATTGGGCAGAAGGTAGATGCTTATTATAGCGGCGATTCGCTTAACCGGAAATTGGAATACGCGGTCTATAACCATTCACGCACCAAGGCTACGGTGTTCAAGTGTTCCGATTCGCTATATCTATGGAACTACTATAGACCAGTCGAACATATCCAGAAAACTGCAAATGTAGTCATCAATAACTCCCTTTGGGCAGATCTTACCGCAGAAGGTGCTCCTGTAGAGATAGTTACCTCTCTTGCTGACATCTACGCGTGGACCGTTAATTTTTTCGCCCTTAAAAAAGGAGACAAGTTCGATGTCGTCTATACGATTAGGGAATGCGAAGGCGAGAACATAGGAGTGGATCAGGTGGACTTCTGTAGATACAGCCGTGGCTCGGAACAGATATGCGCCATATTTTTCGACGGACAGGACGGCACAGATAAGTACTTCACTCAAAACGGAGAAAATCTACGCAAGGCCTTTCTGAAGGCACCTCTGCGTTATAATCGTGTGAGCAGTAAGTTCTCCATGCGACGTAAACATCCGGTTACCGGACAAGTAAGACCGCATACCGGCGTGGACTATGCAGCCCCATTGGGAACTCCTGTGGTAGCGCTTGGAGACGGAACTGTAATCTCGGCCGGCTGGACGAACAACGGCGGCGGTAACGTCATCAAAATCAAGCATAATTCCACCTACACTACGGGATACCTCCACCTTAAAGGCTACGCCAAGGGCATCAAGAAAGGCGCGAAAGTAAAGCAAGGTCAGGTCATAGGCTATGTAGGCTCCACGGGGCAAAGCACGGGTCCGCATCTTGACTTCAGGGTTTGGAAAAATGGCACTCCCATAGACCCACTTTCTATGAAATCACCCGCCGCCGATCCGCTTCCAGTCAAATACAAACCTCAATTAGACTCCCTATACGAGCATTACACCACTATCTTATCTGAGAGGTAAGATGAGCGACGCGACTGACAAAAACAAATTATCCCCCACCACCAAATTACACTCATAGCTAATGGAGATTAAACCTGTAGCCATCTTTCACTCCCCTTTCAAGGAAAAATTCGGAATTCCGCGACAGAGCGGTGTGGTAGAATCTGTCGAAGGGGAAATACATCTTCTTCCGCAGTTCTCAAGAGAAGAGGCTCTGCGCGGTATAGAAGGATTTGACTATCTGTGGCTTATATGGGAATTTAACCTTAATTCCCCCTCCGCCCATTCTCTTAGCGTAAGGCCTCCAAGGCTTGGCGGGAACACGAAAGTGGGAGTTTTCGCATCACGCTCCCCTTTCAGACCGAACAATCTGGGTCTATCCTGCGTAAAAATAAAAGAAGTTGACTTCGAGGGAGGAATAATCCGGGTAAGCGGGGCTGACCTTGCCGATAAAACACCTATTTACGATATAAAGCCCTATATCCCTTATGCTGATGCCCATCCTAAGGCAAGGGGCGGCTTTACAGATTCATCTTCGTGGAAAACACTGGATGTTATCCCACTATGTTTAGAAACCGAACGGCGACTTAATGATGCCTTTGACGACAGTCAGTTAGAGGCTCTATACCGCACACTATCACAAGACCCTCGTCCGAGCGTACAGAAAAAGAGCAATCCGGATAAATCGTTCGGACTGCTCTTCTATGATAAAAATGTCAAATTTCACGTCGAAGATGACACCATAGTCATCGACGATGTTTTTTAACTCCACTTAAGCACCGGTTCACGTGCTGCGAGCGTATCGTCCGGACGTGAAACAGGAGTGTTATGCGGCGCTTCCGTAAGAAGCTTAGGGTCATCTTTCGCCTCGCGTGCTATCTTCTCCATCACTTCTATAAAGTCGTCCAGCGTCTCTTTACTTTCCGTCTCTGTAGGCTCTATCATAATAGTCTGATGGAAAAGCAGCGGAAAGTAGATAGTAGGAGCGTGATAGCCATAGCCAAGCAGACGTTTCGCCACATCGAGAGTCGTAACTCCATTAGGCTCTTTGAGGCCATCAAAGACAAACTCATGCTTGCAGACACTTTCAATCGGAAGCTTATAACTATCTTTCAAACACTCCTTTATATAATTGGCATTAAGAGTGGCGAGTTTACCTGCCATAGCGATATGCTGCTTACCTAAAGAGAGAATATATGCCAATGCCTTAATGACTACAGAAGTGTTCCCGTGGAATCCTGACGTATGTACTGTAGGTAGCAGTTCGACAAGAGCCTTGCTTACTCCGACAGGACCACTTCCCGGGCCACCGCCACCGTGAGGAGTTGAGAATGTCTTATGCAGATTAAGATGCATTATGTCAAAGCCCATGTCTCCGGGACGAACTACACCCAGAAGCGGGTTCATATTGGCCCCATCATAATAAAGAAGACCTCCGCAACCGTGAACGAGCGAAGCTATCTCTTTTATATCTTTCTCGAAAAGCCCGAGAGTGTTAGGATTGGTAAGTATTATGCCTGCCAAATCATCCCCGAGAAGAGGCTTCAGGGACTCCACGTCCACCAGTCCGTTTTCGTTCGATTTGACTACCACTACATCAAGTCCGCAAATGGCCGCACTTGCAGGATTAGTTCCATGAGCGCTATCCGGAACTATCACTCTTTTTCTCTTGAAATCGCCTCTGGACTCGTGGTAAGAGCGCATCAGCATAAGGCCTGTAAGCTCTCCGTGGGCTCCGGCACAAGGGAGAAAAGTGAAATGCGACATGCCCGTGATGGCGGCGAGGTACCTGTCGGCAAGAGAGAAAATCTCCTCCAAGCCGGGACTTTTCATCAGCGGATGCGTGTTCTGGAACTCCGGGAGCGATGCCACTTGCTCATCAACCTTAGGATTATACTTCATAGTACAGCTTCCGAGCGGATAAAAGCCCGTATCTACACCGAAATTCATCTGAGAAAGGTTAGTGTAATGCCTTACGACATCCACTTCGCTTACTTGAGGAAGAACGAGGACCTGCTTACGAGTGAGATTATCCGGAAGATTTACTTTCCCTTTAGACGGGCGCAGAGAAAATCCTTGCCTGCCAGGAACCGAAAGCTCTATAATAAGTTTATCGTAATATTTCATAAGACTTTACCTCCTCAGTGATTTAACTGTATTCACTACCTCGTCAAGCTCCTTTTCATCGTGCTTTTCTGTTACGCAGAAAGTTACATAGCCCTCTTCCGTCTTAAGAGCTGCGAAAAAACCGGCATCATAGAGCGCTTCCTGAATAGCCACCGCAGGAATGACGGGCTTAAGGACAAATTCTTTAAGGAAAGGCTTTCCAGGGAATGGATCCTCAAAAAGTCCGGTGAACAGAAGAGCATCTTTAAGATAATGAGCCCCACTGAAACTTAATTCGTTCACCCTCGTAAGACCTTCCGGGCCCATCAAAGAAAGGTAAATCGTTACCCAAAGAGCCATAAGAGACTGGTTGGAACAGATGTTCGACGTGGCCTTTTCGCGTCTTATGTGCTGTTCACGAGCCTGAAGGGTAAGCACATAGCAGCGCTTCCCATTTCTATCCACAGTCTGCCCTACGATACGGCCCGGGAGTTTACGCATATAATCTTTCTTACAAGCCATAAAGCCCACATAAGGTCCTCCGTAACAAAGCGGAATACCCAGACTTTGTCCGTCACCCACCGCGAGATCTGCACCCCATTCAGCCGGGCTCTTGATGACTGCCAATGCAGACGGGTCGCAATATTCTACCAGCAGTGCGCCGCACGCGTGAACGGCCTCTGCAAAGGCGCTGTGGTCTTCGACAATTCCGAACCTGTTAATCTCAGGCACCAGAACTCCCGCCACCTCATCACTCAAAAGGTCCTTTAACGAATTAAGTCCAGTCTGTCCATCTTCGAGAAAAATGTACTTCAGTTCTATCCCGGAGAAATGTGAATACGTCTCAAGAGTCTTTATGACATGAGGAAGAAGGGCCGAACTTACCAGCACCGTATTACGCTTCTTAGTGCTTGCTACACAGAATCTTACCGCTTCGGCAGCCGCAGTAGGTCCGTCATACATAGACGCATTGGAGACGTCCATCCCTGTCAGGGCGCATATCATAGACTGAAATTCAAAGATATAACGAAGTGTACCCTGCGAAATCTCCGCCTGATAAGGCGTATAAGCTGTAAGAAACTCGCTTCTGCTGCATAAGTATTCTACCACCGAAGGCGTGTAATGATCGTAAGCACCTTGACCTACAAGTACTTTCTTCTGTGGACATTTCTGTGCCAACTGCGAAAAGAATTCTTTTAGCTCCTGTTCGCTCAGGGCATCAGGAAGATCGAACTCCCCCTTATGTATAAAATCAGAAGGGACATCGCTGTACAACTCATCGAGAGAAGAAAGCGATATCCTTTCCAACATTTGTTTAATATCTTCCTCGGTGTGAGGAAAATACGCAAAATGCTCTATCATATATCTTTATGCTTTTAAAGAATAGATTCGTATTTGGCCGCGTTAAGAAGACTGTCAAGTTCAGATGAATCCGACATCTCCACTTTGACTATCCAGTTAGTATATGGATCGGTATTGATAAGCGAAGGATCGTCCTCGACAGCATTATTCGTAGCCACCACCACTCCGCTTACAGGGCTGTAAAGGTCCGCTGCTGTCTTGACACTTTCCAGCGCGCCAAGCTCTTCTCCTTTTTTAATCTCATCTCCTTCGGAAGGCATATCCACGTAAGTAATATCCCCCAATTCGCTCTGTGCGTAGTCAGAAACTCCTATGATGGCGATATTACCGTCCACCTTCACCCATTCGTGCGACTCGCTATACAAGAGTCCTTCAACGATCTTACTCATAGTTCAATTATTTTTTATAGTTAGTCTGATAAAATCTTTTTTTAATAACCTCGGCAGGGAAAACTTTATTACGAATCTGAACCTGCAGAGCCGTTCCGAGCGCGCTGTAAGCACTGTCCACAAGAGCAAATGCCAAACTGCGGTCAAGCGAGATGCTGTGATAGCCTGTAGTTATTACTCCCACCTCCTCTCCGGAAGGAGAAAGCACCTTATAGCCGGCACGCGGGATGGCTTTATCCTTAACCTCAAGGCCTACCAACTTCGTCTTTACCCCTTCACTTTTCTGCTTTACGAGCGCATCCTTTCCCACAAACTCTTCCTTATCCAATTTACAGAAAATGGAAAGCCCTGCTGCGACAGGAGAAATCTTTTCCGAAAGTTCATCCCCGTAGAGAGGCAGTCCCGCCTCGAAACGAAGAGTATCCCTGCATCCAAGTCCACAAGGCTGCACTCCGGCTTCTACAAGGGCATCCCACATCGAAGGTATCTTCTCTACCGGAGCATAAATCTCAAATCCGTCCTCACCCGTATAACCCGTGCGGCTGATTATCATATCATCTTTAAGGCAGAAAGTATAGAATGTAAGGTCCTTGCCCTCACTTATGCCCAGCACTTCTTCAAGTATCTTCTCGGATTCCGGGCCTTGAATGGCCAATTGGCCCCAATTATCACTCTGGTTATCTATCTGCACATCAAAGCCTTTAGCACAGTCAAGAATCCACTGATGGTCTTTATCTATGTTACTGGCATTGACCACCAAAAGGAACTTCCCGTCCTCGAAGCACTTATACACGAGAAGGTCATCCACGGTGCCTCCGTCAGGATAAAGCATCATGCCATAAAGTATGCCGCCTGGACGAAGAATAGAGACGTTATTCGTAAAGATGTGATTTACAAACTTCTCGCTATCAGCTCCACTTACGAAAATTTCCCCCATGTGCGAAACGTCGAACACGCCCGCTTTCTCCCTCACCGCCTTATGCTCAGCTATGATGCCTTCTTTATATCTTATAGGCATGTCGAAACCGGCAAATTCGGCCATGTGAGCGCCGAGCGACAGATGTTTATCGTGAAGACAGGTGAATTTCATATATTCTAATGCTTAATGAGTTCAAGATCTTTCTTTAGGATTATTTTAGGTTCCATCATAGCCACCTTTTGGAAAAGTCGGATCTGGTTAGCCATGTTAAGATATACTTTATCTTCGTGTTTTCCCTTTCTCCACCATTTGTAGAAACCCACAGGGTCTGTATCGAAAGGAATGCGGGCGATGATGCCCGTGCTGTAACCAGGATAATCGATGACGAGTTTAAGGCCCATAAAGCGCTTGAAATAGTCTGGATCCGCTCGTCGAAGTTTACTTTCAAGAGGATTACGCAGTTCAAACTCATCGAGCTTAATGCTATTCTTAATGAACATCTTATGTATGCGTACAGGATCTTTACAAATCCAAATACCCATCTTATAAGTCGAGAGACCCTCTTCTGTGTCAAGGGTTAAATAATCGTTAGAAAAATATAGCTTCTCGCTATCAAGAGGAAAATTTTGTACTATCTCTGCTTCTGCTTCCATTAATTTCGGGCCAATTTTATCATAGCAAATATAGACAAAAACTATAGAAAATCCAATACAACGAAAAAAGGAGAGCCTCAAATGCTGAGACTCCCCTCCTTAAATATGAATGAGGCTTATTATTTCTCCCCTACCATGATAATCTTGGTGCAGTTATTCTGCGCGAGGAAAGAATTGAGATATTCCTTTATGTCATCAGCGGTAATGCTGTCAAGGACAGAAAGATAATCTGTATCGATGTCGATGCCTTGCCACAGATATGTATTCATTACCCCGTGCCAATATGAAGTCTGGTGGATATTCTCTTCGTAATCCTTAACTAAAGCTTCCTTAGCCTTAGCGAGGTCCTCTGCCTTAGGTCCGTCTATCGCGAACTGCTTTACGATATCGAAGACCTTAGTGTTAAGATATTCGTAACGTGCAGGATCTGTCTGGTAAACTATCTGCAGAAGGGCCTTGTTCATAGGATCACCTGACAATGCTGCGTAAGAACTTATACCGTAAGTTCCGCCCTCCTTTTCACGAATTTCATCGTGAAGAACGTACTCAAGCGTACTTCCAAGCAGATCACCTACAAGAGAATTCTTAAGAGTATATGCAGCCGGGATGTTATAGCAGAAGAAGTTCAGTACCATAGGGTCCTGCATCTGCTTAGTAAACTCACAATCGCGTACACCCTCTACATAGTCGAGAACATTGGCATAAGTCTCTTTCTTTCCTTTGGCAGGAAGTGATGCCACGTAGGTTTTGAGAAGAGGAAGAAGCTGTTCCTCGGTGATGTTACCCGTAATGACGAATGTGAAATCTCCGGCATTGGCAAAACGCTCCTTGACTATCTTCATCGCCTTATCATAGTCGACCTTATCAAGATCGGCATATTTAAGAGAATAAACACGCAAAGGCGCTGTATAGATGGTATTTGAGAGACTGTCGCGGAATGCGGTCATAGGCTCTGTTTCAGCGTTGGCAAGAGAAGCGCCGGTCTTAGTCTTCCAGGATATAAATGCTTCATCGTCGCTACGTAACGATGTGAAATACAGATACCCAAGCTGGAAGAGTGTCTCCACGTCCTTAGGAGTAGAAGTAGCGTTAAAGCCCTCCTGAGTCCTTCCTACATAAGGAGATACGCTCACCTGCTTGCCTGCCAGAGCCTTGGAAAGGTCCGTGGCCGAGAATTCTCCTACTCCGCCTATCTTGATAAGGTCTTCGAGCGCGGCGAGCGTGATGTAATCGCTTTCAGGATAAAGAGATGTACCGCCCTTACTGAATGCCTTGACGATAACCTGATCCTTATTAAGGTCTGTAGATTTGAAATATACATTAACCCCGTTAGAAAGAAGGTAGTGAGTGTAGCCGAACTCTGAAGCTTCAGTCTTCTTCACCTTTCCTGCCTTACGGAGTTTAGATACTAATGGCTGGTCTATCACTTTGTCCTCGTAAGGGGCGATTTCTTCATCTTCAACACCCTTCAGTGAAGCAAGTATCTCTTCGTCTGTAGGATAAACGAGGCCTTCCTTTTCAGGGAGCATGTTGATGACGACCATATTCCCGTCGATGTCATATTCCTCTGCTACATACTGGTTTATAACTTCTACAGGGATATTTGGTGCGAGCTGGTTCATAAGCGCGAACTGTGTCTCGATACCCGGGATAGGCTCGTTGTCTATGAAGTGGCGTACGAGTTCAGAGCAATATTCTGCGCTGCTCTTCTTCTCTCTCTGATTATATGCACTTTCGAGTGAAGAAAGGTAGTCGGCGCGAGCACGCTCATATTCACTGGATGTAAATCCGTTACGTATTATGCGAAGCATCTCGCGATAGATGGAATTGACAGATCGCAAAAGTTGTGTTTCGTCGTAAATGACTATACCGGCCAATGAACCGCAAGTCTTGGAAAGCATAAAGTC
The DNA here is from genome assembly GCA_963650755.1 of Firmicutes bacterium TM09-10. GTDB lineage: Bacteria > Bacteroidota > Bacteroidia > Bacteroidales > UBA932 > Cryptobacteroides. The sequence goes on along the minus strand of CAVJMH010000005.1, from coordinate 60,630 downwards.
CGTCTCTGTGATAGCTCCATACATAAAGTCAGGATCGGAAGCGTGGCTGAGCTCATCAAGACGAGCAACGGCCATATTAGCCACCATCTCATTAATGTAAGAGACAAGAAGGTAATCCATAGTGCTTTTAGCCTCGAAAGGTATGGCAGGATGCTTAAGGAAAATGTATGTGGTTCCATAAGACTGCTCCTTATCCGTAGCTGTGGCTATGATAGGCTCCGCGTTATCCTCGATAGGAGTGTAAACTCTTTCAGGGGCATCGGCAGGTGCAGCAGGAAGGCTAGAGAAAACGCTCTTAATCTTTTCTTCCACAGCATCGACATCTATATCACCTACGACTACTATGCCCTGCTGATCGGGACGATACCACGTATGATAGTATGAACGGAGCACGTCGTAAGGGAAATTGTCCACTACGGACATCAGGCCAATAGGCATGCGTTCGCCATATTTGTTTCCCGGATATACCTTAGGAAGAATCTTATCGTAAAGTCTCATCTGAGCGTTCTGACGACTTCTCCACTCCTCGTGTATAACTCCTCTTTCCTTATCTATTTCCTCGTCTTCGAGAAGAAGGTCTCCGGCCCAGTCGTGAAGGATGAGAAGGCAGGAATCAATGGACGTAGGATATTTAGCGACAGGTACGGCGTCTATATTATAAACAGTCTCATCGATAGAGGTGTAGGCATTCAGCTGAGCGCCGAACTTTACTCCTATGGATTCGAGGTATTTGATGAGAGAGTCCCCTGGGAAATTAACAGTACCGTTAAAGCACATGTGCTCAAGAAAGTGTGCGAGACCTCTCTGGTCTTCGTTTTCAAGAATGGAACCTACTTTCTGAGCGATGTAGAAGTTAGCTTGTCCTTTAGGTTCTTCGTTGTGTCTGATGTAATAGGTAAGCCCATTGTCAAGCTTTCCTATGCGCACCTGCTTATCAATAGGAATGGCCGGCATCTCCTGTGCAAATGCAGCCGTTCCAATTAGCAGGAAAGCGAAAAATGATAAAATCTTTTTCATAATATTTAAATAATACATACTATTCCTAACCAAACTTTCGCTACGAAATGTTTCACGAAAAGCCAAAATCGTGTAAATTTACGCAAAAATTATAGAAGATAAAAGCAAAAAGTTTAGTTTAACTGATTTATACGCAAATGAGAGAAAAAAAACATACGGCCCCGATGACCATTCCAAGTTATCTGGTGGACTTCAAGAAAAGACTTCGCCCTGCGTGTTTTATGTCCATAGCGCAGGAAATGGCCGTCGAAGGCGCTACGGTGCTTAATTTCGGATACGAAGACATGGCCGCGCACGATTTGGCATGGGTAGTGAGCCGCACCAAATTCATATTCAGGCGCGTACCCGTATGGAAGGACAAGATCGAATTCCATACTTGGCATAAAGGAGTACAGGGACCTTTCTTCATAAGAGACTATCAGATGACCGGCGAGAACGGCGAAGTGCTCATCGATGGCACAAGTTCGTGGATTGCCCTTAATACGCGCGAACGTTCGCTGTTTCCCACACGCGATCTCGGACTTTACTTCGACCTTACTCCGCAATGCGAAGAAAACGCCATAGAAATTTCGGCCGGAAAGATTCCGACACCTAAAAATGCCGAGAAAGTAGCAGAACACGTCGTTACATACGCCGACCTTGACTTCATCGGACATGCCAATAACGCAAGCTACATAGCCTGGGCTATGGACCTTCTGCCGGAACAACTGCTGACAGAGAATTTTCCGAAAATGGTGGAGATTAATTTCAACAAAGAAACGCGCTATGGCGAAACAGTGGATATATATCGGCAAATGAAAGAAGACGAAAGTGGTACTGCGGTCGTTTTTGAGGGAAAAGTCGAAGAATTACCACACTTTACTGCCAGATTTTCCTTTGAAAAGTAAATTACTGCGCTCATTCGCCATATCTGTAGATGTGTCAGTTCAAATCCACAACCAACAACAACACTAACAGATAGTTTTTCACGGTCTTCCGTCTTTCCAGATAAATACTACAGAAAAATCATATCAGAAATAAACTCGCAGATATCCACAGAACAAGACTGGCAAATATTCCAGGAGAACTTTGACAACATACATACAGACTTCTTCAAAATACTTAGGAGCAGATACCCAAGCCTTACAGATTCAGACCTAAGATTCTGCTCCTATCTATGTATGAATTTATCATCTAAGGAGATAGCATCCCTGATGAATATTTCCTTGAAAGGTGTGGAAGCAGCCCGCTACCGTATAAGGAAAAAACTCGGACTACCGTCAGATGTAAGTCTATCTGCCTTCCTAATGGATCTGAAATAGCATACGCCACTACTTCGTCTTGAAGTTCAGAGTGCCACGTACATCGTCGGATGCTGCGGCGAAGTAGAGCGTAAATTCGTGCTTAGGGTCGAGCACCCAGCAGTGCGCAGTCTCGTCGAAATAAGCGAGGTCCGAAGCCGGTATCTCGAAGCGGACAGTCTTGCTTTCACCCGGAGCGAGACTCACCTTTTCAAAAGCCTTCAATTCCTTTACCGGACGGTCTATCAAAGGATTATGCTCCCCTACATAGACTTGCACGACTTCCTTACCTTCACGAGCGCCTACGTTTTTCACCTTTACTGATGCCTTAAGCGTGCCATTCTTGGAAACGCTTTTGTCAGCCTTGAAATCGCTATATTCAAACTCCGTATAACTAAGTCCGTGACCGAAAGCGAAAAGCGGTTTAATGTTCTCCTTTTCAAACCAGCGGTAGCCTACATATATGCCCTCCGTGTATTCTACATCGGGACCGCAAGTATATACGCCAAGTGCGTGAGCCGGAGAGTCTTCTATCTTTACAGGGAAAGAGAACGGAAGCTTTCCGCTCGGATTGACCTTACCGAACACCACATCTGCTATAGAGTTTCCGGCCTGTGAACCGCAGAACCAGCATTGAAGAACCGCAGGCACATCCTCTACCCAAGGCATAGCCACGGCATTACCATCTACAAGACAGACTACCAGGCGTGGATTAACTTCACCAAGAGCCTCTATCACAGCATCTTGTCCGTAAGGGAGTCCATAAGAGAGACGGTCCGCTCCCTCACAGTCCTGATGGTCATCCTTATTAAGCCCTCCGAAGAAAAGCACCACATCGGCAGCCTTCGCGGCTTTCACTGCATCGGCAAGCAATCGTCTTGGAGAACGCGAATCGCTAAGATCCTGCCCCGTCGTAACTCCGTTATATTCGTTCGAAGCACTTCCCACATAACCTCTTTCATATATCACTTCCGCGCGGTCTCCCACTGCGTTTTTGACTCCTTCGAGAGGTGAGACTTCCTTCTTGACCTTGAGTGAAGAAGAGCCTCCGCCCACGGTCATCATCTTAATGGCATTTTCACCTACCACGAGCACTTTCTTTACGGATGACAGTTCCACCGGGAGCACTTTCTCTCCAGAAAGAGAGGCGTCATTCTTCAGAAGAACTATACCTTCGGAGCCTATCTTACGGGCGGCATCTATATGAGCCTCAGAATTAAGAGAGCCGAAAGGTTTGTGAGTGTTCATGGCTGTGCGGAAGATAAGTTTCAAAACTCTTCCGGCCTTGTCGTCAAGCGTAGCGAGAGATGCGCGGCCGTCCCGCAGGCGCTCAAGATAAGGATTGGCCAGCATATAATTATCATAGCTCTTTCCCTTGCTCGAAAGTCCGTCGGTCCACGTACCGTATTCGAGGTCTATCCCATAAGTGGCCGCCTCGTCCGGGTCATGCGCTCCGCCCCAATCTGTAATAACAGCACCGTCAAAGCCCCATTCCCCTTTCAGGACACCGTCGAGAAGGTATTTGTTATGACACAGATGCTGACCCTTGTAGAGGTTATATGCAGCCATAATAGACCATGCGCCACCTTTCTGGACACCAGCCTTGAATGCAGGAAGATATATCTCGTAAAGCGCCCTGTCAGAGACTTTCACGTCCGCCGCATGACGGTTACACTCCTGGTTATTAAGGCAATAATGTTTAAGGCACACTGCCACGCCGTTCTTCTGAACCTCCTGAATATAAGGTACGCACATCTCCCCTGACAGGAAAGGGTCTTCCCCCATGTATTCGAAGTTACGTCCATTAAACGGTGTCCGGTAGATGTTGACTCCAGGACCAAGGAGAACGTCCTTTTCGCGATAACGCGCCTCCTCCCCTATGCTCTTACCATAAAGTGACGAAAGACTTTTGTCCCACGAAGCGGCAAGGCAAGTGAGCGCCGGAAAAGCCGTACATGAGTCGTTTGTCCAGCCGGCCTGGTCCCATTCGTCCCATTTGACCTCCGGACGAATTCCGTGTGGACCGTCCGTGCACCACAGTTCAGGAATACCAAGACGAGGAACTCCAGGAGACGAAAATTTACTTTGAGCGTGAAGAATGGCCACTTTCTCTTCCATAGTCATACGAGAAAGCGCATCCGCCACCCTCTCATCAAGGTCCCTGCTTTCGTCCATATAGACGGGGACGTCCTTCTTCGCAGTGCACGAGGCCAATGTAACCAGCACTGCCGCTGAAATCGAAAAAAACTTAAATTTCATTGATTATTAATTTGTTAGTAATTGCGTTAAAAATAAACATAATCGCTTTGCCCTGCTATCCTTATACTCTTCCAAAGCCTTAGCCAAAACCAGCAGAGCACGTTCAAGGTCTTCAGTCTTAAGGACATAGGCCAATCGTACCTGATTTCTGCCATACGAAGGGTCTGTGTAGAAGCCCGAAGCAGGAGCCATCATCACGCTTTCGGCAGCAAAGCCCTCCGGGGTAAGTTCATCGCGGTATCTAAAATCTTTCAGACACCACGCGCAGAAGTCGTCCGCATCATCGACGGGAAGGCTTGCAAGTGTATAAAAAGCCCCCATTGGCATAGGTGAATAGCATCCAGGAATGCGGTTAATACCCTCTATAAGGCACTTACGCCTCTTAGCATATTCTTCGTAAACCTGAGCGGAATACTGCTCCGTGCCCTCTATGGATGCTTCAGCCACTATCTGCCCGAGAAGTGGCGGAGAAAGTCTCGCCTGACAGAATTTCATTACAGCGGCACGGACATTGGCATTTTTAGTTATAAGCGCTCCTATCCTTATGCCGCACTCCGAGTAACGTTTTGACACAGAGTCTATTAATATCACATTCTGTTCTATCCCCTCCAGATGCATGGCCGACACATAAGGCTCGTCAGAATATATGAATTCACGATAAACTTCGTCGGAGAAAAGGTAGAGATTATATTTTTTGACAAGGTCTCGAATCTTGTTCATCTCCTCTCTGGTGTAAAGATAGCCGGTCGGATTATTAGGATTACAGATAAGTATGGCTTTTGTTCGCGGGCTTATGAGTTTTTCAAATTCTTCCACGGCAGGAAGTGCAAATCCGCTTTCTATGGTGGATACTACTGTGCGTATCACAGCACCTGACGACACCGCAAAAGACATGTAGTTAGCGTAGGCCGGTTCGGGGATAATAATCTCGTCGCCAGGGTCAAGACAGCTCATAAAGGCGAAAAGAACAGCTTCGGAGCCGCCGGAAGTGATGATTACGTCATCCGGATCCAGAGCGATGGAGAACCTGCGATAGTAACCTACAAGACCCTCCCGCAGAGAACGAAAACCTTGCGAAGGACTATATTCCAGCACTTTACGATCGATATGCTTAAGTGCATCAAGTGCCTTTTGAGGAGTGGGAACATCTGGCTGTCCTATGTTAAGTTTGTATAGCTTTACCCCTTCTTTTTCTGCTTGTTCGGCAAGTGGGGCCAATTTTCTTATAGGAGACGAGGGCATAGCCTCGCCACGCGATGATATTTTCAATTTCCCTGACATAACTTAAAAGCCGTTTTGAAATGGTTATCGAACAAATTTAATAATTGTTATAGAATAACTTGCACCGTTCAGACAAATTTTGGTCAAAATCATTTCTTTTTAGCGCGCTGTAACATTTTTACGATTAAATATATTAAGTTTGCAGACGCAGATTTCAAGAAAATCTGAACAAGATAACATACAGAGGTTTCGCTCTTGCGGAACATTTAAATAGATAAATATATGAACATAGCGATTGTGGGCGCAAGCGGCGCCGTCGGACAAGAATTTCTTAAAGTACTCGACCAGAGGAACTTTCCTATTGATAATCTCACTCTTTTCGGCTCTAAAAGAAGCGCAGGCACTTCTTTTTCTTTCAGAGGAAAAGAATACACCATAAAAGAACTCAAGCATAACGACGATTTCAAGGACATAGACATAGCCTTCGTCTCCGCGGGAGGGGGCACATCCAAGGAGTTCGCCGAAGACATAACCCGCTACGGAGCCATAATGATAGACAACTCCAGTGCTTTCCGTATGGATAAAGATGTCCCGCTGGTAGTGCCGGAAGTGAACCCGGAGGATGCGCTCATAAGACCTAAAGGCATAATTGCCAATCCTAACTGCTCTACTATCATTATGATAGTGGCACTCGCAGCCATAGAAAAAATCTCGCACATACAAAATGTCCACGTGGCCACTTACCAGGCTGCAAGTGGGGCCGGTGCCAGCGCTATGGCGGAACTTATAGAACAATACAGGCAGTGTCTCGCCGGAGAAGAAGTGAAAGTGGAGAAATTTGCATATCAATTGGCATTCAACCTCATTCCACATATAGATGTATTTATGGAAAACGACTATACGAAGGAAGAGATGAAAATGTATGACGAGACCAAAAAGATTCTTCACAGCGATGTGAAAACCAGTGCCACTTGCGTGAGAGTACCTTCGCTCAGATGCCACAGCGAGAGTGTATGGGTGCACACCGAAAGGCCCGTCTCCCCTGCCGAAGCCAGGGAAGCGTTCAGCAATGCACCGGGACTTACGCTGATGGACAATCCCGCTGAAAAACAGTATCCTATGCCTCTATTTCTCCAGGGGAAGGACGATGTGTACGTGGGACGCATCAGAAAAGACATAGCAGATGAAAACGGGCTTACATTCTGGGTAGTGTCGGATCAGATAAGAAAAGGAGCCGCGCTCAATGCGGTGCAGATAGCGGAATATTTGCTCGGGAAACTATAAGAGTCTGCCTCAAAATTTCTGCATAGTAAAATTTGATAACTATTTCAAAAGAAATTCTAATAGTCAGGCAAGATTTGAGAAAAGGTGGATTTAATAAGTGAACAAAAAAATAAAAGATATGAAAAAGACATTAATTCATCTGACACTCATCGCGCTGACAGCCATTGCTATCACATCCTGCCTTGACAAGAATAACGACATCATCGACACTGCTCCGACGGGGCTTGTAACCGTGTGGCCTGGAACGGATTCATTTAAGCTTCAGTTGGACGATAACACCGTTCTGATTCCGACAAACATAAGCACGTCGCCATATAAAGACAAGGTAGTTCGCGCATTTGCCCAATACACAGAAGAAGCCGTCAAGAAAGAGGCAGTGCTTGGAGACGAAAGCATAATTACCAAAAACGTCAAGCTTAATTGGATAGACAGCATACTCACTAAAAAGCCTGTCCTTACTCAAGGCGATAAAGATGACGAACTTTATGGAACGGCGCCTATTGAGATCATAAAAGACTGGTGCACAGTGGCAGAAGACGGATTTCTTACGCTTCGGATTAGAACCATGGCTGGCACTCCGGGCACCAAGCACATCATTAATCTGGTAACGGGGACCAATCCTGAAAACCCATTCGAGGTAGTGCTCAGACACAGCTGTCCTACAAGCCAAATGCTTAATATGGCAGACGGAATAGTGGCATTCAATCTTAATGACCTGACTCACGACACTAACGAAGTGAAAGTCAAGGTAAAATGGAATTCATTCTCCGGAGAGAAGAGCACCGAATTCACACTGAAGATGCATAAAGAATAAGCGCACAACTTCTTAGGATGTCCACTGAAAAACAACTGATTGATAAGGTAAAGAAAGGAGATACTCAATCTTTTAGAGAACTGTATCTCCTTTATGCGAAATATCTCAGTGCCATCTGCTACAGATATGTTCCAGATGACGACGATGCTAAAGACATCCTGCAAGAAGCATTTGTAAAGATATGGTCATCAATCGGTTCGTTCAATTACCGCGGCGAGGGTTCGCTTAAGGCGTGGATGAGCAGAATCGTAGTCAATCAATCGCTCAAATTCCTGCTCGGGAGCAAAAAACTGCACTTTGAAAACATCGAAATGATAGACCTTCCTCAGGAAGTGGAAGTGGAGACGGAACACATCCCGACGGACGTGCTTTTCAAACTCATTCAAGGCCTTCCGGACGGCTATCGTACAGTATTCAACCTCTATGTGGTGGAAGGGAAAAGCCATAAAGAAATAGCCGCGCTTATGGGGATAAAGGAAAACACATCCGCATCACAACTTTTTAAGGCCAAAGCCTTGCTCGCAGAAAAAATCAGACAATGGACAAACACAACTGGACAGACGATATAAAATCGAGGATAACGTACTTCGAATGTGATGCTCCCAAAGGGCTTTGGGAAGGAATCAACGATGCCATAAGTGAAAAGCCGGAGATAACTACAGGCAGATTCAAATGGTGGTGGGCTGCCGGAATGGCCGCTTTAGCATCGCTCGCCATAGTATTTTTCATCTTTAAGCCTTATTCGTCCAATACAGAGGGCCTCACTGCATCGACGAGTACCAATGTACTTGCAAAAGTTTCTACGGATACCACCACAAATATAAAAACGAATGAAATTGCCTCTGCCACTGCAACAATGGACATAGAAAGCAATCTAAATACAGAAGGCAGGGCCAATACAGAGACTAGATACAGTATTGATGACAATTACAGCGCCAGTGCAGAAACCAATATAAACTCTGCTGACTATGCTAATACGGACGTGGGCCGAACTGAACTATTAGCCGACGCGGCCCCGAGCGCTCAGCAAACAAACTCCAGCCCGACCCAGCCAAACGCTACCATAATACAGATAGGTGACGCGCAGGAACAAACGAGTGATACGATTGAACAAAAAGAGAATTTAGAAAGCAGTATAGACATTAACGACTGGGAAAAAGCTGAAATGCCGCAAAACTGGGAGCGCAAAACACGAAGGCTTGCATTCAATATATACGGAAGCGGCTCCGCAGGAAAGGAGAACAGCACCATTAACCGCAGCAGCGTAGCGGCTTCGCTTGGCGCCAACGGCGCGGATTGGCTTGGAGACCCAAGGATTGGCATAGAGCTTTATAATCAAGGATATGACACTAAAGCGACGGAAAAGCACTACACGCCCGTCAGAGCAGGATTTGGCCTATCTTATGGTTTAAACAAGCATCTGAGCCTGGATACAGGGCTGGAATTGGCACTGCTATACTCTGAATTTACTGATGGAACTGAGCAGAATCATACCTGCCTAAGTCAGAGGCTTCGCTACATCGGCCTTCCTATAGATTTAAGGTGGAATTTCCTTAGTAATAAGGACTTAAACATTTATGCCAAGTGCGGCGTGTTGGCGCAGAAATGCATTTATGGCAGCACGCAGGAAAGTTTCATACTTTCAGGAAGCACTTCCAAAGGACAGACAAACCGCCGGAGTGAACTTCCTTGGCAGTTCTCCGCACAGACGGGAGTAGGAGCAGAATATAGAATATGGAGAAAAGCGGGTTTATACGCCGAATTTGATGCCGGATACTACTTCGACGATGCTTGCAACCTTAAGAATATCTATCAGTCGCGGCCGTTTAGCGCTTCGTTTAACATAGGAATAAGGGTGGATATATCACGCACATGGTAAATCCTGGGCAAGCGGCTATGAGGAAAACGCGCAAAATAGGGATTCACAGTCACGTACCACGAACATTCCTTTATATCGGGATAATATCGTCGCAGGCCCCTGCTGATACGCGGAAACATCGCAGCTGAACAGACCGTAAGGCCTTTAGTTCCGTCCTTGAAAGAAGAAATACATACGTAGTGTTGTTTTATATGGTGTTGTATTGTTGGCCCCGAATGTTCCATTTCGTTCGGGGCTTTTTTACATTTTACGCTGACCATCCTTCCATAAGTGGAATTTATCTCCGCCATCAAGGAACGGAAACGCACGCCGTGTGCAGAGGTGTCCTTAATCCCCTTATAGGCAATATAATAATGTATCATCTCGTGTATAATCACGTCCTGCAGTTCGGCCTCCGTCAGGTCAAAGGACGAAGATAGACGCATGGTAAAATTACGGGGCGAGGAGATAAATAGCCTTCCACGCCGAGTCCGTTCATAGCAGAGCTTGCCTAAAAAAGAACGAGCCCTCACTATCACTATAGGGATAGAAGGAAGCTCGCCATTAAAGATAAGCGTATTAAAGTAATCGAACTGCTGCCGAGCGTACTGTAAAGTAACGACCATACTCGTCGCGCTACAGCTTGTTAATCATCGTACGTGCAGAAATGATGGTGTTATACCTGTCGAGGACCTCACCCACCACATCCTCCCAGCTTCTTACTATGCTCTTGGAAGCCTGCACTCCTACTCTCTTAACTCTCTGAGGGTCAGCTATCAACTCACGAAGTTTACTTTCGAAATCTTCGAGTGAATTATCTATCAGGAAGCCGTTTTCGCCGTCTTTTAAGATGGTCGCCGCAGTGGCCCCGCGCACCATGACAGAAGGCGTATGAAGAGCAGCGGCCTCACGCACCACTAAAGGAGCATTGTCATAAAGCGAAGGGAAAAGGAAGAGGTCGGCCGCGGCATAATAAGTCTTTATCTTATCTCTGTCCGTTAGGCAACCTACGAATGTGGTCTTATTATCCAGACCCTTTTCCGCCACCAGATTCTTCATGGCCTCAGCAGCGTAGCCCGTACCCACGAAGTACATTCTGAACTTCTGATCCTTAATGCCTTCAAGAGCCTCTATGATGAAACGCACATTTTTCTCCCAAATATGCTGCCCCACAAACAGCAGCACGAATTCGTCAGGTTCTATACCAAGCGACTTGCGGGCATCGACGAAATATTGCTCCGGATATGGAGCGCACAGGTCGCTTCCGTTATCTACCACTTCTATCTCCCCTTTATAGCCGTACTCCCTAAGCACTTCTTTAACAGAGTCTTGAGGCACCCACACGTAGTCCGCATTTTCATAAAAAGAGACTATCTGCTTCACTATCATATTGACCATTGGCATAGGCAATACGCGGGCAAAATCATCTCTATACTTGGAGTGGAAAGTGGCTACACAAGGAATATTCTGATTCTTAGCTATTTTCTGAGCCGCACGTCCCGAAACGAAAGGGCTGTGCGCATGCACTATCTTGAATTGGCGCTTAGCTATCTTACTAAGATACGAGGGGTCAATCTCCGCAATACCGGTCACATAAGGCTTTCTGAAAGGCACAGGCATAGAGAAATAGTCCAGGACCTCGAAGTCGTATTTTGAATAATCTGTTCCGGGAACATTAGGAGTGATGACGGACACGCCGCCCACCATTTTCTGCATCCAATATGCATAATTATACACGCACACTGACACTCCGTCCATCACCGGTGGAAAACACTCGTTAAACAGGCCAATGTTAATGTTTTTCTTTTCCATAATTCAGTAGTTAACTAAGATTCGCCGCGAATATACGAAAATTCCCTCATTCTCCCCTTTATCAGGAAACGTTTCATTTGGCAGTTGTTTTAAAATAATTTCTCTCTTTTCTCACACCGTCTCGAAAATTCAACATAATAAAACCATTTCAAAACAGCCTCTATACGTCCTTTAACAGTTCTTCTATCTTATCGATTATGGACAAATCGGCGGGGAGCCAGTCCACCGAGCGCAATTCGTCCTTTGTGAGCCAACACGCGGCCATCCCTCACGATAATCGCCGCCACCACATTAACCGTCTTCATTTCACACCACCTCCGCGTCCATAGCCATTCATTTGCAGAGCATTATATCTAAAATCATAGAATTGGTATCCTTCATTCCGCTGGCACCTATATTCCCCAGATTACGTATGGTCTTCTCTATATCTGCATCTACAATGCCATCCGTAGGCTGGGCGCATATTCCTTTAAGTGCCAATACCGCGCTCTGCACGGCGCACGACACTCCGCTGGCCACTTTAAGGGCGCAACTCTCCTTCGCCCCATCGCATATCATCCCCGTTATGCTGCTTACCATATTCTTTATGGCGTTCGACATCTGTTCCACTCCTTCGCCCTTGAGCATAACTATCCCGCAGGCAGCCCCGGTAGAAGCCACAACACAGCCGCACAGTGCCGAAAGACGTCCCAAATAGGACTTGATATGTATAGCCACCAGATTACTCAGCGCCAGCGAACGAATAAGATTTTCCGAAGATGAGCCCAGATAACGCGCCGTAGTGATCACCGGAAGAGACACCGTAAGTCCCTGATTTCCACTACCGGAATTACTCATAGCCGGAAGCGGACACCCTGCCATACGAGCATCCGATGCGGCCGCCGTTACGGACATGCACCGCGAATTAAGCGAACATCCGAACACTTCCCTATAGTTCTCATCCGCTATGCTCTTCCCTACCCCAAGTCCATAATCTCCCCGCAAGCCTTCCTCACTAAGAGCAGAATTCATCTCTATCTGTTCCCGTATAATGCCCAAATCTTCAAGAGGAGCCTCACAGGCGAACTCATAGATAAGGTCAAGTGTCAGGAATTTGGCGTCCGAAACATCGGAAGATCCGCAGCCCGACTTTTTAGAATCATATATAACATTCTCTGCACAAGCAATATATGTTATGTTATCGTGCTCGTCTTCCACCACGCACACGCTCTTCGTCCCGTCCTTAAATTCGCATTCGGCCCTGGAATAAAGCACTTTTTCAGTCTTCTCTGACTTAACGCACACCTTCCCAGCCTCGACCATAGCTTTCGCCTTCGCTATAGACCTGTCATCCAAATCTTTAAGTACCTCCAAGCCATAATGCCAATTCCCGCATACAGCGGCCATAGCGACAGCCACAGGCAGGCCAATCTGCCCCGTACCGGGAATCCCAACTCCCATAGCGTTTTTCAAAATCCCCTCGCACACATAGACCGTTATCTTCTTTATCTCATCTGTAACATCCGAGCCTTCCAAATCCACGCACGAAGCATACGCATCCACAGCTCGCGACACACAAAGAGCCACTGAAATAGGCTCCGTACATCCGAGCGCAGGCTTTACCTCACTATAAAGCAAGGATTTAATCTTATTATACGTACAAGCATCCATAGAGAACAAATATAGCAAGTAATCGTTACAAAATGTCCAATCGAAGATAAAAGAACTCCCCTGTCACACCATAATAAAAAGGGGCTAATCAGCCATTCAGCTTTTTAGTCCCTCTTTTCGCTATCTAAACAAAATTCTATCTTTCCAGAACATTGGTTCTTATCCAAAACTGTTTCTCAGTGAAGCTTGACCAGCGTGAGAATTGCAAATACATGTCCATAATAGAACCCTTTTGCTCAAAATACCCTATTCCTACTGTCTTAGGGCCAATATCGCTTGAATATTTGGCATAAAAATCAATAGACTTATCAAGGCCAATAGTCCTCCAGTCAGCAGAATAGCCTTCGCTCTGAAGAGTTAGAATAATCGTGGTGAATACAGGCAGCATAGAAAGCTTGCAACCGGCCTTGAATATGAGAATCTGGGCCAATGTCCATTCGGTTCCTTTATAATAATCCAGGATACACTTCATCTCATTAGGTGTAATAGCCTTATTATAAGTCTCAATCACATTAGGTCCCCACATAAAATTCATATCGCTGGAATATTCCATCCATTTACGAGGGATACTGTACCAAGACGGATTTCGGTATTCATTAGAGCCGACAAAACTGAAATTATACGCATCCATGACAAAGTGAGCACCGGCAATCTGACAAATAACCTTATCGTTATGATGCTCCACTGGACGCTTCTTGATATAATCTGCAAATTCATTGAACCTCTTTATATTCTTATCAAGAATTTCAATTCTGGAATCTTCGCTTATATCAGTTCTTAACATATGATAGAGCTGCGTCAAATACAGATTCTGCGCTGCCACCGCTATATCACTTGCACGAAGTGCTTCTCTTATCGAATAGCCTTCACATTCCCAAGCCGTCGTATTATAGGTATAGAGGTCATACATATTAAAAATATCCCTCTGCTCCATGACCGTATTCAACAGAAAATCTATAAAGTTAAGCCCCTGAACATAAACAGGGCTACCACCTACCGAATGTGAAGCCCAATCCATAATGATAGTAGAAACAGCCTCTTCCGTCTTAGCATTGCTCAAGCGGATGTAATATTCTGAATTATAATTAGTAAGCTCACTAATATATTTACTGCGCTCGTTGAGTTTGTTCTCATAATTGCTGTTCTTATAAAGGAGCGTCATCTGATTGAGCTGATCCGTTATGGCATTCATCTTATCCAGCAGCTCATCCAGCGTAGTGCTTGACCCGGATGCTGGAAACAGTATATCCAGCAGAGCGCTGACAGCTTTACCCCCGGCGGTAGTTCCGGCTGTCTTTAAAGCCCACACGAGAAATTCTTCCCAGTTAAAATCTTCCGTAAATGCCTCCGGCGAAGCAAGCAAAGTATTATTGAATTTCGTAGGTCCGATGTATTCCGCATCTTTAACAAGAAGAGACGGCTCCAAGGTCAAAGGCTTGTAATAAGACATGGCATTAGAGGTGAGGAAATATTGACTTTCCCCGTCCGTCGAATACATAACAGAAGAACCGTCGAGAACATAAGTACGTTCCTTACCGTCAACTACCGTTACTATACGTGCAGAATTGTTCTTATCGCTCTGATACACCTCTATATCCGACTCCTTCTTCGTATTTACCTCATACCCGCTTCCCAGAGAGTACTTCATATTATAGAAATCAGCCTTAGAGCCATTAATGTCGATAAGATCTACGAATGTTTCTCCTGTTTCGGAAATCGTCATAGCACCCTCCCAAACTCCATCGAAAGAGACAGGAGAATCCACGTCATGATGTTTACAACCAACAAGGGCAGATGCCACCGCTAAAAGGGACATCGCCTTCAGAAAAGTTCTTTTCATAACTAACCTTCTTTAAAAATTTCGCAAATATAGTATTTTTTGAAAACTTTTTAAGACGACCACTTAAAAACAACTCTTAAAACTTATACACAGCCCTTAACACACACGATATCGGCGCTTGAGGAAACAAGCCCTCGTCTTGAGAGCAAGTATTCTCGGAGACAAAATAATACCTTGCTACCCAAGCATCTGCGCAATAAAAGGCATTCAGAATATTATTGGCATACACTGCCAGAAGAAGAGAGTTTCCTCCTCTGAAATGCAGAGTATGCGATAGAGACGCGTCTGCTACGAAATAGGCCGGAAGAGAACGCGAATCACTTTTAGTACTGTCCCAATATTGCTTCCCCACATACTTTCCCTGCAAGCAAAACTTAACATCTGAAAGTGGCTCATAGAAAAAGAAAGGCACGACTTCCGCTCCAAAAGCTGAAATAAGCGCAGGAGAAAGAAGCATAGTCGTATTCTTATATACCTCATCCAATTGGCCTACAATATTCCAGTCATTCATATTATCATATTTGGTTACATAAGCGTGATATTCTTTGATTCTATTATCGCTGAGCGTAAGATTGCCAAACAGCGACAACGCACGGAAAGGCGCCCACGAAGCGGAAAGTTCGGCTCCACGCCTCCACGCACGACCTACATTCTCCTTAATGGCATAGCCCGAAGAAGAAAGACGTCCTGTCTCCAAAAGCATATCCCAATACTCCATGGCATAAAGATTTACTCCCGCACTGAATTTAGCCACAGTGTATTGATAACCAAGCTCTAAGTCAAACATTTTCTCCGGCAGAAGTTCATTCTTTTCCGCGCCGGCATTGTTACTTTCAATCACCTCCTTGATGTCGCTTCTGCCCGGTTCGCGATGCCCAAGCGCAGCACTCAGATATGCCTTGTGCCCTGCTGCCGGAGTGAAAGTAAGACCAGCGCGAGGATTAAAGAAATTCCACGTCGTAGAATATGTGAGGTCTGAAAATTCATCATCTTTTCCGGACATATCCAGGCCAATGTGTCTGTACTGCAAATCAATATACGAGGTCAGAAGCTCGGAAAAAGAATATTCCGCACGGCCGAATACGGAAACGTCCTTCTTGATACCCTTATTACGATACCACTCGCTGTCCATATCTCCGAGCAAACTGCACCATTTTACCTTTCCATAATGGTCCCCGTCATAATATGAGGCACTTACACCCAGATCGGCACTTAACTTTCCGGAAGAATATTTAAGGTTAGAATTGGCTACATAGTAACCAGCACCGGAGTATTTGTTCGTGATGAAATCTCCCTTTTTGTATGACACTCCATCTATCTCCACAGGCGAATCAAGCCCGTATTTAGTAAGTTTTTTTCCAACCTTATATTGGTCATAATAGCCAAGTCCGTCAGTGTAATTCAGAGTTGTAGTCCAGAAAAGAGCGTCTGAGAATTGATGGGTATAATTAATCTGAAAATGCTGCTGCAAATAGTTATCGCTCTCATTATCATAGTAATGCACATTCCCGAAGGCGTCCGTGTACTCCCCTGCCGGGTTATATCTCCTGTCTTTTTCCACCATGGAAGCCGAAATGCCCTCCCACGTGATGCCGGAGTGCTGCTGCCCAAGAAGATAAGTGAACCTTACGGAGTTATTCTCCCTCATCCAGCCCAACACCGCGAGAAGCGACTGCGCATCTACATAAGCATTACGTATATACCCGTCAGTCGTGTTCATGGAATAAGCGAAATTGGCATAAAAGCCGCTCGGACGTAATCCGGTAGAAGCGCCGACGCTGGTCGTCTTCGTGTTCCAGACGCCACGTGAGATGTCCGCCCATCCACTCGGAGAGGCACACACTGAAGCGGTGCTCATGTTAATGCTGGCCCCGAATGCCCCCGCACCACTGGCCGATGTTCCGAGCCCTCGCTGTAACTGTATAGAAGACAGCATATTATTAAATGACGGGATATTAACCCAGAAGACCTCCTGGGACTCCGCGTCATTAAGCGTAATGCCGTTAAGCGTGACATTAATCTGCGACCCTTTAGACCCGCGGACTCTCATCTTAGAATAGCCCAGCCCTGTTCCTCCCTCATTAGTCGCCACGACCGAAGGCTGCAACGAAAGTGTCATCGGAAGAGATGAGATTGACGAACTCTGCCTCAGCTGCTCACCGGAGAGCATAGTGTAAGTAACAGGTGTTTTTCTACCCGCGCGTGATGCGCTAACTACCACGCTATCAAGTCTTTCTTCTTTTTCATCAGGTTTAACACCTTGGGCCAATCCTGTCTGCGTAGCCAGAAGTGCTACTGCTCCAATAAATAAAAAACCTCGCATAATAAGATAATTACGCAAGGGGCAAGCACATAAATGCTTCAGAGTGCATTCCCTACGACGGCATTACCCGTACAGGTTCAATGGGACTCTCTCAACCTTTTCCAGCCTTCATCGACCTTCCAAAGTACCCCTGCAATTACGTCTGCAAATATAAATCTATTCTTTTTCTTCTACAAGACTTATCTGATAGAGCTTTGGCCAATTCTTTCCGGTCAGATAAATCCTGCCTTTCTCATCTATGGCTATACCGTTAAGCACGTCTGTATCCTCTGTACGAAGATTCTGCGGAAGAAGTCTTTCGCAATTTACAATTCCTTCTACTACTCCGCTCTGTGGGTTGATGATAACTATAAAGTCAGCAGTGTAAACATTGGCCCAGATGCGTCCGTCTATCCATTCAAGTTCATTAAGATAACGCACCGCCTTTCCGTTAAGTGTTACATTCAGAGTGCGTTGCAATTTAAGATCTTCGGAGAGAAAGTAGAGCTTCGACGAACCGTCGCTGGCTATGAGGCTCTTTCCATCCGTCGTGAGACCCCAACCGTCGCGCGGATAAGAATAAGTCTTCTTATACTCCAAAGTATGTGCATCATATATGAACAGCACCTTGTTAGTCCACGTTAGAACATAGAGATTATCTCCCAGAATAACAGAGCCTTCCACGAAATATTTACTCTTAAAAGGAAGGTTCTTTATAGGCCGCCCTGTATTCAAGTCCACTGTTCGAAGCGAAGACTGTCCGTATTGGCCCGTACTTTCATAAAGCACACCTTCGTGGAAAAACAGGCCCTGAGTGTAAGCCTTCGTGTCGTGAGGGAAAGACCTTTCCACCTTTATATTATAATGTTTGACCTGCGCATCACAGGAATACGACGCTATGGAAAGCATAAATAAAAGACTAAATAAAACTCGTTTCATACTTTTTCTTCTTCAGCCCTGCAAATTTAGGAACTGTTTTGTTATTTTTCGAATGTCAACGATCTTTCTTGCCCCTTATCTATAAAAAAATTTTTTTTGCACAAAAAATTGTAAAACTTACGAATCTTAACACACGGACTTTTGTCGGTGAGCCCTTTGAACAAAGCTAAAAAGCTGTTTTTAAAACTATTAGAGAGGGCGCACCCCAAAATATGGTGTATGCCCTCTCATATTTTCAAAAGAATCTAAAATGCTATAATCACCTACTCAGTGATATCCTCTGGATAGTTGATTTGCGCCGTTCCGGTATTATTTTTTTCGATGGATGGACGACCTGCGATGTTATTTGCACAGAAATCCTTTTTCTTAGTGTAGTCTTTGTAATTATACGTAGCATCCACATTGATGACGACATTATCTCCGATTACATTACTGTCAAAAGTTATATTATCTCGACCCAGGCCGGATATACCACCAAGATCACGATAACCAGTGATTATGACATTCGAAACCTTGCAACCTGAAATCGTAACAGCACTTTCACCTATAAAACCGATAATTCCTCCGACCTTGTCACCAAAGTCATAGTTAGGACTAAACTTACTTTCAGTTTCCGCCCCAGGAGTATACACTGCGGACGCGGTCAAAGTCGCGTTATCCACGGTACAGTTCGTTACTTTAACATATCCGTTACTAATTCCGCCGACATAGTGATTGCTTGCCACGACGGCATTTTTAACATTTATACCTTCCAATTCAGCGTAAGGATAACCGTCTCCTAATACCACTCCACAGCTGGCGCTTCCGCCAAGCTCAACTTCTGAGATAACTTTAGCGCCATCAATAGTGAAGTTTCTAAAATAAGCATTATTCCCATGTCCAAACAACCCAAGATTGTCCGAAGCATTTGTAGAATAAACATTAAGATTCGATATCGTATAGTTCTGACCATCAAACGTGCCTTTAAAAGAATAACCTCCACCTCCTATCGGAGTCCATGCGCCGTTGCAGAGGTCGATATCATTCTGAAGCTGAACAGTCTTGTTTTCGAAAGTCAAGGTTCCGGAATTGACCTGCTGCGCCACCCATGCAAGCTCAGACGGAAGGGTAATAAGGTAGGTACTACCGTCATCGCTGGTCTTAGGTTCGTTAATCTGACCATCCCATATCTCCTTAATGACATCCTTAGCGAATGCAGGAGTTACTACTACATTAAAGTTGGCAGCGGATGTGAAGAGGTTTCCGAGCACATTCGTGCGATAGTTGCCCTGAAGAGGAACATTCGTTACCTTAAGACCGTCTTCCTTGATTAAATTACCATTCGTGTCTGCTATCCAAAGCGTCGCGTCTGTAAGAGTCTGCGAGTCTTTTCCTACAAGAACGTAGTTCATAGCTACGTAACCATAGGTCTTATCGTTAACCTCAAGTACATCACCTGTCAAGCTTTCCGGATCCGACATGACAGTCGGGCAAGCTCCAAGAGTAAACTCGGCTTTTTCTTCTCCTGTAACTGTACCTTTTACAAGATCAAGCACATTACCAAGATTAGTAAGAGTTACCTTTGACTTGGATACATCAAGGCTTGAATTCGCTGCTTTTGCTGCGGTAATGTCGTCCACCTCTACTCCGAAGTTAATCTGTGCGAATGGGCGCTTAAGTTCTACCTTCTGTGTAAGAGCACCCGTAATCTGGAAAGGTTCTACATAAGCGTAAAACGCGTCACGGTTCTCGTCGTTAGACGTAGCATTATCATAGCTGACGGTCACTGTCTTATCAGCCGCGCTGAAAGTGTAAGGGGATGTCCAGCCATTCTCTACTGATGCCTTATAAGCCCAAAAGATGAAACTATAAGTCTGACCCGTTACAAGACGTACAGAGAATGTAGCCTTACCATTCGTCATGTCTATAGTCTTGCTGATTTCGTTCTCGATGAGGTTTCCATTGGAATCATAGACACAGCATGCGACCTTGTCAACGGTGTTACCGTCGGCGATGGCCTTAGTCTGAAATACCGGAGATGCTACATTGAACGTAACCTCCGTCTCCCCTCCCAATGGAGCAGCTGTCTGCTCCTTGGCACACGATGCCGCAAACGCTACCAGCGCTACAGCGGCAATGGATTTGAATAATTTTGTACTCATAACTTTTTTGTTAGTGATTGTTATTTGTTATATTGTTGATTGTTATTGATTTATTGGTCCACCTTTTCCTTACTTATCTTCGATTGTCTTATCATCGTTCTTTTCTAGTTTTATTCATTATCAGTCATTTACGGAATCCTTATAATGAATTCGTCCTTGTCCTCCTCAAACCCGGGGTTAACGCCTATTCCGCTTCCCACGCCCATCGTCAAGAAGTCTCCGCTCACCGTCGTAATCTCACCTCGCACCAATGGCACCAGCAGCGATGGCGTCAGCGACAGCAATGTATTCGTTTTCCTGTCATAGAGCGCCACTTCCACATAGACTCCCGATTCGTGTCCGTTGACCAGCACATAGTCAAAGCCCATCAGCACCTCCTTCTCCGAGAGCGGGATGAACTCTGAATCGAAACTGACCCCGGTCCTTGAATCTATTGGCTTATCCTTGAACATATTGAATACGCACGGCAGGAACGACGTGTAATAGAACCTTATGTAATAGTCCTCCGGGTTAAATGTCTTCGTCGGCGGTGTGGTGGTGGACGATGACGATGACCCTGCGGCTTCCCTTTCCCTCATTATCTTCGTTACCAGCAAGTCAAAGTCTGTCGCTATGAAACGGAACTTCGCAAGTGGGCGCTCCATATCAAGCGTCACCGACACCGGGTCCTGCTCCTGTCCTACTCGGCGCAGGCTCACCTCCGCACTTCCCCTGAACGCATCCTTATAATCCGTATTGGCCATATAGTCCTCAGCAGGCACCGTTATTGCCGAGAAATCCGCAACCTCATAGAACAAGTCCTCTACGCTCCCCTTTCTCACATAGTCCGCCCAGCAACGTACCTGCCACTTCCCCTCCGGTAGGGTTACCCTGAACGTGCAGTCCAAGCCCTCCGTCGCAGGTCTTGTCAGAACCTCCGTATAGTCCGATGCTTCTGTGCCTGCATATCCTCCTCCCGGTAGTGCAGGGTAGAACCTAAACGTATAGCGTATGTCCAATTCTCCCGGAGTGAAATAGGTCTTAGTGTTTCTCGTGTCATAGTCCACCACTTCCTTATACTCCTTCATCTCCTTACTAAAGACCATCCTTATCTCCAGCTGTGCCGGTGTGCTCTCATCCGGCCATTCGTGAACACTGCACGATGTCGCGAATAGCAGCACGAACATCGGAGCTAACGAACAGAGTTTCGCAATCTGTGCGAAGAACCGACCAGCAAGTAATCGATTATTAAAAAAGCAGTCAGCAAGATATGTGTGTCCACCTCTTCTCATCTCTTCTTACCCCTCCCCAAGTCGAACTCATAGAATACGCTTATCGCAGCATTGTCCGGTCCCACATACGTCTTATCCAAGGTGTCCACATAAGGGCCGTTCTTCTCGTTGACGAAGCGGTCGTAACTGAACCTATACACTCCTCCGCCTATCACGAACTCCACTCCCCATTTCGGATTATCCTTAAAGTGCAGTCTATATCCTACACTCATCCCTCCTCCTATCGTAGGCGTGTTGCCCGATCGGTCCTGATAACGGTAATCACCTCCAAGCGCTATATTATAAAAAGCTGTCGCGGCGTGCACTCCCACAAAGAACCCGTTCATCCTCGAAAAGTTCCATCTCACCTCCGGCTGCACCGCGAGCGTGCGGAACTTGACCCTCTCCGAGAAATAGTTTAATCCACTATAATAAATAGGTACGCTAACGGATATATGCTCCGACAGGCCAAACTCCACTCCGGCATTGGCCACAAGCAATCCCCAACCGAGAGCATTGGTCTTCAGGGCCATTCTGTTATGCAGTATCCCCTCATGAAGAAGAGGTGCTGGCAGAACGGGTATGCTGTCGCGCTCGATAATCCTATCTTCCTCTTTTAGGCTAAGCTGGTCTCTACTCTGAATGGTCGTAGCGGCTTCCATTATGGCGACACTGCTCTCTATCCCCACCTTCGCGCTGAACGCTCGCATCTTAGGTAGGCACTCCTCTGAAAGGGCTCTCCAATATCTCCCTTCGTCCTCCTTTCTTAATGTTCGTATCTTTTCTTCATAGCTATTCGCAGGGTCGTTCATAATGGTTAGGATGTCTTCCTTAATGTCGTCCTTTAAAAAAGATGTCTTCACTACCTCTATGAACTCCTTCTCGGGATAGATGCCCGTCATATCAGAAACGGCATTGCCCGGGCTGAAGAAGTCCGGAGCGAGACCGGCTTCAATAAGTGCTCGTCTTGCACTATGAAAGCGTTCCTCACTCAATCGCTTATTCAGCGTCGCTCCGCCCTCGGGCGATGCCGTGGCACGGAACACCACACGAGGTCTGACACTCGTAAATCCATTTGCTTTTCCTCCTACGCCGAGGCTATCAGTGAGACTACTGAACCGCGACACAAAACGAGACACCGTCTCTGCATTAGAACGGAAAGACGGCTCATAGCGCGATGAACCCACACGAAAATATATCTCTATAGATAAAGCATTAGAAAAAACCGCTCCCGAAGATAATGTATCAAGCGGCGAAAAATCACTCTGCGAAGAACTGCGCTGAGAAGAAGTGCTCTGAGAAAAGTTGCTCTGATGCTGCTGTAAAGAATGATGCTGCTGAATACTGCTCTGCGAAGAACAACTTTGAGAGAAACTGCGTTGATTCTGCTGTAAAGAATCTGAAGAAAAAGAAGGCTGAAGCGCTAACGAATCGCACTGCTCTGAAGGCTGCGCATAAAGGCTATTAAGCGCCCCCCCCCACATAAAATGCAGAGAGTGAACAAGATACGTCTCTTGATACTCATGATTGCCGATCTATTCGTTAGTGTCATTGTCTTAAAAATAGTGTCTCAAAGGTCGGTGTCCTCTTAACACACTTCCGCAAATGTAAACATAAATTTACACATTGTCAATGATTTCTACCCCCCCCCACGTGCAAAAAAATCAAAATAAACCAATAACTCAAGCTCGTTCATATCATTTAAGACGGTACGCGCTTCGCGCTATCCCTCCCACTTCGTGGGGCCCTCCCATTCACAGACCATGGGCGGTCAGCCGTCTTAAACCGATATAAACGTGCTTTTTAAAAGTCTTTATTATGATACTATGATACTGACGTTTTTCTGATACCGCAACTTGATTTAACAGATGCAGCGTAATCTGTTCGATATATTTAACTTTAGGTCTTTACGTAACTCAAACTTAGTGGTTCCGATAAGGCATTTACAAAAGCAGTTCCTTTTAGACCGCATAGTACTTTTGAAATCTTGCATAATATAGCCACAGTAGAGGTTTTTCGAAGCATTTGCCCGTATAGGGTCGCGAAGCGACTGCGTAGAAAAATCTCTGCTGTGGCTAACTAATAACACAGGTACTTTATAAAATTTGATTAAGTGTTTGCGGAGTCAGTTCTTTTTGAGACACGTGCCAACCTCCTCTAATTCGTTGTCCTGTGAGATATTTTGCGACTGGTTTTGTGAGTTGGTCTGCAAGTTTATCTACTTCTGTCTGTCCTTTGAATGTATATACGCTCCAGCCGGATACTTTTGTCTTGCAGACCGTTTCCAGAGGCATTGACTTGGATACTGAATCATATCATATTCTTGCTACCGTAAATATAGCATTAGCGGTTTACATGATTGCATCTTTCTGGTAGTGGAAAGTTTTCGTCTTCCGGCACAAGAAGGGGGTCGTCAAAGTTACGGTCGATCAGGTCGGGAGCTGCGTTTGCCGGGAATAAAGATTACGTGGCCCCATTTTGCCCCCCCCATTTTCGATCAGGAAATTTTTTAATAACAAAAGCCCGCGCAAAAATGCGTGGGCTTTGTGTGGTGCCACCGAGAATCGAACTAGGGACACAAGGATTTTCAGTCCTTTGCTCTACCAACTGAGCTATGGCACCGTGATTGGGAATGCAAAGGTAGAAAATTTATTTGACTTTGCAAATTCTTTTTTTCCCTCACGTAATCGTCAAAAAGAAAACTTATAGGCGACACATAATGAAACCGCCCTTTCAGTTTCCCAAGCGAGAGACTTCAATTTAGTGCCCTCCTTATTAGTATCTATTTCCAAATCGTGCATCCAGTTATACATGGCCGTGAAATCTATGCTGTGCTGTTTAGAAAGAGACCACTCGAAACCGACTGCCCCACGAAGACGATTAACGTACACGTCGTCATAGCCAAGAAACTGATAATCAGTATATGAAGCAGAAGTCTCACTCCAAGTAGCAGAGCACCGCGGAGCATTAAAAATATTACGCAATTCGAAAAAAGCATACGGCTCTATATCATTAAAGGCGCGATACTTCACCGTAAGGCGCGACTTCAGCTGAAGCTGATTAGGAACCTCCTGATAGTGGTTCACATCATAAGCTTTGTGCGTGAGCTGAAGTTTCTCCCCGAGAGTGAACCTTAAATCACCAACATCATAATGCGCCGATGCATTAAGCGAAAAACGATGACGCGGCTTAAGCACATCAGAGGAATTCAAATGGCCTATAAATATATAGTCCGCGCCTACCTTCAAATTTTTAGACAACTTATAATCAACTCCAAGGCTTACCTGATGGCGTTCCACTCCGTCGAGAGAAGTCCGACTTCTAAGTTCATACTCACCGCTAATGTGCAGACCCTTAGCCACTTTCCAGTCTAAAGCCGCCGATGTTCTCGCACTAAACCCAACATCTTGCGTAAATCCCTGACCCTCGGACAAAAGGAAAATTACAACAAGTGCATAAAAAAATCTATTATATTTTCTAAAATTCATAATTCTTTAAGAAGTAATCGTTAAAAATTCTGATTCTCGACGAACTGCTTTTTCCGTAAAATTCCGTCAATAGTGGAATTTTCTTCCGAAACATAATAAATCTTAAGATATGCCGAATCTTTCAGGAAATCTATGTTCCCTACTTCCACGTCTGTTACTTCCAGTCCGCAACGTTGCTGAAGGTCCTTAAGAAGTTCCTCTCTTCGCTGTGGAACGATGAGATCGACACGATCGTAAAGTATGATTTTAGACGAAGACTTCTTGTGCTCACAACGGCTTTCCAGCACCCATATCAATATGACTGAAAGGAGATTGGCACATATAAGAATAAGAAGATCTCCCAGATGAAGAGCATAATGCACAGTAGGCTCTCCCAGCGCCTCTACTTTAAAAAGCGGAGTAAGTCCGTTCACCGCCGCCAGAGCGATGATTACGAAAAGATACGTCATCTCACGGATTGGGACCGTCTCCGTACGATAGCGGATGACCCCGAAGATGGCAAAAAGCCCCAATGTCAGACCTACGCCCACATCGACTCTGCCCATGGCGAAAAGCAGCAGAAGCATGGCCGATGAAAAAGCGAGAAATGTAAAAACGTAATCCTTTCTGCGACTCTTAGGATAATAAAAGAAATGCACTAAAACCCAGCAGACCAACAGGTTGACAAAAAATCTGAGAGAAAGTTCCCCGAGACTTTGCGCCGTGCTCATCATAGGATCAACGATACCCTGCAGCCCGAGCAGATCCTTATCCTCTAAAATGGTTGAAGTATAATCGGATTGTAGCATTTTATGTATAGATTTTTATTTATTCTTTCAATTATTCTGACCTTTTCCTTAAACCTGCCGGGAAGCACGGACGAATCCGTCAACACCACACCTATGCAGTACTTGCTGACCCTTACGGGCTTAACACGGCGACGGAGCAATATATCGCGCATCTCACTGTGAAGGCGTCCGTCCTGTTTCAATTCTATTATCACGGCCTGCGAGAGAGAAGAATTCGACCCCGTCCTGAAATTATGGAATTTTACATCAACATCTATCGTAATACGCTCCGTAAGAGCCTTATTTACAAGAGTGATGCGGCTAAATCCCGTTTCAAGAGAGAGTGAAAGTGAGCTGGCATCATATTCCGTACGCTCCGACAGCCATTCAAGAGCCTGCCTATCACCGCTGAAATCACCGAACTCCCCTTCTTCCAGAACCATCCTCTTCTTTTTCGTCCGCCCGTGATTGTTCTTGAGCTTCACCTCCAGAAAACACTGCCCTGTTTCAACATATTTCCTTGTCCTTATCTTCTGTCTGTTCACTTTCCCATGCCTATGGTCAGTAAACATCTTAAGGTCCGAAGTGTCGTAATAGATGCTGTCATATTCGTGCAGACGTAGCCCCTTCTGAGTAAAAACCCTATACCCTCGTTCCATAGCATCGCTAAGAATCTCACACAGCACAAGAGTATCCGTAAGGTACTTACTGTCAACTCTATTCATCAACGCGACAGAGTTCATCTCCTCAAGGGAAATAAGCTCAAAAGAATTCAGAAGGTCAATTACCCTCTGCCGGTATATATTCATATACTTTATACTTTTTAAGTCGGCCCTTGGCATCGTAAATATACTCGGTCTTCCTCCTGCCTAACTCATCGTACTCGTACTTTCTTATATTGTCCAATTTATTGGCCTGATTATAAACAAGTTCGCGTTCAACCTTACCATTAGGCCCATGCTCATACTTCTTTCTCCATTTCTGTCCCTTACCGTCATACTCTATCTCCTCCACCTTCTTGCCAATCTCATTATAGTAAGTCACATGGTCCAGCCTTTTCTCATTTGTCGCCGCATCTATCTTCCACTCTTTCAGCATCATATTGCTTTTTGAAGCTTTACTCGGCTCCTGTGCGGACAGAGAAAGTATCGTAGCCATACATAAGGCCAATGTCATAACAATCTTTTTCATAATGCCAATTTAGAATCTACCGCCATGGCCCCCACCAGGATTACCGCCACCGCCTCCAGGATTGCCACCTCCACCACCGGTGCCGCCACCCTGATATGAAGTGGACGCAGTAACCGTACTGCTCTGCGAGCCATATTTTAATGTGTAGCTAGTGCCGCTGACAAGGTCAGGATGCGAAAGAACCATGCCGCTGCCACCTTTGGCAGGAGAAGTAAACTCCATTAGAAGAGTATCTCCGCTGTAAAGAAAATATGAAGTATTGGCCGTCCAGCTTGAAACACTGATGATAGGCTGCGTAATACTTGAGCCTGACTCTATGCCACCTACAGCCACCAAAGTGCCGCCTTGAATGTAAAGTTTATAATTCTGCTCGGTATTGGCATCCAAAGCGACTTCCGGGCTACCGCATCCCACAGCGTAGATGTAACCGCCCTGAATGTACATATTTCCATTGGCATCAAGTCCATCATTTCCAGAAGAATACGCATAAATAGTTCCGCCGCTTATGGTCATATCGGAGCCGGAATTTATAGCATCATCACTGGAAGTGACGCTTATGTTGCCCGCGGAGATGATAATCTTTCCTTTGGCCTCTATAGCCTCGTGCGATGAAGCGGATGCCGTTACGTCAGCGCCTGCGAAAACCAGGTCCCCATCGAACTTTATCGCCTTCGAAGACTTTGACGAAGACCCATACGAGCCTCCCCAGCCCGGACCTCCGCTGGAACTGTTACCATAATTAGAGCCTGTAGCCGTTACCGTTACCACACCGGCGTTAAAATATCCGCTGCCGTCGCAGTTAATTCCCTTACTTCCTGTCCCGCTGACAGTTATATCCAACGTTCCGCCCTCTATGGTAAACGCCGTGTCCGCCTTGATGCCGGCCGCTCCGGTAAGTTCACCGTCCACGGTACCTGTCGAAGAAGTAGAAAGAATAGTAACATCTCCTCCGGACATATATACGTTACCATCGGTGTTGATGCCTTTCTTCCCTGTCCCACTGACAGTTATGTTCAACGTTCCGCCTTCTATCCACACCTTTTCCTTACCGCGTAAGCCGTGTCCGAGAGTAGAGGTGATTTTAATTACTGGAGAGCCGGTAATGCTGACATAGTCGTCACTGGTGATGCCGGACTTTCCTTTAGCAGTAACGCTAAGTGAGCCCTCGCCACTGAAAATCAACTGCCCTTCACTAAAAAAGGCAGCTTTCATATCCTCGGAAGAGTCTTCATCGGCATAATCGCCGGAAGAAGTAACAGAGCCGTCTGCGAGAAAATTTTCTCCCTCCAGAACCACTGAAGTGTATTTATGACTTTGATTATTGATGGCAGCGCCTCCTGGATTGGTAAGATTCAGTCCATTAAGGTGGATTACCTGCTTGGCATCGCTATAAAGTTTGAAAAATCCATCTGTTGCCTCTCCGCTTAATTCATAAGTGAGACACTGCTCGGAAGTGTTATTGACCGTAACGTCATTACCCTCCACACTAACGATGCCAAGTTCATCGCCGCTGACGCTTGCGCCATTTTCAGAAAAAACGATGCTTACGATTCCGTCCACATCCGTAATTCCGCTTTCGTCATCAGTATCTTCCGTCACAGGTTCGTCCGTTACGGAAATCTGATTACCGCTGCACGCTGAAAGCAGCATAAGAAATAACAAGTAACCCTTTTTCATAATCCATCAATGAGCATGCTCTCTTAGAACACGTTCGGGACAAAATTAAAAACACGAAGACTCGACATGAAGCAATTTTTCAGCGAACGCCGTTTTTTTTCGTACTAACGCGGAAGAAGTAATACAAACAAAAATGTAATTTTGCAGACGGATTTGGTAACTTCTTCACATGCAGATAAAAGAAAATCATAAAAGCGCCCTCATTGGCATCACGATATGGACATTAATAATAGCCATTGAAGCGCTTGTGGCTCTATACGAAGTCCGGGCATTCAACCTCCGCCCGGGGTTCTGGCATCTCTTCACTCACAGAATGCTGCTCCCGACACTACCCTTCATCTTCCTTTACTTCATACACGACCTTCTTATCGCGCCAATCCTTATAAAAGGAAGAAAAACAGCACTTTACATTATATGTACAATCTGCATACTCGGCCTGTTCTCGATTTTTGAACTTAATTTTGACAGGCCAATAAACCCGCAAAAGCCTATGCCTCCTATGGAAAGGCGTATGGCCCCGCCTCAAAAACCTTTAGGGGGCGATCCACATCAAGACAACCCTCATCCAGCCGACCCGGAAATTTTCAAAATACTGCTCGCTCTTATGATGATGGGTGTAAATCTGGGCTCCAAATATTCACTATATTATTCATCGGAGAAAAGGCGAATCGAAAATCTGGAAAAGGAAAATCTGAAATTCCGTCTCGAATGTTTAAGGTATCAGATTAATCCTCATTTCTTTATGAACACCCTTAACAACATCCACGCACTTGTGGACATATCCCCGGAGAAAGCGAAAGAAAGCATAGTGGAACTGTCGCGACTTATGAGACACGTCCTCTACGACAGCAACAATGCGACGGTGGACCTGAATAAAGAAATAGATTTTCTTCAACACTACATCTATCTTATGCGTCTTCGTTACACGGACAGCGTCAAGATTACCTGCGACTTCCCGGAAAATCCAGTAAACGCACAAGTGCCGCCGCTTCTTATGTCCACTATCGTGGAAAACGCGTTTAAGCACGGGGTCAGCTATAATTGCGAAAGTTTCATCAGCATAAGTATCGCCATTGAAAACAAAAAGGTGATTTTCAGATGTACTAACAGCATTCCTGCCGACAGAAAAACGGACAGCGGAGGCGTAGGTCTTGAAAACATAAGCAAAAGATTGGCCCTGCTTTATGAAGATAGCTTTTTGATGCACATAGACAGCCGCGACGAGAAATACGATGTGCTGATAGTCATTCCTTCAGAACCTATAAATCAAGTTGTTGACGAACAAAAGATATGAAAGTCATAGCCGTTGATGATGAACCATTGGCATTAAGCCAACTCACCAAATACATATCGCAGGTCCCGTTTATGGAACTTGCCGGGGCATTCACAAGTTCTCTTGAAGCGCTCAGATTTCTTCAGGACACCGAAGTGGATGCCATGTTCATAGACATTAACATGCCCGACCTTTCGGGGATAGAACTTGTACGCAGCCTTCCGAAGGCCCCACTCACCGTATTAACCACAGCTTACAGCGAATATGCGGTGGAAGGATATAAAGTGGACGCGGTGGATTATCTTCTTAAACCTTTCACATTGAGTGAGTTCATCACTTCGGCGGAAAAGCTCCGTTCGCGCGCTACGCTTTTAGAAGCTGCCGGAAAGCCGGCCCAGAACAACGACTTCGTGTTCTTCAAATCGGACTATAAAATCATAAAAATACGAACAGCGGATATCCTTTACATCGAAGGGATGAGCGAATATCTGAAAATCTATCTCCAAGACGAACAGATGCCGCGTGTAGTACTTATGAGTTTTGCCAAACTGCTTGAAAAACTACCTCAAGACCTTTTCATACGCATTCACCGTTCCTACGTAATCAATCTCAGCAAAGTAGAGGAAGTGAGCGGCGGAATGGTTCTGCTTGAAAACGGCAAAAGCCTGCCTATAGGAGAGAGCTATCGCGCCGCACTGCTCAGCAAAATGTAAGAAACCGTTTTGAAAAAATCCTTATCTTTACACTATGAACATTTTAACTTCTCTTCTCATAGTATTGGCATCCGGGGTAATCTTCACTAGACCCGAGGCCAATCCTGACGGCAAACTCCTCACTATGAAGGAAGCCACCATAACCAGAGCCGTGTATCCGAAGACGGCATATCCTAAACGCCCGGCTCAGCAGCCAAGTGCATTTTTCGAAAAAGACGGAAGCGTTTACTATGTAGAAGGCACGGACACGTTGAGCGTGGCCATTAAAGAAGGGGATGTAAGTTACGGAACCACCGTAAGCCGTAATGAGTTCGGCATCGAAGGCGGACTTTTCCCTTCGCCTGACGGAAAAAAACTTGCTTACTATGAAAAAGATGAAAGTCTGGTGGGAGAATTTCCTATCCTTGACATCAGTTCCGCCTCAAACAAACCTCTGAAATATCCTTTTGCTGGCTCGCAAAGCGAAAGAATCAAACTATGGGTGTATGACAGCACGACGGGAAGCCACGTGCAGATAAACGTAACAGACTTTGAGGAAGACAGATACCTAACGCAAGTTACTTGGCATAACGATAATCAGATTCTTATTCAAGTGCTGGACCGTGCGCAAAGCCACATGCATCTTAACCTTTACGATGCCCTCAGCGGAGAAAAACTTAAAACCATTCTGGAAGAGCAGAACGACGCTTGGGTCGAGCCACAAGGCGGGATGTATTTTCTGTCCGATAACCTGATGGTTTACTGCACAGATAATCGCGACGGCTATAAGAACCTCTACCTGGTGGACATCAACACCTGCGAAGTCCAGCGTCTTATAGACACGGACGCCGACATCGAATGGGCCGGAGCAGATAAGAACTACATCTACTACACTTCAGCCGAAGTTTCCCCTGCAGAAAATCACCTGTTCAGGATAAAAGTCAGCGGAAGAGAGTCCTTGGGAAAAGCAAAAATCGGTAAAGCTCAGAGACTTACCAAAGAAAGCGGATGGCACAGGATAATAATGGGAGTGGGAGAATACACCGACATATTCAGCGCCTTTGACGACCCCGGCTGGAGCAAAGTCTTCTACACTAACGGACGGCTTAAAAAGACGCTCATTAAGGCGGAAGACCCTCTTAAAGACTACGCTACACCTCAGATAGAATTCGGCACAGTCGCTTCGGCAGACGGAAAATGGGAGAACCACTACCGCCTGATTTACCCGCTTGGATTTGACCCACAGAAAAAATATCCACTTTTGGTCTATGTCTATGGAGGGCCGCACTCCCAGATGGTCAACTCCTCGTGGCTTGGGAACATCCGTATGTGGGAACTCCTTATGGCACAGCGCGGATACATAGTCTATGTGCAGGATAACCGCGGCACGCAAAGGCACGGTGCGGACTACGAAAAAGCCATCAACAGGCACTGCGGAAAGGTGGAAATGAAAGATCAGATGGTGGGGGTAAACCGCCTTCTGAAAGAGAGTTGGGTGGATTCCGGGCGTGTAGGCGTGCACGGCTGGAGCTATGGCGGATTTATGACCATATCACTTAAGCTCGCCTACCCTGACATCTTTAAAGTGGCCGTCGCGGGCGGTCCGGTGATAGACTGGAAGTGGTACGAAGTGATGTATGGCGAACGATACATGGACACGCCTCAGACTAATCCGGAAGGATTTGCTGAAAGTTCACTTTTAGACAAAGCCTCAGAACTTTCGGGCCATCTGCTTATATGCCAAGGAGCTATCGACAACGTGGTCCTTTGGCAGCACTCCCTGTCCTTTGTCCAGAAATGCATAGACGC
Organism: Firmicutes bacterium TM09-10; assembly: GCA_963650755.1. Lineage (GTDB taxonomy): Bacteria > Bacteroidota > Bacteroidia > Bacteroidales > UBA932 > Cryptobacteroides. The sequence goes on along the minus strand of CAVJMH010000005.1, from coordinate 28,066 downwards.
AGGCAAGCAGGTGGACTATTTTCCATTCCCTAAAGCATACCATAATATGACGGGCATGGAAAGGGTCTATCTATACGACAAGATAAGCACCTATTTCGACGAATATCTTATGAACTCATTAAGTAATAATTAAATACACCCAATATGAAAGCCTACATAGAACAGAATAAGGACCGTTTTTTCGAAGAACTCTTTTCCATCCTTCGCATCCCTTCGGTAAGTGCCAAGCCTGAGCATAAGGAAGATATGACGCGCTGTGCACAAAGACTATGCTCTCTTCTCCTGGAAGCCGGAGCGGACCGGGCAGACATCTACCCTACCGAAGGCAACCCCGTAGTTTACGGCGAAAAAATCATCTCTCCCGAAGCGAAGACCATCCTCATCTATGGACACTATGACGTGCAACCTCCTGAGCCTCTGGACAAATGGCACTCTGATCCTTTCGAGCCCGAGATACACGACGGGGCCATCTGGGGACGCGGAGCCAATGATGACAAAGGCCAATTATTCATGCATATCAAGTCTTTCGAGCATGAAGTAAAGTCTGGGCTTCTTCATCATAATGTCAAATTCCTCTTTGAAGGAGAGGAAGAAATAGGTAGCCCGAGCCTTCCGAAATGGATTGAAGAACATAAAGATATGCTTGCGGCAGACATCTGCCTCGTGTCCGACACCACAATGATAAGCGACAAGGTGCCAAGTATCAACTGCGGAATGCGCGGACTTAGCTACTTGGAAATAAAGGTAACGGGACCCAATAAAGACCTTCACAGCGGACATTATGGCGGAGCAGTCGCTAATCCCATCACTGTTCTATGCGAGATGATAGCATCTCTTCACGATGAGAATCAGAGAGTTACCATCCCCGGGTTCTACGACAAGGTAGTGGAACTCAGCCGCGAAGACAGAGACCTTCTGAGTAAGGCACCGTTCGATCTGGACGAATACAAGAAGTTTCTGGACATAGATGAAGTTCGCGGCGAAAAAGGCTACACCACGCTTGAGCGCACCGGCATAAGGCCTTGTCTGGATGTATGCGGTATCTGGGGAGGATACACCGGGGCCGGAGCCAAGACGGTACTTCCGAGCGAGGCTCACGCGAAGATCTCCATGAGACTTGTTCCTAATCAACGAAGCGAAGAGATTACTGCGGACTTCAAGAGGTACTTTGAAAGCATTGCCCCGCGCGATGTCAAAGTGGAAGTTACACCTTGCGAAGGAGGAGACGGATTTCTAATCCCTATCAGTTCACACGCCTATAAGGCAGGTTCGAGAGCCATAGCCGAAGTCTATGGAATAGAGCCTGTTCCGAGCAGAGGCGGCGGCAGCATAGCCGTATTGGCAGAGATGCAGAAAATTCTGGGAATAGATCCGCTTCTAATGGGATTCGGACTGGAGCGTGACACCATACACTCCCCTAACGAAAGCTATCTTTTAAGCCAATTCTTCGCCGGGATGGAGTCTCTCGCGCTGTTCTACAAATACTTTTAGATCTCGCGCATAGAAGCTGCTCAACTTCTACTGAAGTGTGAACCACTCCTCAGTGTAAGCGTCGAGCCTCTGTTTTTGGTCCAGATATTCTTGAGTTTTAGCCATAATATCCAGTCCTTCAACAGGTTCGGCGAGTTCGGATTCTATCTTCTTTATAGCCTCTTCAAGACGGGAAATCTCCCCCTCCAGGAACTTGATTCTATCCTTTTTCTTCTTATCCTGACGAGAAAGTTCTTTCTGCTGTTGATACGAAAGAGGCACACCTTTCTGTGGTGCGGCGACTTCCTGCGAGAATGTTGACTGCAAAGCCGAAGGCTTTTCGCCGACGGTTTTTCTATCTAATTCGTGCAGACTTTCCAGCTTTTTCTTCTCCAGATACTCCTGAATGGTTTCAAGATGCTCCCGCACTACCCCATCGTTGAATTCATAGAACTTATCCACCAGTCCGTCCAAGAAATCCCTGTCGTGAGACACTACGATAAGCGCTCCGTCATAGCTTTTAAGAGCCTCCTTCAGAATATCTTTACTCTTGATATCCATGTGGTTTGTAGGCTCATCGAGAAGCAGAAGATTATGAGAAGACAACATAAGCTTGGCCATTCCAAGCCGTGCCCTTTCGCCTCCGCTGAGCACGCCCACCTTCTTATCTATATCCTCTCCGCGGAAAAGGAACTGCGCCAAAATATCCCGGATTTTAGTCCTCACTTCACCTACGGCCACACAGTCCAAGGTCCCGAACACGGTTTCGTTTTTATCAAGTACATCCTCTTGATTTTGAGCAAAATATCCTATATTGACATTATGCCCTACACGGCTTTCTCCACTTTCCGGAGCCAGTTCTCCCATAATAACACGCATAAGAGTGGTCTTACCCTCCCCGTTGCGCCCTATGAGCGCCACTTTCTCTCCCCTCTTGACCTCTATGTCAGCCCCGGCGAACACTCTTTTCTGTGGATACGAGACGGTAAGATTCCGGGCGCTGTAAACCACGTCTCCGGAGCGTGGTGACGGTGGAAACTTGACCATAAGACGGGCATTATCCGTCTCGTCTATCTCTATGCGGTCTATCTTTTCGAGCGCCTTGATACGGCTCTGAACCTGATTACTTTTGGTGGCCTTATAACGGAACCGCTCTATGAACTCCTCCGTCTTTTCTATCATACGCTGCTGGTTCTCGAAAGCGGCCGTCTGCTGAGCCATCCTCTCCGCGCGAAGTTCCAAGTACTTGCTATAAGGGACTTTATAATCCTGCACATGGCCGAGAACTATCTCCACAGTGCGGTTAGTAACACTATCAAGGAATTTCCTGTCGTGAGAGACCAACATAAGAGAGCCCTTTCTCTGCGAAAGATAATTCTCCAACCACTCAATTGATTCTATATCAAGGTGATTGGTCGGCTCATCAAGCAGAAGAACATCGTGTTTACGAAGCAGTATCTTGGCCAATTCGATACGCATATTCCATCCCTGCGAAAATGTCTCCGTGAGCCTGGATAATTCCTTATCACGAAAACCAAGCCCAAGCAAAGTCTTACGTGCCTGAACTTCAGGAGGTTCGCTATGCGATGTCGAAATATGCTCGTTTAGTTCAGCCAGAGTGGATGCCAATTCAAGATAAGACTCGGAAGTATAGTCTGTCCTCTCTGCCAATTCTCGTGAAATGGAATCAATCTCCCTTTCCAGCTCCTTCTCGCTTTCGAAGGCGGTCATAGCCTCTTCCAGCACCGTTCTCCCGCGATGGTGTTCCATTATCTGAGGAAGATAGCCCACACTCACGTGCTTAGGCATATCGATATGTCCGGACGTAGGAGTCTGCAATCCGGCTATCATCTTCATAATAGTGGACTTGCCGGCACCATTCTTACCGACAAGTCCTATTCTGTCTGTTTCGCTGATGTGAAAGTTAATCTTGTCCAAAAGGACGTAACTTCCATAAGCGACGCTTACATCATCAAGAGAAATCACAAGCCCTTAAAGAGTTTTAAGTGATGCTTCGAGAGCTTCTATCCTGGCCAATGCGTCAGCCTCTTTCTTCCTCTCCATATCGACCACAGCCTGCGGAGCGTGAGCCACAAATGATTCATTGGCAAGCTTTTTCTGAACACCTGCAAGGAAGGATTTCTGATGATCGAGTTCGGAAAGAATCTTACTACGTTCTTCGTCAAGATTGACAAGTCCGCCTACAGGGACGCTCATCTTAAGTCTTCCTACGATAAATGAGACTGAAGCTTCGGTGCATTCTCCGCTACGGATTTCAGAAAGATTAGCAGCCTTCTTAAGCACTGGTTTAAGTTCAAGACTGAAATCTCCATCTATATAAAGAATCAGACTTTCCTTAGGAGAGAGCTGTTTCTGTGCCCTTACGCCACGCACACTCACAATAGCCTCCTGAAGCAGAGCGAATTGGCCTAAAAACTGCTCATCATAAGGCCCAGCCACAGGAGTATGCTCGAACATAATGGTCTGACCCTCACGGCGAGGCGCCATATCGTGCCACAGCTCCTCCGTTATGAACGGCATTACAGGGTGTATGAGCTTAAGAAGTTTCTCGAAGAAATCCAAAGTGCTTTCGTACGTATGCGGGTCTATCGGCTCCCCGTATGCAGGCTTAACAAGTTCGAGATACCACGCGCAATACTGGTCCCAGAAGAGCTTGTATATAGTCATGAGAGCATCGGAAATGCGGAATTTGGCATAGTGCTCCTCCACCTGCTGAATAGTCTTCGAAAGGAGATTATCGAACCACTTGACGGCGATCCTGCAATTCTCGCTCTGTTCCGCCTTTTCATCTACGTTCCAGCCACTTATGAGCCTATATGAATTCCAGATTTTACCGCAGAAATTACGTCCCTGCTCCACCTGGCTCTCATCGTACAGAATGTCGCTTCCGGCCGATGAACACAAGAGCATTCCCAGACGTACGGCATCTGCCCCGTATTTGTCTATAAGGTCGAGCGGATTAGGCGAATTCCCAAGTGTTTTGCTCATCTTACGGCCAAGTTTATCGCGCACGATACCGGTGAAATAAACGTTCTTGAAAGGCACATCGCCCATAAACTCATCCCCTGCCATAATCATTCTGGCCACCCAGAAGAATATGATATCCGGACCTGTAACCAGGTCATTTGTAGGATAATAATATGCCAAATCTGCATTAGGCTTATGCTCCGGACATCCTGGTTTCTTAGGATCAAAAACCGAGATTGGCCAAAGCCAACTGCTGAACCATGTGTCGAGCACGTCTTCATCCTGATGCAGGTCTGCCGCTGTTATCTGAGGCTCCAGAAGGCGCGCTGCTTCAAGCGCTTTCTCCGGACTGTTCTCCACGACATACCTTCCGTCCGGAAGATAATATGCCGGTATCCTCTGGCCCCACCATAACTGACGGCTTATGCACCAGTCGCGTGCATTTTCCATCCAATGGCGATATGTATTACGGTATTTGTCCGGAATGAATTTAATTTTTCCTTCCTCCACTACTGAAAGCGCAGTAGGGGCAAGTTTTTCCATCTTCAAGAACCACTGTGCACTAAGTTTAGGCTCTATGACGGCGTTAGTACGCTCTGAATAGCCCACGGGAGAGGTGTAATCCTCTATCTTTTCGATATTTCCGGCTTCCTGAAGCATCTTGGCTATCTGCTCGCGGGCCACGAACCTATCTTCACCCACCAGAATCTGGGCATCTTCGTTAAGACAGCCGTTATCGTCTATTATGTCCAGAACAGGAAGATTATGACGCAGACCTATCTCATAGTCATTTGCATCGTGCGCAGGCGTAACTTTAAGGCAGCCCGTACCGAAATCCATCTCCACATACTCATCTTCGATAATAGGAATCTCCTTATTAATCAGAGGGATAAGCACTTTCTTACCGCGCATCCAATGATGTCTCTCGTCATTAGGATTGACACAGATGGCAGCGTCAGCCATAATGGTCTCCGGACGTGTGGTAGCCACCACTATATATTTGTCCGTAGGATGTCCCTGTCCGTCTGAGATGAAATATCTCATGTGGTAGAAGTGGCTCTTCGTATCCCTATGAATAACTTCATCGTCCGACACAGCAGTGTGCCCTACCGGATCCCAGTTCACCATACGTACACCACGGTAAATCCAACCTTTCTTATAAAAATACACGAAAGTATTGATTACAGCCTCGTTAAGTTCCGGCTCCATCGTAAAGCGAGTTCTGTCCCAGTCGCATGAAGCACCGAGTTTACGAAGCTGCTGCAGAATGATGCCGCCGTGCTCTTCTTTCCACTCCCAAGCATACTTAAGGAACTCTTCTCGTGTGAGGTCCTCTTTCTTTATGCCCATATCGCGGAGCTTGGCCACTACTTTGTTCTCCGTGGCTATGCTGGCGTGATCTGTTCCCGGGACCCAACATGCGTTCTTACCGTCCATACGGGCCTTACGCACCAGCACGTCATTAAGCGTGTTGTTAAGAACATGCCCCATATGCAGGATACCTGTAACATTTGGCGGCGGTATCACCACGGTGTACGGCTTCCGGTTATCCGGCTCCGAATGAAAAAACTTATATTTAAGCCAATAGGCGTACCACTTGTCCTCTACCCCTGAAGGGTTATATTTCTTAGATAATTCCATAGCTTGCAAATTTAGCAATATTATAGATAATACCACCCATTATTTTCCATAAACTTTTACACTTAAGAACACGGACTTTGTTACAATGCCGAGACAAATTCTCTGAGCGACCACACAAATTTCTACGAAACAGCTACCAATTATAGATAGCCACAGTGGAGGTTTTTCTGCGCAGTCGCTTCGCAGTCGCTTCGCGACCCTATACGGGCAAATGCTTCGAAAAACCTCCACTGTGGCTATATTACGTTAAGTGCCTAATCAGATCCACCGTGTCTGAACAATGCAATCATTTTCAGATGTTCCCAGCACTTGCCCATATAGGGTTGCGCGCAGAGAATGTGAAATGTTTTTCGTATATTTGGACGGAATGTCAAAAACAAAGAACCGTATGTTATACCCTATCGGAATACAGAACTTCGAGAAAATAAGAACTGGAGGATTTGTCTATGTGGACAAGACCGAGCAGATTTATAATCTTGCCGCGACTGGGAGTTATTACTTTTTGAGTCGTCCGCGCCGCTTCGGCAAGAGCCTTCTCATCTCCACGATGGAGGCTTACTTCAGCGGAAAAAAAGAACTATTCAAAGGCTTGGCAATGGAAAATCTTGAAAAAGACTGGACAGAGCATCCTGTTTTACATCTGGATTTCACAGGGAGCAAATATGCCTCCGTCGAAGACCTAAGAGAAAAACTTAATCGTCACCTAATAAAATGGGAAGAAATCTACGGCAAAATCGGAGATTTCAAAACCGCAGATGTGAGGTTCGATGCCGTGATTGACGCTGCCTACAAGAAAACCGGGAACAAAGTGGTTATTCTCGTCGACGAATACGAGAAGCCTGTCATAGATAACATTGACAACGACGAACTTGCAGACACATTCCGCCGTGAGCTTCAGGGTTTCTACAGCGTCATCAAAGGCAAAGATGAGTACATCCGCTTCGCTTTCCTTACGGGGGTTACCAAGCTCGGGAAGATGAGCATCTTCAGTGGGCTTAATAATCTGAATGACATATCGATGGACCTCCAGTCTTCGGATATCTGCGGAGTGTCAGAAGCCGAGCTCAAGACTAATTTTGATAGCAGTGTAGAAGAACTTGCAGCAGCGAACGGATTGAGCAAAAACGAGTGCTACAGAAAACTCAAGACGATGTACGACGGATACCACTTCACCGAAGATGCTCCGGGAGTTTATAATCCGTTCAGCCTATTGAACACGTTCAAGTCTAAGCGCTTCCGTATGTACTGGTTCGAGACAGGCACTCCGACTTTCCTCGTGCGCTATCTCAAGAAAGGAAACTATGACCTGGAAGGAATTTCGAAAGATGAAGTTCCAGTGGAGGCATTGACAGGAACGAACTATACAAATCCGCAGCCGATATCCCTTATGTACCAGACGGGGTACCTGACGATAACAGGCTACGACGAGCGTTTCCGCACCTACACCCTCGACTATCCTAACGAGGAGGTCCGGAGCGGCTTTCTTAACTCATTAAGCCAGCTTTATGCTCCGTCCCTCATTCAGGGGGATTTTTCCGTCTCCAAGTTCGTTCGTGACATTGAATGTGGTGACGTGCAAGGCTTTATGGACCGTTTCACTACATTTCTCGCTGGCAACAGCTACGAAATACAGGGTAATCTCGAACTCTACTTTCAGAACACGATGTACATAATGTTCCGAATGATGGGCCTCTATGTACGAACGGAATATTGCACATCACGCGGACGAATAGACATAACTATCGATACCGATAAATATGTCTATATCATAGAACTCAAGCGCGACCAGTCTCCGGAAGTGGCTCTCAAACAGATAGAAGAAATGGGCTACGCACAGCCGTTCCTTGCTTCAGGAAAGCAAATAATAAAGCTCGGAATAAATTTCTCTTCCGAGACCCACACCATAGATGGCTGGAAGATGGCGTAATAAAGAGAGTATCAAATAATGCTAAAAATGCGTAACTTTCGAGGTTGAATTAAAAAAAACAATATATGAACGAAAAAGAACAAGGCCTTCAGATAGAAATCACCCCTGATGTGGCATCTGGTAATTACTCCAATCTAGCCATCATCAGCCATTCAGCTACAGAATTCATCCTTGACTTCGCACAAATGTTGCCTTCAAATCCAAAGGCACACGTATGCAGTCGGATAATTTTAGCTCCCGAGCATGCTAAAAGGCTCATGAACGCACTGATTGACAATATTAATAAATATGAAGGTCAGTTCGGTGGCATCAACTTTAAACAGCCCAGACCGACAGGCACCATCAATTTGACTGACCTAATGGGAGGGAACAATGGCTCAAGATCATAAATTGATACTCGCAAGCGGCTCTCCCAGACGTCGGGAACTACTTGCAGGGCTTGACCTCGAATTCTCGGTAGATACACTTAATTCTTTTGAAGAAGCAGTCCCCGCAGGAATGAAGGCGGAAGACGTGCCTCTTTATATGGCTGAAGGTAAATCACTTGGCTTTCATAGACCGTTAGACGAAGACGAAGTGCTTCTGACAGCTGACACAGTGGTCATCGCGGATGAAACTCTAATGGGTAAGCCTCACGACAGACTGCAGGCCCAAAAGATGCTTCGCGACCTTTCTGGAAGAGAACATAGGGTCCTTACTGCCGTCGTACTCAGAAACCACGAGAAAAAAGTAAAATTCGTGGACACCACCATCGTAAGTCTTTCTCCCCTTAGCGAAGAAGAAATCAACTATTACATAGACCGTTATCGTCCGTTCGACAAAGCAGGAGCCTACGGGATACAGGAATGGATAGGCTATATGGGGATAGAGAAAATCTCCGGCTCATACTTTAACGTAATGGGACTTCCCGTACACGGAGTATATAAAGCACTTAAAGAAGAATTCGGGATTGGCATATAATAAATTCACCTATCCATTCAGATATACTCCTCATCCTGAAGTAGTTGAAGGAGCGCAGATTCTTATAAAAAAGATTGAAGCATCTCCTGTTCTTAAAAATCTTTTCGCCGAAGGGAAGATGATGGGAGTGCTTCTTTGTGAAGGGCCTTTGGGTGAGCAACGCACGCTTTTTTCATTTTCAGGACTGGCAGGAGGAAAAAGCGAGATTGAAGGCTTCGTAGGGCCAATCTTTGACACTACTTCCGTTCCGAAACTTCAAGAAAAACCGCAAAGCGCCGAAGAATCAGCGGCGCTTCAGAATTTGCTTTTTGAAAAATACTTAGTACACAACGCCTTAGGAGAAAAGTTAAGCATAAAAGAAGTGTTTGCCAGAAGAGGGCTTACACCTCCTGGAGGGACTGGGGAATGCGCAGCGCCGAAACTGCTTGAATATGCTTACACCCATTCACTTAAGCCGCTTGCAATGGGAGAATTCTGGTACGGAGCATCCCCTCGCTCCGGAGAAGTCAGAAGCAGCGGACTTTTCTATCCTTCGTGCACAGGCAAATGCGGACCGCTCCTATCCTTTATGATGGAAGGTCTGGATGTGGAAGACAATCCTCTGCAGCGCACTCCCTTATACGAACAGATACGCGTTATCTATGAAGACAAGAACCTTCTCGCGGCCAATAAACCCTCAGGAATGCTTTGCGCTCCAGGACTAACAGGCACAGAATCGCTACTGGAACATCTCGAAAAAGAGCACGGACCTCTTTACGCTTGCCATAGGCTTGACATGGATACGAGCGGCGTCATTCTTTATGCAAAAACTCCAGAAGCACAAGTCTTTATCCAAAACCAATTCGCAGGAAGACTCGCTCATAAAACCTACATCGCCCACCTCTGTGCCGGACCTCGTCCATGGAAAGGACGACGAGAAGGGACCATATCACTTCCCCTAAGTGCAGACTATTATGACCGGCCGCGTCAGATGGTGGACCTGAAAAACGGCAAGAAAGCGCTCACACGATACGAAATTCTGGAAATTTTCCCAGATTCGGAGATGGATGTACGTTTCATCCCACTTACAGGACGCACGCACCAACTACGTGTACACGCAGCATCGCCCCTTGGCCTTGGCAGACCTATAAAGGGCGACGCGCTTTATGGTGATTCCTCGTCAGAAAGGTTGATGCTTCACGCAGAAACTCTAACCGTAAAACATCCTGCCACCTTAGAAGAAATAACTTTTACGAGTCCAGCAGAGCCTCAGACACGTTGATAATATAATCCCCTATCTTCTCCAATTCTTCAAGAACATCCAAGAAGAAGACAGATTCGAAATAAGAATTATCATCTGCGTTAAGTCTGTCATATTCAGCCTTACGGCACTGCTTTCTATAAGCGTTAATGGCCGTCTCAGCCTCCTGCGCATTGGAAATATCTTTTATGGAAGCATAATTTTCGAGATTAGCAATCATCACCTCGTAGGCGTGGTTAAGCAGACGGACCATTTCAAAAAGTTTATCCTTATGCTCCGAACTCAAGGACTTGGAATAATTAATCATCGCAGACAGGCTCTTGCTTATGGACTCTCCGCTGTCGCCTATCGACTCCAGCTCCTTACTAATTCTTAAAAGTGCACGTACAAGGCCCAGAGAATGGTCGCTTATATGGCTCTTATCCAAGGAATTAAGGAACGTGGCCACTTCATACTCCATTCGGTCGGAAATCTGTTCGTATTTAACAAGTTTCTCCTTATACGGCTCATATTGGGACTTATCAGAAGAAGAGTCAACGGCTGCGCGAATATATTCCAATCCGTTCTTCATAACCTTGGCAAAATGAGCCGTCTCCTTGCAAGCCTCAGTAATAGCGAGTTCCGGAGTGTCTATCAGACCAGAATCGAGATAAGTAATGCGATTCGGCTCTTTCTCTTCGCTCTTTCTATCCTTTATAATGAGGGTTACTATTTTCTCAATAACATGCGTAAACCATATAAGGATGCAGGTGTTGATGAGGTTAAACATCGTATGGAACATTGAGATGCCATACACAAGCGAAGTCCGCTCATCCACACCCATAAGCCCTACAACAGACTGCACAAGATGCACAAAAGGATGAAAGAAAGCCACTGCCCATATCACACCGAACACATTAAATAAGGTATGGGCCAATGCCGCGCGCTTGGAATTGACATTTCCCACCATCGCAGCGATATTGGCAGTTATGGTAGTTCCTATGTTCTCACCGAGCACCATCGCGGCAGCCATATCGAAATGTATCCATCCCATATCGAGCATTATGAGGGTCAAAGCCACAGTGGCACTTGAAGATTGCAGGATAAGTGTAAGGACAGTACCGAAAGTAAGGAACAGAATTATAGAAAGAAATCCCTTTCCGGACCACCCTTGGATAAATGACAAAACTTGAGGAGTACTCTGCAGGTCCGGAATGGAATTCTTCATCAGCGACAAACCTAAGAAAAGAAGGGCGAATCCCATCACGAATTCGCCTATCGACTTAACCTTGTCGCGTTTCATAGTGGTGAGGACAAATCCCACCGCCATAATAGGTACAGCGATTATGGAAATGTCCGCCTTAAATCCAAATATGGAGATGATCCAGGCCGTCATCGTCGTGCCTATATTGGCACCCATAATAACTCCTATGGCCTGTCCGAGGGTCAAAAGTCCCGCGCTGACAAAACCCACCACCATCACGGTAGTAGCTGATGACGACTGAATTATGGAAGTTACTCCGAAGCCCGTAAGCACTCCTTTAAACGGGGTAGATGTCATACTTGAAAGCAGATTGCGGAGCTTATCTCCCGAGGCCTTCTGAAGACCGGAGCTCATAAGGTTCATTCCGTAAAGGAATAGTCCCAAAGCTCCCAGAAGTGTAAATAATGATAGAATCATATTTTTCAACTAACTAATTTAGCGCAATTATACCACCAATCCATATAACGGAGGGCACCCTTTGCGCTTATTTATATGATTCTTAACTTCCTTAACAGAAATTTAACAGCTGACTCGCATGCAAAACTCCTCCTCTTTCTCTTCCATTTGATAGAACCACGCTATCATTAGCAGCAGAAACCATCTTGAGTTCAGCAGCAATATCAATCCCTCGCAAGTGTCTATCCGTAATTCCGACTTTAGACAATACATTATAAATGCTTCTTGCAGAGTAGTTATTGGAACTTGCGATGTTTCTAATAATTGTTCTACAGTCATCTGGCGTAATTGATGCAACTTATTTTTTACACATTACTAAATTGCGGAAGAACCAGGAGAAATAGGAAAAGACTAAAAATAATGTGTAACTTTACGCGGCCTAATAGGGCGAACTGAAAATCGATTGGCCGACATAAATAACGAATTTCTAATGCTGACAGACATAGCATATTGCTCAGACAAGTACCAATATACGATGGGAAAGTCATTTCACGACACAGGCAGTGAGAATAAGATAGCCGTTTTCAACCTTTTTTATAGAAAAGCTCCGGAGAATAATAACTGGGCGGTGGTCAGCGGCGTAGATGAAGTGATAGAGATGGTTCAGGGACTGGGAGGAAAAAGTCCCGAATGGTTCGAGCAGTTTCTTCCGGGAGAAGAGTACGCGGATTTCAGGAAGTACCTGAGCACTATGCGTTTCACCGGTAATCTTTACGCCATGCGTGAGGGGGAGATAGCCTTTCCTAATCAGCCTATCATAATAGTGGAGGCGCCGCTCATAGAAGCGCAGGTGTTGGAGACCCCTATGCTCTGCATAATGAACCACCAGATGGCAGTGGCGACTAAGGCGTCGAGAGTATGCCGCGCCACGAACAAGCCCGTAAGTGAATTCGGGTCCCGCAGGGCCCACGGGCCCTGGGCCGCCGTTTACGGCGCCAAAGCAGCCATCATCGCTGGCTGCGCGGGAACCAGCAACGTCCTCACCGGTAACATCTTTCACTGCGGAAGTACAGGCACCATGGCCCACAGCTTCGTCTCCTCGTTCGGATGCACCGTAGAAGGAGAACATAAAGCTTTCAACGCCTACATCGACACCCACCGCGGCGAGAACCTCATCCTCCTCATCGACACCTATAACACCCTGAAATGCGGCCTTCTGAACGCCATACGCGCCTTCAAGGAAAACGGCATAGACGACGACTACCCCTTCGGCTACGGCGTACGCTTGGACAGCGGAGACCTCGCCTACCTCTCGGTCGAAGTAAGAAAAGTACTCGACGAAAACGGCCTTAAAAACTGTAAGATTTTCGCCACCAACTCTCTGGACGAGTACCTCATCTCCGACCTCGAAAGACAGGGCGCACAGATAGACTGCTACGGCGTGGGAGATGCCATAGCCACCAGCAAGAACGCCCCATGCTTCGGTAATGTTTACAAACTCGTACAGCTTGACGGACAGGCCGTCATGAAGATGTCCGAAGACCGTGTCAAGATGATAAACCCCGGATTCCAAATCACCTGGCGCATCAGCAAGAACTACCCCGAAAAAGTCTTCAAGATAGACGTCACGTGCCTAAGAGGAGACCAGACGGACAGGACCATCTCCGAAGGAAAGACCATCACTCTGTACGACGAATTCGACAGATATAAATACAAGACCCTCGTCGGAGGCGAATACACGGCCCAGCCGCTGCAACAGATAGTCGTAAAGGACGGCGAAAGAGTGGCCCCACAGAGAAGCATCTTCGAGAAGAAAGCCTTCTATAACGACAGGCTCTCACATTTTTCACAAAGCGAAAAGAGACTTATCAACCCGCATTTCTATAAAGTGGACATCTCGGATGAACTTCTCCAAACCAAACTTGGCATTATAGAAAGACTTGTTAAAGAGATAGAAGATTTTAAGATATGAACCGTAACAGTGCAATCATAGTCGTAGATATGCTATACGACTTCATAGACGGAAGCCTGGCATGCATTAACGCCGAACAGGCCGTAAAAGAATGTGCCCACTTCATAGACACACATAAAAACTATTCCTGGGGGAATCCTCCAGTTCTCTTCGTAAGAGAATGTCACCCGGCCGACCACTGCTCATTCGAAGAAAACGGAGGCACGTGGCCCGTGCATTGCGTAGAAGGCACTCATGGGTCGGAAATCCACGACTCTCTCAAAGGATACGTGGAAGACGGATTGGTATTCTTCAAAGGTCGGGACAGTAAAAAGGAGCAATACTCGGGAGCGGAAGGCAAAAACGAAGCCGGACAGAGCCTTCTGGACGTTCTGTCCGTTTTGGACTGCAACGAAGTGTATGTCTGCGGAATAGCCACCGAATTCTGTGTCAAAAACACAGTTGTGGATCTGCTCCTTGCGAAACTGAAAGTGAACGTCATAACTGATGCACTCGCCTATGTCTGTCAAGCGAGACACGAAGAGACACTCATAAGAATGCAGGGAATGGGGGCAAACTTAATCTGAACGAATGAAGAAGATACTTAAATACTTTTTTATAACTGCGTTATGTGCGGCTCTATCCGGATGCATAGACCCCGATTTTAACCCTATCGAAGACAGAACGCACGACACTTCCAGAAGAGGAGGCATCGAAGGACTTGGCTATGAAAAAGTTATGATTCTCTACCTTGAAGGCTACAATAACCTTAAAGGCGATTTGGAAGGTAATCTGGAGCAACTGGAAGAAGGCTTTATTCCGGCTAAAAATGACAAACAGGCCATCGTCGTTTACTCACACTCTTCAAAGACAGGAGCCGACTACACCACTCCCACACAGCCTGTCATCTATCACCTGTATGAACGTTACGGACAGACAGTTAGAGACACCATAAAACGATATTCCGCCGATGAGATAATGCTTCGCACAGATATGGTAAAGGATGTGCTTAGCTCCATCAAGACGGCATTTCCGTCCTATTCTTATGGGCTGCTTTTCAGTTCTCACTCTGCCGGATGGCTTCCGTCAGGCTACATCTACGGGACAGGAGACATCTCTCCTATGATAGCTCCATCTTCTCTTGGTGCCCAATTCTACCACTCCTCATCGTTTTACTATTCGCTGAATGTGGATGAATTCGCCGAAGCCATCCCGATGCATCTGGACTACATCATCTTCGACTGCTGCCTTATGGGCGGGGTTGAGACCAATTACGATCTGAAAGACAAAACGGACTACATAGTGGCAGCACCTACGGAAGTATTGAGTTACGGATTCAACTACACCACTATGGCATCGCGCCTTTTGGAGGGCGACAAGGCAGACCTAAAAGGTGTCTGTGAGGATTTTTACAAAAAACTCGAATCCAGCTATCTGACTGTAGCTCTCTACGACTGCTCCGCCATGGACGCTCTCGCGTCGGTATGCCGAAAGATTTTCGATGCACACACGGACAATGCGGTGCTTGGAGTCAAAAGTTCCAAAGTACAGAGTTACAATTACTCATTTAACTATCACTACGATTTTCGCGACATCATAGAGAAGATGGGAGCGAGCGAAAGCGAACTCAATGAACTTGACGAGGCACTTGAAAAAGTCGTACTCTATAAACAGGCGACACCGTGGTTCATTAACACCCGCATCAATCCGGACACTTTCAGCGGAATGAGCATGTATCTGCCGAGAACTGATTGGCCTACACTTAACTCATTTTATAAGAAAACCGAGTGGAACATCGCGACAGGATTACTCAAATAAGCGCTCTGAAATAAGCATTGCCCCCCACTAACTATAAATAGGTATATGGAATAGATATGCTTTTACTACCTTTGCCCTCGCAAAACAGGAAGCAAAGATGAAAAAAATTATCATTTCCGTAATTCTCAGCCTGCTTTGCGCCTTTTCTCTTAGTGCGCAAAAAAGATATTCAATATCCGGGGTCATCGTCGATGCCGAAAGCGGGGAAGCCATAGTGGGCGCCGGAGTCAACGTAAAAGGCACGGGACTATGGACGGTGAGCGACGACAAGGGGAACTTTTTCATCTCCAGAGTGGAAGAAGGAAGAGAAACGCTCGTGTTCGCATGCCTGGGATATGCAGACCGCGAGTTGAGCATCACTATCTCAAGGGATATCGAAGGGATGAAAATCAAGCTCTCCGAGAACACATTGGCCCTTAAAAGCGTGGTGGTAACAGCCCAGAGGGACAAAGACGGGCTCAACACCTCACTGCAATTCGGAGCTAAAGCCTTGGAGCACATGCAGATGTCCAACATCACGGACATAAGCGCACTTCTGCCTGGAGGCAAGACCATTAATCCCGACCTTACAGCGGACAATACACTAAGTCTTCGTAGCAGCGGCACAAGTGCAGGCAATGCGGCGTTCGGTACGGCCGTGGAAGTGGACGGGGTCAGAATAGGCGGAAATTCTTCGTTCGCCTCGCTTTCAGGGACCTCCACCAGAGGAATCTCCACAGAGAACGTGCAGAGTATAGAAGTCATAACAGGCGTTCCCTCAGCCGAATACGGAGACCTTAACAGCGGAATGGTGCGCATACACACGAAAAAAGGCATCACCCCTGTCAATGTAACCTTCTCCGTGAACCCCCGAACCTACCTTACCGCCGTATCCAAGGGTGTGGACTTGAAGAACAATCGCGGAATACTTAACCTGAGCGCTGAATGGACCAAGGCCACAAGCAAACTCTCTTCCCCCTACACATCCTACACAAGACGTGGATTTTCAGCTACTTACACTAACACTTTCATAGATGCGCTTCATCTGGAAAGCGGCCTCGGGGCCAATATCGGCGGCATGAACACAGAAAATGACCCTGACGCTCCGGAAGGAACTTACAGCAAGGCGAGGGACAATTCCCTACGCGCTCACATGCGCCTTACTTGGGCAGTCAAAAAACCTTGGCTTACGAACCTCATATTCGAGTCTTCCATTAATTATCAGGATAATCTCTCCCACGACAAAACCTACAGTTCTGCGGCATCCATGCTTCCGGCAGTGCACGCTACAAGCGCTGGATATTACTTGGCGGACAGGCTTCCGAAAAGTTACTTCGCCGACAAGATTACCGACTCCAAAGAGCTTGACATAGCGGCATCAGCCAAATACGAATGGTTCCGCAAATTCGGCCGCACGAACAGCCGCTTCAAGGCCGGTGTGCAGTGGAAATCTAACGGTAATGTCGGACAGGGAGAATACTACACCGACCCGTCGCTCAGCGCAAACGGCTATAGACCAAGGCCTTATAGCGACTACCCTTTTATGCATAACCTTTCTCTCTATGCAGAGGAAAATCTAAAACTTCCTCTCGGTAGTACATCACTTGAACTTATGGCCGGAATACGCGTGGAAAATGTGTTCATAAATGGCACCAAATATAAGAATGTCAACAGTTTATCTCCGCGTCTTAACGCTAAATGGAGCCTTTCAAAGGACTTTTCCATAAGAGCCGGATGGGGAATAAGCGAAAAACTCCCATCTTTCTACGTACTCTTCCCGGTGCAGAAATACCGCGACATCCAGACTTTCAGCTTCTCACACGGCGACAGCTCTTCATACGTCTATTACACGCAGCCTTATACGCTACTCTATAACGAGGCCCTCACTTGGCAGAAAAACAGCAACGCCGAGCTGGGTGTAGATTTCAGTCTATGGGGCGCGAACGTATCTTTGGTTGGTTACTATAACAAAACGCAGAGCCCCTACTCTATGCGAAGCCTCTACTCCCCTTTTTCTTACAACATACAGAGCCTTCCTTCCGGGTTCAGCGCCGGAAACAGCCCTGAGATCAGAGTAGATTCGCAGACGGGAGCAGTTTTTCTAAGGCCAAGCGGCAGCGATTATTGGACAGCTATGAACACGCTGGTTACGGACTATAGCTTTTTCGAGTCCACCCTTCCGGACAATGGTGCCGACATCGAACGCGCAGGAGCTGAGCTCATAGTGGATCTTCCTCAGATAGAGGCGCTTAACACGAGCCTAAGAATAGACGCCGCATACGCATACTCCTACTACGTGGACGAATCTCTTTCCTATTACTACAGGACCGGATGGTCTCACAGCTCGCTCAAAAACCGTTCATATCAGTACGTGGGTATCTATGCCAATGGCGGCAACTCCCCTTACACATTCAACGGCAAGAGGACACATTCTCTGGATGCCAATATCACCAGCATAACGCACATTAGCGAGGCGCGACTTATCATCACCTGCCGCCTTGAAACCTCTCTTCTTAAACGTTCACAGAACCTGTCTCTCTACCAAGGGAAAGAATACGCGTTCAACGTAAGCGCTTCCTCAAATGAAGCTACCGGCGGAAGCATCTATGGTTCAGAATCTTATACAGCCATATACCCTGTGAAATATATGGATCTCGAAGGAGTGGTCCACGACTTCACTGCCACCGAAGCCGCACTTCCTGAATTTGCCAATCTTATCCTCAAATCCGGCAATGCCTACACCTTCTCCAAAGACGGATATGGATTCTATTGTTCTGCCAATTTCAGCATCACCAAAGAGATAGGGGACAAAGTGTCGCTCTCGTTCTTTGCCAATAACTTCACCAACTCAAGAATGTACGTGAAATCCCTCGCCACAGGCATTGGCGCCATATTCACCCCTGCATTCTATTACGGATTAACTTGCAGAATAAAAATATGAAAAAGATACTTGGCGCTCTCTTTTTACTGTTTTTTATCTCTGTGTCTTGCGATCGTCCGGAGACGGACAATCCTTGGTCTGTCGAGGTACATACCCTTACCATCACCCCTCAATACACCGAGGATTTTCCAGCGGAACTGAGAGGAAAAGGGACTATAACCATATCTTCACGAACACAGGACATTTCCTACGAGTGCTCCAGTTCTTCCGAAGACGGGGCATTTTCAATCAGACTTCCTAAAGGGAACTATCGCGTAGTCTATAACTACACCTACGAAAGTTACATCTTCAACGGTATCATAGACAGGGTCATAATCAGCGAAAGCGATGTTCAGGCACAGATGCCACTCAGCGTCAGCAAGGCCGGAACATTGGTATTCAAGGAGATATACTGCGGAGGATGCACCAAATATCCGGAAGTGGGCAACTACGCCAGCGACTCCTATGTCATAATACATAATAACAGCAGCGAAGTTCAGTACCTCGACAGCCTATGTTTCGGCGTGCTCGACCCTTACAGGTCCGGTGCCACCAACGTGTGGGACGGACAGGACCTTGACTTCGTTCCCGTGGTTCAAGCCATCTGGCAGATAGGAGGAACGGGAAGGAGTTTCCCTTTGGAAAGCGGCGAAGACGCGGTGATAGTGGTTTACGGGGCCATAGACCACGCCAGCAGCTATCCTCAGTCTGTAAATCTTAACAAGGAAGACTACTTCGTGTGCTATAACACCACCTATTTTCCTAATGCCAATTACCACCCTGCCCCAGGAAGTAACATACAGACAGACAGAATTTTAGACGTAGTCATAAAGATTGGCGTAGCCAATGCATTCACCTTCGCCCAGCAGTCTCCTGCCCCTGTCATCTTCCGTGCCCCGCAAGGCACAAGCATACAGGAATTCGTGCAGAATGGCGAATCCGTCATCCAAAAGCCGGGCTCCTCTACTGACAAAATCGTAAAAATCCCTATTGACTGGGTTATAGACGGAGTGGAAGTTTTCGAAAAAGGCGGCAAAAATAAAAAACGTCTGCCAAGCCAGATAGACGCCAGCGCTGTGGATTTCTCGGGGCCATACTTCGGACATACGCTTTTCCGGAACACGGACAGCGAAGCCAGCGCTATATGCGGCTACGAAGTGCTTATGGACACGAACAACTCCGCAAATGATTTTTATGAACGTGAAATACAGTCGCTCCATGAATAAAAAGACAGTTTTAATATCAGTCCTGCTTTTAGCCGCGACGACGCTTTCCCGTTCGCAAGATTATGATTGGCTTATGGATAGCCAGTTATGGAGCGGAAGCAGCAACATAAATTGGATAAGGACCCTTGACGAAGGGGCGTCTTCCGCCGAATTGTCCCAGACACGCACTGCGGGAGACTTTCATAGCCCCCACGACGCGTCTTCACTTTGGAGGACATTGGCCCAAGCTAAAGGTGTAAAAAGGTTCGACAGTACCAGCCTTTTGGGAGAATTCAGCTTCACGCACACAAGTATGGGGGAAGCCGGTGGAAGCATGAGTACAGTTCCAGAGTATTATCCTGTAGATATTTACGAATTTACGCCAGGGACCAAGATTAAACAGACCTATGCCATGAAAGGCGGCATCAGCCGGGAAATAAACGAGAATTGGCATATAGGAGGTAGTTTTTCTTATCAAAGTCAGAATTATGCCAAATTCAATAACCTTAGGCACACCACCTATTATATGTCTTTGGAGGCCTCTCCTGCCGTCGTCTATAATCACGGCTCGTGGTCTATAGGGGGCGTCTATACTTTCTATCGGAACACTCAAAGCATTGTAGCAGAGGAACTTGGCACGAGTACGGGCGTTTATTACGCTTTCCTGGACAAAGGCGTTTTCTATGGAGTGAACGATATCTGGGATAACTCTTCCGTTCATCTTAAAGACACGGGCGTGGACCGCTTCCCTATACAAGAGAACGGGCATAAGATATCCCTGCAAGGCAAGACAGACGCCCTCTATGCAGAAATCACTGCGGGGCTCAATTCCGGGAAAATAGGAGAAAAACAGAGAGTGTGGTATGATTATAACTCCTCCACGCTGGACGCAACATTAGGCTATCTGCTTAATAGTGAGAGGGCTAAAGACATATTCAGGGTTTCATTCGCGCTCTTCAGCCAGCAGAATTTCGAGAACATACTTGAAGAAATAACCGAAAACGGCATCACTACCACCTATAACTTCGGGCAGTTGCAAATCCGTGATAGAGAAAGACTTTCTCTCTCCGCTTCGTGGCTTCACTTTAGTAAGGCCACCGGGAGTATCTTTTCTGCGGGCCTGTCTTACGGAAAGGAAGATGACACTCTTTCTCTGCTTTATCCTTACATGAACACGTCTTCACTTCAAAGCATTGACTTCGGAGTTAAAACCGCCCTACCCGTAGGAAAACGGCTTCTGCTCGGCGGACAAGTGAGATTACAAAAAGGCTTTTGGGACGAAGACAGCAGGAAAGTCAGCTCTATACAGGGAAGCACCGAGCCACTGAGATGTCTCACCCTTTACGAAGATATGTACAAATGGAAAACGGACTGGAAGTTCCCCGTATCTGCCTTTGTAAGATATAATTTCCTGAAGAATCTTTATGCCAAAGGAGAATTGGCATACATCATCCATAAAGAAGGACAGAAAACAGCGACAATCAGCTTGATTTATAATTTTTAAAACATTATCAATATGAAAAAAATCTTTATCATCGCGGCAGGAGCGCTGCTTTTAGCTTCTTGCCAGCAAAACAAAAACACGGCAGAGCCCGACAACGGATTCGTGCAGATCTCCCCTATCATCACCAAAGCCACGGACACTAATTTCGAGGAAGGAGACAAGGTGGGTGTAAGCATTAATCTTGGAAGCGAAGTTTATGCTAAAAACCAGGAACTTACCTTCGCCGACGGTGTATTTAAAGGCACTCTTAAATGGTACAGCGAAGCTCTCAGTACCTCCACCCTTACCGCCTACTATCCATACTCTCAAAGCAGCGTGCCGACCTCTTTCGAAGTAGCCGCAGACCAGAGCACAGGGGTTAGCGCATCGGATCTTATCGCCGGCATCAAAGAGGATGTCACCCCAAGCACCGAGGCCATAGTCGTTCCTTTCAAACACCTCTTGAGCAAAATCGTGCTTAAGATAGATAATCAGAGCGGAGCACAGCTTTCTGCAGTGGAGCTTGATGGCTCAAAGAGAACTGCCACGGTGGACCTGACAGCGCTTTCAGCCACAGTAAGCGAAAACGCGGAAACCTCCACCATCAAAGCCTGCGCAGTAAAGGAGAGCGAAGAATATGCTCTTATCACAGTGCCTCAGAGCGTGGCTTTCAATCTCACGGTAACTCTCAGCACAGGCGATAAACTCAGCCAGAAACTCTCTTCCGTAGAACTCGTCTCTGGAGGCCAATACACCATCAATGCTAAAGTGCTTCCAAGTGATATAACGGTAAGCATCTCCGGGGACATCGAGGATTGGACAGACAAGGGCGAGATAGCTCCTGACCAGCCTACATACATAGATTTCGCGGAATACGACGGTTACTTTGTATATAAGAACGAGAAATACACCACCAAGACTTTCTCTGACGGAACCACTTGGATGACGCAACCAATGCGCTACATTCCAGACGGATACACCGTTTCCACAGACCCTGCATCTACCGAGGCTCACATCTGGGCGCCTTACACCCTTGTATCTGGCGTAGCTACCCCTTCAACAGACGAAGAACTCGTCGCCAAAAACGGTTATCTATATGACTATACCGCCATCTTCGGGGAGGAAATCACTAAAGACAACGCTTCTTCATTCGAAGGCAAACAGGGTATCTGCCCTAACGGATGGCACGTGCCTACAAGGACAGAATACATTAATCTCTGCGGTTATTCTAACAAAGCCGAAGGCGAAACAGCTCCAGTAACTAAAGAAGATGCTCTTCTTTGGGATAGCACCGCCGGCTACGGTTCTGTCAAAAAGGCCAATGAACTTGGATGGAATTTCGTATTCAGCGGAGTTCGCATGAAATTGAATTACACTGCCGCAGGCCAATACCAAAAGACAGAGATAACCGAAGATAAGACATCAGACACTTCCCTTGTCGGCAATCCGGCTCTGAGCTACTATGCTTCATCTACTCTATACAAATACAGTGAAAATAAAACAACCACTTATCTCCAGTTCTTTGCCTTGATGTCCACATACTCTCCCACCTATAAGGACGGCCGTCTCTCCCTTGCTTTTGCTCATTGTGAAAGCGGAGTACAGCTTAGGTGCATAAAGGATACGAAGTAAATAATTTTATGTATATTTGTCTGTATAATTGCTTTTTATGTACAAATACAGACAAATCGATAATAAATACATTGTCAGTATAGACAATCACACAGAAATCGCGGATGCTCTCCTTTCTTTCTGCTCAGAAATGGGCATAAAGTCGGGGAGCATCTCCGGTATAGGGGCCATAGACAGCATGACCCTCAGATTTTTTAATCCTGCCACTAAAAAATATGTGGATAAGCAGTTTGACGAACAGATGGAGATTGCAAGTCTCCTGGGTAACGTCTCCTCGCTTGACGGGAAAACTTATCTGCATCTTCATATAGTCGCCGGACGTTCAGATTACTCCACCCTCGGAGGGCATCTTCTCTCCGCCCATCTGAGCGGAGCCGGAGAGTTCTTCGTGGAAGATTTCGGAGAGAACGTGGAAAGAATATATAGCGAAGAAATTGGCCTAAACATCTATAAACTATGAGCGAAGTTAAAGTTATCGAGATAAAGAAAAGCGTGTTCGAGGAGAATGGTCGTGAAGCGGATGAACTTCGTTCTGAATTGAAAAAGAAGGGCGTCTTTCTTCTTAACCTGATGTCTTCTCCGGGAAGTGGCAAGACTACGACGCTCATAAGCACCATCAATCAGATTAAAAACCGTCTAAATGTGGCCGTTATGGAAGCAGACATAGACAGCGATGTGGATGCCGTCAAGATTAAAGACGCCACAGGGATTGAATCCATACAGTTACATACCGGAGGGATGTGCCACCTCGATGCTCAGATGACGCGGCAAGCTCTTGACAGTCTTCCTCTTGAAGGACTTGACCTGGCCATTCTTGAGAATGTAGGGAACCTCGTCTGTCCTGCTGAATTCGACACTGGAAGCTGCCGTAACGCCATGATACTTTCCGTTCCGGAGGGAGACGACAAACCGCTCAAATACCCTCTTATGTTCTCAATATGCGACGTGGTGATAATCAACAAGATAGACGTGCTTCCGTATTTTGATTTCGATATGGAAAGATGCCGGAAGAACATCCTTAAAAGGAACCCTAAAGTACGAATTATCCCTATCTGCGCACGCACAGGAGAAGGAGTGGAAGAATTTGCCGATTGGCTTATAAAAGAAGTTACTGACTGGAAAAATAACTAAAACGATACCAATATGCCTGAAATGTCGACCCGTTATGTCCCCGCTCACAAAGGGGATAAAAATCCTAACCCCAAGCTTTTGAAGTTCGTCCGTAAAGTCACGGACAGAATTCCGGCCAAGCTCCACGGGGTAACCACAGACGACCCTGAATATTGGGGATTGGCCTGTATTTTCGAAGATGAGATGGACCCGAAGACCAGAGAATCAGCTCTTGATCTTCTGCTCGACGTCGTGTCTTCCAAACCTATGAAAGTAAGGGAGCATCGCACCTACCAACAGCTGGTGGAGTGGAACCATAAGAAGCATTACACCGCCAGCGATGAAGAATTCGATGCGCTTTTGGATAAATTGGCATATTTCGGAATGCTCGAATACGACTACGGCGACAAATACACCGATAACGGGCCTGTTCCAGGAGCCGAGTATGAACGAAAGGACAGAGAATATTGGGTTCCGCTTTTCGTGCCGGGGTCTGCCGAATACACTAACATGAACAAGGACCTGATGGACAGGCATCCGGAACTGGCGATGTTCTTCGAAAGGATGACGTTCCTTCCGCTTGAACACGTGACCGCTATGGTTCCTCCTGGAGGCGCCGGCATAGGAATGCACGTTATTCCTGTGGAAAAAGCCATATCCATGGAGAACCAATCCATTGATATAGAACACATTTCATATTGGCTTAAAAAATACGAGGGGCATATCGGAGCTTCTATATGTTCGTGCCGCTATGGTCGCAAGAAACTTGACGAAGGCTGTGCGGACGACTACGAGGACTGGTGCATAGCCGTGGGCGATATGGCCGACTATTGCGCGGAGACCGGACGCGGACGCTCAGTTACTTACGACGAAGCCATGGAGATTCTTCGCAGGGCTGAAGCTAACGGATATGTACACCAGATTACGAACATAGACGGAGAGGGGAAGATTTTCGCCATCTGTAACTGTAACGTAAAGATATGCAATGCTCTTCGCACATCGCAGCTTTTCAATACGCCTAATATGTCCCGTAGCGCATACGTGGCGGAAGTCGATAAATCTGCCTGCGTAGCCTGTGGAAGGTGTGTGGAGTACTGCCCTGCCGGTGCCGTCAAACTCGGACAGAAGCTGTGCACGACTTCCGGAGAGCAGACGTACCCTCGCCAAGTGCTTCCTGATGCCACCCGTTGGGGTAAGCACATGTGGAGCGAAGACTACCGCGACCGTAACAGGATTAACTGCTATCCAAGCGGTACGTCTCCTTGTAAGACAGCATGTCCGGCTCATATAGCAGTGCAAGGTTACCTTAAAAAGGCCGCTGAAGGCAAGTACACCGAGGCCCTTGAACTCATAAAACGAGAAAATCCGTTCCCGGCAGTATGCGGAAGAATCTGTAACCGCCGATGTGAAAGCGCCTGCACGAGAGGCACCATAGACCAGCCTATAGCGATAGACGCGGTTAAGAAATTCATCGCCGAGCAGGATATGAATAAGGAGCGACGCTTCGTTCCGGAAATCGTAGTGGCTTCTAACAGAGGACGTTGGAAGGAGAAAATAGCCATCATAGGCGGCGGGCCTTCGGGTCTTAGTTGTGCATACTATCTGGCCACTATGGGATACTACCCTACCGTTTTCGAGAAGAATCCTCAGCCCGGAGGAATGCTCCGTTACGGGATACCTTCATATAAATTGGCCAAGGACGTAATAGACGCCGAGATAGATATAATGCGTGAGATAGGCGTGGAGATTAAAACCGGTGTGGAAGTCGGGAAAGACATCACCCTCGATGAACTTCGCGCTCAAGGATATAAGGCTTTTTATGTAGCAATAGGATGCCAGGGAGGTAGGTTGCCAG
Organism: Firmicutes bacterium TM09-10; assembly: GCA_963650755.1. Lineage (GTDB taxonomy): Bacteria > Bacteroidota > Bacteroidia > Bacteroidales > UBA932 > Cryptobacteroides. The sequence continues at coordinate 2,248 of CAVJMH010000005.1, read as the reverse complement.
GAGTTCCTGGTGAAAACCTTGATGGAGTGGTAACAGCCATAGATTTTCTGCACGATGCCAATACTGGAGCTAAAACGCTTTCAGGCAAGGTGGTAGTCGTAGGTGGCGGTAATGTAGCGATAGATGCTGCCAGAGTGTCTAAACGCAGCGGAGCAAGCGAAGTTACCATGCTTTCTCTGGAGACAGAGGACATCATGCCGGCTTCACCGGAAGAAAGAGCCGAGGCCATAGAAGACGGAGTGGTCATAAATCCAGGTTGGGGACCTGCCGAAGTGCTGGGTCAAAATGGAAAAGTGTGCGGAATCAGATTTAAAAAATGTCTTTCCGTTTTCGATGAACAGAGACACTTCTCTCCTAAGTTCGATGAGCAGGACACCATTACGCTCGATGCCGATATGGTTATCTTCGCCATTGGCCAGACCGTTCAGAGCAATGGCCTCTTCGAAGGAAGCAAAGTCGAGTTCTTCAGAGGAGTCTATCCTGTAGGAGACAAACTTACGCTCCAGACAGCACAGGAGGACATCTTTGTCGGAGGAGACTGCTTCACCGGGCCTAAATTCGCTATCGATGCCATAGCTACGGGTAAGGAAGCGGCGGAGTCGCTGCACCGCTACGTTCAGCACGGACACATGACCATAGGACGTAACCGCAGGGACTTCATAGAACTCGACAAGAATAACATAAAGGTCGAATCCTACGATAATTCATCACGTCAGGTAGCAGGAAACGCTACCGGCAGAAAACCTTTCGAGGAGTATCATCTGACACTTACCGAAGAGCAGGTTCGCAAGGAAACGGCAAGGTGTCTTGGGTGCGGTGCTTCTGTGGTGGATCCTAACAGATGCATAGGATGTGGCATCTGCACCACTAAATGTGCTTTCGATGCCATACATCTGCATAGAAGTAAGCCTGAATGCAGCACGATGGTCCAGGCAGAGAAAAAGGCCGGAGCGCTTCTTCCTTATGCACTCAAACGCGGAGTTAAAATCCTTCTGAAAAAAGGAGAGAAGCAGAGTTAAGCTAATATGCACGAACTCGGATTAGTTTTTCATATCATCCGCGAAGTAAAGAAGACTGCCGTGGAAAACGGATGCACTAAGGTCAGTAAGGTAACTATGGACATAGGAGAAGTCTCCACCGTAGTGCCTTACTATCTGGAGGATTGTTGGAAATGGGCCGTGGCCAAAGACGAAGAGATGATGCATGGTTGCACGCTTGAAGTCAACACCATCAAGGCCATTACTCTATGCCAAGACTGCGGAGAGCAGTATCCGACCGTCGAATTTGCCAAAGTGTGTCCGCACTGCGGAAGCGAAAACACTGTTCTACTTCGCGGTAATGAGGTGGAAATCAAACAAATGGAAGCAGAATAAAAATCAGAAAAAATATATGGCTTGTTTTTTAGTACCCATGGCTCAGGCGATAGCCACTACCATTTATCGCTCTACACATAAAGACTCTGTTTATAACGAAAATGCCTCAGTTCTAAAGCGCAATATCCCTTCTTTGGAGAAGATGCTTTGGGGTGGAACCGTCATGCTCATAGTGGACCACATAATAAATGGTGAACTCACGTGGAGATTTCCTTTCTTCACGGCTTTCACGGAAGTGGATGGCGTGAGCGTGTTCTGGAAGGAACTTCTTACAGTGGGAGTGCCTATGTCGCTTACCCTTACCGCGTTCTGGGCTCTTTGGGCGTTCTGCTCTCACAAAGCGCACCACGTCCGTCCAAGTATAAGGTAAGTAAACGTAGTTCTACAATAATACGATGCCGAGGGCGACACGGGTCCCGAAAAAAACTGCCTCTGCAAATACCCAACCAAGTTTTTATAAAGTACCTCTGTTATTAGTTAGCCACAGCAGAGATTTTTCTGCGCAGTCGCTTCGCGACCCTATACGGGCAAATGCTTCAAAAAACCTCCGCCGTGGCTATTTTAAGCAATGTACCAAAAGTAGCATTCACCCTAAAATGGACTACTATGCAATCGCCAAATCTGACCACCGTGACTGAATTGAGCATTTCGACAACACTTAGTCACAGCAACTATCAGTCGCTCAGTAATTTATAATTTATCCGTGTAAATCTTGTTTACACGGCTTTTTTGCTCCATATTTGCCGTCGAAGAAAAAAATCTTATATTTGCGGTGGTAACCATTTAGCAGAAAGGTAGTTATGTAAACTTTTGATTGACATTGATGTTAAACTAAACTTGACAAATTAATGAAACTAAGGGAATGGAGGTAAAGG
>CAVJMH010000004.1:0-89464 GCA_963650755.1 Firmicutes bacterium TM09-10 | reverse complement strand
TCATAGTCCCATTAATTTGTCAAGTTTAGTTTAACATCAAAGTCAAGCAAAAGTTTATATAACCACCTTTCTATTAAACAGTTACCACTGCAAATATAAGACTATTTTCTTAAACTGCAAGCATCGCCTATCAAAAAATCGTGCGAAATTGAATTACACAAACAAAGCACGTTCATATCATTTAAGACGGTACGCGCTTCGCGCTATCCCTCCCACTTCGTGGGCCCCTCCCATTCACAGACCATGGGCGGTCAGCCGTCTTAAAACAATATAAACGTGCTTTTAAGGTATTGTTTCGATATTAGGACGTCGATGTCTTATTCATCCACGGTAAGTTCCGATTAAGTGTTTGCAGCGGCAGTTCTTTTCGGGACCCGTGCCTCCCCTTGGCATCGTAAGAGCGCTCTGCCTAAATGAACACAAAAATAACCGCCGGAGAATAATCTCTGACGGTTATTTGTCGGGGTACTGTGACTCGAACACAGGACCCTCTGGTCCCAAACCAGATGCGCTAGCCAACTGCGCCACACCCCGGTTCCCTTAATTGGGACTGCAAATGTACAAATGATTTCGTGATTTGCAAAATTTTATTTCCATCGATTTAAAAAAATGTTAGGAAAGTAATGATCAAAACCTACCTGAGATACTTCGAGAAGAAATCCCAAATAAGATCGCAAGTCGGAACGTAGGCTTCAGACCAGCTATGATCTCCGCCACGGACCTCATAAAAGAAAACATCTGCTGCTGGACCACCTTTCCAAGCCGGCAGGCCGCCCTTATAATGATGAAGGATGACTTGCTTACGCTGCGCCGGGATTTCACTTTCTTCTAAGGAAACACATTGATTAGCAGAAACGATGTGCCCAACCGCTACAGGCACAGCCAGATAAGCTCCCCAGCCTCCTTCATTTGTAGGGTCTCCATTCCAAGCGGAAATGGTGTCCTCGGTGCCGTGAATTTCGAAGAAAGGAACAGGCTTACGATAAGACGTGCTCATAGTGTTGAGAGTGAGACCTGCGATGGAAGCGATGGCGGAGAAGGTCTCCGGATGTTCAGAAGCCATCTTATAACACATCTCCCCTCCGTTAGACATTCCGGTAAGGAACACGTTTTTCGTACTTACGCCGTACTCTTTCTGTAGTTTTTTCACCAGACGCCTTAGATATGCCGCGTCATCTATCTTATAATCAGATTGGAAAGGATAGCCTACATTCCAGCAGTTATGTCCGGTGCCATCTTTTTCCCCCTGCGGCCAGCATACAGCGAAGCCTTCTTTGTCTGCAAGTTCAAAAAACTTGAAACTTCCGTCCGGCGCGGTTCCGCCATACCCGTGAAGCACCACTACAAGCGGCATATCGGCACACTCAGCATTTTCAGGAACATAAAGCCAAGCCGTGCGCTCCAGACCTTGGTCCTTAAATACCACCCTGGTGCATCTTTCTTCCGGCTTTACTGCGCTCCCACATGTATTTTCTAATGGTTTTTGGGCCAATGCTTTACCATTTTCGTCAAGGCCAATGGAATTAAGAAGGTCCAATTTTCCTTCGGAAATGAGTTTTAGAATAAGCTCTCCGAAAAGAGTGTTCTGCCAGGCAAACCACGCTCTGGTGAAATTAGTCGGGTCATCTTTGTGGAAAGACTCGTGCATAAAGCCTGTTCCGGCATCTGTATTCATCAGCATGATAAGGCAGGCGCGTATCTCCTCATCGTCAGACGATGTGAACGCACGCATCATTATGCTCATTGGCCATATCATATCGTATCCTACGTGAGGTCCGCCTATGCCTTCTCCGGCACTTCCTTTGAAAAAGAATGGGTTATCTTCAGAAAGCACGAAACGTCGGGTGTTCTGATAGACAGGATCGCACGCCGGGACGTCTCCCAGATAAGCGAGGGCCAAAAGGCTTGGAACATTGGCATCATCCATAAGATAGTAATTGCCAAATCCGTCCACTTCGAAGGCGTAGATGTTACCATATTTAGGATGATACACCACTGCATTCTCTTTAATGGCGTCTTCCACTTCTTGTGCAAGAGACAGGCATTCGTCAGCCATGGCGGTCTCTTCGTTCACAATCTTAAGAATCTCGGCGGCTTTGCGAAGAGAACTGACAGCGAAGAAGTTAGACGGTATGAGGAATTCAAATGTGGTGGCATCGTCGGACGGACGGAACGCAGAAGCGATGAGCCCGCAAGGCTTTACCGGATTACCCAAGCCATTACAGCACTTGGTGTCCAACTGACGGTCGGTTACGCGGGTAAAGACATAACTTCCGTGCCCTTCCTTTCTCTGCTGCTCCTTGAGGGTCTTAAGAATGGCCTTCATGCCATTTATCCATTTATCTCCGAATACGGAAGTATCCCCCGTTACCTTCCAGTATTGATATGCCAATCGGATAGGGTAGCAGTGCGAATCGATTTCCCATTTGCGCTCGTGGTCGTTAAGGTTCATATCCGTGCGGTCAGACATCCATTCTCCGCCTGTAGGTCCGTCATTGAAGGCATTGGCATAAGGGTCAATGGTTATGGAGAAGAACTGACGGTTAATTACCCCTGCTATCATCTCGCGGAGATGTTCGTCCTGAGCGGCGAACTGTACATAAGGCCATACCTGCGCTCCGGAGTCGCGCATCCACATGGCGTGTATATCGCCCGTATAGACAAAAGTGTCAGGCTGCCCGTCGCTGTCTTCACGGAAATGCACCGTGGTGTCGAGGGTATTTGGAAAACAGTTCCCGAACATCCACGCAAGTTTAGGATTAGTAAGGCGCGAAGTGACATCTTCTATGACATTCTCTACAGTCTGCGAAGTGAAAAGTCTGTCCTGAGCCTTAGGCCTTTGGGAGACATAAGACTGTTGGGCTGAGAGGGTAGTCCCTGTCAAAATCGCCAGTATGGCTATACTTAGTGCTTTTTTCATGTCTGTTCAAAATTAGCAAGTTTTAGAAACTGTTTTAAAATAAGGCCTCTATTTTTCATATAAAATTCGGGGACCATTTCAAAATAGTATCTTGGTGTCATACTTCTTTTATTTATTGTCTGACATTGAGTACGGACGGTCAGAGACGGCTGTCGAACGGGTAGTGTCCGCCTTTGAAGACATCACGAAATCTATCTTGGCCCCGTTTATCAAGTCAGAATGGCTGAAATAGGTTTTAGTATATTTCTTTCCGTTGACTTTAAGGGATTTGACGTAAAAGTTATCCTTACTGTTATCTTTGGCATTTATCACAATCTGTTTTCCCGAAGGCAGATCTATCGTTACTTTAGAGAACAGAGGCGTACCTATGGCGTATTGGTCAGTGGCCGGGCACACAGGGTAGAAGCCGAGGGCGGAGAATACATACCACGCGGAAGTCTGCCCGTTGTCCTCGTCCCCGCAATAACCGTCCGGAGCGCTGGTGTAGAACTTGTCCATTACCTCACGTATGCGTGCCTGCGCTTTCCAAGGCTGCCCGGTCCAATCATAAAGATAGAGCATATGCTGAATAGGCTGATTTCCGTGTGCATAGTTACCCATATTCATAACCTGCATCTCGCGTATCTCGTGTATGGTACTTCCATAATAGCTGTCGTCGAAGATAGGCGGCATCTCAAATATGGCGTCCAGATTATCGATGAAAGTCTGTTCCCCGCCCATAAGAGCCATAAGACCAGCCGGATCGTGGAATACGGACCAAGTATATTGCAGCGAATTACCTTCTGTGAAATCACCTCCCCATTTGTAAGGGTTAAGTGGCAGATTAAACTCCCCATTGGCCTTACGCCCGCACATTAAGGAAGCCTCTTTAAGATAGAGATTACGATAATTCTGTGCTCTCTCTTTATATATGCCAATCTCCTTTTCACTCTTGCCAAGTGCTTTTCCGAGAGTCCAGATGCACCAGTCGTCATAGGCATATTCAAGAGTTCTGGCGGCACTTTCATTGATGCCGGTATCGCAAGGAACATAGCCAAGGCGGTTATATTCTTCCCATCCGCGACGTCCCGAAGTGAGTGTCGGTTCTTGCACTGAATTGGCATCGTGAACGAGAGCCTGCCAAAGCTGCTCTATATCATAGCCGCGAAGACCCTTTATCCAAGCATCAGCTACGACGGAGGCAGAATTGTTCCCTATCATACAAGGCCTGTGTCCAGGACTTGACCATTCAGGTAGGAATCCGCTTTCAAGCCAAGCATTTACAAGACCTTCCTGCATCTTCACATTTTCCTCAGGATAGATGAGGTTAAGAAGCGGAAATAGACTGCGGAAAGTGTCCCAGAAGCCCGTGTCAGTGAACATATATCCCGTGCGTACTTCTCCATTATATGGGCTATAGTGAAGAATTTCTCCTTTCGGGCCAATCTCCGTAAAGTCTCTTGGGAACAGAAGCGAACGGTAAAGGCATGAATAGAAAGTCCGCAAACGGTCTATATCCGTATCTTCTACCTGTATTCTTCCTAAGACGCTGTTCCATTGGGCTTTACCTTCTTTCGCTATGCGATCGAAATCTCCATCTCCCAGCTCTTTCAGATTTCTTTCAGCCTGTTCAAGACTTATGAAAGAAGAGGCCACTTTAAGATTTACCCTCTGCCCGCGAGCGGTCTTGAAGCCTACCACTGCCAGAGAATGTGACGATTCGCTCTCCTGCGAGGTGGACACCTTAGAGCCGTTGGACACTGTCCTTACATATTCAAAAGGAGTATCCGAAAGGATTACAAACCAGTTTCTAAAATTATCCGGTACCCCGCCTGTATTTTTCGTGGTGTAACCTATTATCTTGTTTTCACCTTGAATTACTTTTACGAATGAATGGTCATCGAAAGCATCCACTACTATGCCGGACTCTTCACTTTCAGGAAAGGTCAGTCGGAATGTAGCAGCCCTCTGAGTGGTGGTCATCTCCGTAAAGATGTCGTGGTCAGCAAGATACACGCTATAATAGTAAGGAGTGGCTTTTTCTGCTTTGTGAGAGAACCAACTTGCCCTGTCATCCTGATTGTAGGCGGTGCGGGAATTTACCGGCATAATCACGAACTGGCCGTAGTCATTCATCCATGGGCTCGGCTGGTGGGTTTGCTTAAATCCGCGAATCTTGTCCGCCGTGTAAGAATAGGTCCATCCGTCTCCCATCACTCCTGTCATTGGAGTCCAGAAATTCATTCCCCACGGTCTTGCCACTGCCGGATAGGTGTTTCCTGTCGAAAATTCACGTTTGGACATAGAGCCCACAAGCGTGCTGACATAATCTACAGGCGAAGATGACGGTTCACTGTTATGTGCAGAGCAGGGCGCTCCTAAAATGAAGAGCGTCACTGCTGATATTATTGTTTTCAAATTCATATTTATGGGATATCTACTTCCAATGCCTCGGAATAATTCCATCTCTTAGTGCCACTTCCTGCCGGTGTGTCATAGTTGATGCGCGCAGCGGCACGGATAAAGACTTTCTGCCCGGAAGGTATGGTTCCGTTAGATTTTATAGTTACGTTTTTGCCTATTTCAGACTCAAAGGCAGCTCCGCTATATTTCAGTTCACTTGACCAGCGGTTATCTCTTGCGCGATAGCCTACTGAAGAAGAGCGGCTTACAAAAAGCTGAATATCGGTGATATTGGCATTGGCATCCTTCCAAGTGCCGGTTCCTTGAAGGGCGGTGGCGAGTTCTTCGCGTGTGGTGGCCCTGGTGACTTTGACATTGGCAGTTATCTTACCCGCACTTACGGTAGGAGAACCCACAATCTCGACTTTAAGGAAAGGCTGTACTTCGAAATTCACTTCTGTGCTGCCCTTTATGTGGGCGTTCACGCTGCCGTCTTTAAGAACGGTGCCGTTTTCATCTTCGATAACGATAGGTACGAAAGGTCCGTCTATGCGGATGTTGTAGTCGGCTTCGAAGAGTTTAGTGTTGCGGAATGTTCCGTCCGGACGGCAATAGAAGTCCTGCGGAGTGACATTTCCTTCCCAGCTCGTTTCGATGAGCCTTACGCGTATGCCTTCGGAGCCTTGGTCCGTTAGCACAGGATCGCCGGTTTTCGCATCGACCACTTTCCCATACAGCGTCTCGGCGGGAGCTTCATAGTTATCAAGCTCGAAAAGAGAGCATGAATTAAGGGACAGACACCCTGCCAGCGTAATGTATAATATGTTTCTAATGTTCATGACTCAAACTGATTATTGATTATCTGTTAGGCTGTTGGTCTATATAAGCACTCTTTGACACTTCTCCTGAAGGTATCTCGAAATAGTAGTCCAGTGCTGTGTACTGTAGTTCCATTTCACGGGCCATCTGGAAATTGGCATCAAAGAAATATTTGCCTTCCTTGGTGCTGTAGAACGGATAGAGACCGTGAAGACGATAGCTGGCTCCGTTACCGAAACGGCTTGCGTCGCGCTTTTCGCCCCAGAAACCGTCTCTTCCTTCATCGTGCTGTACTCTCCAGCGGCGAATGTCCCACTTGGATTTATGTTCGAATGCCAATTCCTTTCTACGTTCGCGGCGCACCTGATCCCTGCTGTCGTTGTCAGCGCTGAGTGTGCCTTCCAGTAGGTTGGCTCCCGCTCTTTCACGGATGTCGTTAATTGCTTTGGTAGCCACTTCGAGCATATTTTCTCCTTCTACCGGAGATGAGGCTCCGGCTATGGAAAGCTCAACGCCGGCTTCTGCTGCTGCCAGGAGCACATCGGCATAACGCATAAGTATAAATGGCTGAGCAGATTTGCCTTCACCTCTTATGTAGTTAGGGTCAGGATTAAGGTATTTTCTGAGATAGAAGCCGGAAAGATTGGCCTCATTATCCTTTACATCATAGAATGGTCCGTTAGCCCCTGCTGCGGTCATCTGGGTGCCGTCTTCGAGAGTAACGATTTCCTGTCCGGATTGTGCACGCGGGCTCAGGTACAGGGTTTTGTTTGAAGATGTGTACTGAGGAAGGGTCTGATAGAAGTTCTGCGTGGCGCGGCTGTATGAATAATCACTCCAGAGCGGAGATACCGGGGTGTTCCCAGTATAGACTCCTGCGCGAATCTCTATCTCCTGATTACGGAATTCATCTCCGGGAAGTATTACGTAGGCTCTTAGACGTGGCTCTGCATCCTTGAAGAAATCCATCGTCGTGTCGAACATAAGATAATGTCCTGAAGTGTTGTCCGCCCCGTCGGTTACACGTATAGTGCCGTCGGCATAGCGGTCAAATCCGTCGAAAAGTTCTACGAAATCAAGTGAAGGACAGCTTCCTGAGCAGAGCGGATCCCTGAAAATAAATGGAGAACTGTAAGCGTCAAGTCCGTGAGTAAGAGACGGATAGAGATATTCTTTTACGAAGATGTTTTCAGGACTTGTGAGGTCGGAGAACATATCCACCATATTCTGATATATCGCATCCTTATCCCCTGCCACCCACTTTTTCTTGTAAAGTGAGAATTTGCCAGAATTCATCACTTCCCTTGCGGCCTTATAGGATTCGGAGAAGTATCTTTTGCTGGCTTCCTGTGCAGTGGCACTATCGAATCCCATTACGCGAACTCCTGTCTTGATGCCAAGTCCGGTAAGCCTCCCGGCTATACTTTCGTTATATTTGGCTACACTTCCGGCATATAGCATGGCTTCGGCTTTGAATGCCAATGCTGCATATTTGTCGGCAAGTCCGCTTAGAACGGCTGTTGTAGGAAGAAGTGATATGGCTGTGTCGAAATCCTTGCATATCTGATCCCAAGTCTCCTCTTCTGAAGAACGTGGAACTTCCAGTTTATCAGAAGTGTTAGGATACTCGATGGTGGAAGTTACCAGAGGAATGCCTCCGAAACGTCTGGCCATCTGATAGAAAGTGTAGGCCCTTACGAAAAATCCCTGTCCGAGAAAGAAATTGTATTCAGCTTCGGTAAAATTGGATTTATAGGAAGGGAGAGTTTCTATGAGGTGATTGGCATCGTGAATAAGGTAGAATGCCTGGCTCCAGAAAGGTGTCTCTTCACTTCTGAATGTGCGGAACACGTCGTCGCGGTTCATAGCCTCTCCGCAACCATCTATTCCGAGAGTTCCGAGCCAACCGTTGAACTGAAATCCCCACGCGGCCATATATTTAAAATCCTCGAAGGGCATATAGCTGTAAAGACGTGTCATATAGATGGACATGCCTTTAGTCGAACCCATAAGATCATCGTCGGAAACGATATTCTTAGGCGTAAGGTCCATGCTGCAGGACCAAAGCACGAGGGAAGAAAGCAATATTGTAAATATACGTTTCATAATGTTTTTAGAAAGTGAAGTTCATACCGAGGGAAACCGTCTTGTTAAGAGGATACATACGGCCATAGTCCGAGTCCGGATGCTCCGGATCGACATATTTTATACCAGTGAAAGTAAGCATGTTATAGGCGTTCACGAAGACTCTCAGCCCGAAATCGGAATGAGGTTTCTTAGGAAGCGTGTATCCTAATTCTATACTCTTGAGACGAAGATATGATGTGCTCACACGGTTAAACGAAGAATTCTTCTCCGGGCTGTGTCCGGTAAATGCATAGTGTCCGGAAGTCCATGTAAGAGACTGGTCGTAAGGGTCGGTATAATCCCCTACAGGATGCCATCTGTCCAGGAACTGCTCCAGAGCGCCTCCACCGTTGGATCCCCAGATGGAGTAGAGAGGCTCGTCATACATGTATGAACCGAGAGCGGAGCCTTGGAAAAGTATGTTGAAATCGAGTCCTTTCCAAGTACAGTTGAATGCAAGCGAGTAATTCATCCAAGGAGTCTGGTCGAAAGCGTAAGGATGCTCGTCGAGGGAGTTGATCTCGCCGTCTCCGTTCCAGTCAAGATATTTATAATCACCAGGAAGCGTATCTCCTTCCTTATAGATGTCGTAAGACCAGATGTCTTCCCAAGATTCGTAACGTCCTGCGGATTCATAACCGAACTGAATGCCTTGATAGCGGTTGGTAAGGTTATCGTTACGCCAACGGTCGTAAGAGTTACCGTAAGGGCCTTGTCCATAGGCCTTAAGGTTCTGACGGCGTGTGATGGTGGCGATACCTGTAAGCCCATAGCTGAACTCTCCGACTTTGTTCCTATGGGAGATTTCGAGTTCCAGACCTAAGTTCCTGTCGCTGTTAAGGTTCTCCACCGGAGCAGAGGCTCCCACGACGGTAGGAAGTGCGGAAGTGTTCTGTCCGAACACGCCGTCACGGCTGCGCTGGAAATAGTCGAATGTTATTCCGAGCAGTCCGTTCCATGCCTCGAAATCTACACCTACGTTAAAGGTCTTGGACCTGAGCCATGTGATGTTAGTATTAGGCAGAGGGGAGGTGCTTACACCATAGACCATCTCTCCGTTGATAAGGTATGCAGGGGCATATCCGGAATAATAACCTTTCTCTCCGTCATTGCCTGTGGCAGGATATACATAGCCTGCGAGCCATTCGTAGTTAAGGTCGCTATCGTCTCCGAGGGAACCGTAACTTGCCCTGAGTTTGAATTGGTTGATGAAAGAAAGGAAACTGCATTCCTTGAAGAAAGGCTCTTCTGAAAGACGCCACCCTACGGATGCTGAAGGGAAGAATCCCCACTGATGTCCCGGAGCGAATTTGGATGAACCATCGTAACGGAATTGGGCTTCAAGGAGATAGCGGTTATCGTAAGCATAGTTTAGACGTCCTATGAATGCCTGATATGCTATGTCGTAGAATGAATTTATGTTACTGTTGATGTCCACGAAGGTGGATTGTGTCTTGTCCTTGAGGGCGGTGAGGTAAGGTGAACTGAAAGCAAGATCGCCTATGAGGTAGTAATTGTCTCCCTTACGCTTCTGTGTTTCGAAGCCGAAGGTTGCGCCCACGTCGTGTTTCTCGGCGAAAGTGCGGTTATAGTTAAGTAGTACCTGTGCGAGAGCCTGCCATTTGGTGTAATTCTCGCGCGTGAGTCTGTCTGAATGGTCAGAGAACTCCTTGGCCACATATTCGCCCGTAATCTCGTCTTTAGCGTACAGATTATAGGATTTACGGAAGAATTCGTTATCGTCGTAACGGAAGTCATAGCTGGCCATTCCTTTGAGGCTGAGACCTTTAAGAACATCGGTAAGAGTGCCGAAGTCGTATTCGAGCGAGGTCGATGACTGGAACTGTTTTTCGCGATAGTCCTTATATCCGGAGATGGAGCGGGTCATCATCGCCACGGTATTCTGCATAAGGTCAAGTCCTTCATAGTTAAGCATCGTCTGTTCGTCATCTACGTATGCCGGGAATAGAACACCTTGTTTCCAAAGGTTACGGATAAGGGTCACTGCATCCGAGTCAGGGGTGCTGCGGTTGTCGGCTATGCCGCTTATGTTGAGATTGAATTTAAGCCCCTTTGCTATCTCGGCGTCTATATTTGAACGGATGTTATATTTCGAATAATTCAAATCGCCGGAACGGAAGAAACCCTCCTGGTAGATATATCCCATACTTACATAGTACTGATATTTCTCTGTTCCGCCCGATATGCTCACATCATGCTGAGTCTGAGGCGCCATTTTGGCGAAGACCAATGAATTCCAGTCTGCGGCCTTTTTAGTGCCGTTACGGTACTGGTCCATATATTCCTGCGTGAAAGTAACGGAGCCGCTGCCGTCAGACTTATTGAGAGCCATCTCATTATAAAGGGTCATAGCCCCTATGGCATCTGCAAGCTGAGGCATGGTGGAAGGCATCTGGAAAGTGAAAGAACCGTTATATTGCACGGAAGCTTTGCCTTCGTTTCCTTTCTTGGTAGTAACGAGGATAACGCCGTTACCGCCTCGCACACCATAGATGGCAGCCGAAGCGTCTTTCAGGACAGAGATGTTCTCTATGTCATTGGCATTAAGTCTCTGAAAGTCTTCCGTTGAGCGCGGAACTCCGTCTATTACCACGAGCGGCTCGCCAAGCCCTCTGATATCCAGACTGTTATTATATGTACCGGGTTCAGCGGACTTTTGCCATACTCTCACTCCGGGGATACGGCCGGTGAGCATATTCTGTGGGTTTTCGTTCTTGGTCTTTACGAGGTTTTCGCCATCAAGCCCGGAAACAGCACCGGTAATGGAGCCTCTTTTTTGTGTACCATAACCCACTACGACCACCGACTCAAGCCAAGTGTTGTCTTCTGTCATAACGACATTGATGACACTGCGTCCCCGAACGGGTTCGGTTTTAGTAATCATTCCGAGGAAAGAAAATTCCAGCACGGCGTCCGGACTTACGCTCACCTCGTAATTTCCTTCGGTATCTGTCAGCACTCCGGACGATGTCCCCTTAATAAGGACGCTCGCACCGTAAACGGGTTCAGAGGAAGAGTCAACGACCGTACCCTTCACTCTTATATTTTGTGCCAAGAGAGAAACAGCTGATGCTAAAAAAATGGTTATCAGCGATAATGTTCTTTTCATAAACTAACTGTTCTTCTGTGAGAGCTGCCACTTTGCCAAAACCGCATACTCCGCAGCATAGGCAAAAGTAAACATAGCCTCTATATTATTTTTTGTATAGATTGTATTCCAGCCATATAGAAGATTTGAAGGGAGCATGTCATCCTTCAAATAATTGTCGTAGGCATAATCCAGATTGCTTTGGAATGTGCCAATATTCACGGCTACATTATTATAATGCGCCGACACGTCCACCCAGCCGCGAAGAAGCACGCCGTTAAACCAGTTATTGAATCCGGTGACAGCATATTCGTAATATCCTGGCTTTGAAGTGGATTTTTGTGCAAAATAAAGAAATGCAGATGTCGACAGGGAGGTCATATCATCCAGATACTGCTGATCTGAGGTTACTCTGTATAGATCTGCCGCTCCGGAGAGCATAGTGCCTGAATTGTAAGAATAAGTCTCTCCGGTAGGCGATTCTTCCGTGTTGTGTCCACGATATTTTACTCCGTCTACAGTCTCGTAAGCGATATTGTCTCCACCATAACCTTTGGCTCCAAGCATATCCCAATACACGCCGTCAGAACGTCTGTAAAGGTGCGTGCGTTGGAAGGCATAGACTTTTTGGGCATACATCAGATAATACTCGCTCTTGTTCATCCGACGCGTGAGTCTCTGTTTGTTTTCACCTATATATCTATAGGTAATCTCGTCTGATTTGCCTGCGTAGATTTCAGAAAGCCAGACAAGAGGGCTGATAAATGGGCCGTTACTGCACGAATGCTTGGTGTAATAGCCCGGTCCCCATACTATGCCTCCGTGTTCGGTGCCGTCGGAATCGAGCGTGGTGTCCCATCCGTCGATGACGTAATCGGCGAGATATTCAGCCTTCTGAAGATACTTTTCTTCATTTGTAAGTTTGTATGCTTCAAGAAGTTCTCGTATAAGCCACTGTTGGTCGTCATAGACGTTCTCTCTGCCTTCCACTGACGCTTTGCCAGGAGTGGAGGCTCTGTTTACTCCATAGACAGTCCACTGCTTGGTCTGCGTGTAGGAAGTGAGCGTGTATGTCCCTTCGTACCATTCGAGAGCGTCCACGAGTTTGGCAAGAAGAGAACTGTAAGTAGTGAAGTAATTGTTATAAAAACTGTCGTAACCGGCTTCTTTTAACTCCGTCAATGCGTGAAGTATGGAATTGACTGCTTCTATCGCACTTGTGTACATCCAGACGCTGCCCTTCTCCGATGATTTCGTCTTAGTATAAGGGTTATAGTACCGGGACATGGCAAGTCCTGACTCCGAGAAATAGTTTTCCATAGCCGAAGAGACCATGGACATGGAACGAAGCAGGTTTCTGCGAGCAGTCTCCACGTTCTCGGTGTTATCGCCTTTATTGTCGGGTTCTGTAGATGGGGTCGTGTTTTTAGCACAAGAAAGACACCCGCACAGCAGAACGGGAAGAGTTAATGAAATCAAAAGTCGCTTTAACATAACAGTTTTCGTAAAAAAGACATGCCTGAGGCAGTTTACCCCAGGCTGTCTTATAAAAATGATAAACTATTTAATAGAAATGTTATAGATACAAAGTTTGTTCTCGTCGCCGTTATCTTCGCCTTTGAATACCGCGAGGGCAAGAACGACGTTCTTTCCGTTAAATTCAGAAAGGTCGTAACTGAATGTTGCGTATGTATCCGGATCATCGGCGCTGCCGCTCTCGTGGATAAATTTCCAGCATCCATTGTCTGCAGCTTCACCTACTTCTGTAGTAGGGGTAAGGTGCTTAACCGTGCAATCTTCTGTAATGGCCGTAAGCTTGAAATATGTAGGATTTTCAGAGCTGAAGTTACGAGCCTTAAGGTTCAAAATGTTATGACCTGCGCTGACAGCGAACTTAGCATAGAAGTAAGATTGTGGCTTAGTGGTGCTTACTGCTGTACCGCCACCGTTAGTTTTCATTACGAAGCCTTCTGAAGCCTGAGGTTCGTTATCCTTTTCGATAGGCATACAAGCCCAGAATGCTGCGAAATGTCCCGCTTTTCTATATTTAGCATAAGCATCGCGATATTTCTGAGGACCATCCTCATCGATCCATCCGTCCTGTGGAAGTCCGGTAAATTCGTTGAACTCAGTTACAGGCATGGTTGAACGAACCATCTCTTTGGTCATCTTATAATTGTCCAATCCTTCTACTGCCTCACCTGGAAGGTAATCCCATCCGTCAGGGGTTTCTTTAGCAAATGCAAGACGACGAAGTACGAGCTGTTTCCAGTAATCGCCGGTCTCCCAACGATATGTTCCTATAGCGATAGCCACTTCTTTGCCAATCCACTTACTGAGATCAAAGGTAGGGTCAGGATTAGAGTAGCTTTCGTTAGATGATTCTTGTATTCCACCTACGAGTTCAGCGGTAGGGTCTGCGGCGCTAAGGTCAACGACCATTACACCCCAGTGGCAAGGAGCATCTTCTGAAGAAGAGTGGGTGCGCATCTTGATAGCAAGTTTGCAGTTGTCAGCGGTGATGGCCTTGCGTCCTACAAGGTAAGAATCGAACATTTCGTGGTCTGCCGGATTTGTCCAATCACCGTCAGACTCTTTGTTACGAATCTGAATGGTAGTACCTTCGTTCTGCTCTTCCCACCAGCCATAGAAGCTTGTGAGAGTGCCCATAAAGTCTGTTGACCAGTCGAAATGAGGGTAGTTGTCGCTGTTTTTGCCTCCGCGATACTCATTGTAATGCCATACGTCCACATTCTTGAGATCCTCGGCAGTAGCACCGCGTAAAATCTCTTTAGCACCCATGCGTACATCCTCTACTGTTACGACGTAGTCTCCTGTGAATTGATCCCTAGAAACGGTTCTGGTTACGTTTACGCATCCTTCTGCCGTGAAAAGAAGAGTGTAATCGTCAATGGTAAGATCTGCAAACTCAAACACCCCCTCGTCGTTAGTAGTAGTGGTCTTCGCACCATCGTTAAGACTTACGTTAACGCCCTTCATTCCGGCGTCACCCTTCTTGCCGTCGAGACATTTTCCTGTAATCTTAGCGCAAGCTATCTCCATAGTAACATCCACGGTAGCCTTGTCATCTTTGAAAGATGCTTCGGTAATAGTGGACGAAGCGGTAGCATAACCGGCTTTTTCGAACAAAACTGTCTGTTTGCTCTGCGGAACGTCAGTTAAAGTATATGTACCGTCAACAGAAGTAACAGCTGAAATGTCCGTACCTTTTATAGATACCTTTACATCTATAATAGGTTTGGCGAGATTATTAGTAACCACACCTGATACGGTTCCCTTTTTCACGGTCTCCGTAACATCATCTTTCTTGCAGGAGCCCATTAAGGCTGTCAACGCAAGAAGCATTGTTGAAAGAGTTAAAATTTTAGAAAACTTCATAATAAAAAGATTTATGATTAGTTATTAGTGGGGGCAAAGTAAAACGACGGTGGTTAAATTATCGGTTATTGACGGGTTATCGATAAAAATATTTTAATTAAGAGTGGTACAATTTTTCACTTTCGGGACATTTTTTTACCTTTATGCAAAATTTTTAATAATCACGTGATACTTGGATGAGTAGGTGGTAAAAAACAAGTTTCATAGGAATCCGGAAATGATTTTTTAAATGATTGCTAAGGTTAATTAATGGTTAAACGTCTAAAAAAACTAATATTCGTCGCATTCTTGACGGCTTTGTCATCAGTGGAGGCTTATTCACAGGGGTTGGGCTTTCATGGGATGGATTATCTGATAGACCAGAGGACTTCTTATGATGTATTCGGCTCCCATCCGGAGACCTTCGATGCAGAATTTTTCATAGAATTCGAACTTTATACGCAGCCTTCGTCTGAGTTTGGATATTTCTTTAGGGTGAAGGATGTGAGCGGAAGTCGCAGAATATGGAATCTTTCTTACGACAGCAGGGGCGACAGCATCACGGTACGTCTTAACGAAGAGGGCAGACAGAGCCTCATAAAGGCCAGCATTCCTCACGACAGACTAAAGCATCTGCATTGGCATAAAGTGAAGATAGACTTCGACTTGGTTCGCGACTCCGTCCGTCTTGACATCGCCGGACTGTCGTTCGGAACATGTTTCCCAGGACTTCCGGATAAGGTTAAGACAGCAGTCATATTCGGGCGAAGCGACCATATCATAGATGTTCCTTCGTTTGCCATAAGGGGGCTGAAGATAGGTAATGCTAAGAAAAACTTTTCTTTCCCGCTCGACAGTACAGAAGGGACTGTGGTGTGTGATGACCGCTTTCGTGTAGAGGGTCGGGTGGAAAATCCTGAGTGGCTGATTAACAGCGCTATGAAGTGGAAGGAATGCGCGCGGTTCAGTTACGCCGGCATAGCAGGTGCGAGCTATAATCCCGTTCGTAAGGAATTCTATTATTTTACTGATAATCAGATGACTGTGCTGGACCTTATGAACGATACGGCACGTCAGGTCGATTTCACGCAGCCTTGCCCTGTGGTGATGAAATTGGGTAATAATATCGTCTCAGAAGATGGAAAACGCTTGATATGCTATGAGTTATATGACGACCGCGTAGCTGTGGGAAGCCCCTCTGTGGCAGTGTTTGATCTGGATAGAGAAGAGTGGCGGACATTAAGCACTGACCGTATGTCTATGCCAATGCATCATCATGCTGGATTCATTAACCCTGCGACGGGGCGTTTTACTATTCTCGGGGGCTTTGGTAACATGCAGTATAACGGGAATTTCTTTGAATTTGACGCGGCCTCCGGTCTTTGGCATCAGATATGGAAAAATCAAGCGGGGGGGGGTATCATCTATCCAAGGTATTTTACTTCGGCTGGCACTGACGGCAAATATGTCTATATATATGGAGGAATGGGCAACGAATGCGGTGAGCAGGTGGTGGGAAGGCAGTATTTCTATGACTTTTATCGTATAAATCCCTCGACGGGCAGTTGTGAGCGCCTTTGGACCCTGAATTGGGATGAAAACGACAAGGTGCCGGTCCGCAGCCTTATAGTGGACGGGGATTATTTTTATACATTATGCTATTCCGAATATATAAGTAAGTCAGAACTTTATCTTTATCGTTTTTCCATAGCGGACGGAACCAAAGAAAGGCTTTGTAACAGTATTCCCATCACTTCGGATAAGATGCGAACTAATGCCAATATCTATCTCGATAGGGACATGGGCCGGTTTTTCGTAACTGTTCAGGAGTTTGAAGATGACATCAAATCGACATTGAAGATATATTCGCTTTCCTATCCTCCTGTTACACAGATGAAAAATCTTTCGGATAGAGGAAAGATATTCAGGCTCTTCGTGGCAAGGAATGGGTGGCTCATTGCCGCAGGATTGGCACTTCTGGTGGCGGGTGTATGGTTTTATAGGAAAAATAAGAAACGCAGCGACGGAGCACTTTCGCCCGGGGTGGCGGAAAGAAAGACATTCAAGTATCCTTTCGAAGCAGACTGTATATCGCTTTTCGGCGATTTTACGGTGGTTGACCGCGATGGACGGGACATTACGACGCTTTTTACTAAACAGCAGATTCTTATCCTTTGTCTTCTGATTAAACGAGGGGAAAGCGGAATCTCCACCAAGCGGTTAAGCAGCATACTTTGGCCCGATAAGGAAGAAGATAAGGTCAAGAACTCAAGAGGTGTGGCCATAAATAATCTGCGGCGTTCGCTCAGCTATCTTTCCGGTGCCGTAATATCTTTCCGAGACGGACGCTATTATCTTGAATTTCAAGGGGAATGCAAGTGCGATTATCTCTGTCTTATGGAGGAGTTGAAAGAAAAGGAGATAGAAAAAGACAAGATTATAGGCATAATATCGAGGGGAAAATTCCTAAGTTCCATTAACGATGAGATATTCGATGACTTTAAGGAAAAGACGGACAACATAGTTCTGCCTTTGCTCCAAGACGAAATAGAAAGACGTTATAAATCAAAGGATTACGGCGCTGCGCTGGAATTATGGGAGATGATAGGACGCATCGATCCTGTGGATGAGTTATCTATGCAGGTCGTGATAAGGGCTTTGAAACGGCAGAAGCGCATAGAAGAGGCTTTGGTGCTGTATTCCACTTTCTGCCAGGAGTATAAGAAGGCCAATGATGCCGACTTCGGCAAGTCATTCCGAGAACTTCGCTGACAGGTTACTGACATTTTGTCGCTGGTACGAGGGTTGCCTTATAGCATATCGAACTTGCGAAAGAAAGCAAGCGAAAAAAGAAAGTTTAATTTTAAAAACAAAAGGAGATTTTAGATATGTTACCAGTAATTAGAAATTCAAGAAGAAACAGTGAAAATAGTTCATGGTTACCTTCAATATTTGACGACTTTTTCGGAGATGAGTTCATGGGAATTCCTGTAAGCAGGCAGTTCGCTACTCCGGCAGTCAATATATCAGAAAACGATAAGCAGTATGATATTCAGATAGCCGCTCCGGGTATGACCAAGGAAGACTTCAAGATTAGTATCAACGATAACAACGAGCTTGTAATCAGTCTTGAAAAGAAACAGAACGAAGAGAAGAAAGATGAGAACAAGAAAACCTGGCTCAGACGCGAATTTTCTTATGCTTCTTATTCACAGAGTTTTGTACTTCCTGAAAATGTCGAAGAGAAAAGCATTAACGCAAAGATGGAAAATGGCGTGTTGAATATTCTTCTTCCTAAGAAAGAGGAAGTTGAGCAGAAACCTGCTACCCGTCAGATCGAAATTCAGTAATTCTGAATGTATGAATAAAGGAGGATGTCCGCGAGGATGTCCTCTTTTTTTTGTGTCTGAAAATAGGTATATTTGCGCTCCTTGTTAAAGAACACGAAAACGATGTATAGAACAAACACTTGTGGAGAGTTAAGACTTTCCGACAAAGGCAAGAAAGTAACCCTTGCGGGCTGGGTTCAGAAGTCCCGTAAACTCGGCGGTATGACCTTTATAGATCTTCGCGATCGTTATGGCATCACACAGTTGGTCGTAAAGGCGGAAGCCCCGGCACAGTTGGTTGAATGTGCAGAATCTCTTGGAAGAGAGTTCGTCATACAGGTCACCGGTGAGGTGCTTGAAAGAGAGAGTAAGAACAGCAAACTTCCTACGGGAGACATAGAGATAGGAGTAGAGTCCATAAATATTCTTAATAAGAGTGTTACTCCTCCGTTTACTATAGAAGAAAATAGCGACGGCGGAGAGGATATACGTGCCAAGTATCGTTATCTAGATCTTCGTCGTCCGCCTCTTCAGAGAGCTCTCGCTTTAAGACACCGCCTTGCGCAGGAGATAAGGACATATCTTGATGGTCAGGGATTTATGGAGATAGAGACTCCATATCTTATAAAATCCACTCCGGAGGGGGCTCGTGATTTCGTAGTGCCTTCGCGTATGAATCCGGGTCAATTCTATGCTCTTCCTCAGAGCCCGCAGACTTTTAAGCAGCTTCTGATGGTGGCCGGTTATGACAGGTATTTCCAAATCGTAAGGTGCTTCCGCGATGAGGACCTTCGCGCCGACCGTCAGCCTGAATTTACGCAGATAGACTGTGAGATGAGTTTCGTGGAGCAGGAGGATGTGCTTAATACCTTCGAAGGAATGATGCGTCAGATGTTCAAGAATGCCATCGGAGTTAAGATTGCTGACAGAATTCCTCGTATGAGCTGGTATGACGCCATGGATAATTATGGTTCAGATAAGCCGGATATTCGCTACGATATGCGTCTGCACGAGATCACTTCGCTCGTCAAAGGCCACGGGTTCAGCGTATTCGACAGTTGTGAGTATATAGGCGCCATTGCGGTGAAAGGCTGCGCCGATTACACGCGTAAGCAGCTTGACGAACTCACCGACTGGGTAAAGCGTCCTCAGGTAGGAGCTAAAGGATTGGTCTATATTAAATTAAACGAAGACGGGAGCATAAAGTCCAGCATAGATAAATTCTATACTGCCGAGCAGCTCGCGCAGGTAGCTGATGTCTTGCAGGCAGAAAAGGGCGATCTTATACTTGTTCTTTGCGGAGCGAAGCGTAAGACACAGACTCAGCTGGGAGTACTTCGTATAGAACTTGGTAACCGCCTTGGCCTTAGGAAGGCAGATGAATTTGCTCCTCTCTGGGTTGTTGATTTTCCTCTTCTTGAATGGAGCGAAGAGGATGGCCGGTTCTATGCTATGCATCACCCGTTTACGGCTCCTAAACCAGAACACGAGAAATGGTTCTATTCAGACAAGAAGGAAGACCTTGAGAGGGTATGTGCCAATGCCTATGATTTCGTGCTTAACGGTACGGAGCTTGGCGGCGGTTCTATACGTATTCACGATGCTGATATGCAGAGCCGCATGTTCGAAGTGCTGGGTATCAGTAAGGAAGATGCCGAGTATAAATTCGGATTTATTATCAATGCTTTCAAGTTCGGAGCACCACCTCACGGAGGATTGGCATTTGGCTTTGACCGCGTGTGCGCACTTTTCGGTGGACAAGAAACCATACGCGATTACATAGCTTTCCCTAAGAATAATCAGGGAAGAGATGTGATGATAGATTCCCCAAGCCTTATCGACCAAAGCCAGATGGATGAACTCTGCCTTAAAAGCACAGTTCCATCTGAGAAATGATAAAAAAG
This sequence comes from Firmicutes bacterium TM09-10, assembly GCA_963650755.1. Classification (GTDB taxonomy): domain Bacteria; phylum Bacteroidota; class Bacteroidia; order Bacteroidales; family UBA932; genus Cryptobacteroides. Next base: position 69,496 of record CAVJMH010000004.1, on the reverse strand, counting down.
ACTGAAAATTACGATTTAAGTGCGCAGAATACTTTTCGTATGAGGGTGTCCTGCGCCCTTTATCTCGAGTATGATAGCGCCGCAGACCTTGGCGAGATAGATTTTGACGCTTTACCTAAGCCGATAATAAGCCTCGGGGAGGGTTCTAATCTTTTGTTTACCAGGGATTTCCCTGGGACGGTTCTACATTCGAAGATTAGTTATATTAAATATTTCGATGTCGGGGCGGATACCGTGCCTTTAGCAGTGGGAGCAGGGGTCAAGTGGGATGAACTCGTAGAAAAAACTTGTAAGGATGGACTTTGGGGAGCGGAAAATCTTTCGCTCATCCCGGGTACCGTAGGCGCTGCCGCAGTGCAGAACATAGGTGCTTATGGTGTGGAAGTCAAGGACATAGTCGCCGGCGTTACGTGTTTTGACATTCTTAAAAAAGAGAAGACGGCTTTCAAAGTGGAGGATTGTAAGTATGCCTATAGAGATTCTGTCTTCAAATCGGATGAATTTAAAGAAAGATACATAGTTACGGGTGTCCTTTTCCGTCTTTCTCGAAAAGCGTCCCCGCGAACAGAATATGGCGCGTTAAAATCTATTTTTAGCGATTCCGTTCCTTCTTCCCCAGTGCAGGTGCGCGAGGCCGTTATCAAGATACGGGAAGAAAAACTCCCGTCCGTGGCGGAGGTGGGTTCTGCCGGAAGTTTCTTTAAAAATCCTATTGTAAGTCCAGTCGCATTTGCCCGTATAAGTGAAGGATACGAGAGCGTTCCTCATTTTCTTATGCCAGGAGGCTTCGTGAAGGTCCCGGCAGCGTGGCTCATTGAACAATGCGGATTGAAGGGAGAAGAGATAGGGGGAGCCGCAGTTTATGAGAAGCAGCCGTTGGTGATAGTTAACAAGAGCGGGCACGCTCAGCCGGAAGATATCCTCAGGCTCGAAAGCAGGATCACAGAAGAAGTAAAAAATAAATTCGGAGTGGAGTTACACCCGGAAGTAGAGCATATAATATGAGTTCATTTATAATAGACGGCGGATATAAGCTCAGCGGGCAGATACAAGTTCAAGGTGCTAAGAATGAGGCACTTGAGGTGATTAGTGCTGTGCTTTTGACAGACCAGAGCGTTCGCATCTGCAATATTCCGGAGATTCTTGACACTCTTAATCTTATACGGCTTTTGGAGAATATGGGCGTGGAGGTTAAGAAGAATGCCAAGGGGGATTATACTTTTAGGGCTGCGCATATTAACCTGAATTATGTGTTCAGCGGTGAATTTGTGCAGACTTGTGCCAAACTTCGTGGCTCTGTTATGGTCGCAGGACCTCTTCTCGCCCGTTATGGTCAGGCGTATTTCCCTAAGCCCGGGGGAGATAAGATAGGTCGTCGCAGGGTGGATACTCATATAGATGGATTTGTTCGGCTTGGTGCAAAGTATAGTTATGATGACGCATTTCATGCCTATCACTTAAGCGCTCCGGGTGGCCTTCGGGGAGCGTATATGCTACTCGATGAGGCTTCTGTTACCGGTACTGCCAATATTCTTATGGCCAGTGTCTTGGCAGAGGGGAAGACTACTATTTACAATGCCGCTTGCGAGCCATATATACAGCAGTTCTGTAAGATGCTCTGCGGGATGGGTGCGAAAATAGAGGGAATAGGCTCAAATCTTCTGACTGTTACTGGCGTGAAATCGCTCACAGGAACGACACATCAGTGTCTTCCCGACATGATAGAGGTGGGTTCTTTCATAGGATTGGCAGCCATTACTCGTAGCCCCATAACTATCAAAGATGTTCACTACGAGGAACTTGGCATTATTCCGGAGAGTTTCCGCAGGCTCGGAGTTAAACTGGAACAACGGGGAGATGATATATTTATTCCAGAGCAGGAGAGCTATGAGATAGAGTCGTTCATAGATGGCTCTATTATGAGCATAGCGGATGCTCCTTGGCCTGGTCTTACGCCTGATCTTCTTTCAGTTATGCTTGTGGTGGCCACTCAGTGCAAGGGGTCGGTGCTTATTCATCAGAAGATGTTCGAAAGCCGTTTGTTCTTTACGGATAAACTCATCGATATGGGCGCTCAGATTATTCTTTGCGATCCGCACAGGGCTGTAGTGATAGGACATAACCATCAGCATGCTCTTAAACCAGGCACGATGTCGTCTCCGGATATTCGTGCAGGAATAGCGCTTCTGCTCGCCGCTTTGTCATGTCCGGGAAGATCTGTAATTAATAATATAGATCAGATAGATCGCGGCTACGAATGCATAGACGAGAGATTAAATGCTCTCGGTGCGCATATTCAGCGGCAGGAATAAGAAGCCGCGGCAGAACAATCGCAACGTCTTATTTATCGAAGACTTCTATTTTGTAGCCTGGCGAATATACGACCCTTCGTATTCCTTCGTTTACTGCACCCTTATATCCGGACGGTTTTTTAAAGTGGAAATAGGTTTGAAGACCGTTCATCGTGAACTCTTCGAGGTGTTCGGGCCATTTTTCACCATATTTGGCATACGCACTTATGAAATACTTTACCGTGTCGTATCCGTGGAAAGAGTAGCTGTCAGGCTCTCCTCCATATAGTGCGCGATAATCTTTTATGAAGCGGATTACGTCAGAAGAATAGTAATCTATGTGGTAGGTTACACTGTTATGTAGAAATGCGTCGCACATCTCCTCCAATTCTGCGGATTTGGTCTTCGCCGGCCCATATAGCACGACGTTTTTCTGCATGTTTTTCTGAAGAGAAACGTTACGGATGGCATCTTTTACGAAAATGTCGTGCTCGGATGCTATCACTACGCGCGTAAGGGTATCTTTCAGATGAGTGTGAATTCCGAACCATTCGTTCATCTCAAGCCCGCCGGACAGGGAATAGTCCACTGCTATTTTTCTCCTATCCGGGATGACACTCAGCATCTCCTCCATCATATCCTGCGTGGAAGTGCGCTTGTACCCCGTTTCGCTTACCACTATTAGAGAATCGACCAGAGGAGTGAGGTGGGCGGAATCGTGATGATGACTTATCGTAGTTAGAGAATCTGTGTGTGAAAGCGACGCGAGAGTGTCCGGCTCTTCAACCATATCTTCCTGAATCCACGAAATCATATCCTCAATCTGAACTCGCGCAGGTGTCCCGGCCAGAATGACACGGCTATTTTCAGTAAGACTCTCCGTTCTTGGATCAAGAGGTGAGATTATGTATTTGTCTTTGGGTGTTACGCTGAGTGTTCGCGTTATATCGTATCCGCTGACGGGACCTACGATGAGATCGCTCTCTTTGAGTGTGCGCCTGTTTAGGGCCAATGCATCCTCTCCGCTTATGTCCACGGCATTTACTTCTATCTGCATCCCCTTATCTGCCAATTCCTTAACGGCCAAAAGGGCCCCGAAGTAAAAATTAAGATAGTTCTTGTTAGCGGTAGTATCCACGTCGAACGGCAGCAGAAGAGAAAGGTTTACTTTTTTGCCGGCAAAGTCTATTTTTTCTGCTGTCAAACTGTCTGTGACGCTCTCTAAAAGGCTTTCGGAGGGTGCTAAAGAGTTGTCTGTGTCGATAGGCGCGACATTTTCTTCAGCATCGTCCGCTATTTCTATTACTGGTCGGTTGACTATTGGGATGAACAGAACATCGCCGGTACGAATAGGTGAGGTTGAGAGATGAAGTTTAGGATTGGCCTCGATTATCTCAATCACTTCCACCCCATAGGCCCTGCTTATAGAGTAAAGTGTCTGTTTTTCAAGCACTACGTGGCTATAGTACAATCTTCCTCCCACTTTTACTTTATCGGAAGAAACTTTCACCTCCACTTGAGGGTACGCGTCCTGGGCATAGGTGGAAAAGTCCATGCTCAGCAGCAGAATGACTATGCAGATGATTTTTTTCAACGGAAATTATTTCTTTGATTTGCTGTTCTGATATTCAGCGTTAAGCCCCTCTATGAGTTCGTTGGTGATGTTAAGGCTCTGCGCTGCATCTACGACAGGAGATGACAGAAGATTTCCCTGTGTGGAAAGTATCAGATCGAAATGATGTGCGGCATTATATTTTTTCACGTATTCCGTTATGGAATTAGCGATGTTGTTCAGAATAACCTGCTGCTCTTCTGCGAGTTCATTCTGTTTCTGCTGCCCAAACTGCTGAAAATCAGTAACTTTTTTCTGAAGGTCGTTATATTTGATTTCGGCTACGCTTCTGGTGATAAGTCCTTTATTAAGTTTGTCGGCCAGGTCCTTGTCTTCGTTTTCAAGTTTACTGCGGCGGCGGATTACGTCGTCATTGATTCCGCTTGCTTTTTTCTCGAAGTTCTGCTGTAGGTCTATGGCCATCTGGTAGCCTGCCACTACTTCGTCAAGGTTAAAATAGGCTATTCCGCTTGTGTTCTCCGTAGTGTTTTCCGCAACTGGTTCAGTGCATTTTTTCGATTTGGCAGAATCGAGAACGAATGTCGAAACGAGAGCGGCCGCAGCCACTGCAAGAGCGCAAATGCTCAAGATGTTAGATGTTTGTTTCATATATGAGTTTTAATTATTTACGTGTGTTTTGATAAGATATTCCTTTACAGTGCGTTCCAGCCCCATGTACAAGGCATCGCATATAAGCGCATGTCCTATGGACACTTCCGCTATCCAAGGAATGGTTTTCAATAAATATTCCAAATTCTCAAGATTAAGATCATGTCCGGCATTTATGCCAATCCCGCATTCATGCGCGGCCCTTGCCGCTTGAATGTATGGAGCGATGGCTTTTTGAGGGTTATCGTGGTACTCGCGGGCATAGGCGGCAGTGTAGAGTTCTATCCTGTCCGCTCCGCATTCGGCTGCCGCACGTGCCATTTCTGGTATAGGATCTATAAAGATGGACACTCTGATGCCTTTTGAATGGAAAAGCGTACACATCTGCGAGAGAAAATCCTTATTCTTTATGGTGTCCCATCCGCTGCTCGACGTGATGGCGTCGTGTGCATCCGGAACGAGGGTGACCTGCCCGGGGACTACTTCCATGACCAGATCTCTGAATGAAGGCTCCGGATTTCCTTCTATGTTGAATTCTGTATGCAGGATGCCTTTCAGAAGTCGTACGTCTTTGTACTTTATGTGTCTTCCGTCAGGCCTGGGATGTACGGTAATCCCCTCCGCTCCGTAGCTTTCTATATCTACTGCGGCTTTCTGCACATCGGGAGTGTTTTCGCCACGGGCGTTACGCAGTGTGGCTATCTTGTTTATGTTGACACTAAGCATTGTCATAGAAGTGCAAAAATAGAAAATATTATGCTAAATTTGAGGCCGTAAATGAAAATTGCTTATTTAATAAAGAAAAAGTCCCTGAAAGGCGATGCCTCAGTGGATGCTCTGCTTGCAGGCTTGCGAGAAGGTGCGGTTGAAGTCTATGATATTAAGACGGGGCTGAAGGAGAACACTGACCTGCTTTTGAGCTTCGGTGGAGATGGGACGTTTCTGTCGGCAGCAGGTTTGGCCTGTCGTGAGGGAGTGCCTGTTATGGGAATTAATCTCGGAAGGCTCGGATTTCTTTCTGAAAATGATGTAAATCTTGTTCTCGAACCTATACTTCGGAAGACATATAACATAGAAGAACGCAGTATGCTTGAAGTTAAGGTGGAGGGTGCAGCCCCGGAAGGCTTCTTCCCTTATGCGCTCAATGAAGTGGTGGTAAGGCGTCAGGGCACGGGGACATTGGCCCTTGATGTCATTCTGGATTCAGAACCTTTGCCTACTTATTGGGCTGATGGTATGCTTGTTTCCACGAGTTCGGGGAGCACGGCCTATTCGCTCAGTGTAGGTGGACCTATATGCAGACAGGATGTGGATGCGTTCATATTGGCCCCGATAGCTCCGCATAATCTTAATCTCCGTCCCTTGGTGCTTCCACAGAGCGCTGAATTTCGGATTTGTGGAACGGACAGAAAGGGTGCGCGGCTTTCGCTTTCTCTTGATAACAGGGATTATCTTATTGAAAGTGGCACGATTGTGGATGTTACCGCCGCGCCGTTCAAGCTGAAACGTGCAGTGATAGGCGAATCTCATTTTATCAAGGCTCTCAGGGAGAAACTTCTCTGGGGAGAGGACGTTAGAAACATATAGAAGACATGGCGGAACTGATTATCCCCGAACATATATCCATAATAATGGATGGTAATGGCAGATGGGCTCAAGCTCATGGATTAGCTCGCAGTGCAGGGCATGTAGAAGGAGTAGAAAGGGTAAGGGACATTACTCAGGAGTGTGTGAGGCTCGGGGTCAGATACCTCTCGCTTTATACTTTTTCGGAAGAAAACTGGAACAGGCCTGAAAGTGAAATATCCTCGCTTATGTCTCTTTTGGGAAAAGCCATAAAGAACGAATATTCCACGCTTATGGATAACGGGGTGAGGTTCAGAGCTTTGGGAAACAGAAAAAGGCTTTCTGCGCCTCTTCAGCTGGCGCTTTCTCATCTCGAAAAATCTACGGAAGGTAACGATAAACTGGATCTCTGTGTAATGCTCAGTTACAGCGGCCGGTGGGATATACTTCAGGCGGTGCGTTCCCTTGTCCGTTCAGGGAAGAAGGCGGAAGATATTGATTATGAAGACGTGGTGAAGTGTTTGGTAACGGCGGGGATTCCTGACCCGGACCTTGTAATCAGAACTTCCGGAGAGGAGAGAATCAGTAATTATATGCTTTGGCAGACTGCATATTCGGAATTCGTGTTTACGGATACACTTTGGCCCGATTTTAGAGAAAAAAATCTGCTGTCTGCTCTCGAAGAGTATTCCGGAAGAGATCGACGTTTCGGAAAAGTGAAATAAAACAATTATATTTGTGAGATTTAAGACTCGGAAGATGAAGTTTTTGCGATTAATCACGATTTGGGCTTTCCTGTGCGTATGCTTTTCGCTCTCAGCACAAGTGGAAATAGATTATAATCGTCCTAAACAATACTATGTAGGTAGCGTGAGGGTGGAAGGCAATACATATTTTGACCAGACACAGATAGCGGCTCAGTCGGGACTTTTCGTCGGACGTAAGGTTACTCTCCCCGGAGACGAAGTGGCTTCCGCCATTAAAAGGCTTGTAGCTAAGGGTTATTTTGAGGATGTAGCCATTTACGCCGAAAGTCTTAATGAGACTAAGGATTCAGTTAATCTGCTGATATCCATCAGGGAGCGTCCGAGAATGTCGAGGTGGAACTTCACGGGCATCAAGTCGGGAGATAAGAAAGAACTTAACGAGCGCATTGGCTTCCGTAGAGGAGGCGATTTTTCGGATTACACCAGAACCACGGCAGAGGGCATCATCAAGCGTTATTATGCGGAAAAAGGCTTTCTCCTTTGTGAAGTAAATACTGAGGTCCAGAAAGATACGATGGTCCGTAACGCCATAATGGTCAATTTCCATATAGACAAAGGGCCGAAGGTGAAGATTAAGGACATTAACTTCATTGGCATAGATGATATGTCCGACTATAAGCTCGCCAAGTCCATGAAGAAGACCAAGTCTAACAAATTCTATAACTTCTTCAATAGTAAGAAATTCAACGAGAAAGAATATCAGGCGGATAAGAAAAACTTAGTAAGCACGCTTAATGAGGCCGGCTACAGGGACGCCCGCATCGTAAGGGATAGCGTGTATATGGTGGATATAGTAAAGAAGAACGGAAAGGTCAAAAAGAAGATTAATATCGATCTCGTTCTCGACGAGGGTAAGAAATATTATTTCAAGGACATCTCGTGGACCGGCAATTCCGTTTATTCTTCTGACGTGCTGAATAATATCCTCGGCATAGAAAAGGGAGATGTCTATGATGTCGTATCTATGCAGAAGCGTCTTTATGGCGGTGGAAAACAGGGCGATTACGACGTGTCTAAACTGTACCGCGATAAGGGTTACCTTTTCTTCAATATCACACCGGTGGAGACTAACATTCAGAACGATTCGGTGGATGTGGAACTCCGTATTACCGAGGGGAAGCAGGCGACACTTAATAACATAATAATTAACGGTAACGACCTTACTAATGAGAAAGTAGTTCGTCGTCAGGTAGTTACGCGTCCGGGTTATCTTTTTAGCCAGTCAGATTTCGAACGCTCCATCCGTGAGATTGCTTCTTTAGGCCAATTCGATTCTGAATCCATAATGGATCCGAACAGCGGTTATAGCATATTGCCTAACCAGAAGGACAATACTGTGGATCTTGTATATAATGTAACCGAGAAGCCTTCGAGTCAGTTGGAACTTTCCGGCGGTTGGGGTGGAAACACTTTCGTGGCTACGGTCGGAGTCAGTTTCAATAACTTCTCTACCAAGAGGTTTTTTGAAAAGGATGCCTGGCGTCCGGTTCCGCTGGGAGACGCGCAGAATCTTGCATTCCGTTTCCAGACGAACGGTACTTATTATACCGCTCTCTCTGCAAGCTTTACGGAGCCTTGGCTTTTTGGAAAGAAACCGACTTCGCTTAATATGTCGGCATATTATACGCGTCAGACGAACTCCTACCTTGCGCTTAATATTTTAAGCCACGACCGTCAGATGGAGGTGTTCGGTGTATCGGCTTCGCTTGGACGTCGTCTTAAATGGCCGGACAGCTACTTTGTGGCATACAATGGCCTGAATTGGCAGACATATAGGCTTACTAATTGGTATTCAGGATATTTTATATTTGATAACGGACTTGCGAATAACATAAGCTATTCTTTTAACTTGCTTCGTAATTCTACTGACCAGCAGATATATCCGCGTCAGGGTTCTGAATTTTCGTTCTCCCTTTCACTTACGCCACCTTTCTCGCTTTTCAGAAAGTATGACTATGATTCGGACGGAAACAAGGTGTCAGTAAAGTCTTGGAAAGATGTAAATTACGATAATTGGACGGCACAGCAGAGGTATCATTGGATAGAATATCATAAGTGGAAATTATCCGGCGCACAGTATATTAAGTTGTATGGTGATTTCGTGCTTATGACCAAGGCGCAGTTCGGTTATCTGGGTTTTTATAACAGGAATTGGGGATATTCTCCGTTCGAAGGCTTCCTTCTCGGAGGAGACGGTATGTCGGGATATAATACTTATGGATCCGAACTTATCGCTCTTCGCGGATATGAGAATTACTCGCTTACCCCTTACACGACTACTTCTTACAAGTCTGACGGTGGCGCTTATGCGGGTAACGTGTATGATAAGTTCACTTTGGAGATGCGTTATCCTGTGATTATGCAGCCTACATCGACCATTTATCTCCTGGCTTTTCTTGAAGGCGGCAACTGTTGGTCCGACATAAGGGATTTCAATCCTTTCCAGATTTATCGTTCGGCAGGTGTGGGCGTGAGAGTGTTCCTTCCTATGGTGGGACTTATAGGTGTTGACTGGGGTTACGGATTCGACGGACATAGTCAGAATCTGGGCGGAAGCCAATTCCATTTCGTGATAGGCCAGCAGTTTTAGAGGAAGAATGGTACAGAACGTTGTGCCTGACGAAAATATTACTAAATTTGAACTGAAATTAGGAAATTATAAATTAGAATGTATATGAAAAAGATTGTTTTGATCGCTGCAGCTTCATTGCTCTCTATCGCAGCATTTGCGCAGCCTAAGTTCGCTCATGTCAACTACGCTGAACTTGTACAACTTATGCCGGAAGCCGATGAAGCACGTGCCGCTTTGGAAGCATCCAACAAGGAGGTTCAGGAGACTTACGCCGCTATGGTGGAGGAATATAACACCAAGTACGCTGCATATCAGCAGAAGCAGAGCACATGGACTCCAGCCATTCGCGAGACTAAAGAGAAGGAGATTCAGGGCATAGTTACACGTATCCAGGAGTTCGAGCAGAGTATTCAGTCTGAACTTCAGCAGCAACAGCAGACCCTTATGGCTCCTATCCAGAAGAAAGCTACGGACGTAGTGAACAAGCTTGCTAAAGAGGGTGGTTATGTCTATGTCTTTGATGCCAATGTTCCTCTTTATATAGATGCAAACCAAAGCGTAGATCTTACTCCGGCAGCCCGCAAGGCTCTCAACATCCCTGAAGGAAGATCGCTTGAAACTCTCCAGCAGGAACTTGCAGCTAAGGCAGCCGCACAGGAGTAATAATTTTTAGAGGCAGAAAACATAAGAGATTCGCAGAAGGTTTTCCTGTTTGCGGGTCTCTTTTGGTCGTCTTATAGCACATTAATCACACTAATATATGAATACTAACGAATTAATAACCAAATTACAGGCTAAATACCCAGGAGAGAACGAGTATATTCAGGCTGTACGTGAAGTGCTTGAAAGCATTGAAGATGTGTATAATCAGCATCCTGAATTTGAAAAGGCTAAAATCGTGGAGAGGATGGTGGAGCCGGACAGAATCTTCACGTTCAGAGTAACGTGGGTGGACGATGCCGGACAGGTTCAGACCAATACCGGTTACAGGGTGCAGTTCAACAGTGCCATAGGTCCGTATAAAGGAGGACTCCGTTTTCATAAGGCTGTGACTCCGTCTATGCTTAAGTTTCTTGGCTTTGAGCAGACATTCAAGAATGCTCTTACGACACTTCCTATGGGAGGAGCCAAGGGCGGTTCGGATTTCGATCCGGTGGGCAAGAGCGATGCTGAGATTATGCGTTTCTGTCAGGCGTTCATGCTTGAACTTTGGAACTGCATTGGTCCGGATCAGGACATACCTGCCGGAGATGTGGGTGTAGGAGGCCGTGAGATAGGTTATCTTAACGGGATGTATACTAAGCTTGCGCGAAAGTATAATACGGGGGTTCTTACAGGGAAGGGCGCTAATTGGGGAGGCTCTATTCTGCGGCCGGAAGCTACTGGATATGGAGCTCTTTATTTCCTTCAGAATGTGCTTGACCGTAAGGGTAAGGATGTGAAGGGTAAGAAGATAGCGGTGTCCGGGTTCGGTAATGTGGCGTGGGGCGCCTGCAAGAAGGCTACGGAGCTTGGGGCTCAGGTGGTCGCCATTTCTGGCCCTGACGGGGTGTGTGAAATACCTGACGGGATAACTCACGAGATGATAGATTATATGCTGGTGATGCGTGCGTCTAACCGTAATAAGGTGGAGGATATGGCAGTCAAATTCCCTGAAAATGCGCATTTTATTCCGGGAAAGAAGTCGTGGAGTGTAAAATGTGATATAGCTCTTCCATGTGCTTTTCAGAACGAACTTTCACTTTCAGATGCTCAGGAACTGCATGCGAACGGGTGTTGGTGCTGTCTTGAAGTAAGCAATATGGGTTGTCAGGAGGAAGCTGTCAAATATCTTAATTCGCATCTTCTTTTTGCTCCGGGAAAGGCGGTCAATGCAGGAGGTGTAGCTACTTCCGGACTTGAAATGACGCAGAATGCGGCGCATTTGAGCTGGAGTGCGGAAGAGGTGGACGAAAAACTGCACTTCATTATGAATTCCATTCATGGGGCATGTGTAAAGTATGGCTTGCAGCCGGACGGGTCTGTGAATTATGTCAAGGGAGCCAATATCGCCGGCTTCATGAAGGTGGCCACCGCCATGCTTGAGCAGGGGATAATATAGGATATTCCATTTTAAATGAGTAAATTTGCGCCGCTTTCACGAAAGTGGCGCAAATTTTTTAAGCTAAAAACATATTATAATGAGTTCTGGGAAAATCAGTTACAAGAAGCTGATAGGTCTTCCTGTCGTACTTTTTGTTACGTTGTTTCTTTTTTTCGTGCCGACATCCTTCTTTGGGATTGATGCCTTGACACTCACACAGCAGAGAACCATCGCTATCTTTGCTTTCGCGGCTTTAATGTGGATTTTGGAGATCGTCCCGGCTTGGGCTACGTCCATCATTACCATGGTGCTTCTGATCTTCACCATTTCTTCGGGGTCATTTGGCTTTTTGCTTCATAAACTTCCCGAGGGTGGCTATGCCGAGGGAGCTGTGGTGGGCTATAAGGACTTGATGGCTTCATTTGCAAGTCCGACCATAATGCTTTTTATGGGCGGTTTCGTATTGGCCATAGCCGCTACCAAGGTGGGACTTGATGTCGTGTTGGCCCGAGTTCTTCTGGCGCCTTTCGGGACTAATCCTAAGACGGTGCTTTTGGGTATTCTGATGGTGGTGGCGTTCTTCTCCATGTTTATGAGCAATACCGCTACGGCTGCCATGATGCTTGCTTTCCTGGCGCCTGTCCTTAAGAGTCTTCCGGATGAGGGAAAGGGGAGGATAGGATTGGCATTGGCTATACCGATAGGGGCCAATATCGGAGGAATAGGTACTCCTATAGGTACGCCGCCTAACGTCATAGCGCTCGGATACCTTAAGGAGCAGCTCGGAATAGACGTGGCTTTCGGCGACTGGTGCATTAGGATGGTGCCTTTTGTCATCGTGATGATTCTTCTTTCGTGGATTGTGCTTCTGCTGTTTTTCCCTTTCACGTCCAAGACGATAGAACTTAAGATAGAGTCCGATAAGAAGAAGGGGCCTAAATTCTGGATAGTGGCCGTTACTTTCATTCTTACTATAGTGCTGTGGCTTATTCCGGAGAAGATTACGAACCTTAACTCCTATGAAGTAGCGCTTATTCCATTTGCTATCTTTGTGGCTACGGGGGTGTTCGAAAATAAAGATTTCGAGGAGATTAACTGGGACGTGCTTTGGATGGTGGCAGGTGGTCTTGCCTTGGGAACGGCTCTTATGAAGACGGGTCTTGCAGCTACGCTGGTAGGAGCTATTCCGTTCGGGGCTATGCCGGCTCTCGCGGTGCTTATCGTTTCCGGACTTGTGGGTTACGTTATATCTAACTTCCTGTCTCACACGTCGGCGGCAAATCTTCTTCTTCCTATTCTTACGGCTATCGCAGTGGGTGCGAGCGGCACGGCCATGGGTAATGAACTTGAAGCTCTCGGTGGAGTGCAGGCTTTGCTCATAGGTCTTGCGATTTCTACATCAGTAGCTATGATTCTGCCTATCAGCACGCCGCCTAATGCCATCGCCAGTTCGACGGGCCTTATCGAGACCAAAGATATGGCCAAAGTGGGCATAATTATAGGTATTTTGGGCCTTGTTCTTGGATATAGCGTACTTATATTTGTAGGATTTTAGATGAATTTTAAGAAAATATTTTTTGTGGGGGCACTGATGTTATTTGGCATCAGTGCTTTCTGCGTGGAGAAGCCTAAGGTGACTTTCTATGGGTTTGTGCGTAACTTCATTACTTCCGATACGCGTCAGAGTAAATCAGGGACAGCTGAACTATACTATTACGTCCCTCTTGACCGCAGTCTTAATTCATTGGGTGAGGACTTGAATGAGATGCATACCCTGAAGATGACCTCTATCACTTCGCGCATGGGGCTTAATGCGTTGTGGAGCGAAGGGCAGCTCACCGTCAAGGGAAAGATAGAAACGGATATTTACAGCGGTTTGAGCGGTGTTACCGGCATAGCTACCGTGCGTCTTCGTCATGCATACGTAGATTTGATAACAAATGATATGGATATCCTTATAGGACAGACTTATCATCCTATGGCAGTGGACACCCCGGACTGTCTGGCTCTTGAGATAGCAGCTCCGTTCGGTCCATTCAATAGGACGCCACAGTTTAGGATCAATTATCATTTAACTGAACATTTCTGGGCTACAGTTTCGCTCCTTACTCAAGTTCAACAGACTTCTTACGGCCCCGAGGGAGCTTCGGCCAATTATATCAAATATGCAGGTGTGCCGGAGATATATTGTGGTTTCAACTATACGAACGGTCCTTTTTTAGCGCGGGCAGGTGTTGATGAACTTACAATAAAACCACGATATAAGGCTACTGTGGACGGGGAGCAGAGAAAGGTGTCGGATAAAATCAGCACTTTGAGCGCCTTTCTATTTTTGCAGTATAGTAAGGATAAATTACAGATAAAATTGAAGTCCACTCTCGCCGAGGCTGGAGAACATATGAATATGCTGGGTGGTTACGGCATTAAGGCCAAATACATCGCTCCTGGGGAGGACGGGCATTATGAATATACTCCTACGCTTACAGCTTCGTCTTGGATGTCAGTACTTTATGGCTCTGCTTTAAAGGCAGGACTGCTTCTTGGATATGCTCGAAATCTCGGAACAGAGGATGATCTTCTTGAGATTGAAAAGGGTTGCGGGCTCGTTGATGCTTCACAGAATTATTTGGCCAAGAACACTTTTTCAAATCTAAACTCCACATTCAGGATTTCTCCAAGGGTAAGTTACACCATAGGCCCTCTGATTTTGGGACTGGAATATTCTTATAGCGCCGCTCAGTATGGTGAATATCAGAGTTATACATCTTCGGATGGTACTTCTTACACTCAGTGTGTAGGCATGAACGGACTTGCCGGTACGGGAAAGCACTGGGTGGGAAATCACCGAATTCAGTTCATGACGAAGTTCTCGTTCTGACGGCAGCAGTGCATCACTATAAATAGGTATAATGGCGCAAGGGTAATTTGTTTATCTTTGCGCCGTTATGAAAATATCTGAGTTAAAGGCGGGTCAAAGCGCTGAGGTGCTTTCTGTAGGAGGGCAGGGAAGTATCAGACAGCATTTTCTCGGGATGGGTCTTATCCCGGGGTCGATAATAACATTTCAGGGGTGTGCTCCTTTGGGCGACCCTATTGAAATCTTGGTTCAAGACTATTCGCTTACTCTTAGGCGTCAGGAGGCTTGCCAAATAGAGGTCAAACCTGTGAAGGCTGAGGCAGAGGTGATTTCTGACCCATCTCCGGATATTTCATATAATCTTTCAGTTCACGAAGATAACTCTCACCCAGGATTTGGTGAGGAGGGGAAATATCATTCAGCCGACCACACTCATCCGCTTCCGAAAGGAGAATTGCTGACATTTGCCTTGGTGGGGCAGCAGAACAGCGGTAAGACTACGCTTTTTAATCAGTTGACGGGCTCCAATCAGCACGTGGGTAATTTCCCTGGGGTGACGGTTGACCGTAAAGACGGGCAGATTCGTAATCATCCGGGAACTTTGGTAACGGACCTTCCGGGCATTTATTCTCTTTCTACATATACGCAGGAGGAGATAGTTTCTCGCGACTTTGTCTTGAAAGAAAAGCCTAAAGCCATAATCAACATAGTGGACGCCAGCAATATAGAACGGCATTTGTATCTTACGATGCAGCTTATGGAGCTTGACGTTCCTGTGGTCTTGGCCCTTAATATGATGGATGAGTTGGAGGGGAATGGCGGTTCCATACGTGTGAATATAATGGAAAGGGAGCTCGGCCTTCCTGTCGTCCCTATCAGCGCGGCTAAAGGTGATGGTATAGAGGAACTTGTGGAGCACGCCATACATATTGCCACTTATCAGGAAAAGCCTGCCCGCCAGGATTTTTGTCCTCCGGAGGAGCATGGTGGAGCGGTGCACAGATGTCTTCACAGCATAATGCACCTTGTGCAGGACCACGCAGTTCGTGCCGGCATTCCGCTTCGTTTTGCCGCTTCCCGGCTTGTAGAGGGGGATGAAGAGGTGTTAAGGGTTCTTCAACTTACTGATAGTGAAAAGCATATCTTGGAGGAGATAATAGAGCAGATGGAGACTGAGCGCGGGTTTGACCGTCATGCAGCTATGGCCGATATGCGTTATGCTTTTATTCATAGACTTTGTTCTCAGAGTGTGGTGAAACCTCGCCTGAGCAGGGAACGTGTCCGTTCGAATAAGATAGATAAGATTCTTACCGGTCGCTTTACCGCTATTCCGGCTTTCGTGGCTATATTGGCCCTTGTTTTCTGGCTTACATTTGATGTGATAGGCACTCCGCTTCAGGATCTTCTTGACCGTGGGATTACAGCGCTTGGAGATGCGGTCAATCGTGCGTTCATCTCGTGGGATGTCAGCGAGCCTATACGTTCGCTTGTCGTGGATGCCATATTCGGGGGTGTGGGAAGCGTGCTTAGTTTCATCCCTATAATAATAGTGCTGTTTTTCTTCCTTTCAATGCTCGAAGACAGCGGTTATATGGCCAGAATCGCCTTTGTCTGTGATTCCTTTTTAAGAAAGATAGGACTTTCAGGGCGCAGTATAGTGCCAATGCTGATTTCTTTCGGGTGCTCGGTGCCAGGGGTTATGGCCGCTCGAACTCTTCCGAGTGCCAAGGACAGGAAGATGACCATACTTCTTACTCCATTTATGAGTTGCTCGGCCAAGATAGCGATTTATGGATTTTTCGCTGCGGCATTTTTCCCTCATCACGCGGCCCTGGCGATGATATCTATGTATCTGCTGGGCATAGTGTTAGGTGTTTTGGTGGCGCTTGTCAGAAAATGGTTCAATCGCGGATTTCAGCCTTCTCCGTTCGTTATGGAGATGCCTACATATCGACTTCCGCAGTCGCGCAATGTGGGACACCTTCTTTGGGACAAGACTAAAGATTTCGTACAGAGGGCTTTTACGGTAATCTTCTTGGCTACCATAGTGATATGGCTGTTGCAGTCCTTTGATTTCCGGCTTAATCTGGTCGGGGATTATTCGCAGAGCATGCTTGCCAAGGTGTCAGGGCTTATAGCTCCTGTTTTCGCTCCGCTTGGGCTTGGTGATTGGAGAGTGGTAACTTCTCTGGTGTCAGGATTTCTGGCCAAGGAGAGTGTGGTGTCAACTATGGAGCTGTTGAATGTTCAGGCGGCGCTCACTACGGCTTCCGCTGTGTCGATGATGGTGTTCTGTCTGCTTTATACGCCTTGTGTAGCTGCCATCGCTTCTATTCGTAGGGAACTGGGAAGTGGCTGGGCAGCGTTCGTGGCAGTGTTCCAGTGCGCGTTCGCTTGGATTATCGCATTTTTCGCTTACCTTTTGTTCGTTTAGTGATTAGGTTTGTTCAAGAGGCTGGTTTTAAAATATTTGTGGCTTTTGTATAGACGATGAATTTATCTACTCTTATAGTGCTATCCGTTATTTTAGTGGCCATAGCGGCCGCTGTGATAGCTACGCACCGCGCAAAAAAGAAGAAAGGCTGCTGCGGGTGCCCGATGTCCGGCTTCTGCAGAAAGAATTAATCGGCCAATCTTTCCAAGTGCAAACTTACACAAAAACCCCGGCCTTGCGAGAGGTCGGGGTTAGATTTTAATTAAGAGTGCTTACTTGCCGAGTTTATTAATGTAAACTTGAATACCACTCTTAAGGTTAGCGGCTTTATTTTTATGAATAACGCCTATCTTAGCGAGCTTGTCTATCTTAGCGAAAACTGCAGGTGCTGCTGCTTCTGCTGCTGCTTTATCTGTAGTGTTTCTGATGTCGCGAATCGCGTTTCTGGTCGTCTTTGCATAATACCTATTATGCAATCTGCGCCTCTCGCCCTGACGAGCTGCTTTGTCTGCTGAAGCTGTATTTGCCATATTATTACTTTTTTATTTTTCGTAGTCGGTAGGAGAATCGAACTCCTATTGCAAGAATGAAAATCTTGAGTACTAGCCGTTATACGAACCGACCAAAAGGATTGCAAATATAAGGATTAATTTTTATTCTGCAAAATTATTCTCCCTTTCCATCTTCCTTTTTCCAAGTCCACGTATAGAGTATGGACTCGGCCTTTCTAAGTAGCTGTCTCTTATTGGTTTTAGGCGCATAGACCCACGCGTCCAGCACTATGATTTCGCTGCCGTCCTGGGAGTAGAAGCTGTGTAAAACAAATGGCCCGCCCATAAAAGCCCCTTCGAGATCCCATTGCCCGTGGGTCTGGGCGAACTCCCTTCCTTTATATTTAATATACTCGGTGGTAGGGGCCCAATAAGATGCCGTCTTCATATATGAACCTTCGTCTGGCCCCGGCACATTCTCTTTAAGGGCTTTATCTCTCTGCTCTATGATGGTTTTTCCGCTGAGCGCGTCTTTGCCGGCCGGATAGCGGTAGATGAATATGCCTTCGCTGTAGTTTCGTGTGCTATATTCTATCCATGCGAAATCGTGGGAAATTTTTCGCAGAACAAATCCTGAAGGCACTCTTACTGAACCTCCGAAAACGGGAAATACTTGAGCGGAGACGTCCTTATTCTCATATCTTAGGGAATTGCGCACGATTCTGTCGCGTTCGGCCTGTTCTATGGAAGTGATGATGAGTTTTTCATTTTCCTTATAGAGCGCGATGGCTTCTTCAGAGCTGTGAGCGGCGATGTTGATTACTATCTGAGGTGCGGCCCAACGGTCGCGGACGATGGTTACTCCTGGCGTCTGTATCTGCGGATTGATGTCGAAATAGATGATGTTCCTATGGACCTGAAACATCTCTATGAAGCCGGAGTGAGTGGTGTTTATGAGCGTGTAGGAAGGCTCCACCAAAGGTAGGTATGGATATTCATCCTCAAGACTTTTCCGCAGAGTCTGTCCGAGAGCTCCGTCAAGGTCTTGTTTTTCAATCACAAGCAGGATTTCGCCTGCCTTGCCGCTGATAGAAGGAAGAAGCGTCCCGCGGCTTTTGCATCCAGATGTGGCAAGGACGCAGCAGAGTAGAAAAAGGGGAAGTAATCTTTTCATCGTAAAAGAGAAGATATGTCATTACTGAATGCGAGCATCATCAGCATAATAAGCAGCAACATTCCTATCATCTGCATTATGATAAGGAATTTGTCCGAAGGCTTCTTGCCGCTTATCATCTCGTAGAGAGTGAACACTATGTGTCCGCCGTCAAGTCCGGGGATAGGGATAAGGTTCATAACTCCCAGCATGATAGAAAGAAGCGCTATGATGGAAAGGAACTGATACCAGTCCCATGTATTAGGAAACACTTGCCCGATGGCTATGAAACTTCCCACTGACTTATACGCTCCGGTGGAAGGTGTGGCGACAAGTTTCAGGTCTTTAAGGTAGCCGCTTATCGTGCTTCCTGTTCTCTTGGCTCCTTCTGCGAGGCTCTCCGGTGCGTTGTAGCGGTGCCTTTCTATGTGCGGAGGCATAATGTACACGCCTATCTTGCCAAGAGTATCTACTTGAAGGGTAATATTTTGTGGCTTTCCATCACGCAGTACCTGCGCATTTACTTCTTTTCCTGCATTGGCCTGTAGAAGAGAAAGCCCGTCCTGAAAGAAACGAGCATCCTGCCCCTCGATGGAGAGAATCTTGTCTCCCTTTTTTAGAGAGGCTGAATTGGCCTTTGATGCTACAGAATCCACCACAAATGGCATAGCCAGGGAGAACATCATAGGCGAAGAAAGACATTCGGAGGTTCTGGACAGATCCATGTAGATGTTCGTGGTGTCGCCGTCCCGCAGCACTTTCACTTGATGAACTTCACGACGCACGAGGTCGGCTTGCAGGGAAGAGAAGTCCTCCGGGACATAGTCGTCCATGCTAAGAATTTTATCCCCAGCGCAAAATCCCATATCTTGGGCCAATTCATTAGGATATATCTGCGCGCCTTCGTTAGGGATGTATGCCGTGCCCCAAATGCCGCATATAAGACTATAGGTCAGAATGGCGAATATAAAATTGAAAAGCACTCCGCCAGCCATTACGAAAAGTCTCTGCCAGGCCGGGTGTGTTCTGAATTCCCAGCTTTGCGGCTCTTTTTTAATGCTTTCCAAGTCCATGGACTCGTCTATCATTCCGGCTATCTTACAATATCCTCCGAAAGGGAGCCAGCCGATTCCGAATTCAGTTTCGCCTTTTTTGAATTTGACCAGTGCCTTGCCGCCTACATCGAAAAAAAGGTAGAATTTTTCCACTCTTATGTGGAACAGCTTGGCGAAAAGAAAATGTCCGGCTTCGTGCACTATTATAAGTAGAGACAAAGCCAGAATGACTTGTATTATTTTAAAAAGAACTATCATTAAACTAATTCCGTTGCTTTCTTTATGGTTTGCTCGTGAGTGGTGAAAATGTCTTCAAGGCTTGGAACTGCTACAAAGTCCGCACCGTTCAGGCAGTGTTCCACCAGATCTGTGATGCCATAGAAGCTTAGTTTGCCTTCCAGAAATGCTTTTACTGCCACTTCATTGGCCGCATTCAGCACGCAAGGTATGTTTCCTCCTCTGCTGAAAGCCGAACGTGCAAGCGCGAGATTTGGAAAGCGTTCCTCGTCCGGGGCTTCAAAATGCAGACTTCCTATCTGGGCGAAGTCAAGCTTTTTGTTCCCTATGTCAAGTCTTTGTGGAAAGCTGAGGGCCAATCCTATAGGTTCACGCATGTCCGGCCATCCAAGTTGAGCGATTACTGCGCCGTCTTCAAATTCCACCATCGAGTGAATGACGGACTCCGGATGCACTACTATATTTACCATCGTAGGGTCAAGGTCGAACAGGTGGCAGGCCTCTATCATCTCGAAGCCTTTGTTCATCATCGTAGCGGAGTCTATGGTTACTTTAGCCCCCATATTCCAGTTAGGATGTTTGAGCGCATCGCTTGCCTTGGCCGTTTTTATCTTTTCTTTAGGCCAATCCCTGAACGGACCTCCGGAGGCGGTGAGGTGCACTCTAGTGATGGAATTACCTTGTGCGGCGAGAAGGCATTGGAATATGGCGGAGTGCTCACTGTCCACCGGCAGAATCACGGCATTATGCTCCCGCATTGTGCGCGTTACTATATTTCCTGCGGCCACAAGTGTCTCCTTATTGGCCAATGCCACTATCTTTCCAGCCTCAAGAGCCGAAAGAGTGGGCCTTAGCCCGCTGAATCCTACCATGGCGCCCACTACGATGTCCACATTATCGGATTTGACTAGTGAGCACAGGCTATCCACTCCTGTAAATACTTTACTGTCAGTGTTTTTTAACCTTCCATTTAACTCTGGATAGAGGGATTTGTCGCAGATGACTACATTGGCCGCATCGAATTCCAAAGCTTGAGAAGTCAGCAGGTCTATGTTTTTATGGGCACTTATAAGCTCCACTTCGAACAGGTCGCGATGTCTTCTTATGACATCAAGCGCCTGTGTACCTATGGAGCCGGTGGAGCCTAAGATGGCGATTCTTCTTTTATCCATTAGAATGAAATGTAAAGAGTAGGATTGACGGCCGAACCTTTATACCAAAGTTCGAAATGAAGGTGGTCTCCCGTGGAGGTGCTTCCGGTATTGCCCACGTATGCGATAGGTGTGCCGGCCTTGACCTTGTCCCCCTGTTTCTTGAGCAGACTGCGGTTATGCTTATATGTGGACACAAGGTCGGAATCGTGCTGAATGGAAATGGTGTAGCCGTATTCGTTGCTCCATCCGGAATAGATGACCGTTCCGTCCAGGCAGGCTTTTACTACGCTGTTCGCAGGTGCGGTAATATCTACAGCAGGATGTGTAGAGAGGTCGAATCCGTTGGAAATGACACCTACGAGAGGGGTGAAAAAATGTATTCCTTCTATAGGGAGGTCTCGTTTAGCTCCCGAAGAGAGGCCGAACTGCTCTTCTTCCTTGACCTTTGCTCGGAGAACGGAGTCCTGTTTCTGAAGGTAGTTGATGTTCTTCTGTTCAAGATACGGGACTATGTGGGAATTGTTCGTAACTTCTTCCAAAGACAGCGTCTGTTCTCCGTTAAGTGTGCGGTTAATGTTGACGGCATAAAGCTCCCAGCGTATCATGGCGCTCTCCAGAGAGTCTATCTTGACGGCGTTGGAGATGGCTTGACTGCGGAAATTGGCATCGGGATAACCGGGTATGGAATAGTGAAGCGGGGTGAAGACCAGAAGAGAATAGATGCCCCCGATAATGACGCAAAGGAACAGTATTATCGTGGAGAAAAAGCCTAATTTACTGAATCTTATAGCATATATCTCTTCGTGGGTGGCATTTTCTGCCAATGTGAGTCTGAACAGCCTGCTTTCTGTATCCTGTGTTTTTTTACTTTTCATACTTTTGTTAAATTTGCAGGGTATTTATGGACAGAATTATAGGGATAGACTTCGGAAGTGCACGGACAGGACTTGCTGTCAGTGATCCTCTTCAGATTTTCGCTTCTGCCTTGGACACGCTGCCGTCTGCAAAGATAATAGATTATCTTAAAAAATATGCAGAGGGAGGCGAATGCATAGTCCGTTTTGTGGTGGGTTATCCGCTTAATCTCAACGGCGCACCGGCGCAGACGGCTCCACAGGTCGATCTTTTCGTGGAAAAACTTCAGAAAGCCTTCCCTGACATTCCCATAACTCTTGAAGATGAGAGGTTTACCTCAGTATTGGCCCATAAAGCTATGATAGACGGGGGGATGAAATCTTCCAGAAGAAGAGATAAAAAGGAAGTGGATAAAATCAGCGCTGCGATCATATTGCAGAGTTATCTGGATAAAAGAAAATGATTAGACCTATTTATTTATATGGCAGCGAGGTGCTGCGTAAGGTTTCGGAAGAGGCCGATTTGAATGACCATGAGGGTTTGACTTCTCTCATTGAAGATTTATGGGACACGCTTAAGGTAGCGGATGGTTGCGGACTTGCTGCGCCGCAGATTGGCATATCTAAAAGAGTGCTGGTGGTGGATGGTGATGGACTTTCGGAGGATATGCCTTATCTCAAAGGTTTTAGAAGGGTGATGATTAATCCTAGGATACTGGAAGAGTCCGAGCAGAAGTGCGATTATCAGGAAGGTTGTCTGAGTGTGCCTAATCTTTACTACGATGTCACTCGTCCTAAGTCCATGAAGGTGGAGTATTATGACGAGACCTTTGAAAAGAAGGTGGAGGAATTCGACAAATTTTCCTGCCGTATGGTGCAGCACGAGATGAGTCATCTGGACGGACATCTTTTTACGGATTTGATAGCGCCTATACGTCGTAAGATGATACAGGGAAAGCTACAGAACATATCTAAGGGAAAAGTAAGAACACAATATAAAACTATAATCAAGTAAAATTATGGGAGCATTTCACGCTTATGATATTCGCGGCATTTATGGCGCGGATTTGACAGATGACTTGGCCTATAAGATAGGGTATTTTCTGCCTGAACTTCTGGGCGCAAAGAAAATCGTAGTAGGAAGGGACTGTAGGGTTTCTTCAGAGACTCTTAAGAATAACCTCTCCCGCGGTATTAACGATGCTGGCGCCGATGTCTATGACCTTGGCCTTACAAGCACGCCTATGGTGTATTTTGCCACGGCCAATTACGGCTTCGAGGCTTCAGTGCAGATCACCGCTTCGCATAATCCTGCGGCATATAACGGGATGAAAGTCTCGCGCAGTCAGGCACTTCCGGTAGGATATGAAAGCGGACTCGGTCAGATTCAGAAATGGATTGAAGAGGGCCGTCCTACTCCTGTCGCGGAGCATAGAGGCGAGATTTTCCCTATGGACATACATAAGGACTATATGGACTTTATGATGAAGTTCAAGGGGGATTATTCTAATCTTAATATAGTCTTCGACCTTTCTAATGGCATGGCCAATCTTTTTGCCAAGGAAGTTTTCGGTCAGGGACCGGAGTATCTCTTCGACACGATAGATGGCAGATTTCCTAATCACGACCCTAATCCTCTGGTAGCTAAGAATGTAGAACCTTTGAAGGCTGCAGTTAAGAAAGCCGGAGCCGATGTGGGCGTGATATATGACGGAGATGCAGACAGGGTGATGTTTGTGGATGAAAAGGGCAAATTTGTGGATCCGGACCTCGTAATAGCGCTTATGGCGCTTTATTTCTGCGATGAAAGGGGAGAGAAGAATCCTATAGTGCTTCAGGAAATCAGAAGTTCAAAGGCTGTTGGTGAATTTTTAAGTAATTATGGCGCCGAGCTTCATACTTGGAAGGTAGGTCGTGCTTTTGCTGCTCCGAAGCTTCGCGAAATTGGTGGCTTATGGGGCGGTGAATTGGCCGGACACTATTATTTTAAGGACTTTTTCTATTCGGACAGCGGACTTCTCTCATCTATGATAGTACTTCGTATAGTGTCCGCTCTCAAAAAGAAGGGCATAACATTAAGCGAGCAGATAGGACGTATCGCCAGGTATCATAATTCGGGGGAAATCAATTTCCGTCTGGAGGATAAGAAAGGCGCTATGGAACGCGTGTGCGATTATATCAGAAAAAAAGAGGGGGAACCGCAGAAATTGATGGATTTCGATGGGTATCGTCTGGAATATCCTACGTGGTGGTTTAATATACGTCCTTCAAATACAGAACCTTATCTTCGTTTTATCTGTGAAGCCGTTACGGCGGATGAACTTAATGAAAGGATAGACGAGGTGAGTGAGATTTTGACTAAGGAGTTAGGGGCTGTACGTAGTTAGAGGAAAGTGGTTTATATTTTTGACCTTGACGGCACCCTTTACGATAAGAGGGGCTTGAAAAAGTGGATGATTCTTCGCGCATTGCGGGATTTTCGTCCTATGCGGATGTTTCTCGCGGAGAAAAGAAGCCGTGAGGAACTCGGAAAGCTTGAAACGGGAACAGTGGGTTATGACACTCTGTATGAGGGTATTGCGCGATATGCATTTTGTGGCGTAGAGAAAGCTCGTGAATGGTATGAGGGGTGGTATATGCCTACTATGGTAAGTCAGATTGGAAAGCATTGCGCCGTGAGGCCGGGAATTATAGAGCGGCTTGATAGGATTAAGAAGGAAGGGGATCAGATGTTGATTCTTTCCGATTACGGACGTATTAAGGATAAGTTGCGGGCGATAGGAATAAAAGAATCCTATTTTACGCATTTCCTTGATTCTCCGTCTCTTGGAGGATATAAACCCTCCGGCTGTGTGTTCCGCACGGCACTTGAGATAATAGGGGCGCAGGCGAAGGATTGTGTTATGATAGGGGATAATCCCTTAAAGGACGGAGGAAGCGAAAAAGTAGGCATAAAGTTTATTCGGGTAGAGGATTTTTTAAAGTAATAAGCAAATCATGAAGTCTTGCATAAGGCGGCTGGTATTACTTTTTATAGTAATGCTTTCTGCTTATTCTTGTGTAAAGGATGTTTATATAGAGGATACGATAGGGCAGCCGGAAGGTTATGCTCGCTTATTCGATTTGTATACATCCGAAGGACAATATGAAAGCGCCGCTATAAATGTGGCTACCCTAGTATTGGTCTCTCAGGAAGGCAAAACTATTACCATGGCTTTAGATAACGTGACGGTGGAAAAGGAAGTCGTTTCTACTCCGCAAGTCGTGGCCGTAGGTGCTGACGGAAGGTGGATGATAGGAGGGATAGGAACTAAGGTTTATCGTAATGAAGCGCTTGCGGACAGGGACGCTATTCCGTTTTACCTTTATTTCACTTCGGATAAATCGCTCCATCTTTGGATAAGTAATGGTAATCATCTGGTTATAAGGAAGAAAGTTCCTCAGATACCGGTTGTCTATCTCACTACTTCAGATAAGGCTGGCATTTATAGCAAGGAGGAGTATAAGACGGGAACTATCGTTGTGGATGGGTATGAAGGCTCTATGCGGATACGCGGACGAGGTAATTCTACATGGGGCATGCCTAAAAAATCTTACAAGGTGAAACTTGATGAGAAACAACGTATTTTCGATATGTCTAAAGACAAGGAATGGTGTCTACTTGCCAATTATTGTGATAAGTCTCTCTTGCGGAATATCGTGGCTATGGAGATATCCCGCATCCTCTCATTTAGTTGGACGCCTAAAATGATTCCTGTGGAACTTTATCTCAATGGCCAATACGAGGGCGTATATAATTTTTCAGAGCATAAGAAAGTATCGAAAGAAAGGGTGAATATAGATGCGGAGTCCGGGGACATACTTTTCGAGATAGACCAATCTCAAGACGAGCCTGTGTGCTGGATAACTCAGCATGGTGCTCCCATTATGTTTTCTGATCCTGAAAATCCTACAGATGAACAACGTACTTTTTCTGAATTTTTCTTCAAGGGCTTTGAGGATGCGCTTTGGAACAAAGAATTCTCTGTCGTTTATGACAAATATATAGACAAGAGGTCCTTTATCAATAATTTTATCATACAGGAACTTACTAAAAATGTCGATGGGAATCTGCGCAAAAGTTCATTTTTAACTTTGCCTAAAGACGGGAAACTTGAAATGTATCACGTTTGGGATTTTGATATAACGCTTGGCAACTGTGACTATTATGGCGACGGACTTCCGACTTGGAGCGGATGGTGGGTGAAGGACCAAGGAGCGATAGGACGGTATCATGGATGGTATTATAGGCTATTTATGGATCCGGAATTCACAGCTGAAGTCAAAAAGCGTTTTATGGAGGTGTATCCCAGTCTTCAGGGCATTCCGAAATATATAGAGGAGCAGGTGTATGCTTTGGGAGAGGCTCCTGACAGGAATTTTAAAAGATGGCCTATACTTTCCACATACGTGTGGCCTAACGCTAAGGTAACAGGCTCTTATGCAGGAGAGATCGATTGGCTTATAGATAACTATAATAAAAGATTGGAATGGATGTATTCTCAAATAAAAAACTGGTAATTTTATTTCTTTTTTTGCCATTCGTGTCTGCTTTCGGTATGCAGTCGTATGACATAAAGGAGGATCTTTCCAAATTAGATAAGATGCTCTCCGACTGTTCGAGCTATTTCTATACGAAAGAAAATCGTCTTCAGCGTATGGAACTGGAGCTTCGGGCGGTGAATGAGCCTATGCAGAGATATGATCTATGCACGAACTTGTATAATGAATATTTTTCATTCCAATTTGATAAGTGCCTGGAGATTCTTGATATTCAAGAAAAAGAGGCTAAGCAGTTACCTAATAAAGACTTATATAACAGGTGTCGGCTTCGTAGGGCGTCTGTGTATTGCGTAGGCGGTTATTATAAGGAGAGTGAAGCAGTATTTTCCACATTGGACACGCTTTCTTTCTCGAAGGAGTCGCTTCTTCTATGGTACGAATTGAAGCAGCGTTTCTGTAATGACTTTGTTTCTTCCAGTGGCAAGCCGAGGGTGGGAATGCTCAGCCAAGCAAGTTACTATAGAGGTCGATATCTTGAAATCTGCCCTAAGGAGACCTTTGAATATGGCTATATGCTTCTTCTTGATTATATTGGTACACAGCAGTTTGAAGAAGCGAAAGAAGAGGCGGTGTGGCTTTTGTCTAAATATGGTAACACTTCTCACGAATATGCCAAAGTCGCATATTATTTAGGAGTACTTGCTGATAAGAGGGGTGATTTCCCTTCTGTAATACACTGGTATTGTGAGGCGGCCAAGGCGGATATTTTCAGCGCAGTGATGGATAATGCTGCGCTTCACAGTATAGCTCTAAATCTGACAGGAAGGAATATGCAGATAGAGAGGGCTTTCGCTTATACACAAAAAGCTTTGGAAGATGCCGTATATTATAATTCCAGTCTTCGTCTGGTGCAGATAGTGCGTACCCTTCCGGCCATTGAAGCTGCTTATGCTGCAGAAAAAGATAAGTCGGAGAGGGCTTTTCGTATGGGGTTCATAGCTCTGATAGTGGTTTTCGTAATATTGCTGTTCTTCGTAATGCTTCACGCGCGAAACCATCTCCGATTAAAAAAGACGGTGGCGGCCTTGTATGATGCTAAGGAATCTACCCAGGAGTTTCTGGCGCTTTCACTATCGAACAGTTCAAATTACTTAGATAAACTGAGGCCTTTTATCAGTCGCGCCCAGATGGACGCCGAATTGAAGAACTTTTATAATTCGTTCGATACTGCGGTGCTCCAGCTGTATCCGGATTTTGTAAAAGAGTTCAACGCACTTCTTCTTCCGGAGAAAAGGATAGTGCTTAAGAACGGAGAGATTCTTAATACTGAGCTTCGAATCTATGCGCTTATCAGATTCGGCGTCACGAAGTCTACTCATATAGCGTCGCTTCTTCGGTATTCCGTCAACACTATTTATAACTATAAAACGCAGATGAAGCTCTGCGCCATAGACCAGAATACCCCTTTCGACGAGCAGGTAATGAGGATAGGACTTCACAAATAGTCAACTTTTTTTGAAGCCTAAATGATTAACAGGTAGATTTTTGATTTTTCAAAAGTCTACTTTTTTATTATATCCATTTTTTGAGCCGAATTGCGGATTGCGCTTTTGACTAATTTTGTGTCTGCATATTTAATTTTTTTAATTACTAATTGACCAATCAATAAAAATGAAAAAACGCTTTTATAGAACTATTCTGTTAACCATTTTGGTCGCTTTGTTTTCTGAAGGGATTTCATTGGCCCAGAATTATACAGGTGTTGTGAAAGAAGTAAATGGTCAGCCGGTAGTCGGTGCGGCTGTTATTGTGGATGGTACTTCTAAAGGAACTTTGACTGATCTTGATGGTGCTTGGACTCTCTCTGGGATAGAACCTCAGCAGAAGATAGAGATTTCCCTTTTAGGATACAAGACTGTAGTCATAGAGGTGTCAAAGGCTGAAGTCGTCATATTGGAGGAAGATGCTCTTTTCCTTGAAGATGCAGTGGTCGTGGGTTATGGCGTTCAGAAAAAGAGTGTCGTTACCGCTTCCATAGCTAAGGTTTCATCTGACGATCTTGGCAAGGCGGCTCCGATAAGAGTTGATAATGCGCTCAAAGGTCTTGCTGCCGGCGTGAACGTCACTTCATCGTCAGGACAGCCTGGCGCCGCATCAAAGATTCGTATTCGTGGTACCGGTACCATTAATAATTCAGACCCTTTATATATTGTAGATGGAATGCCTATAGAAGGCGGCATAGATTATATCAATCCTTCCGATATCGCCAGCATAGAAGTCCTCAAGGACGCGGCTTCCGGTGCTGTGTATGGAGCACGTGCTGCTAATGGTGTCATCCTTGTAACTACCAAACAGGGAGAAAAGGGAGATGCACAGATAAGCTATTCGTTCTCTTATGGTCTTTCTAGTCCATGGAAGAAACTTTCAGTTCTTAATGCTTCCCAATATGCCATGATGATCAATGAAGGGCTCATGAATGCAGGAAGCGCACCTATTTATTCTAATCCGTCCGCTTACGGAGAGGGAACTGATTGGCAGGAAGAAGTGTTCAATTATAATGCTCCGCAACTTTCGCACGAACTTAGCGTATCTGGAGCAAGCGATAAAGTAAATTACTATCTGTCACTTTCTTATGTTGATCAGGAAGGTATTGTCGGCGGTAATTACGGACGCTCTAACTATGATAGGCTTTCGCTTCGCAGTAACAATATTTATCATGTTCTGGATAAGACATCTGAAAGGGCTTTTCTTAATAAGCTTGATCTTACCAGCAATATCGCCTATGCCAATATCAATTCTACCGGCATAGAGACGAATTCTACGTGGGGCTCTCCGCTTGGGTCAGCCATAGCGCTTTCGCCTATCCTCAATGTGTATTGTACAGATGAGGAGGCCGTGGCGCAGAGTTCTACCTATGGGGCCAATCTTATGCTCTATGGAACTAACGGAAAGATGTTTATGATTCCTGGCGGTTCTTATAACGAGATGGTAAACCCTGTTGCTTCTCTTTCACTTCCAGGGAGCAAGGGATGGAGCCACAAGTTCGTAAGTAATTTCAGCGCCGAGTTGCAGATAATCGAGAATTTGAAATTCAGAAGTTCATTCGGAGCCGACCTTTCTTTCTGGGGCTCAGATGGTTACACTCCTCTTTATTATTTAAGTTCTTCACAGAAGGCAGTGGAATCTTCAGCTACTTCTCAGCAGAACAAAGGACTTGTATGGCAGGTGGAGAATACTTTGAGCTATCAGAAGAGTTTTGGCGAACATTCTATATCTCTTCTCTTGGGTCAGTCTGCCAAAGCTTCAAGCGGCTCGTATGTTGGAGCATCTTCGAAATATCTTAGGAATCTTAATAAACCATACGTGGACAATACCGACGGTCTGCAGGCCGATGGCGACAGAAATGGTTGGGCAGCACCTAATGCGGAGTCAAGATTGGCTTCATATTTCGGTCGAGTAAGCTATAACTATGCAGAGCGCTACATGGCAGAGGCTACGCTTCGTCGTGATGGTTCATCAAGATTCGGATCGAATAACCATTGGGCTCTATTCCCATCATTCTCATTTGGTTGGAATCTTCACAGAGAGAGCTTTATGGAAGGCGTGATACCTGAACTCAGTAATGCTAAACTTCGTGCTTCTTGGGGTAAGAACGGTAATGAAAATATAGGTAATTTCGCCTATACCGTACTTACAGAGGGCAATAATAATGTTATTATCGGAAAGGGAGAAAGTGAGATCATCGGCACTAAAGCCGGTGGTCTTGCAAATCCTGATTTGAAATGGGAAACTTCCATTCAGACCGACCTTGGCGTAGATCTCGGCTTTTTCAAGAACGCGCTTACTCTTACACTCGATTATTATAATAAGAAGACGGACGGTATGCTTATGACTCAAGCCATACCATCGTATGTGGGTGAGAGCAAACCTATGGGCAATGTAGGAATAATGTCCAACAGCGGTTTCGAAATAGAAATCGGGTATAAGAAAGCTATAGGCGACTTCAACTTTGCAGTCAGGGCTAACGGAAGTTACCTTAAGAATAAACTTATAGAGTATGGTAACGATACCGGATATGCTAATTATGACTCTTTCCAGGGAACAGGTACCATTTCTCGTGCCGAAAACGGCTATCCTTTCCCATTCTTCTATGGTCTTAAGACAGATGGTATTTTCCAAAGCGAAGAGGAGGTTTATTCTTATCTGTACACTGCTGAGGATGGGACTGTATCTATGATTCAGCCTAAGGCTAAGCCGGGTGACGTAAGATTTGTGGATGTAGACGGAGACGGCAAAATTACAGATGCCGACCGTACTTATATAGGAAAGGGTACTCCTGATTTTACTTATGGACTTACTCTTCAAGCTGGATATAAGGGATTTGACTTCTCTATGCTCATTCAGGGAACACAGGGCAATCAAGTGTTTGACTGCACCAGACGTACCGATATTAAGAGCGTCAATCTTCCTTCTTATATGCTGAACCGCTGGACAGGTGCAGGCACATCAGATAAGTATCCGCGTTTCGTGATAGGCGACAGTGTCAACTGGGTATCTTCAGACCTTTATGTCTATGACGCATCGTATTGCCGAATCAAGAATATTCAGTTGGGCTATACTCTTCCGGAAAAGCTTACAAAGAAAGTCCTTATCTCCAATCTGCGAGTTTACGTGGCTGCCGAGAACCTTCTTACTCTTACCAAGTACCACGGCTTCGATCCGGAAATCTCTTCTGGTGGCACTTCTCTCGGAATTGACTATGGTGTATACCCACAGGCCAGAACTTTTACTTTCGGCGTAAATGTTAAATTTTAATCATAGAGGAGGAAATAGATATGACACAGAATATTAAAAAATATGCGTTAATCGCTTTTGCTACGGTTCTCCTCTCTTCTTGCGGAGATAAATTTCTCACTGTAGAAAATCCTACACAGGATCCTATAGAGGATTACTATACCACTTTGCCTCATTTGCAGGAGGCTATGGTGTCGGCTTATTGCCCTCTGCATTGGACAGATTGGTCTATGGGCCAATACAACCCTATTCTTATCATGAGCGACATTATGGCTGATCAGATATGGGTGGGCGGTGCTGATGCTACGGATAATAAGTATTGGCATGATATGATGAATTACAGTGCCGATGATAAGAATTGCATGACATCCATCTGGACCGATGCTTATTCCGGAGTAAAAAGGTGCAACGATGTTCTTACATATATAGAGTGGACAAAGAATGCGGGAAATATTGATGAGGATGTGGCGAAACCTTTTCTTGCACAGGCATATCTTCTGAGGGCATATTATTACACTTGGCTTTGGAAATTCTGGGGCAATGTCGTTTACTTTGATAAGAATCTTGAAAGTCCGTTCATCGGTAAGCAGTACACTGCAGATGAAATCTATGCATTCATCATAAGCGATCTCGACAAATGCCGCTCTCTTGATGTTCTTCCTATGAGAAGACCTGACGCAGAGGTAGGTTACGCCACTAAAGCTGTGGTCGCTATGCTTTATGCAGAAGTGGTTCTTTATCAGAAGGATACTGAGAAATATGCAACGGCACTCTC
Source organism: Firmicutes bacterium TM09-10 (assembly GCA_963650755.1). Classification (GTDB taxonomy): domain Bacteria; phylum Bacteroidota; class Bacteroidia; order Bacteroidales; family UBA932; genus Cryptobacteroides. The sequence continues at coordinate 37,650 of CAVJMH010000004.1, read as the reverse complement.
TCTTCTTAAAGAAATTATTACTTCGGGAGACTATGATCTTTATGATTATTCAAAGCTCTTTACTCTTGACGGGGAATGGTGCTGTGAATCAATATGGGAAGTAGGTTATAAAACAGATGGACAGGTGCGTTCTTACGATAACGTACTTGCTGCCGGAGGCACTATCCTTCCACGTCTTATCGGAGCATATAATCTTAAGGCAAATGCTGAAAATCACGCCGCAGGTTGGGGATTCTGCCCTGTCCGTAAGGAGACGTACGATATGTTTAGCGCGACGGACGTTCGCCGTAAGGCAACTTGCTTCGATGCAAGCTCTTATGAATACGAAAAACGTTACCAGGACACGGGTTATTTCCTTGAGAAATATCAAGGTGCGGCAGCTGATGAATCTAACGGCGATGGCGCTCCGGATATGCGTTTCGGTAATAACCTCAGGCTTTACCGTTACTCTGAGACTCTTCTCTATGCCGCGGAATTGGCCATATACACTGGTACGGATACAAAGGAGGCCACCGGTTGGCTAAACAAAGTACATAATAGGGCTGGTCTTGCCGATGAGGTAGCTCTTAGTTTAGGTAACATTCAGAAGGAGCGCGCTCTTGAGTTTGTGGGCGAAGGCAAGCGTTATTGGGATCTTATAAGGTGGGATCTTGCTTCCACCGTACTTGTTCCTGACAGTTATGGTTATAGAAAAGTTTCTTGGAGTGCTTCGAAGAAATATCTTCCTATTCCTTCTTCGGAGATAGATGCGGCTCAGGGAACTCTTAAACAAAATGAATATTAGAACATATAATAATAACACAATATGAAAAAATCTTTACTTTTTTTAAGCATTGCTCTCGTGGCATTTGCTTCTTGTAAGAAGGATAATAAGACCAGTGATCCAAGCTCTGATCTTCCTTCTGCAGCAAACATCGATTTTACAGTCAGTGTCAATCCAGAGACTAACGAAGCTACGTTTACTTTACCTTCGACTGTAACAGGTTTGATGCCTATATGGCATACAAATGAGACAGGTGAATTTGTATTTGCCGGTACGGGTAATAATTTCAAGAAAGTTTTTTATCAGAAGGGTACATATAAAGTTCGTCTTTTCGTAAGCAACAGCAAGGGACAGTCTCTTGATTATTCAGAGAAGGAAGTTGTTATCGAGAAAGACAAGGGCGGTGCTTCTCTTAGCGGAGGATTTGTATACGATAGCGTCTTTAATCTTTGGCAGGATGTAGATAAGGAGGGTAATCACGAATACAGTCAGTATACTGCTGTTACATCCAGCTGGACTCCGATAGATAATCCTAAAGTAGTGCAGGTGGGAAATACTTATTCTATGACCTACGAGCAGGCTACCGAACAGCAGTGGCAGGCGCAGTTCTTCATTATCCCTACAGAAGGACATAAAATTACCCTTAATGCAGGAACTACCTATGATTTCTCTTGTGTGATATTGTCTACAACAGATCTTCCGGGCGTAACATTCAAACTTACCGCGGAAAAAAGTGATGAAAAGTATCTTTTTGTTCAGAGAGTGGCAGTTAAAGCCGGTGAGCCGTATGTTTTCTGGTGGGCTAATCAGGAAGTGGCAGAGGATATCGCTGATGTCAAGATGGTATTTGACTTCGGTGGATGCCCTGCTAATTCAGAGATTACCGTAGGAAACATCGTTCTTAAGGACCATGCCAATGATGATGGTACAACGGGTGTTCCTGAGCGTGATCCAGAGCCAGTAGATCCAGATGCTGGTTATGTAGATGATTATGATGAGGATTTTGCTTTTGACACCACAACTCCTGCTAATCTTTTGGCAGCATCAAATGTGACGGAAATCAAGACTTATTTCGCTCCAGGTTGGGCAGAGTCTGATAAGTGGAGCTATAAGAAAGAGGAAAATGGTTATACCATTAATTACAACGCTGCAGCACCAGATCGTTGGCAGGCTCAGTTCATCTTAATTTCAGATCTTGCTTTGGTTGCTGATAAGCAGTATGCTATAACATTTACGGTAGAATCTAATATGGACCATCCGGGCATGTATCTTAAACTTACCGGACCAGATGATTCGAATAATCTCGTGTTCGAAACAAAACCTGATGTTAAGGTTAAAGCTGGAGAGGCTCGCGTATTCCATGCTACCGGTATTCCTGGAGCTGCGTATGATTCATCAAAGCTTGTTTTCGACTTTGGTGGTGTAGCTGAAGGAACAATTATAAAATTGAAGGATATAAGTATCCAATATTACAAGTAGTTTTGTTTAATTTTGCAGGTGGAACTGGGAAGAAATTGCCAGCTCCACCTGTTTTTTGTGTTATGACCATTGTTATTTCATTTATAGTGATGCTGTTTCTGACATCGTGCAATGTCAGCAGCAGCACTGAATCTTCTGAAGAAAGTGTCGCTTTTGAACCTGCAAGTCTTTCTGTTGAGGCTAAAGGGGGAAAAGTGGATGTGCATATCTTGGCATCAAATCAATTTGCCATTTATTCATCCACATCTTGGATAACTAATATCGAACCTCCGTATGTGTTCGGTACAGAAGGAACGGTGACCATAAAAATTGCGGAGAATACAGAGTATGACTCTCGCAGTGGTGAGGTTACGGTCAAGTGTGGCAGTACACTCGCCACCATCCCTATAATGCAGGAAGGTAGAGAAAAGATAGACGTAGATCCGACTATCGTCGTTCCGGAAGGCTATCATCTCGTATGGCACGATGAATTTGACTATGAAGGACTTCCTAATGCTACAGACTGGAAATATCAGACAGGTTCTGGAGGTTGGGGAAATAATGAACTGCAGGATTATGTCGCCGGCTCCTATAATGGAGAAAATATAGCTGACGTAAAAGACGGTATTCTCAAGATATATGCTAAAAAAATAGACGGGAAGGTACGTTCTTGTCGTCTTAATACTCGTAAGGGATGGACTTACGGATGGATAGAGGCCAGTTTGAGGCTTCCTAAAGGCCGTGGCACTTGGCCCGCTTTCTGGATGATGCCGTCCAATTTCACGGTTTGGCCGGGAGATGGAGAACTTGACATAATGGAAGAGGTTGGATACAATGCTTCATATTGCAGCGCCACCATTCATTGTAACAAATATAACAACGGAGGCACTAACATTGAGCACGCGGAACGTTACATCAGTACGGCACAGAGTGAGTTTCATGTCTATGCTATGGAGTGGGATGCTGAGAAGATTACTTTTTATCAGGACGGAAAATCAATTCTTACATATAAGAATAACAAGAAAGGATATGATTATTGGCCTTTTGATAACCCATTCTATGTTATCTTGAACCTTGCGTGGGGAGGGAGCTGGGGTGGCGCACAGGGCGTAGATGAGACATGCCTTCCTTGTGCTCTGGAAGTAGATTACGTACGTGTTTTTCAAAAGTAAATGTCTGAAAAGGAATTAGAATATATCTCCATAAGAGGGGCGTCGGTCCATAATCTTAAAAATGTAGACGTGGATATCCCGCGTGGGAAGTTCACGGTCATTACGGGCCTCTCAGGTTCGGGAAAATCGTCTCTGGCTTTCGATACCATCTATGCCGAAGGTCAGAGGCGTTATCTTAATACGCTTTCTCCTTATGCCAAGCAGTTTATCGGGGTGCTTGAAAAGCCGGCGGTTGAAAGCATAGAGGGATTGAGCCCCATCATAGCCATAGAGCAGAAGTCTACAGGCTCCAATCCACGTTCTACGGTGGGAACCATTACGGAGATTTCTGATTTTCTGAGACTTCTTTATGCCAAGGCGTCCACGGCTTATTCGCCTGTAAGCGGACAGGAAATGGTGCGTTTTACCGATTCTCAGATAGTGGACCTTATCTTGGAAAAATATAAGGGGCGTAAATGCATACTCCTCGCTCCGCTCGTGAGGGGAAGAAAAGGACATTACCGAGAGTTGTTCGACAGCCTGCGAAGAAAAGGATATACCCAGGTGAGGATAGACTCTTCTTTGTGCGAACTTGCTGATGTGGAGGAGCTTGACCGCTATAAGGCTCATAATATAGAACTTGTCATAGACAAGATGAAGCCGGACGAGGGGGACCTGTCCCGTATAAGAAACTCGGTGAGCACGGCTTTGGAGATGGGAAAGGGCAGCCTATCTGTTTGGGATGCTGAATCCGGGCAGTTATATCATTATTCTAAGCATCTGGTGGATCCGCTGAATGGGGTGTCCCTTCAAGAACCGGCGCCGCATAGCTTTTCTTTTAACTCTCCTCAGGGGTATTGTCCTTATTGTAAGGGACTTGGCGTGATTCAAGATGTGGATATAGATAAGATTATTCCTGACAGGGAGAAAAGTATAGCGGATGGGGCCATTTCTCCTCTCGGACCGCTACGGTCAAACCGCAAGTCCGAAATTCTGCACGCCATATCCAGAAAGTACGGCTTTTCTCTGTATGATCCGGTTTCCAGTCTTTCCGATGAGGTGGTGTCACTTCTCGTTTATGGGTCAGACGAGTATTTTCGTGTCGGAGACGGGGCTTTCTCTGAAATGCTTACGTGGGGCGGTGTCGTAGATGACATAGACGATAAAGTGGTGTGCCCTGTATGTGGGGGAACTCGTCTTAAAGAGGAGATTAAGTGTTTTAAGATAGACGGCAAGACCATTTCGGAGGTCAGCGCCATGGAGATAAGCGATCTTAGCTTGTGGCTTGAGACACTTCCCTCTAAACTCACAGGAAAGGCCAAGGCAGTTTCTAAAGATATATTGAAAGAACTCGGCGAAAGGGTGAAGTTCCTTTTGGATGTGGGTCTTGATTACCTTACTCTTGACCGCGCCACTGCGTCTCTTTCCGGAGGCGAAAGCCAGAGAATCAGGCTTGCCACTCAGATAGGCTCGCGTCTTGTTAATGTGATATATATTCTGGATGAGCCTTCCATTGGCCTTCATCCTAAGGATAATCGTAAACTAATATCTTCGCTTAAAAAGCTTCGGGACGAGGGCAATACAGTAATCGTGGTGGAGCATGACGAGGAGACTATGGAGAGCGCGGACTGGATAGTGGATGTAGGCCCGGGAGCTGGGGTGAACGGCGGAAATATTTGTTACAGCGGGCCTGCGCGTGAAGTCCATAGTAGCGTTCAGACGCCTTCTGAAAGACGCCCAGGGTCGGGTAAGTTCCTCACATTGAAGGGTGCCTCGGGAAACAATTTAAAGCATATAGATGTAAGTTTTCCTCTGGGTCTCTTAATAGGCATCTGCGGAGTGTCCGGCTCAGGCAAATCGACGCTTATCAATGAGACTCTTATGCCTATTCTTAAAGGCAAATTCTATCATTTTAAACAGAAGCCGCTCCCCTACGATGGGATAGAGGGGCTGGAGAATATAGACAAGGTCATAGAGATAGATCAGAGCCCTATAGGAAAAAGTCCGCGTTCCAATCCTGCGACTTTCACCGGGGTGTGGACGGACATACGCCTTCTGTTTGAGCAGACACCGGATGCCAAGGTGCGTGGCTTCAAGGCAGGGAGGTTTTCCTTCAATGTAGAAGGCGGTCGCTGCGAGGAATGTAAAGGTTCCGGGATAAAGCAGATAGAGATGAATTTCCTTCCTTCCGTGAATGTTGTGTGCCCGAGTTGCGCGGGGAAACGCTATAAGGAGGATACTCTCAGTGTCTTGTATAAGGGGAAGAATATCAACGACATCCTTGAAATGCCTATCACTGAGGCGTATGAGTTTTTCAAGAGTCTTCCAAGGATAGCCGCTAAACTTAAAACGCTTGTGGATGTGGGGCTTGGTTATGTGCATTTAGGCCAATCAAGTATTACTCTCTCCGGAGGAGAAAGCCAGAGGATGAAACTCGCCCTTGAACTTTCGAAAAAAGCTACGGGGAAGACTCTGTATATGCTGGACGAACCCACTACGGGGCTTCATAGCGAAGATGTGAAAATACTTCTGGGCGTGCTTCAGAAATTGGTAGATCAGGGCAATACCGTAATAGTCATAGAGCATAATCTGGATGTACTAAAGGCTGCTGATTATCTGATAGATATGGGCCCTTTGGGCGGCTATAAGGGAGGACGGATTCTTTCCGAAGGCACTCCGGAGCAGGTCGCTGCCGATCCGCATTCCGTTACGGGCCCGTATTTGAAAGAGGTGTTACTTGGAAGCTAATCATGAAAATTATGAAGATAGAACACATCGCATTGTATTGTAGAGATTTAGAGGGCATGAGGAGTTTCTTTGAGAAATATTTTCAACTTAACGCATGGCGATGATGTTTTCCGCGCTTCGGGTCATGAAAAACGGTGATTTTGAAGCGACTTTCATTGCAGTGACGATGACTATGACAACGCCATAGCCGCTTTGCGGGGACTTTCCGCCAGGACTGCCGAGAAATACATCACTGTCTGGTGCAAATCCGTTTAGCTTGTTAAGGTCTAGCAAGGGGATTATAGGAAAAAACCGAGAAGTGATGTGTTTGAATCGGATAAAATGGGTTAACTTTGTAATTGAGTCAGATGGAAGTTTATGAAAGATTTGATAAAAGAGATTAGCGAAAGCGAGCTTCAGCAGATTGGTACGCGAATCATCGAAGGCGTGACGGACATCATAGAGCACGCCCAACAAAGGGTAGCCGTTTACCTCAATTCTGAAGTTTCGATGACATATTGGAGGATAGGTAAGTACATTGCGGACGAGATTGATGTGATAGGAGAGGACAAGTACGGTTCAAAGATTGTCTTAACAGTGTCGAGACAATTGGTTGAGCGTTTCGGCAAGGGCTACGGAAGGGCGTCTATTTTTAGGATGCTCAAAGTGGCAAGGCTGTTCCCGGATGAAGAAAAAGTCTCAACGCTGTCGAGACAATTGACGTAATAATTGCGTTTTTTCTTACGCTGCCTTTCCGGCCATTTTCATCTTTGTCATCAGTTACGTGGCCACTGCTACGCGCTCTTTTCCAAAATCGAAACTGCCTCGAAAATTCAGTATAATAAAATTCGGCAGCCATTTCGAAACAACTTCTAAGAGAAAATGACTATATTTGGGCTTTGATACAAATTAATAACTATATGAAAAAGAACGTTTTACTAATGACCTTTTTGGCGGCGACGCTTTTCTCTTCTTGTAAAGTAGGAAATAGTGTCGCTCCGGCCATCCCGCAGGATAAGGAGATGGAAGCTAAGATCGAGAAGATTCTCTCTAAGATGACCCTTGAAGAGAAAGTGGGGCAGATGACTCAACTTACAGCAGGAGTGGTACTTAAGCCCGGAACGCACGATGTCTCTGAAATGGGTGAAGCCATTATCCGTAAATATAAGATTGGCTCCATTCTTAACACTATGAACGATACGGCAGATTCCGCATCTGCATATAGACACTTCATAAAGCAGATTCAGGATATTTCTCTGGATGAGATGGGTATCCCTACTCTTTATGGACTGGATCAGATACACGGCGCTTCCTACACGGTAGGCGCAGTCCTATTCCCTCAGGAGATAGCTCTCGCCGCTTCGTTCAACGATGCTCTCGCTTACGATATGGGGCAGATAGGAGCTTATGAGACAAGAGCTTGCAATGTTCCTTGGGTATTCACTCCTACACTTGACCTCAGCCGTAACCAGATATGGCCTCGCATGTGGGAGAGTTTCGGTGAAGACCCTCTGGTTCAGAGCCGTATGGGCGTGGCTCTCACTAAAGGACTTCAGGGCGAAGACCCTAACCATATAGACCAGAGGCATGTAGCTGTAAGCATTAAGCACTTTATGGCTTATGGCGCCACCATTTCAGGACAGGATCGTACCCCTTCTATGGTAAGTCCACGTGAGTTGAAGGAAAAGTATTTCGCTCCGTTCAAGGCTTGTATCGAGGCCGGTGCTCTTACCGTTATGGTCAATTCCGCTAATAACGACGGCATTCCTTTCCACACTAATAAGGAACTGCTCACGGGGTGGCTCAAGGAAGGGCTGAACTGGGACGGTATGATAGTTACAGACTGGGCGGACTGTAAGAACGTTTACGAGAGAGACCATACTGCTTCCACTTATAAAGAGGCTGTGTGTCAGACCATTAACGCCGGTGTAGATATGCTTATGGAGCCTTACAGCCCCGAGGTGTGCGACTACATGATAGAACTCGTAGGTGAGGGAAAAATATCTCACGAACGTATAGATGACGCCGTAAGACGTATCCTCAGAGTGAAATTCCGCCTTGGCCTGTTTGATGACCCTTATGGGCTGGGCTGCGACTATAAGGATTTTGAGAGTCCGAAGTCTGTACAGACAGCTTACAAGGCCGCTCTTGAAAGTCAGGTGCTTCTAAAAAATGAAAAAGACCTGCTTCCTCTCTCTAAGAATACAAGGATTCTTCTTGTGGGTCCTAATGCCAATGTAATGCGCCCATTGGGCGGCGGCTGGTACTATACTTGGCAGGGAGACGCCGGTAACCGTCCAGAGTTTACAGGTAAGTATAATACTATATATGAGGCTCTTAAAAACAAATTCAAGAGCGTGAAGTACTTCCCTGTCCTCGAATATGACCCTAAGGGCGATTTTCAGGCAGAGGTTAAGGGCGATTATTCGGCTGCTGTAAGGGCTGCCGCCAGTGCAGATGTCATAGTGGCTGCGATAGGGGAGAACTCATATTGCGAGACTCCGGGTAACATTAATGACATCTCGCTGTCATCTAATCAGCGCGAATTGGTTAAGGCTCTATCAAAGACAGGAAAGCCTATAGTGCTCGTTCTGAACGAGGGCCGTCCAAGAGTTCTTCGGGACATAGAACCTCTCGCGCAGTCCGTGGTAAGTGTCCTGCTGCCAGGTAATTATGGCGCGGATGCTCTCGCTACGCTTCTTTGCGGCGAGGAGAATTTCAGCGGACGTCTTCCTTATACCTATCCTAAATATGTGAATAGGCTCAACACTTACGATTATAAGCTTTGTGAGAACCGCGCCACTATGAACGGGCTTTATAATTATGATGCCAATATTGAAAGCCAATGGCCGTTCGGCTTCGGGTTAAGCTACACCAGCTTCGAATATTCTAATCTCAGAGTGGATAAGAATGAATTCCGTGCGGGTGATGTCATCAAGGTCAGCGTGGATGTGAAAAACACCGGTAAAGTGGCAGGAAAAGAATCCGTATTGCTTTATGCTTCAGACCTATACGCCAGCCTTACGCCGGATGTCAAGCGTCTTCGCGACTACACTAAGGTTAGCCTCGCTCCAGGCGAAAGCAAAACCGTGGTATTTAATCTTAAAGCTGATGACTTGGCATTCGTGGACCATAATCTGAATTGGGTTCTTGAAGAAGGCGAATTCAGATTGGCCTGCGGAGGAGAGTCTGTCGTAATTAACTGTGTGAAATAGTAATAGGAGGGAGATCCTCGTTTTTATCTGTCCCTTCTTCCGGTTCGTTAAATGGCTGGAGGAAGGGGTTGTTATATCGCTCGCGTGCTATGTTAGTGCTCTGTGCGTGTCCCGGAAATACCTCGATGTCTCCCGGAAGACCTATTAGAGAGTCCATTACGGATACGATGAGCTTGTCATAGTCCCCGCCCGGAAGGTCCGTTCTGCCTATGGTGCCGGCGAAAAGAGTGTCTCCTGAAAAGAGGCATTTGTCCGCACGGTCCAGATAACATACTCCGCCCGGGGTATGTCCCGGTGTGCTTATGACCTCGAAATCAAGCCCGGCGAGATGCAGAATTTCTCCTTTTTTAACATCTATGCTGTCGAATTTTAGGCTTGTCTTTTCCCTGTGGTCCATATACACCGGAGTGTCGTAGCGCTTTTTAAGAAGTGGAATTCCGCAGGTGTGATCCAAGTGCGCATGCGTCAGTAGAATGGCAACCGGTTTTAAACCAGATGTTTCGATATATTCTACAATGCCCTCTACCTCTTCTCCTTCGCGGCATCCGGGGTCTATTATCACGGCTTCCTTATTTCCCTCGGAGTTTACTATGTAAGTGTTCTCCTCGTATGGGTTACAGACAAATATTTTCAGGTTCAGCATAGTGTGCTCTATTTTTCGGCAAAAATAAAAAACTTTATTGTAAATTTGTAGGATTTTCGTTTACCAAAAATGACTGCAAGTCTTTAGAAAAATTTACCTGATGCATATAGGTGTGGCTGGAAATATAGGGTGTGGAAAGACGACCCTCACAAGGATGCTTGCGGAGTACTATAAATGGACTCCACGCTATGAATCAGTAACTTATAATCCATATCTTGAGGATTATTATGCCAATATCCCGCGCTGGTCCTTCGCTCTGGAAGTGTATTTTCTTAAGCAGCGTTTTAAGGATGTGTTGGACATAGATAAAAGCGCAGATGTGATAGTCCAGGACAGGACCATAATGGAAGGCGTGCAGATATTCGTGGCCAATAATTATAAAATGGGCAACCTGTCTGATCGCGACTTCGAGACCTATATGGATCTTTTCCGTCTTATGATGTCATTCGTAAAGCAGCCGGACCTCCTCATCTACATACGTTCAAGCATTTCGCATCTCGTCTCTCAGATTCAGAAACGCGGACGGGATTACGAGCAGGACATGAGCATAGAATACCTCTCCGGGCTCAATGACCTTTACGAGAAATGGATAGGGGATTATAAGGGGAAGCTGATAATAATAGATGGGGATAATCTGGACTTCGAGTCCCGTCCAGAGGATTTTGCATATATCACCGACAGGATTGACGCATCTCTTTACGGATTATTCAAATAAATACTTAAATTTGTAAGTTAAAATATTCTCATCATGCACATAGCTATAGCAGGAAATATCGGAAGCGGTAAGACTACCCTCACTAAGATGCTGGCAGCCCATTATGGTTGGATTCCTAAATTCGAATCCGTAGAGTTTAATCCATATCTGGCTGATTTTTATGAGGATATGGCACGTTGGTCGTTTAATTTGCAGATATATTTCCTTAATAAGCGTTTTAAGGACGTGGTGGATATATCGCGCACGGACGATGTCATCATTCAGGACAGGACCATATATGAAGATGCCCGCATCTTCGCGCCTAACCTTCACGACATGGGGCTTATGAGTTCGCGTGATTTTGAGAACTATTCAGACCTTTTTAATCTTATGATGTCGCTCGTCGGGAACCCGGATCTGCTTATCTATCTGCGCTCATCCATTCCTAATCTGGTATCGCAGATTCAAAAGCGCGGAAGAGACTATGAAAAAGGTATAAGAATTGATTATCTTACAGGACTTAATGAAAAATATGAAAATTGGATCAGCGGTTACGACGGGAATCTTCTCATCATAGACGCGGATCACATAAAGTTCGGGAATAATCCGGAGGACTTTTCGAAAGTTACCGATATGATCGACGCCCAGCTTTATGGACTATTTCCTAACTGTCAAAAATAAATTACTATGACAAAAAGAACTACTATTATCGATTTCGTCAATGAATATGTAGATAAGTATCAGAACGATACCTATCTCCGTGAAAAAGTGGACGGAGCTTGGACAGAGATTTCATTTATTAAAACACGCGATGAGGCCCGTCTTCTGGCCGCCGGATTCATGGCGCTTGGCCTTCAGAAAGGAGACAAGGTTTCTCTTATCGCCGAAGCCCGCCCTCTTTGGGTCATTACGGAATTCGGTATCCTTTTTGCCGGTGGCGTGGACGTTCCCCTTTCATATAAGCTCGAATCGGATTACGACCTTACTTTCCGTATCAATCACTCAGATTCGCGCTTCATCGTGGCTTCCGAGATGGAGATACAGAAGGTTCGTCGCGTGATAGATCAGTGCAAAGCTGTAGAAAAGGTCATCGTGATGGATGATATTCCGCTTCAGGAAGGGGAGATTTCCATAAAAGAGATTCGCGAGATGGGCGTCAAGTTCATCAAGGAGCATCCGGGACTTCTCGAAGAGAGGATGGCTTCAGTAGGCCCTGACGACTATGCTAACATATCTTACACGTCAGGTACCACGGCAGACCCTAAGGGTATTCTTCTTACACATCGTAACTATACGGCCAATGTCGCTCAGGGCGCATCTGTAATCAACATAGACAAGGGGGACATAATGCTTGTAATCCTGCCTATGGATCACTGCTTTGCACACGTGGCAGGTCTTTACACCATGATGAGTTACGGCGGAAGCATCGCGACTGTTCCAGGGAAAACCCCTCAGGCTCAGCTACGTAACATCCTTCCTACCATGAAGGAGATTCATCCTAACGTGATGCTTACAGTTCCGGCCATAAGCCGCAGCTTCAAAAAGGCCATAGAAAGCGGTATCAAGGCCAAAGGTAAGAGTACAGAAAAACTTTATAACATAGCTCTCAAGAATGCCAAGGCATACTATAAGGATTACTATAATCAAGGCGGAGCACAGTTCTGGAGAAAGCCTTTCGTCAAACTCTTCGATAAGATTCTTTTCTCTAAAGTGCGTGAGACTTTTGGTGGCAAGATGAAATTCTGCGTAGGTGGAGGTGCACTCCTGGACATCGAACTCCAGAGATATTTCTGCGCCATTGGCATGCCTACATTCCAGGGATATGGACTTTCAGAGGCTACTCCTATCATCTGTGCCAATTCTGCGGGTCACGCCCGTTTCGGTTCGTCCGGACGTATCGTGAGCCCTATGGAATGCACCATACGCGACGACGAGAACAATATTCTTCCTAACGGACAGACAGGCGAGATAGTCATCAAGGGAGAGAATGTCATGGCCGGTTATTGGAAGAACCCAGAGGCTACGGCACAGACCATAGTCGATGGTTGGCTTCACACAGGAGACCGCGGTTACATTTGTAAGGAAGATCCTCGGTATCTGTATGTTACAGGTCGTTTCAAGAGCCTTCTCATCTCTTCAGACGGAGAGAAATATTCTCCGGAAGGATATGAAGATAACTTGGCAGTCATCTCTAAATATATAGATAACGTCATCCTGCATAATAATCAGAATCCATACACTATCGTGCTCGTAGTTCCTAATAAAGAGGCTCTTAAGGCGGCAGCTCCGGGAGATAAGGAAGAGCAGCTTCGTCTCATACAGAAGGATGTGGATGTATATCGTAAGGGTGGCAGTCATGCAGGCCAATTCCCGGAGAAGTGGCTTCCTACCGCCATCGTGGTATGCGATGAGCCTTTCACAGAGAAAAACGGTATGGTCAACTCTACCAACAAGGTTGTGCGCGGAAAGGTGGAGGCCCACTTCGCTAAGCGTATAGACTATGCCTATACGGCTGAGGGTAAGCAGCTTATTAACCCGCAGAACCTCGCTGCACTTGATTAGAAACTGGATAATAACACTAGAAAAAATAAAATGTCAACAGTTACTAAAAAACAGAACTATACCCCGGCTATCGTGGTGATGTTCGCACTCTTTTTCATGATTGCATTCGTTACGAACCTTGCAGGTTCTATGGGTGTAGTCGTTACGAATCAATTCGGGGCCAGCAAGGCTCTTTCTCAGCTCGGTACACTCGCGAATTTCATCGCGTATGCGTGTATGGGCATCCCTGGAGGCATAATCCTCAAGCGTAAAGGTTATAAGTTCACTTCGAAACTCGCTGTATTGATAGGCTTTATCGGAGTGGCTATACAGTTCGCGTCCGGTTATGCTGAAAGTTTCGCAGTATATGTTACCGGTGCATTTGTGGCAGGTTTCTCAATGTGCCTTCTTAACATCTGCGTCAACCCTATGCTTAACACTCTCGGTGGAGGCGGAAACAAGGGTAACCAGCTCGTTCAGTTCGGTGGTTCTTGTAACTCTATCGGTGGTACCATCGCTCCGTTCCTCGTAGGTTGGCTTGTAGGTGGCTCTATTCAGGATGCCACTGTAGCTAAAGCAGCTCCGGTGATGGTTATCGCTATGGTAATCTTCGCTCTCGCTTTCGTGGTCATTTCTTTCACGGAGATTCCTGAACCTCATATGGAGTCTGCGGAGGAGAAGGCCGCTCGCCTGTCAGGTAAAGTGGTGAAAGACAAATATTCTCCGCTTTCATTCCGTCATTTCGTGCTCGGCGCCGTAGCCATCTTCTTCTATGTAGGTATCGAGGTCGGTATTCCTAATACTGCCAATGTATATTTCTCTGGTATTCTCAGTCCTGCGGTAGTAGGTACATTCGTCAGCGCTTATTGGCTTTGCATGCTCTTCGGTCGTCTTATAGGCGGAGCCATAGGAGCGAAGGTCAGCAGCCGAGTTATGCTTCTGTGTACTTCTATCCTGGCAGTTGCGCTTATATGTGGTATCATCCTCATTCCAGAGAGTGTTGTTATCAACGGTCTTCCGGTAGCTTTGTTCCTTGTTTCAGCCTGCGGATTCTGTACCTCTATCATGTGGGGCTCTATCTTTAATCTTGCAGCTGACGGACTTGGAAAATATACGGCTGCCGCTTCCGGCATTTTCATGGCTCTCGTTTGTGGTGGAGGTATCATTCCGTTTGTTCAGAACGCTATCGCCGATAAGGTTGGTTCACTTCCAAGCTATGTACTGCTGGTATTCTGCCTTGCATATCTGATTTTCTATGCGGCAGTAGGAAGCAAGAATGTTAACAAGAACATACCTGTAGAATAATTGAAAACTGTAGATAATATGGAAAAGCAATATGTAGTAGGCGTAGATGTCGGCGGACAGACTGCGAAGTTGGGTATTGTGGATGCTCGTGGAGATGTGCTGATACAGAGTGTAATACGCACAGATAGCCACGAGGAGGCAGCAGAGTTCATAGATGCTTTGGCAGCAGCCATAAAGGATCTCGTAGTTAAATCCGGTAAGGAAGGTCAGATTCGTGGAATCGGTGTCGGCGCTCCTAACGGTAACTATTACACCGGAAACATTGCGTTCGCGCCTAACGTGGTGTGGGCCGCAAAGCAGAGTGTTCCATTTGCCAAGATGCTAAGCGAAGCGCTTTCCGGTATTCCTGTGGCTCTTACTAATGATGCCAATGCTGCCGCAGTAGGAGAGATGACTTATGGAGTGGCCAAGGGTATGAAGCATTTCATAATGATTACTCTCGGAACAGGTGTCGGAAGCGGTATCGTCATTAATGGCGAGGTTCTTTACGGAAGCGACGGATTCGCCGGAGAACTTGGACACACTTGCGCCATACGTCATAACGGACGTCATTGCGGTTGTGGAAAATACGGATGCCTTGAGACCTATTGTTCGGCTACCGGCGTGGCTCGCACCGCCCGTGAGTGGCTGGAGATGTCTGACGAGCCGTCTCTTCTCCGTTCGGTGGATAAAATCACTTCCAAGGATGTGTATGATGCCGCTAAGGATGGAGATGAATTGGCAAAGCGCATATTTGATTACACCGGTCGTATTCTCGGAGAGAAACTCGCAGATTTCATAGAATTTTCAGCTCCAGAGGCTATCGTGCTTTTCGGTGGATTGGCACGTGCCAAGGAATTTATCTATGAGCCTACACTTAAGGCTATGAACGAGAATGTACTTCCTTTATGGAGGGAGAAGGTAAGTCTTCTTTTCTCTCAGTTGAAGGAGTCCGACGCTGCTATTTTGGGCGCGTCAGCACTCGCATGGGAACTTTAATTTTTTTAGAACAATATGAAAATTTACAAATTGTTTATTGCCCTGTCTATGGGCGTGTTGGCAGTGGCTTGCAACTCTACTAAAAAAGAGGCAGCCGCTACAGAAGAGAATGAGGAGACTTCAGAGGTTATTCCTGAAGAGAAGACAGCTAAGGATTTCCTTCCTTCAAGAAAGCAGGTAAAGGATGTCAGCTATCTGGTGGGTGTTAATTTCGGTTCGTTCATAAAGGGTTATAACTTCGGCGACCTGGATTATGCTCAGATTCGTAAGGGTATGGAGGATTTCATCAATGCTAAGGAAAGTCAGGACCCTGATGAATTTACAAAGCAGTTCCGTGTGGATCCTAATGACATGAATGACTTGTTCAACGAGTATCTCCAGAACAGACGCAGCTATACTATCTACACTAATAAGGAGAAGGAGGAAGCTTTCCTTACTAAGAACGCTAAGAAAGATGGCGTGCAGATTACTCCTTCCGGTCTTCAGTATAAGATTATATCAGAAGGTAATGAAGTTCGTCCAGCAGCTAAGGATACCGTATGGGCTGAGTACAGAGGCACACGTCTTGACGGTACCGTATTCGACGAGACTCAGAAAGATGAACCTCGTAAGTTTGTCATCGGCTCTGTAATAGAAGGTTGGAACGAAGGACTCAAGCTTATAGGCGAAGGTGGTGAGATAGAACTTTATATCCCATATAAGCTTGCTTATGGTGAAAACGGTAACCGTGCTATTGGTCCTGCAGAGACTCTTATCTTCAACATAAGCCTTGAGAAGGTTGGAAAATATGTTCCTGCTAAGGTTGATGTAAAGCCGGCAAAGAAGAAATAGTGTTTCGTTAGATTTGTTCTAACGATTTCGAAGACAAGTCATATCCTCTTAAACCGATATGGCTTGTTTTTTTGAAAAGGCCATATCGGTCAGAGGGTATTTTATAATTTTAACGAAAAGTAGATGACGGAGAATAATATAGAAAAGCTGAAGTCTTTGTTCCCGGAGCAGGATTTTGCATTGAGTAAATCGCAGGACCTGTTATTGGCTTCGATTGCATGCGTAGATGGGGCTTCCAATGCAATGTCTAAAATTTTGAAGATAGTATATGAACAGGATGCATGGAAGAAGGAAAACGACCTGAAAGTGCTTAAGGAACGTGGGCTGGTAGTTACTCCCTATTATTCGTGGGAGACGAAATACGCTGTCTGCGGTTCGTTATTTTTTCGAGTCGCTCTTAATGCTCTACTTTATCATCCCGAACTGGTGCAAAGTCTTAAAACTCATGCCTGTTATGGAAGTTCGTCAAGACTTAATGTGATCAAAAATCTGGTTGATAGCGGGACGGTGCCGGAATTTAATATTTATTTATGGGACAGTGCATCTCTTTGTGATTTGCTGCTCGATATATGTTACGAACCGGCATTTGAACCTGTATTTAGAAAATTGCCGAGTAATGTCGTTCAGGGGGTGGCAGATATTAAAACCAATGAACTTGTTCTTCAGAACACTGTCAGCGCCGAAAAATTGGACATGGCCGAGGCCTTCGTTAGAAAATATCTGTCTAAAAATGCTCAGGTGCATGCATTGGCCACTATAGAAGGAAATAGGTATTTGTTCAGCGGGGAGAGTGGAAGTTTATTGGCCCATACAAGGAAAGAGAGCGAGTGGCCATACGCCATCGCGGCCATATCTTCTCTTTATAAAGGTGATTATGCTGCGGCTATGGAGTATATGGAGGATTCGCTGAAGATACGTAATAAGTTCGTTAAGGTTAAGAATGTTTTTTATACTCCTATTCTGTCGTATTATCTTACCCTTCTGTATGTTTTGGTTGATTCTGATGTGACCCGGAAGAAACTCTCGCAGTATCTGAATAAGAAATTTGATAATTATTGGGCAGATAATCAACGCGCCGCTCAGTTTCTCGCCATGTCTGCTTTGGGCTATTCTGAGAGCACTTTGAAGCAGCACGTAAAATATACTCGTATGGGAGAAGATGAGGTTACTTCCTGCATTCTTCTTTCTGCGGTCGCGCGTAGCAGAGGTTATGAAGTCCCTTTCTTTGTCCCAAGGTCTAAATTTGCCATAGTGCGTTATGAGATAGGCCAATGCACCCCCGAAGAAAAAGAAAGGCTTGAAAAGGTGTATGGTGGGTCACCTATTCTTTCACGTATCAAGATAAAAGAGCCATGGGAATTGGCCTTGGAAAAACTATCCGATGTCGTAGTTCGGGTGGCTCCGACCGGCAGTGAGAAAGATGAGCCGCAGAGGGATAAAAGGATATGCTATATAGTCCGTTATGATTCTGAATTGGAAATTCGTGAACAGACTCGTCTTAAGTCCGGCAAATGGGGACAAGGAAAGCGCGTGTCCGTTGCGTCATTCATGCAGGGCCTTTATGATGAAGTAAGCGATGAATATGATTCAAAGATAAAGTCTCGTATAAACAGGTATAATTATATAAGGATAGGCACTGCTTTTCCTGTGCTTATAGGGTGCGATCGTGTGTTCTATGATGCCTATGATCCTTCGACCAGAATAGAGATAACGGAAGAGATGCCTTACGTTTCGGTCCAATTGAAAAATAAGTCGTATGTATTCGAGACCAATATTCCACGCGAAAGGTATCAGTATGATTATCAGTCCGAAAATGTGGTGCGTCGAGATAAACTTCATTATACTGTCATACGTCTTAACAAGGTGCAGATACAGGTGCTCACTGCATTGGCTGAAACAAGAATTAAATTCCCGGAGTCCGCTACGGAGGCGATGCGCTCTTTCGTGGAGAAACTCTCGCATATTATAGAAGTTCATTCAGCGCTACTTGACAACGGCTCATCTTTGGAAGAAAAACAGGGGAGCGAGCTGTTATATTTCCGCATAATTCCTAAATCGGGAGCATTCAGTGCGCTGCTTTTTACTAAACCCCTTGAAAACGGGAAACTTACGTTTTATCCCGGGCAGGGCGATGCCGTGTATTATGATTCGGATGACGCTAAACGCTATCAGGTAAAGCGTAATATTCGTGGTGAACGTAACGCGCTTGACCAATTCTTATCTAAAACAGGACTTGCTGAATATGACACGGATGACGGCCTATATGAGCTGTCCGTAAAGGAAATGTTGCCCGTTATCGATGCTTGTCGTGAGCTTAGCGATATCTGCGTGCTGGAGTGGCCAGAAGGTCGCAGTCTTAAGGTTATCGGTAATCTGACTTCTCAGAGCATTAATGTTCGCATTCGTTCTAAGGAACAATGGTTCGAGATGGAGGGCGATGTTCAGCTTCCTGATGGACAAGAACTTACATTGGAACAGATAATGTCAGCGGTGGCGTCCGGAGGGTATGGCGACGGGTATCTTCGTCTTGGAGAGAATGAATATGTGTCGCTCTCGGATTCGCTCGGTAAGTACCTTAAGCGTCTTGAAAGCGTGTCCCAGTCTTATCGCGGGGGAGAGCGTGTTTCCCTTTTCCAAACGGGTGCGCTGGCGGATATAGTTCATAAGTCAAATTTGAATATACATGTCGATAAGTCTTATAAAGACAGGCTCGCGAAGGTAGAAGAATCGGCTTCTCTTAATCCGTCCGTCCCGAGTACCCTTAAGGCAGAACTTCGTGATTATCAAGAGGTAGGCTTTCGTTGGATGGTCCGTTTGGATCATTGGGGAGCGGGAGCTTGCTTGGCAGATGATATGGGTCTTGGAAAAACGGTGCAGGCTATAGCTTTTCTATTGTATAAGGCTTCCACAGGTGCTTCTTTGGTGGTGGCTCCGGCTTCGGTGCTGATGAACTGGTCGCGAGAACTTGCGCGATTCGCCCCGTCACTTAATGTTATTGTTTTGAACGAATCCGATGACAGGAGTGTGGCACTTTCCGATCTTCACGAGTACGATGTGGTGTTGACGACTTACGGTCTTCTCGTTCGTGAAAAGGAGTCGCTGACCGGAGTGAACTGGAATGTCGTATGCCTTGATGAAGCTCATACCATAAAGAATAGGGGAACGAAGATGTCGGACGCGGCGATGTCGCTTAAGGCTTCATCGAGAGTTATTCTTACAGGTACGCCGGTGCAGAATTATTTGTCGGAATTATGGAATCTTTTCCAATTCCTCAATCCTGGCTTACTCGGCAGTTACGAGTTTTTTAAAGAGAAGTTCATAGGCCCTATAGAGATCTCGGAAGATAAGGACCGTCAGGCGCAGCTCAAGCGTATCATCCAGCCGTTTATGCTACGCAGAACCAAGTCGGAGGTGTTGGAAGAGCTGCCTGAGAAGACGGAAATATATCGCACTGTGCCCATGTCTTCTTCCGAATCGTTGGTTTATGAGACTATGCGGCTTGAGGCTAAAAATGAATTGGCCCAGGACACTAAGGTTAATATGAATGCGTTGGCTGCCATTACTAAACTGCGCGAAGCGGCTTGTTCCGTAGCTTTGGTGAAAAAAGGCTGGACTGGGGAGTCTTCTAAGTTATCCGTGCTTCGCGAACTTGTCTCCGAGATAGTGTCAGGAGGTAACAGTGTGTTGATTTTCAGCCAATTCACTGGTTTTCTTGATATGGTGTCGGATGTGCTCAAAAAGGACGGGGTGGAGCATTTTTATTTGCAAGGGTCCACTCCTATAAAGAAGCGTCAGGAGATGGTGAGCGCGTTTCAGCATGGGGAGAAGCCTGTTTTTATCATAAGTCTTAAGGCCGGAGGATTGGGGCTTAATCTTACCGGAGCCAATTATGTCATTCATCTTGACCCGTGGTGGAATCCGGCCATAGAGCAGCAGGCTACTGATCGCGCGTATCGTATAGGGCAGAGCCAGAATGTAACTGTTTATCACTTGATAGCGCAGAATACCATAGAGGAGAAGATTTTACGCTTGCATAAAGCTAAGCAGAATCTGGCTGACGCCATTCTTGAGGGTACGTCCGTAAGTCATGCCATCACGCTCGACGAGTTACGAGAATTGATAAAATAGCCGGCAGTATTTTGTAATTGCTTGCATTGCCATCATATCGAAAAGGATATTGACCGGTATGAGGAGTCTGTTTGCGAGAAAATGGTCGATAAATGGTCACTACGGCCAAACGTTATCTGCGTCAGCTTGCAGAGTTCGGCTATCTTGAAGCGCGTGGTGGCAACAAAAACAGAAAATATGAATGTAAACTTGATTTTATGGTTAAGCCGGAGGACCTTACTAAACATTCTATAACAATAAAAATGAAGATGTCTGACGGTCAAGAATATACGAGCGAATTTAATTATGACTTTGCCACTGGATGGTTAGATTCTGACTAATATCCAGATTTACCGCACGGCTAAAAATCTGTATAATCAATGATTACTGAAGTCTGCCGGTGGTCAATTCGATTTCGAGGTAGTTTAGACATAGTTTGTACTTTGAGAATACAAGCCAGTTCGAGTGTCAAGAATTAAAGGGCCTTTACCATGCGGGTGTAGGGGTGGCCGAAAAAAAGTATGTCGCCTTCCGTGCGGAAGCCTAAGGCGGAATAGTAGACAGCAAGGCGCGGTTTGCCCTTGTCAACTATAAGGCTGAGGCGTCGAAGGCCCTTTTCTTGAGCGATGTGTATGCCGTCAAGCATTAGGAGATGTCCTGTGCGGTCCGTAGTCCCCTCATATTCGTAGCTTATCCCTCTGTATTCCGGGCGGACGGCCAAGCTGTCAAGATAAAATTCTCCAGGTCGGCATTCGGCTTCGGTGCTGGTGTTATCGGCCTCCAAAAGAGGCCATGTGTAGTCGCGAAGAGAAGGATAATCATCTGATGGATAGGCGGTAAGAGAGCCAGCCGGAATGCCGTCGACGTAGGCAATCCTCGTTCTTGAATATGAGTATAAGGTGTTCGGGAGACTGCAGATTTGTCCGAATGACTTTATGGCTTCTGGGATGGATACCTGTCCTTGTCCGATTTCTATGAAGGCCTCATCCGCGTTTTTTGAAAAAACGTCGTAGCCCATGCCGGCCAGAATGTTTTTGGCGATGAATTCTGCGTCTGAAGGAGTGGCGTTTTTGATGGAGAAAATCATATAGTTTCTTAATATCCGTGAAAAAAATGAAGACCGACTTTTCAGCCGGTCTTCTCAAGTTATGAGGACAAAATTATTCGAATGTACAGGACTATTCGACTACAGGACCGGCTGCAACAAGTGCTTTTCCTGCTTCGTTGCCTTCGTATTTCTTAAAGTTCTTAACGAAGCGTCCTGCGAGATCTTTAGCCTTGGTCTCCCACTCTGCCGGATTAGCATAAGTGTCGCGAGGATCGAGGATGTGAGAATCTACACCAGGAAGCTCTGTAGGAACTTCGAAGTTGAAGTGAGGAATAACCTTGGTAGGAGCCTTCTCGATAGAACCGTCAAGGATGGCATCGATGATACCGCGGGTGTCGCGGATAGAGATACGTTTGCCGGTTCCGTTCCATCCGGTGTTTACAAGGTAAGCCTTGGCACCGCTCTTCTCCATCTTCTTTACGAGCTCTTCTGCATACTTTGTAGGGTGAAGCTCAAGGAAAGCCTGTCCGAAGCAAGCGGAGAATGTAGGTGTAGGCTCGGTGATTCCGCGCTCTGTACCTGCAAGCTTAGCTGTAAATCCTGAAAGGAAGTAGTATTTGGTCTGTTCAGGGGTGAGCACTGATACTGGAGGAAGAACTCCGAATGCATCTGCTGAAAGGAAGATGACTCTCTTAGCAGCAGGACCCTGTGAGAATGGACGAACTATGTTCTTAATGTGATAGATAGGGTAAGAAACGCGAGTGTTCTCGGTAACTTTCTTATCTGCGAAATCTATCTTACCATTCTCATCTACGGTTACGTTCTCAAGGAGAGCGTCGCGGTGGATGGCGTTATAGATGTCCGGCTCAGACTCCTTGTCAAGGTTGATGACTTTAGCATAGCAGCCTCCTTCGAGGTTAAATACGCCTTCGTCGTCCCAGCCGTGCTCATCGTCACCGATAAGAAGACGTTTAGGATCCGTTGAAAGGGTGGTCTTACCTGTTCCTGAAAGGCCGAAGAAGATGGCTGTGTTCTCGCCGTTGAGGTCTGTGTTAGCGGAGCAGTGCATAGAAGCTATGCCCTTGAGAGGGAGGAAGTAGTTCTGCATAGAGAACATACCTTTCTTCATCTCTCCGCCGTACCAAGTGTTAAGGATAACCTGCTCCTTGCTCGTTACGTTGAATGCGACAGCGGTCTCAGAGTTAAGTCCAAGTTCTTTATAGTTTTCTACCTTAGCCTTAGCAGCGCAGTAAACGATAAAGTCAGGCTCCTGGTCAAATTCTGCCTGATTCTGAGGACGGATGAACATGTTAGTAACGAAGTGAGCCTGCCAAGCGACCTCCATAATGAAACGAACTTTCATACGGGTGTCCTTGTGCGTGCCGCAGAAACCGTCGACTACGAAAAGACGCTTGCCTGAAAGCTGCTTGAGAGCGAGCTTTTTAAGAACAGCCCAATTCTCTTCGCTGAGAGGGTGGTTATCGTTCTTGTATTCTTCAGAAGTCCACCATACGGTGTCTTTAGAGTTAGCGTCCAAAACGATGTATTTATCCTTAGGACTGCGACCGGTATAGACACCAGTCATAACATTAATGGCTCCGAGTTCAGTTACCTGTCCTTTCTCGTAGCCTTCAAGACCAGGTTTGGTCTCCTCATTGTAAAGCACCTCATAAGAAGGGTTGTAGAGGATTTCGGTCACACCTGTGATACCGTACTTTGAAAGATCAATGTTTGCCATATTATTAAGTATAATTTGTATTTTTGCCCATTACGAAACGGCGATGCAAAGATAAACAATTTTGGCAGATACGCAACTCATTATTTATCGCTATTTTCGATACAAAAGTTATGCCTTTAAGTGTTCTAAAAAAATATTGGGGATACGACAGTTTTCGTCCTTTGCAGGAGCAGATAATCGCTTCCATAATGGCTGGAGATGATACTTTGGCGCTGCTTCCTACGGGTGGAGGAAAATCTGTCTGCTTTCAGGTGCCGCAGATGCTCAAACCGGGATTGGCCCTGGTGATAAGTCCGCTGGTGGCTCTTATGAAAGATCAGGTTCAAAATCTGCAAGTGCGAGGGATAAAAGCGATAGCAGTTCATTCGGGGATGAGCCGCAGGGAAGTGGACCTTGCGCTTAATAATGCCGCCTATGATCCTGAATGCAAATTCCTTTACGTGTCTCCGGAAAGGCTGGGCACTTCGCTGTTCTCGTCTTATCTGGATGTGCTTCCCATAAGCACCATCGTGGTGGACGAGGCGCATTGCATTTCGCAGTGGGGCTATGATTTCCGTCCGGACTATCTTCAGATAGGAAAGATACGCGAGAGGGTGGATGCCCCCGTGCTGGCGCTTACGGCCACTGCCACGGCTTCCGTGTGCGAGGACATAATGGAAAAGCTACTCTTTAAGAAGAAAGTGCTTTTCCGTTCGGATTTTGAACGTGCGAACCTGTCTTATATAGTGCGGGAGACTTCAGATAAGATGGGCCAATTGCTTTCCATCTGCTCTTCCGTGCCTGGGACGGGGATAGTCTATATGAGAAATCGGTCCAAATGCGAGGAGGTGGCTTCATATCTGAAAGGAGCCGGAGTGAGCGCCGATTATTATCATGCAGGATTGGCATCATCTACAAGAAGTCTGCGTCAGGAAGAATGGAAATCTTCAAAAACGCGGGTTATGGTGTGTACCAATGCTTTCGGTATGGGGATAGACAAGCCGGATGTGCGTTTCGTGGTGCATGTTGACATCCCAGATTCGCCTGAGGCATATTTTCAGGAGGCCGGACGTGCCGGAAGGGATGGAAAACGCGCCTACGCGGTGATTCTATATAATAAGCGGGACATAAGCCGTCTTAATCAGCTTCTGACGCTGTCTTTCCCTTCGCTTGAATTTATGGAGGACGTATATCAGAAAGTGCATCTTTTCTATGACATTCCTTATGAACACGGAGAAGGACGTGAGTTAAAGTTCTCTCTTGAGGAGTTCTGTGCCAGGTTTTCTCTGCCGCGTGCAGGCACGCACTATGCGCTTCAATATCTGGACAGGACGGGGCATTTCGTGTATAGCGAGGATGTGGACATCCCTACAAGGGTGAAGATAATTCCGGACAGGCACGCGTTATATAGCGTGGAACTTCCTGAAAAGCAGATGGTTGAGCTTCTTGAAATACTAATGAGAAACTATACCGGGCTTTTCGCTTATCCAGTCGCCATAGACGAGGAGGATGTGTCCCGAAAGATGTCCATCTCCGTGCCTGCGCTCAGAAAGCTTCTGTACTCCATGTCGCTGGAGCATGTCATCAAATACATTCCGTGCGATAAGAGTACCCTTATAGGGCTCAGGCATTCGCGTCTTCGTCCGGGAAACCTCGATCTTAGACCGAACTATTATAATCAGTTGAAGGAAAATGCAGAGCAGCGGGCTGTGAAGATGCAGGAATATTGCATGGAAAGGGATGAGTGCCGTTCGCATTTTCTAATAGAGTATTTCGGGGGAGAGGATGCAAAAGACTGCGGAAGTTGCGATGTGTGTCGTGCCCGCCGCAGTCAGTCGAAAACATTTTTGAAGACTTGGCTGGAAGAGCATCCTTCGTGGACTCAGGAAGAACTTCGAGCCCTTTTCGCCGATCCTTCCAACGGCCTGTCTTCTAAGGATATGGAATTTTTCCGCAGTTTACTTGATTCCTAATTTTTTAAGCAGAGCCTCAGGCTGCGGATCGTGTCCGCGGAAGGAGCGGAACATTACAGATGGCTCCTCGGTGTTACCTCGGCTGAGGATGTTCTTTCTGAAGCTTTCGGATACTTCCGTGTTGAAGATGCCTTTTTCTTCGAAGAGTGAGAATGCGTCCGCTTCGAGCACTTCACTCCATTTGTAAGAATAATAGCCGGCTCCGTATTGGCCTGTAAAGATATGTGAGAATGATGTGCTTATGCAGGTTCCTTCCACCACAGGGAATAGGGTGGTACGCTTAAGTGCTTTATTTTCAAAGTCAAATATGTCTTCTCCAGCTACTTCCTCTTCGCGGTCGTTCCATGCCATGTCCAGAAGGCCGAAGTTGAGCTGACGCACCTGAAAATAGGCTGCATGGTAGTTTTTAGTTTCTACTATTTTGTCTATCAAGGCCGCAGGGATGCTCTCTTTAGTCTGATAGTGTTTAGCAAAGCTTTTCAGGAAATCCTCTTCGTAGGCCCAATTCTCCATTATCTGGGAAGGAAGTTCCACAAAATCGGTGGATACGTTGGTGGTGGCAAGGCTCTCGTACCGGCCTTCACTTAGAAACGCGTGCAGACAATGTCCGAATTCGTGAAGAAGCGTGCAGAGCTCGTCGTGTGTAATAAGGGACGGACCGTCAGCTGTAGGCTTGGTGAAGTTAGTGACCATACTTACGAACGGGCGATGTTCAACTCCATTTTCCACTTTAAGTCCCTGGAATTCAGTCATCCATGCGCCTCCTCTCTTAGATGCGCGAGGGAAGAAATCGGCATAGAAAAGGGCCATGTGCCTGCCAGTCGCGTCTTTTACATCGAAGACTTTTACGTCTTTATGATAAACAGGAAGGTCTTTACGCTCAGTGAATTGTAGCCCGTATAGACGACCTGCCAGAGCGAATACAGCGTTGACGCAGCTGTCGAGTTCGAAATATGGCTTCAGGGCGTTTTCGTCGAAATCGTAGTGTTCGTTCTTATATTTTTCGCTCCA
This sequence comes from Firmicutes bacterium TM09-10, assembly GCA_963650755.1. Classification (GTDB taxonomy): domain Bacteria; phylum Bacteroidota; class Bacteroidia; order Bacteroidales; family UBA932; genus Cryptobacteroides. The sequence goes on along the minus strand of CAVJMH010000004.1, from coordinate 11,488 downwards.
GTAGGAAAAGTCCCAAGCCTGCATCTGCTTTTCCTTGTAGCCGTGGGAGTGAGCATAGGCGTTAATCTGCGCCACTTCTTTTTTAGCGACAGGAAGAGATGGTTCCAGCAGACTTTCGAGGAAAGCGTTTACCTGCCCCGGAGTCTTTATCATTCTTTCTTCCAGAACATAGTCGGCATAGGTAGGGTATCCCAGAAGTCGGGCTATTCTTAGACGAAGATTAGCTATGTCTTTTACTGTCTGGCGGTTATCATTCTCTCCCGAGGTAGCTTTACTGTTATATGCCGTGTATAATTCTTTTCGTAACTCGGCGTTGTCGGCGTATTTCATAAACGGCCCGTACATAGGGTAGGACAGGTCAAAGGTCCAGCCGTCCTGTTTGTGCTGTGCGGCGGTCTCTTTGGCTCCGGCGATGACAAATTTAGGAAGGCCGGAGAGCTGCGAGCTGTCCGTTATGTTAAGCGTGTATGCGTTGGTGGAGGCGAGAAGGTTCTTCGAGAACTGTAACTGTTTGAGGGACAGTTCGTCTTGCAGTGCGCTGAAGGTCTTTTTGTCTTCTGCACAGAGAAGTGCCCCCTGGCGCACAAAATGCTTGTATATTATCTCCAGAAGTCGTTTCTGATCGCTTTCCAGAGAAGCTGAAGTGGGGCTTTCATACACGGTTTTCACCCTTTGGAAAAGACGGTCGTTCAGATAGATGTACATGGAGTATTCGTTCATGAGCGGAGAGACTTCTTCCGCGGTCTTCTGAAGCTGCTCGGAGGTGTCGGCTTCCATTATGTTGTAAAAGAGAGAAGCCACTTTACCTACGGTGGCGCCGGCATTTTCAATGGCGAGGATGGTGTTCTCGAATGTAGGTTCTGCGGGGTTGGAAGCTATGGCATCCACCTCTTTTTTAGCTTCTTCTATGCCTTTTTTGAAGGCTGGAAGGTAATGTTCGGCTTTGATTTTGTCAAATTGAGGAGCTCCGTATTCAAGCGTGGAGTTCTCTAAAAGCGGGTTCGTGTTGCAGGCATTCATAGCGATGATGATTGGCAATAATGCTGTAAGGTTCTTTTTCATTTGAAAGGTATATTATTCTGATTCAATGGTTAATCCGTCGTATGCGGCGTGTATGCCCTCGGGTAGGCTTGCCTCGAACCTTTGGTATGGTTCCAGGGCGTGCGCCAGATGTGTAAGATAGGTGTTCTTAGCGCCTATCCTGCGGGCTACTTCTATGGCTTGTTGCAGATTAAAATGCGAATGGTGCGGCTTGTATCCCACGCAGTTTAGAGTAACGGCTTCGAGGCCTTTCAGCTTTTTGAATTCGCTTTCGTCAATGGTCTTCATATCAGTGAGATAGGCTATGCTGCCAAATCTGAATCCAAGCACGGAAAAAGTCTTCATCTCATTATGGTAGCCCTGTATGGGGATGACTTCCACTGGAGTTCTTCCCGATGTGCCGGAAGGTTTTTCCTTATGGTAGCCTACTCCGCTTTCCCAAACCAAGGTAGGGAGTCCGTCGTTAGGCTCTACTATGAACGGGGTCTTTCCGTTGATTCTTTTGATGCTCCACTCCGGGACGCCAGGGTAGTGGTGGTCGGTGAAAGCATAGCTGTATTCACGTCTCAGGGACTCTTCCACGTACTCTTCGCAGTAGATGTTTATAGGCTTGTGCTCCAGTAGGTTAAAGGCTCTGAGGTCGTCAAGTCCTCCGGTGTGGTCCTTATGGTTGTGGGTTAAAAGCACGGCGTCCAGGTGCTTTACTCCTTCGCGAAGCATCTGGCATCTGAAGTCCGGTCCGCAATCGATGAGCATCGTTATGTCACCGTATGTTACCAGTGCCGAAGAACGGAATCTCTTGTCCCGCGGGTCGGTGCTTTTGCATACTTCGCATTCACATCCTATGACGGGCACGCCCTGTGATGTTCCTGTTCCTAAAAAAGTCAGTCTTGTCTTCATAATGTCACCTCCACTATATTACCTACAAGTTTTTCTTCATAAGGCCGGGTTACTTTTATATAGTTGCCCGTGTAACCGCTCATGAGCCCTCCTTTTTCTTTGGATTCGAAAAGAACGTGGCAGTGGGTTCCCTTTTGGGATTCCACGAATTCGGAATGCAGCCGAGTGCACAGCTGTTCAAGAATATGTACGCGGCGTTTCTTCTCTTCTTCGTTTATTTGCCCCGGGAAATCCGCAGCTGGAGTGCCGGGCCGGCGTGAATAGGGAAAGATGTGTATGAAAGAGGGACGCAGACTGGCCACGAAATCGTAGCTTTGCCTGAAGAGTTCTTCGCTTTCGCCGGGAAGTCCCACCATAAGGTCTATCCCTATGAATACTCCTTCGCCCATTTTTTCACGAATGTAATCTATTTTTTTCTTGAAAAATGAGGTGTCATAGTGGCGTCCCATGGCGGAAAGAAGGACGTCCGTTCCTGCCTGCAGCGGAATGTGGAAATGAGGCTGGAATCTGGTTCCGGACGCTATCCAGTCTATAATGTCCTCGCGAAGAAGATTAGGTTCTATGCTGGAGATGCGGTATCTTTCTATTCCTTTCACTTCATTGAGCGCCTTTAGAAGTTCCAGAAAATCCTCTCCTGTGCTTTTCCCGAAATCGCCTGTATTCACCCCGGTTATGACGACCTCCTTCACTCCCAGTGCCGCTATGTCTTCTGCCATACGCACGCATTCGCATATAGGCAGATTGCGGCTGTCTCCGCGGGCCAATGGCACTGTGCAGTAGTGGCAGTGATTATCGCATCCGTCCTGCACTTTAAGAAAACTTCTGGTCCTTTCTCCGCTGCTGTATGCCCCGAAAGTGTCGCTCGCGGAAGCGATAGCCGCGCAGCCTATGTTAAGATCTTTTAGGCACGAGGGCACTATGCTGGATTTCTCCTTACAGTCAAACACTTTCCACACGCCTTCGATGCCGCGAAGTTCCTCTTTCCTAAGTCCCGCACTGCATCCGCACACTATCAGACGCGCATCCGGGTTGAACCTGTGCATCTTGCGGATAAGATTTCTGGACTTGGCATCGGAAGTGGCTGTAACTGAGCATGTATTGATAAGATACAGGTCCGCCGGCTCTTTATGGCTGACGACCTCAAGCCCGGCTTCCTTGAAAGCTCTTTCGTATGTCGATGTCTCGGCGTAGTTTAGTTTGCAGCCGAGTGTAAGAAATGCTATCTTCATTTTTCAAGTGTAATTCGCGCTCTGTCGCAAGGTCCGGACACGGGAGGTGAAAATTTGCTTACGCTTATGGAGAAGTGTTCGAGCGCGGGAAACTCTTCTTCTATGGCGTGAAAGATTCTTCCGGCCACATTTTCTATGAGATTGGACCTTTTCCCCATCTGCTCCGAGACTATGTCATAGATGCGTGCGTAGTTAATGGTGTCGTTAAGGTCATCGCTGTCGAAAGCCTGATAACAGTCAGTCTGAGCGCTGAAATCGACTTCATATTCTCCGCCTTTTTCTTTTTCAAACGGCAGACACCCGTGAAAGGCGTGAAAGCGCATCCCTTTTAATTCAAGTACTTCTCTCATCGCAAAATTATGAATACGGTAGGTTGCTTGCCTATCGTGAGGTTCTGTTTGCGCCACTGTGATGCGCTGAACGTCTTGATGTATTGGTCTTCGGAAGTGAGATTTACGGCTACGCACAGTCTGGTCGAAGGGTCAAGACAGGATATGAAATCCTGCAGAAGGGCGTCGCTGCGATAAGGTGTCTCTATGAATATCTGGCTTTGGTTAAGGGCCCCGGAAAGCCTTTCGGCCTCCTTTATGGCAGAGCGCCGCTGGTCTGTCTTGGCCGGAAGATAGCCTCGGAAGGCGAATGACTGTCCGTTAAGACCGCTTCCCATGAGAGCGAGCATAAGAGAGGAAGGCCCCACCATAGGGCATACTTCTATCCCGTTTCTATGGCATAATGCCACGAGCGCTGCCCCAGGGTCCGCTACGGCCGGAAGACCTGCCTCGCTGATAAGGCCCACGTCCTGTCCGTCAGAGAACAGCTCCAGAAGCGCCTCGACTTCCTGCGCCGTGCTGTGCTCGTTGAGCGTCCTGAAAGTAAGTTCGTCTATGTGTCCCTTAAGGCCGGAGCGTGAAAGATACCTTCTTACTGTGCGCTCCTCCTCCACGACATAGCATTTGATGCGTTTCAGAAGGGCCAATACCCCTTCGGGAATTACTTCGGAAGGTTCGCAGTCGCTTAGCGGAGAGGGTATGAGGTATAATTTTCCTTTACTCATTCTTGATTACGATCTTTTTGGTCGGGATAACTTCCAAGGTGTTCTCGTCTTCTTTTTTGAACATCGTTTTCAGGAAACTCCTTAAACTGTTATATTCAATCTGATAGGATATACCCACGCCGTTACGCTGACTGTTGTCGAGGTAGTTCGTGTAGTCATCTGCGGAGTGAGAGAAAAGGTTAAGCCTGAAGTGTCCCGACTTGTTCAGTTTGATGTTTATGTCCAGGTCTCCCACCATGTTCTCGTCGCTGCTTGTCGAACTGTATTTACGGTTACCCACAGAGCCGTTCACGGACACCATGTTATCGAAAAGCTGGGTGGACACGGCAAGGTCCATGACGTTGTTCCCCATATCGTTCTGTTCGTAGCTGAGTCCCAAGTCGAGCGGAATGTTGAATTTCTGCAGGATAGTGTTCAGCTGTCCCGACATTATGGTCGCCAGGTTACTGTAGAGGAAGTTGGAGCTGGTGTTATTGTTTACGATACCGTTCTGGTCAGATGGAAGAAAACTTCCCAGGACGACGAGCGCGAGGAACTGCCGGGAGACTTTGTCTTCTGTATTCAACTCGCTGTCCACAAGAGCTTTGGTGGTCGGGTCGAGGTCTGGTACATCTATAGAGAATGCCAATTGTGGATTATGCAGCTTGTCAGAAATCTTGATTCCGCAGTTGACCAGACGCCGCGTGGAAACGCTCGTGGTATCCGAAATGAGAGTGCCGAGGGAGGTTTTCAGCGAGTGGACGGCGGAGATGTTGAGTTCCGTGTCCATTATGTCTCCGGCGAATGTGAGCGAGCTTCCGTCCTGAATGTTGAAGTCTTTTGCAATCAGCGCACCTATGGCGGAGAAATGGTATTTTCCTTCAGTGATGTTATAGTTACCTCCCATGTCGAGGTTCCCGGATTTGGAGTTGAAATTCGCGGTTATGGTTCCGTCTCCGCTGACATTGAGGGCGTTAGCTCCTTCTCTATCCAGAAATGCGGCGATTTCAAGGCCGGGATTTACGGAAAATCTGCATTTGGCATCTATCTGTTTCTTGTCGGACGGAGAGGAGAAGCCGAATTTCTGCTCAAACTCGTCTTCTTCCGTGTTTTTCTCTTTCTCTTTAAACTGAAGTATGTTGGAACCTTGTCCTACGGTTTTGGCCAATATCATATTGATTTTTCCGTCCCCGGCATTTGAAAGATTGGCATCCAGAACGATATGGGAAGGGTCCTTGCTTGAGAAAAGAATGTCTCCGTTAAGGGCGAGTGTACCGCTGTAGTCGCTGCTCCCTACGGCTTTGTCGAGGACGCGGAGTCTGTTAAGATGTAGAGACAGATCTTCCGGTCTTCCTTTAAGCAGAGCTTGCCCGCTGTTCCCGTCCGCTATGGCGAGGCGGTCTATGATGAGCCCCTGTTCGTCGTAACGTGCGTCAGCGTTAAGCGTGTAGTTCACTCCCGTCGGGATGAGCGTAAGATTCAAGTCCCTGAGTGTAAAGTTGTTACTTCTTATGCTAAGGTTTGAAACCGGTCCGGAGGCGGTAATCTTGCCGTTTATCCGTCCACTTAGGTTCGTGCAGAACTTATCGACAGCTTTTTGGGCTATGCCAGGGTTAAAGTCTGTAAATGAGGCATTGGCGTTAAGATAGTTGGAGACTGCGTTGTAATTTCCTTCTATCCTAAGGGCGCTCTGTCCTGCAACGGGGGAGTTGTCCAAGTCGAATTTGAACAGGTCATCTTCGTCGTCAAGGTGTGCTTTTAAGGTAATTTGGCCTACGTGCGCCTTTCCAAACTCGAAATTCGGGCACTCCAAGAACGCCTGTAGCCCCATGTTGCTTTTTATCGGCGTGTTTACTTCGATTTCTCCGTTCAGTAGCCCGGCTATGGTAAGGTTGTCTTTCAGCAGCAGATTGGCCGTCGAAAGGTCCATATCTTTGATATTGATGGCCAATTTGCTTGGCTTGAAGCGACTTGCGCTTCCTGTGATTTCTATTGATTGGCCTTCATACCAAAGGCGAAGATTATCTATGTTCAGAAGGTTGTTTTCGTAGGTGATGGTAGGGTGGGAGCATTGCCACATTTTGCCGTCCATATTAATGAAAGAGTTTTCAATGGAGGCGGAAATCTGGAGTTTGCCCTGTTGATTTCTTGAAAAATCGGAGTCAAGATCGAGCAGCAGAGCTATATTCTTGTTCAAAATGTCCGTGGCGGAGACCTGAAGACAGGTGTTGTCGGAATTGGCCTTAAGATGAAGATAGGCTTTTTTCAGTCCGGATGTGCCTGTTTTCACTTCGTTGATGCCGGCAGTCAGCGTGGTGGTGCTGTCTTTAGCATGGAATTTGGCCTCCAGTCCACGTATGACATTATTTTCGAAACGGATGCCGCTGGATGAGAATGAGCCATTTATCTCTCCGGACGGGCTAAGGGAGATTCGGGCCTGGGTGCCGCGTGCCACGAGAACGTTCTTGCGAAGGAAACTGAGGGCTTCTTTCGTGTCTTTGATAAGAATCTGCGATTCGAAATTACGTCCCACCTCGTCTTTTACGGCAGGCTGTAGGAGCGAAGGAAGTGAACGGCCTACAGAATTGGCTAACAAAGGGTTAACAATAGTGGCAAGGTCGGCGTCTCCTGAATATGTAATGTCGGCAAATGATGAACGAAGATTGATACGGAGTTTGTCGTGGTCCATAACGGATGCGAAAAGTATGTCGCCGATGTTGTGCTTGCCGTTATGGTCTGTGTATGTAAGTCGTGATATGCCGGCGTCTCCTATGAGAACATTCTTGTCGCTCTTTCGGAAACTGATGTTCATGGAGGTGGACAGGGTCGAGGTGCCCGGTCTGGGATCAAGGTTTATCGCCGCCAGGTCCGCATATCCGAGTACGAGGTTGAATTTATAGATAGAATTTTTACTTTTGCTTGAAAGAGAGAAACTTCCGCCCAGAATGAAGTTAAGGTTAGGGTCGTTACACCTGATATTTCCCGTGAAAGTGTTGTCTTTGAAGTAACCGCTTCCGTCTATGTGGGAATAAGCATAATTATTAAGAGTTAATTTGCTTATGTCTAATTTATTGAGTTCTATGTCGGGACTGCTGCCGCGCTTAAGGCTGCCTTTGCTCTGAATGTGCAGTGAGGTCTTCCCGAACTTCTCTCCGAGGCTCATTTTTGACAGATCGACTTCTTCGAGATTTATTTTCGCATCGTAAGAGAGAGGCTTGTCTGTTTTTAGCAGGTCTTGGGCTTTGGCTGTGAGCGCTATATCTCCCGCGTTACTTGTCAGTTTGAGGTCTGCGTCCAAATCGTCAAGCGGTCCTTTCAGGGTGCCTTTCAAGTCCGCTTCCAGGTCTTCTGAAAGGGCTTTTGTGAGCTGGATGTCTTTTCCGGTGAAAGATGAGATGAATTGAGCGATGCCCTGTCCTGAGAACTCGAATTTACGCGACTCAACATCAACGCTGGTCTTTTTTAGGTCCAAAATGTCTTTATAGCAGACACTTAAGTCGGCCTTGACGCCGCTGTAACGGTCGGAGAACAGGGCCTTGGATACGTTAAGAGAGTTTATGGGACCGGTGATTTTAAGCGCTTCTATATCCAGAAGAATGGGTGAGTCTCCGAATGCGCCGCAGAAAGCACCCACGGATTTAAGTGCGAGAGGAGATGCCGTGGCGTCCCCGCCGAGTATGATTTTATGTGAAAATGCTTGCCAGTCAGAGTCTTTCTTGTAGGCCATGGTATAACGCTTCAGATAGACGTCTGACCATTCGTCTATGATGTGGGTGTCTGTAACTTCCGTAAGTCCCAGTCCTGTAATGCAATGCCCCGACCCCCAGAATGAATAGCCGCATTTTTCGCGCACTTTGAGCCAATCCACGTCGAAACTGCATCTGCTATTCACGAAATTAATGTCGTGTCCTCTGGCGTCGGCCCATAATTCCAGGTCTTTCCAATTGATTCCGTGGCCTTTATATTGGTATGGCGTCTGGTTTAGGATGAGCATCCGGTAGTGGAAATTGTTTATATCCGCCCTTTTTATGGAGAAAAGGTCAGGGATAACCCGCAGCGTGTCCTTGTCTTTAGGTTTGGCATTGAAAATGGAAGCGAAATTAGTGGTGTGTCCGCGCTCCGTGGTGTCCGAAATGACCAGATAAAGGTTAAAATCTTTAGCCCTGAGCCTGTCTATATGCACGCCGCCCTTCTTAGCCAACAGCCCGCGAAGTGAAAATGTGGCGGAAAGGTGCCTTGCGGACATGACAGTGTCCAATTCGCTCTCCGGATGCTTGTCTATAATGGCCAAGTCCTTTATGATGAGAGTGTTGAACGGTGCGAATTTGATGGCGGAGAAATGAATGTCGGCATCAAGCTTGTTTTCTGCCAGCTGGGTGGCTCTTTGGGCCAATCTGGTCTGCACAAAAGGAGTTTGAAGAAGCAACAAGGCGACTCCGAGGCTAAGTACAATAAGCTCCAGAGTCCTTGTAATTATCTTTCGAATCTTTTTTTTGTGCATTTTATTTTAAGGCTTACAAAGGGCCCAAATTTAGCAAAAAAATTCCTATTTTTGTGGGTCGTATGGCAGATATTATTTTAGGTATTGAGTCGTCATGTGACGACACCTCCGCAGCAGTCATTTCAGATAGAGTCCTTTTATCTAATGTCATTGCAAGTCAAGACGTTCATCGTTCATACGGAGGCGTGGTTCCGGAATTGGCATCACGTGCGCATGAACAGAATATCGTGCCTGTAGTGAGCGAGGCTCTCCGTAGGGCCGGCATCAAGGCTTCGGATCTCACCGCCATAGCTTTCACGCGCGGTCCTGGACTTCTGGGTTCGCTTCTCGTGGGCACTTCCTTTGCTAAGGCTTTCGCGCTTTCTCTGGGGATTCCGCTCGTTATGGTCAATCACCTTCAGGGGCATATTCTCGCGGGGTTTGTGAGACAGGAAGGCGTGCCGGTGCGGGAACCTTCCTTCCCATTTCTCTCGCTTCTGGTGTCGGGTGGTAATTCACAGATAGTAAAGGTTAATTCGCCTCTTGATTTTGAGATTCTTGGGGCGACTATAGACGATGCCGTGGGAGAGGCCTTCGACAAGTGTTCGAAGATGATGGGGCTCGGCTACCCGGGAGGACCTGTCATAGATAGATTGGCCAAGCAAGGAGATCCTACGCGTTTTCAGTTCGCCAAGCCGCATATTCAGGGGCTTGACTATAGTTTCAGTGGGGTAAAGACTTCGCTCCTTTATTTTGTGAGAGACCAGATGGCGCTTGACCCGGATTTCATGGAGAAAAATAAGGAGGATATCTGTGCGTCTTTTCAGAAGACACTGATAGATATTCTTATGGATAAGCTTATTAAGGCCGCCAAGCAGACCGGCATTAAGGACATAGCGATATGTGGAGGAGTGTCGGCTAACAGTGGTTTAAGAGCGATGATGACGGAAGAGGGAGCCAAACGTGGATGGAATGTTTTTCTTCCGGAGTTTAAATTCACTACCGACAATGCGGCCATGATAGCCATCGCCGGGTATTTCCACTACCTTAACGGCGAAAGATGTCCGCTTGATGTCGCTCCTGTATCGAGAATTGCAGATTTTTAACCTGTAATTATATGCGAGTTTATGAATTTACCACTTCGCTTGAGAAAAGATTAAGCCTCGCGGAGGTTAATGCGAGACTGCGTTCCGAGTTTAATGACCCTGGGCTGGAGGCGGTGGTAAAGAGGAGCATAGATGCCAGACGGGAGCCTCTATATCGTTATCATTGTGAGGTTTATTCAAAAGGGGAGGCTTTCCCTTCTTTTTTTCTTCCGGAGTATAAAGACGTGCACGGCGGCGAGCCTGTAATAGTTATAGGCGCGGGGCCTGCCGGTATGTTTGCTTCTCTCAGGCTTCTTATGGAGGGCTTTAAACCCGTGATTCTGGAGAGAGGAAAAGATGTGCACGAGCGTAAAAGGGACTTGGCGGCGCTTTCTCTTGATGGTAGGCTGAATCCGGATTCAAACTATTGTTATGGCGAGGGTGGTGCCGGCACTTTTTCCGATGGAAAGCTTTTTACGCGTTCTTCCAAGAGAGGGGACAACAGGGAAGTCCTCTATCAGCTCGTCAGATTTGGCGCATCGGAAGACATACTCATCGACGCTCATCCTCATATAGGTTCCGACAAGTTACCTGCTATAGTAGAAAATATACGTCGATGCATACTTGAGCACGGTGGAGAGTATCATTTTAACAGTCGCGTAACTTCGCTCGGAGGAACGGATTCTCTAAAGAAAGTGCTTTGCGCCGATGGCTCCGTTTACGAGGCGCGTTATGTGATTCTCGCCAGTGGGCATTCGGGTAAGGACATTTATCAGATGCTTTCTTCCAAGGGCGGAGTTCTTCAGACCAAAGGATTTGCATTGGGTGTAAGAGTGGAGCATCCGCAGGAACTTATAAATAGAGCGCAGTATAATGGACGCTGGGCAGAGGGCTATCCTGCGGCGGAGTATTCGTTTGTGCAACAGGTAGATAGCCGTGGTGTATTTTCTTTCTGTATGTGTCCTGGAGGTCTTTTGGTGCCTTCTTCTACGGAGGACGGGACAGTGGTCCTGAACGGCATGTCTAATTCGGCGCGTTCTTCTCGTTGGGCCAATTCCGGAGTGGTGGTTCAGATAGAACCGGACGATATTCCAGGAGATTCTGCATTTAAACTGCTTGATTTTCAGTGCCAAGTGGAAAGAAATATGTATTCTTGCGTGAGAAGTCTTTGTGGAAAGGATACGCATCCGTTCGCGGCTCCTGCTCAGAGGATGACGGATTTTTGTCGGGGCGTGATATCTTCTTCGCTTCCACAGAGTTCGTATCATCCGGGCACGGTAAGCGCGCCGCTTCATCTCGCACTTCCTGAAAATGTGGCCTTCAGACTTAGAAAAGCATTTCCTAAGGTTAGGATAGGAGGGTATTATACGCGTGAGGCCCTTCTTCTGGGAGTGGAGTCGCGCACTTCATCTCCGATTCGCATTCCGCGCGATGCGCAGACTCTCGAATATGTCTCTATGCGCGGAGTTTATCCTTGTGGCGAGGGCGCGGGGTATTCAGGCGGCATAGTTTCGTCTGCCATAGACGGCATTCGCGCCGCGTGCAGCCTCGCTGTTGTTGCCCAGCCTTGATTTGCTTTTGGAAAGAGTGTTTTTTTTACAATACGTGAAGCAATGGAATATGGAGATTGATTTTGTAATCGTGGAAATATTATATATCTTAGTCCTTAGTATATGACAATTTTTAAAAGAATATCGGTTTAATTTATTGGTTATTAAGC
>CAVJMH010000003.1:0-100489 GCA_963650755.1 Firmicutes bacterium TM09-10 | reverse complement strand
AAAATGGTACACTTTTCAATTATTTTCCTGGTACATTTTTCAATTATTATTTACACCCAATAGTTTTTTTATTCGCTGACTTCTCCTTTTCATTTATACCACATATCCCGGATATGTTTCTAACATTGAAGTAATCCCCGGAATGCATAAACACCAGGTAATTATCCAATATTCTGAACTCCACATCAACGGGAACCCCATCTACTGGATAATCATTGGCATTCTGCAGTAATTCATAGATAAAAGTTGATTCTTTAGCACTCAGTTGCTTGCTAAGAGTATCAAGAAAATTGGTAGATGATTCGAAATTTTTGGATTTGTCATTGTATCGGTCATTGAACAACTGTTCAATAAACCATTGCGGGCGTATTTCCTGTGGCTTGAATTTGAAGTCAATATAAATCTCATAAGGATTATTGTAGTCAGCTTCAGATAACTTCCAATTGAAAAGATAGTAGTTACCATCATTCAACCCAGGTATGGAATTCCTCAGCCAAAGAGTAATTGGCTTCTTGGCTTCATCATTGGGATAATATGGAATCTTTGCAAAATTCGGTTTTCTGATATCATCGATGGAAGAGTGTCCAGACTTCTCATCATAATGATAAAGTCCAATGAAATTACAATTACTCACTCCCCAATATTCAAAAAGCTCCTGCTCCTTATCAGAATAAACATCTTTGCCTTTTTCCAGACGCTTCTGATTATTTTCCTTACGTAAACTTGCAACTTTTGATTGAGATTCTGGATTCAACTTTACAAAAGAATGTACATCAGCTTTAAGCAGATATAGATTTCCAATCTGCTCTCTGAAATCACGGGGAGCAAGAACAAATTCCATCTTGTAATCGCCATAAGGCAATGCCTGTTTTACATTACAAGTTATCCATTGTCCATTAGGGTATTTTAAAATTTTGCCCTGGTACTTAACATTGGAAATATATGACTGAACATCCGTTTTTTGGGGGTGTTTCCCAATTTTGCAATCAAAAATGAATTTATCACATCCCCACCTATTTTGGAGGAGTTTGATGATATTGTCATCGTTGGCATTAGAACTGCTATTAATCATGTTTTTGTATGTTTAACGTGCTACATGCAAATTTACTAAAAAAGGCTTTATAGTAAACCGAATTATACCTAATAGCCAATCATTTTGACATTTCGTTCGCGGAATCTTTCTTCCCTTTAGACTGTTTTTCTTGTGACTTATTATAGCAAATGACCTCTAACAGCATTCCTGTCATTAATCTACAGTTTTGCATCCGTACAAACGCCCGGCAAGACATCCGTCATCTCCGCATCCGCTGCGATGCCGGAAGACTTGCCCAAACGGACAGAGCGGAACCGGAAGATTGACGTTCTCCGTTCCGCTGACGCTCCACTACGCACGCCAAACCTCCGGCCTATATTAAGTTCGCTGCCGCTCACGCCGGGCGAATGCGAAAGCCGGTACCCCAATCATCATTTGCGAAACGCCACTTTCTCCAACTCGCTCCGGAAATCCGCAGACTTGCTCTCCGACTTCCGCATTCCGTGCCTCCGATTCAGCCTCAGTGAAGTAATGTGATATGGGCAAGCAAAAGAGGGTCTGCTGCGGAGACTGAAGTCCGCAAGCGGCCGTCAGACTCCTTGCACGGTCAAAGGTCTCCTCTATGTCGGCTGCGCCGCCAAAGAAGAGACAACGGCGGCTTCCGCCGCCGGATTAAAGAGGATAGGTGTCGAGACAGCTCCCTCCGTCGCCTACGCTCGTCCCTCACTCCGGCACTCCGGTCGCAGACTCGACCCTTCCTTGCCCCACCGCCCCACAGGGGCCATATTCCGGCCCGCTCCGTCAGTGCGGCTCACGCCAAATCCCTCCTAATCCGTGAGTTAACATAATCGGAGCTTAGTTGTGTAACAGTCGGCTCCGCCGCCAGATTACACAACCCCGATTATGTATAACTAACTCCGTCCGTGGAGTGTGGGAGTCTGTCCCTTTGCGCCCGCGAGCCGGAGGCGGCTGGCGACAGCGTGCTTCCTTCAGGGGCTAACGGCCTCCAAGCCCGTCAGGAAGCACGGGACCTCCGGCGGGAAGTGCGAGACTTATCCCTTGTCAGAAGATTTGTGCGTCAAGAGAAGTCTATTCCTCATCCGACGGCCGGAAGTCCGAAAAGGTCGCCAGCCTTAGCAGCGAAGCTGCGGGCCTACAGAGTGAGTTCTTCAAGTCTTCGGGCAAGCCCTCAACTTCAAGAACCCCCTCCTCCGGCAAGGTAAGTCGCTCCGCGCCTTGTGTTCATAACGCTCGCTTTCTCCTCTCCAGAAGTGTGCTGCACTGCGCTGACGCTGCATTCCGCACACATCTTCCGAGGGCGAGCGGAAACGCGAGACTGTGACAGCCGGCGTTCCGTTCCACTGCACACCGTCAGCCGCAGACTCGCAGAGCGGAATCGCTCCGTTTCACTCCGCTCCCTGTAGTGCCGGGCCTGGATGCTCCAGGGGCTTCGGTTCCTCCGTTGCGGCTGCGGGATTTACGCCGACTCCGCCGAGCCCATTCTGGTCTCGTCTCCGTTGCTGGCTCCAATCCCTCCGCCTACACTCCGTCACCCAAGCCCCTTCCGCCGGCCCGGCTCACACGTGCGAACATTGCTGACATCGTGCTTTCATTCATCAGTCAGTGCCAGAGCCGGAAAGACCGTCATCCCTCGCTCCAACCTCATCCCGTCCGGCTCCTGACGCGCCTTTCGGCTTGCCTGCTCACTCTCCGGAAGACAGAAAGAACGATGCTGACGCATCGCACTTTCAGACTTCCTCCGAGCCGAGCGGTGGGATATGCACACGCTTCAGCGATGTCAAGAATTTCAGCGTCTTCGCCCGCGCGAAGGTCGTCACGGAGAAATATAAATACCACAAAACCGCAGCGCTGACGCGCAGCGGCTGGCTGCAAGGTGCGCTTTACCATTATGGATTTTATCTAAAGCTATGGTTTATATGGTATCTGGCAAATTATTTCGTATCTTCGTGTTGTAGTTGGATGCATTATCGATGTCCCTATGAGTTACCTCTGAGCTTAAGAGTTCAAAATGCCGAAGTATCTGCCAAATAGCCGGTTCTCGGACTGCTGGTCATCAGTGGGAGAAGTGACCTTCTTCCACCGGGACGGCGTATGCTTCTGGAGAAAACGGGTGCATCCGGTGTTTCCCGGAACGATGTCGCAGATGGAGCATCAGTCGGTTCATCTGCGTGCGCTTGAAGCCTGGAGGGGACTTGCGGCGGATGCGCAGGAGAAATGGAACTCATTGGCCGTGCCGGTGCACAGCCATAGGCCGCCGTTCAGAAAAGACCACAATATTTCCGGCTATAACCTATTCGTGAGTGCATATCACGGCTTCACCCAGACGGGGAACGAGCATATCCCCGAGCCTCTGCCGTGGAGGGCGTTCCCGCCGTTCTCGGTAAGTGTGGATGGATGCGAGACGGTAGGGGAAGATATGATTGTCTGGTTCAAAGTAAGTATGCCGTCGGAGTCAGAACCGACAAGATACCGTCTCCACACGAAAATCCAGCTGGCCGCTCCCGGCGCAGGGAAACGCCCCGGATATATGAGAGTGTTCGTGGCCGGGAAGAACTGCGGCGGCAACGAGAGCATCGTAAAGGTCAGAGTGCCGGACTACAAGACCGTCTGGGGACTGGATCTGACCTCCTACACTATGCACTGCCGCTTCACTCTCATCGACACCCTAACTGGCTATCGGGGCGACCAGATTGAGAGGAAGTTCACGGCCAATCTGTAAGATTTCGTCTGCATTTTCAGCATCATCGGAAATGCGGCAATAATCGGATTATTTCTGCCATAATCTTAAAGTTCTGCTTGATATTATAGCGGATAAATCATTGTTAATCAGAATTTATTTCGTATATTTGCAATGGAATCGTAAGGCTGTCTGACAACACCAGAAGATATGATTGTCAGGCCATCCATAGCATTCAACGGGTTCTCCGGCAGCGCGGGCGAAGTCACAGCGCGCGGCGTGGACGGCAGGACCGTCCTCTCGGGCAAATCCCAGCACTCCAAGACAAAGACCCCCGCCCAGGCGGAGAGAAGAAACACTCTGTCCAGAATCTCCCGGTCATACAGGCAGCTTTCCGATTCCCAGATACACGGCTGGGAGACTCTGTCAGAGCGAATGAAGGGCATCTCCACGTTCGGGGAGGCGGCGAGGATGACGGCGCACAACGCCTTCGTCCGCATCAACACCAACAGGGCGCTCGCAGGGATGCCGCTGCTCTCCACGGCTCCGGTCTATACCTCCGATGTCCCGGAGGTGGACTACGACGACTTCTGGGTTACTCCGGAGAGGATAATATTCGTTGGTCTCAACCAGCCGTCATCGCATCACCGTCTCGTGATAAAGATGTCCCGCACTGAGAGCACCGGAGTCTCCTCCAGATGGGGCAACACCGTCATTGTAGCCCCCGCGTTCCCGCCCGACTGGGGAGACGCGGACATCACCGAGAGTTACCTTTCCACAATCGGCTTTTTGCCTGTCATCGGGCAGAAGTATTTCCTCTCGTTCTGGTGGATGGACACCGAGACCGGGTTCACCGGGGAGTCGATGATGGTGTCGGTCATCTGTCAGGAACTATCGGCGGTGAGGAAAGAGATCTACACCCCACGCAACGAGCTTACTTTGAAGAATATCACCAAGCTAAGCGACGGCGCTTCCGTCGACCGGTTCTACATCGAGCAGGCTCCCGGCTCAGCCCTCGTCCTCGCCGACATCCACGCGGTCAACACCGGGGTCTCGGCGGGCATAAGCGGCGTGTTCGGGACGGTACCGTCAGCCTCCCTCGCGGGGAGGACGTATCTCCCGGGCCGGGGCAACGGGCGAGGAAAGTGGTCCATCTGCCTTTACGAGCTGTACATAAGGGAGAAGAGCGTAGATTGCGGCTGGTCGCTCTCCGCACGCTGCGGGATATACGACCCCGACTCCCTGATATTCGCCACATCGGCTATGGTAAACTGGTAAAATTCATTCGCATCCGAATATGATAACCTCAGTCTCAAACAACATAGGAATAGAGCAGGTCTCGTTCAAGGACTATCAGAGCGGAAACCTCACCATACTTAACGGCAGATTCGACGTTGACCCGAGTTCCGAGGCGTGGAAGAACGCCACGGAGATTGTCTTCGACTTTAGTTCTCTCCTTATGAAGGAGTCCGCCGACACCTGCGTCTATCTAATAGACACGAGGACGCTGTCCCAGTCTGAGAAGTCATTCCGTGGGACCATACTCAGGAGCAGGATATCCGGAGGGAGTCTGCGCATCGAGAAGGTGGACGCCTTCGACGAGCACGGGCCTCTGCGCGTCGTCGTGTGCTCGGCATACGCCAGGGGCGGGCAGAGGGCGGGGATAGTCTCCGACGGGTTCGTGGCGACGGGAATCTCCGGCAACTCCTCCGACACCGTCCTGAAAAAGAAGTGCCTCATCGTCAAGGAGCGCTATGTGTTCTGCCTTATGACGTTCGACGGCTTCAGGGCGGAGGGCGGCTCGCTCTCGCAGTCGTTCGGCATCACGGGTATGCCGTCCGACGTGGACGTGGAGATTCCGGTCATCTACAGCAACCCCTACATCAGCGACAAGGGGCATCCGCTCTCCATAGGCCGCGTGAGCGGAGGACACTTCTCCTGCGTCAATCCCGATGACAACGCTTACACGGCCAACGACGGCACTTTCCTGCACTTCTTCGCCGTCAGGGACGAGGCTGACAGTTCCGAAGCTTCATCGGAAGTCTCGATCGAATCAAATGAATGACAATACAATAAATAAGTTTCACCTTCAAAAATTTCAGATTATGAAGTATGTTCCATCAATCGCCTTTGACGAAATGTCAGGCTCCGCAAAGGGTGTCACCGCAGCCAAGAGCCGCGGCCGCAAGTACATCCGCAACCGTGGTTACGGCGGCTCGACCCGCACGTCTTCCCAGTCTTCCGTAAAAGCTGTGTTCAAGCAGCTGTCTCAGGCCTGGCAAGGCCTCACCAATGAACAGATACTCTCGTGGAACGCCTCGGCAAACTCTGCGCAGGGAAAGTCCGTTCTGGGCACCAAGTCCAAAATCTCCGGAGCGAACCTCTTTATGAGGCTGAACTTCTGGGTTCTCAAGTGCGGCGGCACTATGCTCAGCACACCTCCGACTCTCTCCGGAGTGGATGCGCCGTCGATATGCACCATCACTATGACCGATGCCGCGTTCAAGTTCACCCTTGACGATGTTCCGACCGTCACCACGAACCTCAAGCTCATCATCATGGCTTCCGCCCCTCAGAGCAACGGCATCACCCGTGCCTACAGCAAGGCAGTCCAGATCGGTGACGCAAGGACAATCGCCGCCGAGGACTACGACATCAAGTCCGACTACGAGGCCGTCCACGGAGCGGTAAGCGCAGGAGCACCTAAGGTGTTCTTCAAGTACTTCTACGTCAACACCGCCACCGGTGAAAAATCCGGCGATATGTTCGCCTCCGCGAAGCTCGGGGCATAACACTCCTTATCACGAAAAAATTCCGCCGCCCGGATGACAGATTCGGACGGCGGTTTTTCCATTATGTTCACATCTGAATTTGACTACAGGTCTTCTTTATTCTCCTCCAGTTGGCGCAGGAGAAAATCTTCAAGGGCTTTCTTGTCCGGAAGTTGAAGCTGGTATGTCGATACGAAAAGCTGGTTGTCCATTCCCGCAAGCGCATATTCCACCATCTGTTCCCCTTTCTGTGTGCATAGCAGAAGACCTACGGGCGGATTGTCTCCGGGGCGCATCTCATTCTTTTTCCAGTATGACACATACGAATTCAACTGCCCGAGGTTCTCGTGCGAGAACGCCTCGTTTTTGAGTTCCACTATAAGACTGAAATGCCCGTAGCGGCTGTAAAACACAAGATCCGGGAAGTAATACTCGTCATCGATGATGATTCTCTTCTGCCGGGCCTCGAAGCACAGTCCGTTGCCGCATTCAAGTAGAAACTCCTGGAGATGGGCAATCAATGCGTTCTCAAGGTCGGCTTCAGTCACAATATCTTTAGCCCTGAGGCCGAGAAACTCAAGCGTATAAGGATCTCTAACCATAAGTTGCGAGGAATTTTCCTCATAAGCGGCAAGGGCGAGGCATTTTTCCGGATTTTGGCTCAGCCCGACTCTTATATGCAGGTTGCTTGTAACCTGACGGCGAAGTTCCCGCACCGACCAGGTTCCACGCATACACTGCTGTTCATAGAAATAGCGGACAAGAGGGTCGTCAATGGCGAGCAATATTCTAAGGTGCGAGAAAGAAAGCTTCGATATGATGGACTCTGGTGATGAGATGAATTGGTGATTCGCTGAATCACTGATTTCAAAATCCTTATTATCACTCCGTTTCAATTGGTGACTCGGCGTATCACCAATTTGCCCCGACATCCGGGACTGAATCCCGAGAAGGCAAGACATCTGCGGATAGAACTTGTAAAAAGTACAGCACAGTGTAAGAATCTCCCGAGACAAACCTTTAACAGCAACACGTTCCGCCAACTTGGCAAACAGCATTTCTCCGTATTCGGCCCGCTCCCTTCCTTTCAACTCAAACTCCGCAATATAATACCCGATAATCCAGTTGCGCATCGTCTGCATCCTGTTGATGGCCCTGACAGCTCCATCCTGTGTGGCTGAGTGAGTCACCTTAACAGCCTGCACAAGCTCCTCAAACGACACGACTTTTCTGGAATCCCAATCTTCAACGGTCAGACTGCCGCCGTTGTATTGATATATGGCTTTGTCCTTTTCACCCATAATGTCCGTCCCTCTTACAATGTTTTGCAAATTTAATAAAAATCTGGTCGGTGACATCAACGCTACTCCCAAAAGGATTGAAGAATTGAGCACCTCTATAAGACCTCCGTACAGTCGTTTCCCATCTCTACATCATCCGCATATAGTAACACCTTATTTTCCGACGCAAAACTTTCCGAAGACTTCTCCAAGAACCTCGTCGGGGGTGATGGCGTCGGCGGTGGAGGCGAAGATGGAGTTGATATCGGAGATGGCGGCGCGTAGGTCTTCGGCTACGAGTTCAGCACTTATTCCTTTCTCAAGGGCTTTCACCAAGTCTTCCATACTTTTTAGGGCACTGCAGATGGCCCGATAGTGCCTTTCGGATGTTATAATTACGGCTTCCTCGACCTTTTTTGCCGGGCCACATTGGCCTATAGCTTCCTTTAAAAGATTCAGACCCTCGCTAGTTAGTGCAGAAATACGGATAAAATTTTTCGCCGAGCGTTCCGCCTTAGACTTAAACTTTGGAGTATCAGACAAAAAGAAGTCATCACCCTCTTTGATAAGGTCGCTTTTATTTAGCACGGTAAGAAGTGTCTGATCATCTGGCGCAAGACTATTCCGCACCTCACTTAGAACTGCCAAACTCTCTTCTTTATGCAGCGGGTCCAAGATGCAGATCACAATACTGGCTTCACGCATCTTCCTAAGGCTTCGTTCAATGCCCATCGCTTCCACCTTTTCGGTAGTTTCACGAATTCCCGCTGTGTCTATGAAACGATATTTAACTCCTTTAATGACAATGCTTTCTTCTATAGTGTCGCGTGTCGTTCCCGGAATGTCAGACACTATGGCCCTTTCTTCGCCCAGCAGAGCGTTCAGCAGTGTGCTTTTCCCTGCGTTTGGCGCCCCCACGATAGCTACCGGGATACCTCTTTTAAGACTGCCTCCCACTTTGTAACTGTTTCTAAGTGAGTGCATTCTCTCTATAGCTTTTCCTGCGATTTCTTTAAGATGACTCCTGTCTGCAAATTCCACTTCTTCTTCGCTGAAGTCCAATTCCAGTTCCAGCAGTGTGGAAAGTTTCACTAATTCATCCCTCAAAGCCTTGAACGCTTTGGAGTAATCGCCCCTAAGGTGGTTTTGCGCCACTTTCAAGGCAGCTTTTGAATCGGCAGCTATCACATCAGCCACGGCCTCCGCCTGTGAAAGGTCCATTTTTCCGTTAAGATAGGCCCTTTGTGTAAATTCTCCTGGCAGCGCCATTCTTGCCCCCTCCTCACAAAGCCTCTGTAGGATGCACGAAACTATATACTCCGATGCGTGGCAAGAAATCTCTATCGAATCCTCTCCAGTGTACGAATGCGGAGCACGGAACACGCTGATTATCACCTCATCCAATATCTCTTCACAGCCTTTCTGCCAGATAACCCCATAGTGTAGGCTATAGCCTTTCGCTTCGCTGAGTTTTCCTTTTTTTATGCCAATTATCTTTTCTGCCAATCCCAAACATCCTTCTCCGCTCACCCTAATTATGCTGATCGCGCCTGTTCCGGCTATAGTCGCCGGTGCGCAGATTATGTTATCATTGTCTCTTATATTCATATAATACCAAGCTGTCTTTTGATTTTCAAAATGCCAATGCAAAAATAAATAATGCAGCCGTAATTTCAATGTTTAGTAATAAAATGTTATATGCCAATATTTTATCATTGATCGTGCCGTTTTTAAGACAGGGAAACTTTTTTGAAATGGTATATGAATTTTATTTCACTTTGTTTCGGTGCATTGTAGATTTGAAAAAATTTTGATTTTTTACCGCCAAATGGCGGTGATATGATTTTTTTGTTCTATATTTGCCCTGAATTAATTATTTACATTATGAAAGAGCGCACAATTGAAGAGATTTTGAGGTGTCCAGAGGGGCGGATGCTGGAGTTTAAGGCTGGTTTGCCGAAGAATTCCGATTTGGCGAAAACTATTGTCGCTTTCGCAAATGATGCTGGCGGGGAGATTTTCATCGGCGTGGATGACCGTCATCGGGCTGTCGGGGTACCTGAGGAGGAGCTGCCGCTGATTGAGGAGCAGTTGAGTAATATGATATATGACCTGTGTTATCCTTCTGTACTTCCGGATATTTCGTTTCTTTCGGTGAGTGGACGCAGTATCGTACGTGTGAGGGTCTATCGGGGGAGTACGCCGCCGTACTATCTGAAGTCGGAAGGGAAAGCCGGCGGGACCTATGTGCGTGTTGGTTCGAATAACCGTTTGGCGGATGAAGAACTTCTCGCCGAGCTTGAGAGACGGAGACGTAATATTTCGTTTGATGGGGAGATTGTCTTGGAGAAGCCTTTGACGGAACTTGATTTTCGTGGGTTTAGACGGCAGTACGAGGAAAAGACAGGGGAGCCCCTGGACGAGTCGGTGTTGATAAAACTTGAATTGGCGAAGTCGGAAAGGGGAGTGCTGTATCCGACGAATGCGCTTGTGTTGCTTTCTGACGATGGTTTGCGCCGCAGTATGTTCCCGAACGCGAAAATCGAATGTGCTCGTTTCAAGGGTGCAAGCGCTGGGGAGTTCATTGATAGAAAGACATACGACTACGGCATTGCCGAGCAGGTTGAGGATGCTTATGCGTTTATTCTGAGGAACATCAGTCAGTCAGGCTCGATTCAGGGTGTTTATACCGTATCGCGTTGGGAATATCCGGTTAAGGCGATAAGAGAGGTCATTCGTAATGCTGTCGTTCACCGCCAGTATTCTTTGGCGGGAAAAGACATCAAGATTGCCGTCTATGATGATATGATCGAGATTACAAGCCCCGGGCTTCTTCCACCATCCATAGACTATTCAGATATGGAGAGCCGGCAGTCGGATGCGCGGAACAAGGTCATCGCACCGGTGTTCCGGAAGCTGGGAATCATTGACCAGTGGGGGAACGGGCTGAAGCTTGTTGCGGAAGATTTGAAGGATTACCCGGAGATTCAGTTCCGCTGGCGAGAGGTGGGGCTTTCGTTTCAGGTGCAGTTTGTCAGGAAGTTAGAGGACGACGCTATGGATGGGAAAGCCATGTATTTGTTTGAGCCTAAAGCTACCTGTCATTCTTTAAAGGAAAGGGCGGAAGACGCCGACCCTCCGTTCAATGAACCGAGACAATCGTACAGGTTTCACGCCCCGACGGATCCGGAAAAGTTGATTCTTAATGAAATAGCGATAAACCCTTCTGTGACTGTTCCAGAACTTTCCGCATCCGCGGGGATTAGTCTTCGCAGTTGCGAGCGTCTTGTCGCCTCTCTTAAGTCCTCGGGAATTCTCAAGAGGGTCGGGTCTGCCCGTGGCGGCTATTGGCAGATAAAGCCGTAACCGCGGAATGTGCAGTTACGCGTAAAGAAAATTGTGAGAAAAGCGGAAAAAGATGTAAATTGCACTGCTGAATTCGCTTTCTCGCAAGCACTTGTGTTTTGCTCTGGGGCGATGGCTCGTGTAATTTGATAAAATAATAGATAAATAGATGAAATTCAGGTCTTTACTTATATGTGCCGTGGCATTTTCTTTGGCCTCTTGCGCCGGTCGGCACGAACTGAGAGGAGAACGTTATGATTTGGCGTCTCCTGACGGTAATCTTCAGATGTCTTTCGCCGTAGATGAGAAAGACGGAACGCCATTTTATTCTTTGAAATACAAGGGGGAGGACGTCATCCTGCCTTCGACCCTCGGATTTGAACTTCGTGGAGTGCTTAAAGCACAGAAGCTTGATTATAATAAAGATGGCTCCATTTCTAAGACGGATTACAAGCCTGCCAATTCTTTCCACGATGGTTTTACGGTGGTTAGTAGTTCGCGCGATGCGTTTGACCAGACTTGGTCTCCTGTATGGGGTGAGGAGTCGCAGATACGTAATCATTATAATGAACTTCTCGTCTGCCTTATTCAGGAGAGTACAGGGCGCAAGATGAACATACGCTTTCGTCTTTTCGATGACGGACTCGGTTTTCGTTACGAGTTCCCTGACCAGAAGGAAATGCGCTATTTCGTGATAAATGAGGAACTTACGCAGTTTGCTATGGCTCAGGACTGCACAGCGTGGTGGATTCCCGGGGACTATGATACGCAGGAGTATAATTATACCGAAAGCCTTATAAGCGAGATTCCTTCTAAGTTCAAGGACGCCATCTGTGGGAATGATTCTCAGACTCCGTTCTCTACATCCGGGGTGCAGACTTCGCTTCAGATGCGTTCGCCATTAGGATTTTATATTAACATACACGAGGCCGCTTTGGTGGATTATCCTTGTATGCATTTGGAAATCAATCCTAAAACTCTCGTGTTCACATCGCATCTTACTCCTGATGCCGGAGGAGCGAAGGGACGTGTGCAGACTCCGTTCTCTACGCCTTGGCGTACTATTCAGGTGGCTCCGAGCGCTACGGCGCAATTGGCTTCAAGACTTATACTTAACCTCAACGAGCCTTGTGCGCTTAAGGATGTCAGCTGGATAAAGCCTGTTAAATATATAGGAGTGTGGTGGGAGATGATTTCAGGTATCAGTTCTTGGGCTTACACTGACGATTTCACTTCTGTACATCTCGGAGAGACTGATTATGTTCGTGCTACTCCTAATGGGAGACATGGGGCTAATAATGCCAATGTCCGCAGATATATAGATTTCGCCGCAGCTAACGGTTTCGATGAGGTTCTTGTGGAGGGCTGGAATGTAGGCTGGGAGGATTGGGCTAATTGTAATAAGGACTATGTGTTTGATTTTCAGACCCCTTATCCGGATTTCGACATAAAGGCGCTTAATGCTTATGCTCACAAGAATGGCGTCAAGCTTATGATGCACCACGAGACTTCTTCTTCGGTACGAAATTATGAGCGCCACATGGATGCAGCGCTCGACCTGATGAACAAGTATGGGTACGATGCCGTTAAGACAGGTTATGTGGGAGATATTCTGCCTTTTGGGGAGCATCATTACAGCCAATGGATGAATAATCATTATCTGTATTCTGTGAAAAAGTCCGCTGAGCATAAGGTTATGGTCAACGCTCATGAGGCTGTGCGTCCTACGGGCCTTTGCAGAACATATCCTAATCTGGTGGGAAATGAGTCCGCTCGCGGAACTGAATATCAGGCCTTTGGAGGGACACTTCCACATCACGTAACCATACTTCCGTTCACGCGTCTGAATGGTGGACCTATGGATTTTACTCCGGGTATTTTCCGTCGCGACCTTGAAAAGGTGACAGAAGGGAGGAATTCGTCGTGGGTTAATGCCACTATGGCTAATCAGTTAGCTCTTTATGTTACCATGTATTCGCCTTTGCAGATGGCAGCTGACCTTCCTCAGAATTATGAGCAGTTCCCTCGTCAGTTCCAGTTCATAAAGGATGTGGAGGTAGATTGGCAGAGAAGTGAATATCTTTTGGCAGAGCCTGGGGATTATATCGTGATAGCTCGTCAGGGTAAAAAGACAGGAAAGTGGTTTATGGGAGGAGTTACGGATGAGAACTCCAGGACTCTCACTATTCCTTTAAAGTTCCTTGATAAAGATAAGGCGTATGAGGCCACTATTTATGCCGACAACGCGGATAGTCATTACAAAGTGCAGGATGCCTGCCAAGTCTATACGAAGACGGTGTCTTCAACAGATGCCCTGACACTTTATATGGCGCCGGGCGGAGGCTTCGCTGTAAGCTTTAAAGAAATATAATGCAGATTATGAGCGAATTTGATGTTAAGATTATAAGTGACAGGACTTTGGAGGATGGAACCAGAGCCCTGTCTTTCCAGACTTGCGGGGCTGTATGCTCTATGCAGATAGACCTTCAGGTAAAGGATGACATAATAAAGAAAGTGGAGTTTACTAAAGGGTGTAACGGTAACACTCAGGGCGTTTCTTCTTTATGTGTGGGTATGAAAGTGGAGGATGTTATATCGCGCCTTGACGGGATCAGTTGCAAAGGGCGTGGAACTTCGTGTCCCGATCAGTTGGCCAAGGCCTTAAAATATCTTTCTGAAAATAAGTAAGCGTTATCGTTTACAGAGTAAAATCAATATTATGAGAAAATTTCAAATCGTTATGTCGGCAGCATTGGTTGCAGCACTTTCGGCTTGTGGCGGAACTGGGAAAAACGAAAAGGTTCCGGCCATAGACCTTGCTAATTTGGACACTTCGGTGTCCCCATCGGAGAATTTTTATCAGTACGCTACGGGCGGTTGGCAGAAAAACCATCCCTTGAAGCCGGAATATTCACGCTACGGCTCGTTCGACGTATTGCGGGAGAATAACGAGATTCGTCTTAATGAACTTTTTAAAGGACTTTCAGATCTCAAGACGGAGAAAGGCTCCGTACAGCAGAAGATAGCGGATCTTTATGCCATGGGACTTGACTCTACAAGGCTTAATAATGAGGGTATCAATCCTGTAAGACCATATTTGGCCGAACTTGAGAAGATTTCGGACGTGGAGTCTTTCGTGAAAGCTATGGCAGAACTTGAGCTGCACGGAGAGAGCGGATGCTGGGGCGTGTATGTGTCTGCTGATATGGTAGATAACTCTAACAGTGTCCTTTATCTCGGAGAGTCCGGACTTGCTATGGGAAACCGCGACTATTATCTGAAAGAAGAGAATAAGGCTCTTCGCGAGGGTTATCTTGCTTTCCTTACTAAAATTTTCACGCTTGCAGGCGATTCGCAGGCAGAGAAAAAGGCTCGCGATGCCTATGATTTCGAGATGAAGATAGCCGTTCCTTACTGGTCTATGGTTCAGCAGAGGGACATCGAGGCTCAGTATAATCCGGTTAAGACAGAGGCTCTTTATAAGTCATATCCGCATCTTCATCTGAAGAGTTACTTCGCGGCGATAGGCGTGCCTGAGCAGGAAAGCGTCATCGTGGAGCAGCCTTCATATTTTAAGGCACTGGATAGAATCATCGCGCGTACCAGTCCTGATGTGTTGAAGCATTATCTTCAGGCACAGCTACTTAGCGGAGCGTGCGGTTCTGTTAGCGATGATTTCTATGCTGCATCATTTGACTTTTTCTCAAAGCAGATGTCTGGGGTTCAGGAGCCTAAGCCGAGGTGGAAGCGTGCAATGCAGGTTCCTAATTCACTTCTGGGCGAGGCCGTGGGAGAGATGTATGTGGAAAAATATTTCCCTGAAAAGGATAAGCAGAATATGCTTAACATAGTGAAAAACATACAGAAAGCTCTCTCCGAGCACGTCGCTTCACTTGATTGGATGAGTGAACAGACTAAGGCCAAGGCACAGGAGAAGCTGTCTTCGTTTATCATCAAAATAGGCTATCCCGACAAGTGGAAGGATTATTCAGCACTCACGATAGACCCACAACGTTCTTATTATGAGAATCTTCGCGAGGCTGCACTTTGGATGTCAAAGGATAACCTCTCTAAACTTGGCAAGCCTGTAGATAAGACCGAGTGGGGTATGACTCCTCAGACAGTTAACGCTTACTATAATCCTTCGACTAATGAAATTTGCTTCCCTGCGGGTATTCTTCAGCCGCCTTTCTTTAACCCAGATGCAGATGATGCTGTAAATTATGGTGCGATAGGAGTGGTCATAAGCCATGAGATGACGCACGGATTTGACGATCAAGGCAGACTTTTCGACAAGGATGGCAATCTGAATAACTGGTGGACCGAGGAGGATGCGCAGGCTTTCAAGGCCAAGGCGGCTAAACTCGTGGCGCAGTTCGATGCAGTGGAGGTTCTTCCTGGACTTAATGCCAATGGTGGTGCTACTTTGGGAGAGAACATAGCAGACCAGGGCGGTCTTCGCATCGCATACACCGCTATGCAGAATTCATTTGGAGGAAAACATCCTGAGCCTATAGACGGTTTTACGGCAGAGCAGAGGTTTTATCTGGGCTACGCCACTCTCTGGGGTCAGAATATTACCGACGAAGAAAGCAAACGTCTTACTCTTCTGGACGTTCATTCGCTTGGTTGTAACAGAGTTAACGTAACACTGAGAAACCTCGAAGATTTCTTCAATGCATTCGGAATCAAGGAGGGCGACAAGATGTTCCGTCCTCAAGAGGAAAGGGTTGTTATCTGGTAAAGGATTATAACCCTAACAGTTTAGCTCGGCTTAAAAGACAGTCCCCTATACCGGCTGCTTTTAGGCCGAGTTTTGAAAATTGGAACTTGGTATCTGAACTTACTTTTGAAAGGGAGAATCTGTTGACGGCCGTTTTGACTGGAAGCATAAGGTAGTCTTTTCCGACTATGAGCCTTCCGCCTATCACCACTAAAGATGGGTTGAATATGTTAATCACGCCGGCAATTCCTTGTCCAAGAGTGGCGCCGACTTGCTCTATCCCTTCGATGGCCAATATGTCTTCGTCTTCTACGGCTTTAAGTATCTCATCCAGAGTGATTTCCCCGTTCTTCTCGTATATGGAGGCAAGTGTGGATTTGCGCCCTTGCTGGAGCTTTTCGAGTATGATGCGGTGAAGCGCCCATCCGGAAGCTCCTGTCTCCAGGCAGCCTATTTTTCCGCAACGGCAGATTATGTTGTTATCGAGCGAAGGGAAGTGTCCGATTTCTCCAGAGAACCCGGATTTGCCATAGTAAAGAGCTCCGTTAAGTATCATTCCCATGCCCAGTCCCCATGAAAGGTTTATGAATATGAGATCACTTTCGTCGCCGTGTTCCATGGACATATATTCGCCGTAGGTCATGGCACGCGAGTCGTTCTCTATGGTTACGGGCACGCCAAGCTGCTGTTCGAAAAGGTTTTTCATAGGGATGTCGTCGCTTACGAAATATGTCAGCGAATAACCCTTTTCAGGATTGACTCTACCGGAAAGACTTACTCCTACTCCCAATACCTTGTCCCAGTCAACGCCCTTTGCCCCGACCTCTTCTTTTACTTTGGTGCATATTTTCTTAAATGAATCGGCGTTAGCCTCCAGCACGAAAGGTATGTCGTGAATGAAATACACGAGATTACCTTTGAAATCGCAAATGGCGATGTGAAAATGCTGTCTGCTCACATCCACGCCTATAAAATACCCTGCGTCCGGGTTGAGTCCGAATGTGCTTGGCCTTCTGCCGCCTTTAGTATCCACCTTGCCTTCGTCTTGCAGCAGACCTTCTTCTATCATCTCTGTCAGAAGTTTAGTGGTAGTGGGAACGCTTGTAGCCAATTCTTTACTGAAATCGGCTATGCTGTTAGCTTTATTTTTTATACATAGACGCAGTATTTCTTTTTTTAGTATCGTATTTTTAGTGCCGTCATTTAAAAAAGCTTTCATAAGGCTATTAGATATTTTAATATTTTCACAAATTTATAAAAAATTTGGTTAAGTGATATGCCGTTTTGAAAAGTTGCTGAATTTTCGAACAGCTTCTAAATAATTGCTATATTTGGCAATGTTTTGAGGTATGAAAAATAAAAAGATAGTAAAGCATGCCCGCGGACCCAAATTCGGCATGCGGTCCAAGTTGAACGTAAGCTTCGGGGCTATATCGGTGGTTCTGCTGATTTCCAGTGTAATATCCGTTTTGGAATATCGTAAGATGAGCAGTTATATGTCTGAACTTATCGATAAGGACGTTAAATGCATAAGCGTGGCTCGTAGTCTGGGAGATGTGTCGAATGTGTATAATCACGACATTCTGGCTCTCATCGGCGACGGGTCGCTGAAAAGTCTTCCGGATTTTGACGCTTCATCTTTTACGGACAAATGCGATTCGCTTCGCGATGCATTGGCTTATAATTCCATTCAGCCATTGGCCGATTCCGTGGAGCTTTCATATTCGGAGTATGTCGCTGAGTCGCTGGAACTTAAGAATGTCATAGAGTCGGACTTCATAAACACGCGGGATTGGTATTTCGACAGCCTGCAGCCGCGTTACGATAAACTCAGAAGCACTTTGGATGCCCTTATGTCTTCGCTTTATGACGATCTTCACCGCCACACGAGAGACTTTGACAGCGGCTTCTACAGGAGCATAATTCCTGGAAGCGTAGCTGTGGTGGTGGCGCTTCTTCTGGTCATAATGCTTCTTTATTTCATAAACTCCTATTATATACGTCCACTCTTTTCTATCTATAAGGGACTTGGCAGTTATCGCTCGTTCAATAAGATATATAACGTGGATTTTGAGGGAGACGATGAACTTAAGGACATTAACGAAGGCATTAAGGAAATCTGCGACGAGAATCAGAAACTGCATTCACGCATAGCGCAGATGCATAAGGATAAAGCCGAACAGGAGACTATAGCTTAAGTTCGTATTTAAGGATGCTTTACGACGAATTTTTAAAGGCTTTTTCCTTTGAGCCGACGCCCTGTCAGGATGCTCTGTTCAGAAAGACTTCGGATTTTTTGTCTTCGGATGACGGAGATATTCTCGTCGTGAACGGTTATGCTGGGACCGGAAAAACTTCAGCCGTGTCCGCCATCATCAATGCCATAGTAGGTTTACGCTTCGGGTGCGTCCTTTTGGCCCCTACCGGTCGTGCTGCTAAGGTCTTAAGCAAGATGTCCGGACGTAAAGCGGCCACTATCCATAAGGGTATTTACAGGCAGAAAGGTGTGGGGGAGAAGGGTTGGGGGCAGTTCAGTCTGGCTCCGAACAAGAATCGTCATACGCTTTTCGTGGTGGATGAAGCCTCGCTCATAGGGATAGATTCTTCTTCTCAGGCCAATTTCGGCTCTGGAGACCTTTTGAGTGATCTTATAAAGTTCGTCCGAAGTGGGGACGACTGCCGTCTTTTGCTTGTGGGAGACAGTGCGCAGTTGCCTCCGGTAGGTATGGACGAAAGCCCTGCGTTAAACGCTGATTATATGGATGAATTCGGAGGTGTGAGTTATTCTTCGCTTACTACCGTAGTGCGTCAGGCCGAATCTTCCGGTATCCTGCAGAATGCTACGGCGCTTCGTTCAGACCTGTCTTCAGGAAGATTGGCATTAAGGACTGAAGGTTTTCCCGATGTGCGAAAAATCGTAGGAGATGAGCTTATAGATGCGCTCACTGCCGCTTATGATAAGTTCGGGGAGGACGAGACTACGGTCATCTGCCGCTCTAACCGTAAGGCCATCAGATATAATTTGGGGATTCGTTCTATGGTGCAGTTCAAGGAGGAAAAACTCCTTCGCGGTGATGCGCTTATGATAGTCAAGAACTGTTACCAGTTCGTGGATGAGAATTCCGCTATGGGATACATTGCGAACGGTGATGTCGCAAGGCTCGAAAAGATAGGCTCTTATGAGGAGAGATACGGATTGCATTTCGCTACGGCTACGCTCTGTTTCCCCGATTACGACGACCAGCGTGTTACGGCCAAGGTCCTTCTGGATACGCTTGAAAGTGAGTCGGCCAGTCTTTCTGCCGAGCAGCAGGAAGCTCTTTATGAAGGAGTCAGTGCCGATTATGGGCATATAGCATCGAAGAAGAAGCGTTACGAACGAGTACGTGAAGATCCTTATTATAATGCTCTTCAACTTAAATATGCTCAGGCGCTTACCTGCCATAAGGCGCAGGGTGGCCAATGGGAGTGCGTTTTTATCGATTGCCCATTTTGGGAAGATGAATTCAGCAGGGATGACTTAAAATGGCTCTATACGGCGCTCACAAGAGCAAGTAAAATCGTATATTTGGTTAATTTTAAGGATTCGTATTTTTGTGAGTGTTTAGACGGTAATTGATTAATGGAATATAGGAAAATGAGGCGATTTCGTGTATTTTTTGTTTTGGTATTCATCTGTGTATGGGGGCAGAATGTTCGCGCGGAGAATTTTAATGAGACACTTTCCCCGGACGGAAAGACATTGGCTTATACTAAAGAAGATAATAACCTCTATATAAGGTCAGTATCTTCGAATATTGAGCGGCAGATAACTTTCGACGGGAGCGAAGTGACGCTTAACGGATACGCTTCGTGGGTTTATTATGAAGAGATTTTCGGCAGACCTTCCAAGTACAAGGCCTTCTGGTGGAGCCCTGATTCGAAAAAGATAGCGTTCTATCGTTTCGATAACAGCGAAGTGCCTATGTTTCCTATATATTCTCCTTTCGGGCAGCAGGGAAGTCTTTCGCGCACCCGCTATCCTAAGGCAGGGGAGAAGAATCCTGTGGTAAAAGTGGGGATTTTTTCTCTTACGGACGCTGGGGACGGTATTCTGTGGGCTGATTTTGATTATTCTTTGGACCAATATTTCGGCACTCCGTTTTGGGGAGATGATTCGCGCAGGCTTTTCGTGCAGTGGATGCCGAGAGTGCAGCAGGAACTTCGTCTTTATGCAGTGGATGCGAATGATGGTGGCATAGAGAGCATTTATGAGGAAAGGTATCCTACTTGGGTTAATTGGCTGGATGATATGCTTTTCTGTAAGGAAGGCCTCTATATGGCCAGAGACTTCGAAAGCGGATGGCAGCAGATTTATTTCCTTTCTTACGACGGAAAGACTCTTCAACGTCTCACTGACGGAGAGAATTGGCGCGTGGAACTTCTAAAATTTGATGAAAAGAGAGGGGAAGTTTATTTTAAGGCCAATAGAGACAGTCGCATACATTCGTGCTTTTATAAAGTGAACAGCGCAGGGAAAATTACTTTGCTTTCTGATCCGGTATATAATGCTGGGAATGTGGAAATTTCCGATGATTTTCGTTCTTACTCGGTGCAGTGTTCAGATATTAACACCCCTCCGGTTCAGTATAATTATGTGATTAAGAGAGGAAAGAGCGTATTGAAGTCGAAATCGCCGCTTAATAAGCTTCCGGATAGCAGACCCTCTTGGGACATCGTTTATCTTACTTTGGAAGACGGACTTAAGGTTCCTGCAGCCGTGTCGCTGCCTCGGGATTTTGACCTTCAGAAGAAATATCCTCTTGTGATGGAGATTTACGGTGGTCCTGATACTCCTTATGTTCGGGACTGGTGGCGCGATGCGAATGAGAGGACTTGGTGGTTCTATGATAACGCTGTCATTAAAGTGGTGGCAGATACCCGTGCGGCAGGCCATAACGGCAGAGCGGGCGTGGATTTGATTTACAGGGACCTTGTGAGCATTCCGGTGAAAGATTGTCTCGCGTGGGCGGAGTATTTCTCGTCCTTGCCTTATGTGGATTCGGAGAGGATGGGTGTTGAGGGTTTTTCTTTCGGAGGCACTATGACTTCCATGCTTGTGATGACACATCCGGAGTATTTCAAGTGCGGAGTGGCCGGCGGAGGTGTGTATGATTGGCTACTTTATGACACGCACTACACGGAGCGTTTCATGGATACTCCGCAGAATAATCCTGAGGGCTATTCTGTGTCAAGGGTTCTGAACTATGTGGAAAAATATGACGATGCTCGCTCCACTCTTAAACTTACCCACGGAACGGGAGATGATAACGTTCATTTTCAGAATACTTTACAGTTGGTGGATGCTCTTCAGCGTGCCGATAAGAGTTTTGAGATTATGATATATCCCGACGGAATGCATGGCTACCGAGGGTATCAGGGGAAACATGATTTTCATGCAGATTGCGATTTTTGGACAAAACAGTTTAATCTAAAATAATATGGCTACTAATTACAAGGAAGTTGCCCAGAGTTGGCTGGGTAATGAATTCGACGAGAAAACCAGAAATGAGGTAAAGGCTCTTCTGGAAGGAGATCCGTCGGCGCTTGAGGATGCTTTTTATAAGAATCTTGAATTTGGTACCGGCGGACTTCGCGGTGTGATGGGCGTCGGAACTAATCGTATGAACGTATATACGGTGGGCATGGCGACCCAGGGATTGGCCAATTATATTCTTTCTCATGCCCCGGAGGGGAAGAGAAGCGTGTGTGTGTCTTTCGACAGCCGTAATCACAGTCGCGAATTCGCGAAGATTACCGCAGATGTGCTTACCTGCAATGGGATAGATGTTTTTCTCTTCGATGACATACGTCCTACGCCGGAGCTGAGCTATTCCATTCGTCTTAAGGGCGCCACTGCCGGCGTGATGGTTACAGCTTCGCATAATCCTAAGGAATATAACGGTTATAAGGTGTTCTGGAGCGACGGAGGACAGATTACTTCTCCTGTTGACAAGGAGATAGTGGCCGAAGTGTCAAAGATTACTTCTCCTTCGCTCGTTAAGACAGCTTGCCCTGACGGAAAGAAAGGCTCGCTTACCATTATGGGCTCCGATGTAGATGAGTGCTATCTTCGTGATATACTTTCTCTTACGCTTGGGCGTGGGATAGACGAGAAGCACTCTGACCTTAAAATCGTATATACACCTCTGCACGGCTGCGGAGTGAAGCTTGTTCCGGCCACTCTCTCGGCCCTTGGTTTTAAAAACATAGTACACGTACCGGAGCAGGATGTTTCGGACGGTAATTTCCCTACGGTCGTTTCGCCTAATCCTGAAGAGCCTTCTGCTCTTAAATTGGCCATAGAAAAGGCCAATGAGTGCGGTGCTGACCTTGTGATAGCTACGGACCCGGATGCAGACAGAATGGGCATAGCTGTAAGAAATGACAGCGGAGAGATGGTGCTCTTTAATGGTAATCAGACCGCTTCGCTGATGACTTATTATATTCTTTCGAGACTTAAGGAGCAAGGGAGACTGACCCCGGGAAAGTATTGCGTAAAGACTATAGTTACGACGGAGCTTATCCGAGAGATATGCGAGAGCTTCGGAGTGCCTGTCTATAACGTGCTTACGGGCTTTAAGTACATCGCTGAGGTGGTCAAACGTAACGAAGGTAAGGGCGAATTTATATGCGGCGGCGAGGAAAGCTATGGGTTCAACGTGGGTGAGTTCGTTCGCGATAAGGATGCGCAGATAGCTTCTGCCATCATAGCGGAGACTGCGAGCTGGGCTGCCGAACAGGGACTTACTCTTTATTCTCTGATGCAGAAGGTTTATAAGGAATACGGCTATCGTAAGGAGGCGCTCGTAAGTCTTGTCCGCAAAGGCAAGAGAGGGTCGGAGGAGATACAGAAGATTATGTCAGATTTTCGTTCTACTCCGCCTTCTCAGATGTGCGGAAGTCCGGTAGTAAAGGTGATAGACTATCTCGAAACGGAGAAGACTGGCCTTCCGAGCAGCAATGTGCTTCAGTTTTTCGACGAAGCGGGGGATGTGGTCAGCGTTCGTCCTTCCGGCACGGAACCTAAAATCAAGTTCTATTTCGGGGCCAAAGGGGATGATGCCGACAGTAAGATAGACTCTCTTAAGGCGCAGTTCGTTAAGTCTTAACGGGAACAGAGGTAATCTTCACACCATAGTTTAAGCGCGCATTCTTCACAACGGGGATTGCGCGCTGTGCATATATATCTTCCGTGCAGAATAAGCCAATGGTGCGCCGTCCCGCGGTCCTCTTCTTTAATGTGTCTTTCCAAATCTTTCTCCACGGCTTCAGGAGTTTTACCTTTGCTTAGGCCAAGCCTATGTGCTACTCTAAAGACGTGGGTATCAACTGCTATAACAGGCTTGTTATATATGATAGAGGCTACTACATTGGCCGTTTTTCTGCCGACTCCGCTGAGAGTCATAAGGTCTTCGACGGAGGAGGGAATCTCTCCGGAGAATCTTTCCACTACTCCGCGGGCCATTTCTACCAGATGTTCGGCTTTTGAGTTAGGATACGATATGCTGGATATTATTGAGCGTACTTGTGAGGGGTCGGCTTTGGAAAGGTCTTCCACGGTAGGGTATTTCTCAAAGAGACGGGGAGTAACCAGATTAACTCTTCTGTCTGTGCATTGAGCGGAAAGGATGACGGCGCATATCAGCTGATAGGCGTTTTCAAAGTGCAGTTCGCTCTGTGCCAAAGGCATGTTCTCCCGAAAATAATCCAGGATGAAGAAATATCTGTCCTTAAGATTCATCGCAAGGGGAGTCTGACAGGGTGCAAGTCTCGTTCTCGCAGACGTAGATTTTGCCCGGATGGCGTGAGATTATGCCTCTGTCGTGGGTGATCATCACTATCGCAGTGCCTTGTTCTTTATTAAGGGTGGTGAAAAGCTGCATTATCCCCTCGGCCGTTTCGTAATCAAGGTTTCCCGTAGGTTCGTCGGCGAGAATGACCTCCGGATGGTTAAGAAGCGCACGCGCTATGCAGATTCGCTGTTGTTCTCCTCCGGAAAGCTGGTATGGATATTTGTGCACTTTGTTGGTCATTCCCACCATAGAAAGTACTTCTTCTATGCGCGAGACTTTTTCGGAGGCTCTTTTCCATCCTGTGGCGGTCAGAACGAAGTCCAGATTATCATAGACCGTTTTGTCTTTGAGCAGCTGGAGGTCTTGAAAAACCACTCCCATTTTTCTGCGGAGCAGAGGTATTTTGCTGGATTTTATCCTCGTAAGGTCGTATCCGCATACGTTTATCCGTCCGCATTCGACAGGTGTCTGAGCGGTGAATGCATTGAAAATGGAGGTTTTACCCGTACCTACTTTTCCTGTAATATAGATGAAATCTCCTTCATTGACCTCCATGTTAAGGTCATAGATGACGACCTGTTCGGAGTTGCTTATGTTAGCATGTTTTACGGATATAATCATAACACGTGGGTAATGGATTGGCAAATATAGGTATTTTTAGTAAATTTGAAGGTTTTGAGGGATGTCGTGTGCGGAATATCTGCCACCTTCCCTAAAAAAATGGAAATTATGAATTTATTTGCGAAGATAAGTTTTTCTCTTACAGGGGTGTTGCTCGCCGGAGTCTGTGTGTTCGCCGATGCCACCTCCGCCTATGATGAGGCGTTGATATTATATAGACAGGGTCTGTATGAACATGCGAGAGTGCTTTTCGAAGAGAAAAAGGATGATCCTCTGTGTGCTGATTATGCTATCCTGTGCGCCCTGCATTTGCGTAGCGGAGACGCGATAGAACAGATGCGATTTTCGGAAAAGACCCGGGAGAAGACCGTCCTTTATTCGGAGATTCATCGTTTGGCGGCGCTGTGGGCTTTTGATATGGCTGATTATGTGCTTGCTCTTGAAGAATTTTCCAAGGTTAACGTGCCGTCTTTAAGTGAGTTGCAGAAAGGGGAATATTGGTATAAGAAAGGCTTCTGTTCGTTTAGCCGTGGGCTTGTGGTCGAGGCACGTGAGAGCTTTGTCCAGTCCTCGGAGATTACATCGGAATATGTCTATCCCGCTTACTTTGCGCTTGGCATGCTTGAATATAATAACAGGGATTTCGCTTCGGCGCAGTCGTGGTTCGAAAAGAGCGTGCAGGACCCTCGCTTTGAGCAGATAAGTTCCTTTTATCTAACGGATTGCCATTTTATGGCTAAGGATTACGACTATGTCATAGCCTATGGCGAGAAACTGTATGACAGGATTCCTCGCGAGCGGCAGAATTATTTGGCTCGGCTTCTTTCGGAGTCATATATGGTCAAGGGTGATGCCAAGAAAGCTAAGAAATATCTTTCTTGGGAGGGGAAAATGAGCAATGCGGATTATTTTCACGCGGGCTCAGTCCTCTATGCTGTAGGTGATTACAGAGGTGCTATACAGAATTTCGAGAGCATGACGCAGAAAGGGGATTCCCTGGCGCAGATAGCTGCATATCAGAAGGCTTATTCATATATACAGATTAAAAACAAGGTCAAGGCTTACGATGGTTTCAAAGATGCTTCGTCTCTTTCGTACGATGCTGGCATCAAGGAAGATGCGATGTTTAATTATGCTAAATTGGCCTATGATCTTAACGATGACGAGTCCGTTTTTCAGCAGTACCTTAAGACTTATGGGCTTTCTAAAAAGGGAGAGCTGATTTATGATTACCTGGCGATGTCAGCGCTCAGGCGCGGCGATTATGCCCGTGCTGTTCAGGCTTATGACCAGATAGATTATTTGTCTACAGATCAGAAGAGTAATTACATTAAGGCCAATTTTCTTCGTGCGCGAGAGCTCCTGTCTCTGGGCTCCAATTCTGCTGCAGTGTCTTATCTTAAAGCTGCCGCCTATTATCTTGACAAGGATAATGAGTTCGGCCAATTGTGCCGCTATTCTCTGGCGAATACCTACTATATAACAGATGCTTACGGCGATGCGCTGAAAGTTTATGACGAACTTTATAATCTGTCCGCACTTTCACAGTATCGCGAAGGACCGCTAATCCCTTATAACATAGCTTATTGCTATTTCAAACAGAGAAATTATCAGGATGCTGCCAGGTGGTTCGACGTTTATATATCATCCTCTGACAGGCTGGCCAGGGAGGATGCTCTGACACGTCGCGCGGACTGTGATTTTTCTCTTAAAAAATACGGCTCTGCGGCGCGTCTTTATTCTAAGGCCGTGGGCGAGTACCCGAGCACTTCTAATCTTTACCCTTATTATTATATGGGTGTAGCGTGCTCGTTATCAGGAGATCAGACAGGGCGGGTGAAGGCTCTGTCCGCTGCACTTAACGCTTCCGCGAGCGTGCCTTATTATTGCCAATGCATGTATGAACTCGGTAGGGCATATTCAGATGCTTCTGATTATGTTAACGCCCTGAAAGTCTTTGACTTACTTCTTTCGCGAACTTCAGATGCGCAGTATGTGGCCAAGTCCATGATAGGTAAGGGAATGGTGAAGAAGAACCAAGGTAATTACGAAGGTGCATTGGCCGATTTCAAGGCGCTTATAACGAAGATGCCGCGAAGCGAGTATGTCAGTGAGGCCCTTCTGTCCATTCAGTCCACTTATACGGCTATGGGACAGCCGGAGAAGTACATAGAATATCTCGAAGCGAATAAAATTAGCACGGGAAGAACGACGGAAGATAAACGAAGCCTGTATTACAGCACGGCGGAGCAGGTGTTCCTGGCAGGGAATTACAGCGGAGCCATAATGTCGTTCCGTAAATATCTGTCTATGTTCCCTGACAGCAAGGGCAGCAGCGAGGCGCTTTATTATATGGCTGCATCCTATAAGAGTTTGGGAGAGAAGGAGAAGGCTTGCGAATATTATAAGAAGGCTCTTGATAAGGGACTTGACGGGACATTTGACGAGTTCGCGCTTATGGACTATGCTTCTCTGCTTTATTCCCTTCAGAAGTATGACGATGCCTATGCGGTCTATATGAAGCTCTCTTCGGATAAATATACTATGACCGGAAAGGTGGATGCCTATAAGGGTGCTATGCGTTCGGCTTATAATAACAGACGCTATGATAATACTATACAGGCGGCTGCATCACTTTTGAAGTTGAACCCTTCGAAGGATCTTCGTCGTGAGGCTCAGTTCCTTCAGGCCAAATCTTATCTTAGTACTTCGCAGCGCGACAAGGCTTTCGCTCTGCTTACTAAGCTCATTAGTGAGCCGGATACCGCAGAAGGAGCGGAGAGTTATTATCTTATAATTCAGGCCCGTTACGACTGGGGTAAGTTCGTGGAAGTGGAGAAAGGCGTATTCGACTTTTCTTCGAAATGTTCATCGCAGCCTTATTGGCTCGCAAAAGCATTCATAGTGCTCGGTGATTCTTATGTGGAACGCGGTATGACGGAGCAGGCCAGAGCTACTTATCAGAGTGTTATCGACGGGTATGAGCCTTCTGGTGGAGATGATGATATTAGGACGTCTGCTACAGAAAAATTGGCAAAATTACAGGAGGAGAAATGATGGAAATGAAAAGATATATTCTA
Organism: Firmicutes bacterium TM09-10; assembly: GCA_963650755.1. Lineage (GTDB taxonomy): Bacteria > Bacteroidota > Bacteroidia > Bacteroidales > UBA932 > Cryptobacteroides. The sequence goes on along the minus strand of CAVJMH010000003.1, from coordinate 73,103 downwards.
GCGGTTTCGCTTGGCCTGGCATGTGTGGCCCTCTCTGCCCAGAATTTTAACGAGAGTGTGGAGGTGACTAACGATCTGCTCGTGGACCTCAGTGGCTCGCAGCGTAAGACGGTGAATATGAACATTCCGGATTCGATAAGCAAATTCAAGCTTAATTTCGATTATTCGGTGTTCGCTCAGCCATATAAGGGGGCTTATGAATTTACTCCTTATAATGTTCTTTTCCGTCCTCTGTCTCAACGCGAATCCATTCCGCGTTTTTATGTGAGCGCCGGGGCCGGTTATACTTTCGCCCCTACTTTTCAGGCGGTGTATGCCCCTCGTCTTGGCGACAAGTTCTATTTTGATGTATATCAGGATTTTAATGGGTATGTAGGAGACTATAACAGTAATGATAGTCCGTATTCGGGATATGAGTTGAGTGAGCAATTTGGCTTGTGTGGGCGTGCTTTGCTTAAACCTTTTGACCTTTCGTTCGGCCTTTCTTACAATGGACTATGGGCGGAGGATTTCGTTCTTGCGGGAAAGGGTTTTCATTCGCTCGCAGCGAAGCTTGACCTGAGTTCGTCTCGAAGACCGGTCAAATTTTTAAATTGGTCTTTGGGTGCGGAATGGCATTTCGCATCGGACAGAGATTGCGAGCTGGATGAGAATGCTTTTTCCGTTAAGGGTATGTTTTCTCCAAAGAACAAAAAGTCAAAATGGCAGTCGGTGCTTAACTACAGTGCCGGAGTGGTGTCGGTGGGCGGACAACAGTCGGACGATTTGATGTATGTGGAACTGAATCCGAGGCTTGAGTACGAAAACGGCCGATTTTTCTCTGCCATAGGGTTCAAAATAGGGTCTTCCGACGGGTTTTATTATCTTCCGGATATGGAGGTGGCTTTGAGGATTTTTAAGAACTCAATGAAAATCTATGCAGCGCTCAGCGGTGAGGCGTCTATAAATTCGTACTATGGGTTCAAGATGGCCAATCCTCATTTTTCTTCTTTTTATTTATCCTCAGAAAATGAATTATTATTTTCTTCCCGGGAGACGGTCAATGCTTGCGTCGGGATTGCAGGCAGTTGGTCTTCGCATTTTGAGTATGGGGTTAAGTCAGGTTATGCGAAGAGAACGGACGCGCCTCTTTATTCTTTGATTTCAAACGTTTCGAAACAGCCCAAAATAGTCTTTGCTGACGGGGAAAGAACGTATGCGCAGGCTTTAGTAAGCTGGAAGTCAAGCGCTTTTGACCTTAATGCAGATGCCCTTTATCAGGATGTGCTCTTAAGCGAAGAACGTGATGCTTTTCTTCCGGCCGAGTTCCGTATGCACGTAGATGGTACTTATAAGTCGCTCGACAGGCTCTTCCTGGGTGCGTCCGTGGATTATGTGGGTGAACGTAGGTCCAGGGTGTATGCCACGAGGCCGTCATATCTGGATCTTGGGGTTCATGCCGATTTTAGGTTTACCCCGGAATTTACCCTTTGGATGCGCGGCAGTAATCTGCTCTCGCAGAGCGTGGAAATCTGCCCGTTTACGGGACGTCATCTGCCAAGTATAGTAATGGGCATAAGGCTGATTGTGAAGTAGAAATTCCATTTGCACTTGCGCTGATTTTTTGCTAAATTTGTGGGCTTTTTTGCAAGGTGCTTAAAAGTGCTTATTACTTAGATAAAACGAAACATTTTATGATAGAGACAGAAGAAATTAAACAGGCTGAAGAACAGTACGGAGCGAATAGTATTCAGGTTCTTGAAGGATTGGAGGCAGTACGAAAGAGACCTTCGATGTATATAGGTGACGTGTCGGAGAGAGGTCTTCATCACCTGGTTTATGAGGTTGTGGATAACAGTATAGATGAGGCTATGGCCGGCTTCTGTACTGACATTAACGTAAATATACTTCCAGATAATTCCATTAAGGTGGTGGATAACGGTCGAGGCATTCCTACGGGTATGCATGAAAAGGAGCACCGTTCCGCACTCGAAGTCGTACTTACGGTCCTTCACGCCGGAGGAAAGTTCAGTAAAAATAGCTATAAGGTCTCCGGAGGTCTTCACGGTGTGGGTGTTTCCTGCGTGAATGCGCTTTCTGACCATCTCACTGCGGAGGTTCACCGCGAGGGTAAGATTTTCAAGCAGGAATATTCTAAAGGTAAGCCTCTCGGACCTGTGGAGGTAGTGGGTGAGAGTAACGACAGCGGTACCACCATCACTTTCCATCCCGATGCTGAGATATTCACGCAGACCACTGTTTATCGCTACGAGACTCTTGCCGGTCGCCTAAGGGAATTGGCATATCTTAACAAGGGAGTGCATATCACTCTTACAGACGAGAGAGAGCTTGTAGATGAATATGTTACAGATGAGAATGATAATGCTAAACCTACAGGACGTAAGATTTTCCGCAGCGAGACTTTTTATTCTGAAGAGGGGCTTAAGTCTTTTATAGAATATCTGGATGCGGGTGCTCAAACGCTCATTCCGGAGCCTATCTGCGTGTCTTCGGATAAGATAATTCCTATAGACATAGCTCTCCAATATAACACTGGTTATTCGGAGAAGATTTATTCTTATGTAAACAATATTAACACCATAGAGGGTGGTACTCATCTTCAAGGCTTTAAGATGGGTCTTTCACGTTCGCTGAAGCAGTACGCAGAGAAGAATAATCTGCTCTCGAAGCTTAAGGACCCGCTCGCTCCGGAGGATTTCCGTGAGGGTCTTACCGCAGTCATCTCCGTTAAAGTGGCTGAGCCTCAGTTCGAGGGGCAGACTAAGACTAAGCTTGGTAACCCGGAAGTAACTTCCGCAGTTTCTCAGGCTACCGCATCTGCCATGGATATTTTCTTGGAGGAGAATCCTAAATTGGCCAAGATTATAATAGAGAAGATAGTGCTGGCGGCTACAGCCCGTAATGCAGCACGAAAGGCGCGTGAAATGGTTCAGCGTAAGACTGTTATGGGTGGCGCCGGGATGCCGGGAAAGCTTGCCGACTGCTCGGAGAGAGACCCTGAAAAGTGCGAGTTGTTCCTGGTCGAGGGAGATTCCGCAGGTGGTACGGCCAAGCAGGGCAGAGACCGTAACATTCAGGCCATACTTCCGCTTCGTGGTAAGATTCTTAATGTGGAGAAGGCGGCTGTGGACAGGGCCTTTGACAGTCAGGAGATTCAGAACATCTATACAGCGCTCGGCGTTACGGTGGCACAGGAGGACGAAAGCGGGGAGAAGCACATGGACCTCAGCAAACTGCGTTATCATAAAGTGATTATAATGACCGATGCCGATGTCGACGGTTCGCATATCGCATGTCTTATTCTTACATTCTTCTTCCGTTACATGTACGACCTCATCAAGAACGGTTATGTGTATCTGGCCACTCCGCCGCTTTACCTCGTAAAGAAGGGAAAAGAGGAGGTTTACTGCTGGACGGAGGAGCAGCGTGAGGAGGCAGCGCTCAAGTTCGGTAAGGGGTCGGACAGGGGATACACCGTACAGCGCTATAAAGGTCTTGGTGAGATGTCCGATGAACAGTTGTGGGACACTACCATGAACCCAGAAAAGAGACGTTTGCGTCAGATAACCATAGAAAACGCAGCTCAGGCCGAAAGAACTTTCTCTATGCTTATGGGCGACGATGTTCCGCCACGCAGACAATTCATAGAAGAAAACGCTCATTACGCTAACATAGACGCATAAACTGTCATGAAAGTCTCATTGAAGTTGAAAATAATACTGCCGCTGGTTGCGATTTTCATTATCCTTCTGCTTTTCGTTCCAAGTAACGCGAAATGGGGTTATGAATATTCGAAAGGTCAGGCATGGCACTATGAGACTCTCGTGGCGCAGTTTGACTTTCCTATTCTGAAGACTAACGTTCAGCTTGCTAAGGAAAGGGCCGAACGTTCGGCCAATGTGATACCTTACTATAAGCTCTCGTCCGATATTTCGATCGAGGAATTCCGGCGGCTTGACGATTTGAATATAGCCGAGTATCCGCTTTTCAAGTCTTCACTTGCAAGACACATTTCCGATATTTACACTAAGGGTGTGCTGGCCGATGATGCCCAGACAGGTGAATTGATATTCGTTCAGAAGGGCAAGAGAGCGGAAAAGATACCATCTTCGGAAGTTTATCTTGTATCTCAAGCCAGAACTGCCTTGATGCGCGCTCTTTCGACGGATTGTCCGGATCTTAATGTGGATTCCCTTAGCAAGGCCTATTCTGTAGGTGATCTGATAGTGCCAAATCTTATCTATGACAGTCAGCTTACGGACTTGGTGCACAAGCAGAATGCCGATGACATCTCCGTTACTTCGGGTTACGTTAATGCGGGAACCATAATCGTAAGTAACGGTGAACTTGTGACATCCGAGATAGAGCAGATGCTCGATTCGTATAAGACTGAATATGAGCATAATCTGGGCAGCGACAGACCTTCGGCACTTATCATTCTGGGTAACGCACTTTTGCTCTTGGGAATTATGGTGTGCCTGTTTTTCGCCATATATTTCACTAATCCGGCTGTCCTCAAACAGTATAACCATTATCTGTATATTCTCACGGTCTTCGCCTTCATGGCCTTGACTGAACTTCTTTTCATAAAGTTTTTACCGGAACTGATATATATATGTCCGCTTTGCATAGGTGCGCTTTATCTTCAGGCTTTCTTCAAGACGAAGCTCATCTATCCCGTGTACATAGTTTCGTTGATGCCGCTTCTTCTGTTCGCCGAGAACGGTGCCGCCTTATTTTTCCTATATCTGGTGCCTGGAACGGTAACTCTTTATGTATTCAAGCATTTTTCAAAGGGAGTCAAGCAGTTCATCTCTTCGCTCATCACTTTTGTGGTTACATTGGTCATATTCATGGCTTTCGAGGCGGTAGGAGTGATTAACACTGACTTGCTGCTGACCGTAGGAATGCTTTTCGTGGGCTCTATTCTCATAGTGGCTTTTCATCCTTTCATCTATCTTCTTGAGAGAATGTTCAATCTGGTCTCATCCGCTAAGCTTCAAGAGCTTTCCGACACGTCCAATGAGCTTCTTCGTTTTCTTGAGCAGAAGGCACCGGGAACGTTTCAGCATTCTCTGCAGGTGATGAATCTCGCTTCTGCTGCAGCCAGGGCTATAAATGCAGATGAAAACCTTGTAAAGGCCGGGGCTCTGTATCACGATGTGGGTAAAATTCATAATCCATTGTGCTTTGTGGAGAACGAGTCTCTTACTAATTCTTCTTTAAAATATCACGACGACCTTTCTCCTTTGCAAAGTGCCCAGGAAATAATAAGGCATGTAAGCGACGGCATGGAGCTCGCCCATAAATACAGGTTACCTTCAGTGATAAGTGATTTTATTCTAACGCATCACGGAACCACTTTGGTGTCATTCTTTTATGATAAATATATCAAGGAGGGAGGAGATCCTGTACATAAGAGTGAATTCTGTTATCCCGGGCCGAAGCCTAAGACGAAAGAACAGGTCATCCTTATGCTCAGCGATTCCATAGAAGCGGCTTCACGTTCATTGAAAGATTATTCTTCTGAAAGCATTTCTGAACTTGTGGAGAGAATATTTGCATATAAGACAGAAGAAGGCCAATTCGAGCAGGCTGATATTACCGTCAAGGAAATGACTGTCGTTAAGGATGTTATGAAGACATATCTGGGTGGTGTATATCACGAAAGAATTAAATATCCGAAAAGAAAAATCAAATAATAATAAAAATGAAATTTACTAAAAATCAAATCGATAAGCTTAATATTGAGCTTACCATGAACATCGAGGCTGCCGATTATGCCGAGATTGAGAGAAAGAAACTTGCGGAATGCAGGCGTAAGGCGGACTTTAAAGGATTTCGTAAGGGCAACGTACCTATGAGCCTGGTGCAGAGAGTGTACGGAGGTCAGATACTTGCTGATTCCATTAATGAGACTATAGGTGAAGGACTTCAGAAATTCATTGACGATGAGAAACTTCATATTCTCGGAGAACCTCTTTCAAGCGAAAATCAGCCAGAAGTAGAATGGGAAAGCGGTAAGGATTTTACTTTTGTTTTCGATTTGGGTCTTAGACCTGAGATTAATGTGGATGTCGTAGCAGAGGATGAGATTCCAAATTATACGGTTACCGTGTCTGCTAAGGACAAGGAAGAGATGACAGAGAACCTTAAAAAGTATTACGAGTCCAAGAAAGAAGAAAAGAGCGACGAAGACATAGAGAAGGAAGTTTCTGAACGTCTGAAGGAGAACTACAAGCAGGAGGCTACGTGGAGACTATCTAAGGACATACGTGATTTTTATGTAGCAAAGGCGGCTATAGAGCTTCCGGAAGCGTTCCTTAAAAGATGGCTTTTTCATGCCAATGAGGGTAAGGTAACCGCAGAAGATGTGGAAAAGGAATTTCCTGCATTTGTGGAGGATTTCAAATGGCAGCTTGTGCGTGACTCCCTTATGAAGAAGTTTGAACTTCAGATAAGTGCGGATGATCTTAAAGACGCGGCCAAGGCTTTTGTTACATATCAGTATGCTATGTACGGAATTGGCAATGTCCCTGAGGATATGATAAACGAAGCGGTCAATAATGTTCTTCACGACCAGAAGCAGGTTGAAAGACTTGCAGAACAGGTTGAAGATCAGAAGGTCATAGAGAAGATTAAAGAGACTGCTACACTTAAGGCGAAGAAGATTTCTTCTGAAAAGTTCAAAGAACTCAAGTAAGTAAGTGAAAAACATACTGGTAATAGAGTCCACAGGTCAGATAGGCTCTGAACTGACGATGCTTCTGCGGCGCACCTTTCCTAACGGGAAGGTGGTCGCTGGTTATATCCGTGGATGTGAACCTCAGGGAAAGCTCTTGTCAAGCGGCCCATGTGAAGTGGTGGATGTGTGTACGGTAAAGCAGATTGCTGATGCGGTGGACAAATATGACATCGACACCATCTATAATCTCGCGGCGCTTCTTTCCGCTACGGCCGAAAGACTGCCTCTCAAGGCTTGGGACATACAGATGAACGGTCTGATAAATGTCCTTGAAGTCGCAAGGGAAAAGCATTGTGCGGTGTTCACCCCATCTTCGATAGGTTCATTCGGGCCGTCCACTCCGCATAAGAATACTCCGCAGGACACCATTCAGAGGCCTACTTCTATGTATGGCGTAACTAAGGTGGCTACGGAACTTTTGAGCGATTACTATTACCATAGGTATGGCGTCGATACCCGTTCGGTACGTTTCCCCGGGCTCATAAGTTACACGACACTTCCTGGCGGAGGCACTACCGATTACGCGGTGGAGATATATTATGCGGCGGTCAAAGGCGAAGAGTTTGTATGCCCTATAGCTGCCGGGACCCTTATGGATATGATGTATATGCCTGATGCTCTTAGAGCTGCGGTGGATATAATGCAGGCCAATCCTCGTTATCTTAAGCACCGCAATTCATTTAACATAGCGTCCATGAGTTTCGATCCGGAGCAGATAGCCGCTTCTATCCGTAAATACATCCCGTCTTTCAAGATGCGTTATGAGGTGGACCCTGTAAGACAGTCCATTGCCGATTCTTGGCCAGATAATATGGATGACACCTGTGCTCGAAAGGAGTGGGGATGGGCTCCGTCTTATGATTTGGATGGCATGACGCAGGATATGATTAAGAATCTTCAGATAAAGTTAACCAAGTAATAGCACTATGTACGGCAAATTCCAAAATCACCTTCAAGGACAGCTTGACGAAATCCGTCAGGCAGGCCTATATAAAAAAGAAAGGACCATCTGCAGTGCGCAGGGGGCCGAGATAACACTCTCCGACGGCAGTAAGGCACTTAATTTCTGTGCCAATAACTATCTGGGTCTTGCAGACTCTCCCCGTCTGATTAAGGCAGCCTATAAGGCGATGCAGGAGCGTGGTTATGGTATGAGTTCCGTACGTTTTATCTGCGGTACGCAGGATCTTCACCTTGAGCTTGAAAAGGCCATAGCACATTATTTTAAGACAGAGGATACTATTCTCTACGCCGCTTGTTTCGATGCGAACGGAGGTGTGTTCGAGCCTCTTTTCACTGCGGAAGATGCCATTATCTCCGATTCTCTTAATCACGCATCCATTATAGATGGGGTAAGGCTCTGTAAGGCAGTAAGATATCGTTATGCTAATGCTGACCTTGCCGACCTTGAAAAATGTCTTCAGCTTGCGCAGGCTCAGAGGTTTAGAATAATAGTTACGGACGGGGTCTTCTCCATGGATGGCAATGTAGCTCCTTTGAAGGGAATTTGCGATCTGGCTGAGAAATACGATGCTTTGGTGATGGTGGATGAAAGCCACAGCGCCGGAGTTGTAGGTCCTACTGGCCGTGGAGTAGCTGAGCTTTATGACTGTTATGGAAGGGTGGATATACACACAGGCACACTCGGCAAGGCTTTCGGAGGAGCCGTGGGCGGTTTTACTACTGGCCGTAAGGAGATTATAGAAATGCTTAGGCAGCGCAGTCGTCCATATCTATTCTCGAATTCTCTTCCTCCTATGATAGCTGCCGCGGGGATAGAACTTTTCAAGATGCTCGAAGAAAGCGATGAACTACATAAGCGTCTTTTTGAAAATGTTGAGTATTTCCGCACACGTATGTTAAGTGAGGGGTTTGATATTAAGCCTACTCAGAGTGCTATCTGTGCCATAATGCTTTACGATGCTCCTCTTAGTCAGCGTTTTGCGGAGTCTGTCGCCCGTGAGGGGATATTTGTTACCGGATTCTATTACCCGGTAGTTCCACAGGGCCAAGCGAGGATAAGGGTGCAGCTCAGCGCCGCGCACACTCGTGAGCAGCTTGACAAGGCGATAGAAGGTTTTGTGAAAGTAGGAAAGGAATTAGGAGTTATCCGCTGATGAGAAAGGTATTATTAGTAATCATAGTTTTATTTTCGGCGCTTGGCGCATTTGCACAGGGAAGAGGATTTAACCCGTTTGACAGTTACGAGCATTGTTTTGAATATGGCGAAGGGAAGAAGACTTTTGCGGTGGCTTTGGACCCAAAAGATTCTACTGTAGTAATAAATCATTATCAGAAGAAAGGTAAAAAGTGGAAAAATTACGGGAAGCCGTCGGTTTTTCCTATTGAACTTTTTGGCTCCGACGTCTTGGTGGACAAATGCGACACGGTCTCTCTTGTTAAGGTAGATGACAGGAATTGCCTTCTTTATTCTTACGTGGTGGCGCACGGGGACAGGGAGTATTCTTATTTTCTTTCTCTTTATGGGATAGACGATTACACGCTTTCTACCTTAGTGTTTACGGGGAAAGACATTTCTTCGCGCAAAGACGGCTTTTCCCCGGCGAACTTCCGGCTTGAGGGCCAGAGCAGGTCAGAGGCCGTAGGAGATGAGCAGAAAGCGAGGATAGATTACCTTCAGAGGGTTATAGCCTCGGATGAAAGATTTGTGGTACTTTCGCGCTCGGATTATCTGAGTGACAGGTACATAGCGTGGTGGCTCGAAAGTAATCCCAAGGCGTTGAGTGGAGCCAGGACCATAGAATTTGGCACTATATCCGAGGAGTGTTCTATTTACAAGGCGTTCAATAAGGCTAAAAAGGATACGGAAGGTAGGCTTGAGGCAGCTGTTTGTGATGTCAGAGGGTATTCCGTCGTAGTGGTAAAGAATGATAAGACTTCTTCATATCTGCTGGTATGGGCGGAGCCTGCGTGTCAGAACCGTAAGACTGACCGTTTTCTTTCGAAGGTCTATTTTCAGGACCAGAATACTTTAGCCCTTTTCTTCTATAAGGGAAAAAGTACTTTCAAGTATCGCATTAATTTGCACACCAGGGCCCTGCGAAGGTAATTGTGCCTTTTCCCGTTGTTTGATAGATGTTTAAGTGCTTTTGATTATTACTTGTTTTCGATGTAATCTATATAAAGCACTCCGTCGAGATGGTCGCATTCGTGCTGAAAGATGACGGCGGTGAATCCGTTTATGGTTTCTGTGGTATCTTTCAACGTTGAAGGCGACGTGTATGTAATGTCTATGTCGCGATAGCGAAGCACTTCACCTCTTCTGCCTGGAATGCTCAGACACCCTTCTGCGCCCGGTTCCTTTTCTCCACGACAAGCGCTCACTCTTATATTAGGATAGACCTCGAAAGGCTCGCCTTCCTTGTCGAATCTCTGAACTGTCACTACTCGGCGTACAATGCCCACTTGCGGCCCTGCTATTCCCACTCCATCCTGTTCGGGAGAAGTTACTGTCGCTATCATTTTACGGGCCAATGTCTTATATTCTTCGCTCGCGATTTCTTCCACGGAAAGGTTCTTGCAATTTTGACGCAGAACCAGTGAATCAACTTTATTATCTATAGTCAATACTCTCATTATGTTTTCACTTTCAGTGATGAGAGCCTTTTCTTCCTTTGTCCAATAGCTTTCGTTGTCCGTACAACTTGAAAAAAGAGCAGTGGCGAGTACCACACAGCTGAAGATTTTAACAGAATTTGTCATTTTATTTCAGAACTATAACTGAGTCCAAAGATAGCTAAATTCGGTAATCGATGTAAACGCATATATCATACTTTTCTCGTTAATTTTTTGTAATTTAGCAAACTTTGAAGTTCGTATGCGTAGGCTTTTCTTTACTGCTATCCTGGTATCTTGTTTTTGTTATGGGGTGAGGTGATGGCGCGGCGAGGATTTGAATTGGCCTACATTTGTAGAAAAATAAAAAAGTAATATAAAATGGGAAAAAAAGTGTCGGTATATCCGTTGTTGGATATGTCAGAGTTGAACAGGTGTCTGCTGTGCAGTGATGCTCCTTGTACGAAAGTGTGTACGAAAGGGCTTCCGGTCGGTGACATCCTTCGCTCCATATATTTCCGTAATGGAATGGGTGCCATAGAAAAGACCCGAGGCGAAAAATGTCTTAATTGCGACGCTCCTTGTGAACGGGAGTGCGTGCTTACAAAAAAGAGTTCCCCTGTAAGGATAAGAGAGATAATAGATGATCTTTACGAAGGAGCCCAGGCCACGGTAGATTCCGGAATAGTTAGCGAGGATCAGATTCGCGATGCTTTTATCGTGCCGCAGGAGCCGGATATCACTATGGATATTTGCGGGGTAAAGCTTGAAAATCCTTTCCTCCTTTCATCTTCCGTGGTAGCAAGTAATTATGAAATGTGTGCCAAGGCTTTCCGTGCCGGATGGGCTGGTGCGGCCTTCAAGACCATTTGCACTTTCCCTCAGCACGAGGCTTCTCCACGTTTTTCTACCATTTCAAATCATTCTAATTCCTTCTGCGGATTTAAGAACATAGAACAGCTTTCGGATCATAGTGTAGAAGAGAATATGGATATATTCCGTAAGCTCAAGGCGGAGTTCCCTCAGAAGGTTATCATTGCATCCATTATGGGGCAGAATGAGAAAGAGTGGGAGAGTCTTGCACGCCAATGTCAGGAGGCTGGAGCAGATGTCATAGAGTGTAATTTCTCTTGTCCTAATATGGAATCGGATTCGCTGGGCATAACCATTGGTCAGGATGCAAGACTTATAGAGAAATTTACGCGTGCGGCACGTCGAGGAACGACTCTTCCGCTGCTTGCCAAGATGACGCCTAACATTACCGATATGGTGCCGATGGCTGTAGCGGCTAAGCGTGGAGGTGCGGACGGTATCGCCGCCATCAACACTATTAACAGTATTACAGGGGTGAATATCAATACCTTCACTGCGGAGCCTGACGTGCACGGCAGTTCCATTGTGGGCGGATATTCAGGGCAGGCGGTCAAGCCTATAGCGCTTCGTTTCATCTCGGATCTGTCTCGTAGTGAGGAACTTGCCGGAATGCACATCAGCGGAATGGGTGGTATAGAGAATTGGGTGGACGCTCTAGAGTTCATTTCGCTTGGAGCCGGAAGTCTTCAGATGACCACGTCCGTAATGCAATACGGTTATCGTATCATAGACGATCTGTTAGATGGCCTGAGGTACTACTTAAAAGTCAAAGGCTTTAAGAACGTCCGTTCTTTGGTAGGGGCTGCGGTCGGCTCTATTGTGCCTCATAATCAGCTCGAAAGAGACACGATTTTGCTTCCTAAGTTCGGTTCCGACAAATGTATAGGATGCGGAAGATGCTATATCTCATGCTATGATGGAGGTCATCAGGCCATAGAATTTGACATAGAAACGCGTACTCCACATCTCATAGCGAAGAAATGTGTCGGCTGCCATCTTTGCAGGCTCGTCTGTCCGTCCAAGGCTATAGGTGTGGCGCCGCGAAGGCTTGAAAAGGCGTAGAAGAGAGTAACCCTCTGTATAAAACGTTAAAGAAGTGCTTTATAATCTGTTACTTCCGCTTAAACTCGACTGGCTTCCGCTCTATAGCTGTGAAGACACTTTACGTGTGGGTCAGAGGGTGGAGGTGGTCTTCAGCGGAAAGCAATACACGGCAGTGGTGATGGGCGCGGCTCCCGTTGACGCTGGCGTTGGCTATAAGATAAACCCTATCACTTCTCTACTTCCTACGGTGGCGGATATAACGGGGGAAGAGTTTTCACTTTGGAAATTCATCGCTTCGTATTATCTCTGCACTCTGGGTGAAGTTTACGGTGCGGCATATCCCAAATATAAAATTGCCAGCGAGAAAAGTAAACGAAAGAGTGCAGTGGCAGAGCCGGCGACTGAATGCCCCGCTAAACCGGAGTCTTTGCGAGCCTCGAAGCCTATTCTATATGAAAGTCTTGACAGGATTCCTTATTATATACAAAGGGTTAGAGCCGCTGTGGAGGAAGGCTTCAGCGCACTTGTTCTTGTTCCTGAATTGGAATATACTTTTATCCTGCAAGATGCTCTTAATGAGGAATTTAAAGAAAAAGTCCAGTTATACGACAGCCTTATAACGCCGGCCAAGAAAAGGAAATTGGTCGAAAGTTTAAGAAAAGCGGAACATCCCTTAGTGGTCGTTGGTACTAAGAGTGCCCTTTTTCTTCCGTTCCGAAAGCTCGGCGTCATAATAGTGGATGAGGAGCAGGATTCTTCACATAAGCAGATAGAACCTGCCCCGCGTTATAACGCCAGGGATGTGGCAGTGGTGCTGGGAAGCATCCATTCCGCGCAGGTGATACTTGGCTCGTTCACTCCATCTCTGGAAAGTCTATATAATTGTAAGATAGGCAAATATTCCCTTATTAAGGGGGTTACGGCGCCTCCTTGCCAGGTCGAAATCATAGACATTCCTTCGGAAAAAAGAAAGAGAGGAATGGAAGGGGAGTATTCGAAAAAGCTGCTTTTGAAACTAAAGAAAATCCCTGAAGGAGATCTTGTTACCATAATTCGCTCTTATCAGAAGGAAGAGGAAGTGGTGGATTTTTTCGCTACGCGTTTTCCTTCACTTGACCCTCAAATTCTTACTCCTTTTGCGGCCAAGCATATAGTGCGACAGAGCTGTCTTACGGCGGTGCTGCGCTCCGATGCACTTTTCGATAGGGACGATTTCAGGGCTGACGAGAAAGCACTTCAAGCTCTGCGTAATTTCGCCTCGCATACTCGAAATCTTCTGGTGCAGTGCAGCGAATTCTCGCATCCTGTCTATGCCGCTATATCGGACTTGTCGTTTGAGGATGCACTTCTTTCTGAACGTCTGGCTTTTAATATGCCGCCATATACACGTCTTGTCGATATTAAAGATAAAAAGACTGGCCAGTTGGTTGAAAGGAAAGTGTTTGAACGCGGCCCACGGCTTGAACGGGAAAAGTCTCAGCTACGTCTTCAGTACGGCGCTCTTTACATAATAGATGTCGATCCGTTATAGGATTTTGTTCATTCGGCCCTCACTATATCGTTCAGATAATTCGTGTAGCGAGTAGGTGCTTAGCGCGTCCGTTCGCCACGGCGAAGATCTGATAGTGCTCTCCGTCCTCCGCTATGCCACTTTTACATCCGAGCAGTGCGGCGAGTTCTTCGCTCTTCAGGTGTATTCCCTTTGCTTTCACTTCGGCTTTAGGGTAGAGCGCTCCTATTTCCCTTATGTTCTTCTTATTGAATTCCATGCATTTGACTATCTCGAACTGCTTTACATATTTTGCCAATTCGTGCTTGTCATCCGCCCTTTCCGATGTTACATAAAGATGGCAGTCCTGTCCTATTTTTTCTGCGTCGAAAAGGGTGCAGATAGAATCGTGGTATCCTGATTTTAACAGAATGGCGTTTGGCTCGAGCAGGAACTCTCCGGTAGAGGGTTTGTCGCGGCCCATAAGTTTAATTTCTCGAGGTATCCCATCAAGATTCAGCATTTCGTCTTGGCCTGTTACAGCATCGGCTATGAAAAGTTCGGGCACGTCCACGTGTTTATCGCTTAGGAATACCAGTATTTCTTTTACCTCAGAATTAAGGCCTATCACCCCTATGCTTTTAACTGTAAAATCTGGTAGTATAGATAGTCTTCTGCGGAGCATCGTGATGTCGGCCATAGGGGAGTATTTAATTAGAAGATAATGACTTACCTTAGAAATGGCTGGCAGCAGGTCCGTCATGTCCGGAGCGCAGTCTTCGATGAGAAACACCTTTTTCCCTTTTGAGTCGCGCCTCGCAGGGTCGGCATAGATGCAGTCTAATGTTCCAAGTTTTTCTATCGTTTCGGCATCGACCTCCAGGGATGTACATTCTATGTTTAATTCTTTTTTATGGTGTTCGCATAGGGCGGCGAAGTTTTTTCGGGCCAATTGGCATAATGCTTCATTACGCTCAAAATATAGAATTTTATCGAAAACTTTAGAAAATGCCCACGAATCTGACCCGAAACCTCCGGTAAGGTCCGCTATAACGCCGTGGCTCGGTAAAGTCCTTTCGAGAAAATGGGCTTTGTACTCTGCCATAGGGCCGGAAGAGCACTGCTCCAGAGATGTTGACGGAGGAAGCGAAAGGGATTCGCATTCAGTCCAAGAGGGGAGTTTGGCTGACAATTTTTTATGTTCATTTTCTTGCTGTGCTTTCAAGAGGTCAGAAAAACTCGTTTTTTTATTTTTCGTCATTGATTCAGTTTTACCGTTCACTTCCAAGGCGAATTTACAAAAAAACATTAATTTTGTTTTATGATTAAAAACGTGATTTTTGACTTTGGAGGAGTACTTGTTGACTGGAACCCGCGATATTTTTATGGCCCTTATTTTAAGGATGACCAGAAGATGGAGTGGTTCCTCTCTCATGTCTGTACTTCTGAATGGAATGCCAAGCAGGATGGAGGCAGAACTTTTGCTGAAGCGGTGGCGGAATTGAAGTCGCGCTGGAGTGAATATTCCACGGAGATAGAACTCTTCGATTTGGCATGGCCTGTAATGTTGAAGGGGAGCATACAAGAGTCCGTGGATTTTCTAAAGGAATTGAAATCAAAAAGATATGGTTTGTATGGCTTGACTAACTGGTCGGCCGAGAAGTTCCCTTATGCTTTCGAACATTTCGATTTTTTCTCTCTTTTTGATGGTATAGTAGTTTCCGGAGAAGTAAAACTTTTAAAGCCTGACCCGGCGATATTTCATCTGCTTCTTGAGCGTTACCATCTCGACCCTTCGCAGTGCGTTTTTATAGACGATACGCCAGCTAATTGTGAAATTTCTCGCTCTATTGGCCTGAATACCATACATTTTGAAAATACTGACCAGATGAGGACCTGTTTTGAGCAGATTTGTGCCGAAAAGGGGAATTAGAATACTTACGAAAGTTATATGAAGTCGATAAAGGAGATATATAAGATAGGAAAAGGTCCGTCGAGCAGTCATACGATGGGCCCTCAATTGGCCTCAAAACTATATCTTGAGCATCATCCGGAGGCCATGGGATTCTATGTTAAGTTATATGGGTCGTTGGCGGCCACGGGAAAGGGACATCTTACGGATGTGGCCATTATGGATGTGCTTTCACCTGTGGGGAAGGTGCGTATAGACTGGTATCCGAAAGTTTTTCTGCCTGCCCATCCTAATGCAATGACTATAGCTACGGTTCTGAATCCGGAAGCGCTTGATGGCTTTTTTCAGGCCGGAAAGGATGAGCATTCTGTGGAAGAAAACGTGGATTTGACGGATGAATGGACCTTTTATAGCGTGGGCGGAGGTGCCATACGTTGTGACCAGCTTCCGGAAGCGGAAAGTCCTGAGGTATATTTACTTAATACTATGACTGAACTCCTTCAGTGGTGTAATGAAAACGGGAAGGCGTATTGGGAATATGTCGAGCAGGTGGAAGGTGTTCAGATTTATGACTATCTTCAGACGGTGTGGGAGGCTATGCAGGCTTCTATCGAGCGTGGCCTTGATCACGAGGGCGTGCTCCCCGGTCCTCTTCATCTTAGACGTAAGGCAGCTTCGTACTATGTACGTAGCGAGGGTTATAAGGATGTTTTGCGCACAAGGGGGCTGATATTCGCATATGCATTGGCTGTCAGTGAGGAAAATGCTTCCGGTGGCACTATCGTTACAGCTCCTACATGCGGGTCATGCGGCGTGCTCCCGAGTGTGCTATATCATCTGAAAAAGGTTTACAACTTTTCCGATAACAGGATAATCCGTTCGCTTGCTACTGCTGCCCTCGTAGGTAATGTAGTGAAAACCAATGCTTCCATATCGGGAGCTGAGGTGGGATGTCAAGGGGAGGTCGGCGTGGCTTGTGCCATGACCGCCGCTGCAGCTAATCAACTTATGGGCGGAACTCCTGCTCAGATAGAATATGCTGCCGAAATGGGCCTTGAACATCACCTCGGGATGACTTGCGACCCTGTGTGCGGTTTGGTTCAGATTCCGTGCATAGAACGTAATGCTTATGCTGCTGCGCGAGCTCTTGATGCCAATATCTATGCATCTTACACTGACGGTCTGCATCGCGTGTCTTTCGATCAGGTGGTGAAGGCTATGAAACAGACAGGAAAGGACCTTCCGTCTCTTTATAAAGAGACTTCAGAGGGCGGACTTTCAGCCATTTGGAAATAGAGAAATTATTTTAAACGATTATTAAGCAATAAATTGATTATGAAATATTTGATAGTCTCTGACATACACGGTTCCTTGCCAAGACTTTCTAAGGTTTTGGAGTTTTTTGATGCCGGGCATTATGATATGCTCATCACGTTGGGCGATTTGCTAAACTATGGCCCCAGAAATGGTGTCCCGGAAGGTCTTGACGCGATGGGTATAGTGGAAAAACTTAATGAACGTGCCGATAGGATAGTCGCTGTGCGCGGTAATTGCGACTCTGAAGTGGATCAGATGCTTCTCTCTTTTCCGTGCATGAGTGATTATCTCCTTCTTGTGGTTGGAAGCAGGCGTATTTTCCTTACTCATGGACACAAATTTAACGAAGATAACATTCCACCTGTGGGGATAGATGCTTTTTTCTATGGGCACACGCACCTGTGGAAGCTTGAACGTAATGACCGCGGAATAGTAATCTGTAATACAGGCAGCGTTACATTCCCTAAGGGAGGCAATGTCCCTACGTTCGCCACCATAGAAGAAAATGGCCTCATAGTAATGAGGGACTTGGACGGTAATGTCCTAAAGTCCCTCAAATCAGATAATTAAGAAGCGACTACTTGGATAACAGTTCTGAAAGGTCGAGGCCGAGAAGCTGTGCTTTTCTTAGCACCTGTGGCCATTGCTCGTGGATGAACTTATCGCGCATTATGCGAAGTACTTTATCTTTTGCATCAGAGCATACGAAGTAGCCTATTCCTCTTTTATTATATATGATACCATCGGTCGTAAGTTTTTCGTAACTGCGGACTATGGTGTTGGGATTTACGCCCATTTGCGCTCCATATTCACGAACAGATGGTATTCGTGTGTCCGGTTCTATAGCGCCGGCGAGAATCTTATCGCAGATGTCATCCACGATTTGCAGATATATTGGCTTGTTAGCATCAAATACCATATCAATCAGTATTTTATGGTTTTAATTCTAAAGTATGTCCATAGGGACATTCCTATCGTGAAGAGCCCACTGATGATAAATCCGGATGCTTTTATGGCAGTGCTGACCCGCTCAATGTCTCCGTCGAAGTTGTTAAGCCAGTTTTCAAATCCATTGAAATGAGAAAATAGTAGGGATACTATGATGGACAGAACCATAAGGAAGAGGATGTAGTAAAGTATGGTCTTGCTGACTTTGTTCTTCTTAAAATAAAGGGCTCCCACAAGAAATATCAGAGTCATATTGATGATATTAAGTGTAATAGCCCATACTAACTCTCCGTGCCCCGGAATGAGAGATGCCTCTGACCCTGCTTCTATCATAAATGCTTTATATTCCTGGGATGTACCGAATATGGCAGATGCAAGTGTTTGTCCGCAGTTCGGATCTGTCAGGCACATCAGTGCATCGGCAGTAAGGCTTATTCCGAAATATGCCAATGGGGTAAGAATCACTACATTGATGAACATAGCGAGGAATTTTTCGAAGGCAGAAGCGGGGAGCAGAGTAAACAAAATTCCCTGATGCTTGTCAGTTAAAATCCCATATTCTTTTGACGGGACGACCATAATCAGCACGCAGAAAATTATGAAAAATGTTACAAATCTTCCGGCAAGAGAATAGGAGATCCAATCCCCGCTGAAGATAAGGTGAATGATGCCGCAGAAAAAGTATGCTATGACTCCGGCGAGCGACATCAGAAGCACCCGAAGATAGTTATCGGAAAAAACTCGTGAAAGGTCGCTTATGTAATATTTGCTGAACCTATTGAAATTGAATGTATTGCTCATGACTCCTTCCTTTTATTTGTTAAATGTTGCCTTGAACCAGTCCTTATGTGCGTGCACTGCATTGAAAAGTGCTTCTATGTTCACTTTGCTGTCAGAGTGCGACGTGTTAGGTCTAACTTGTATGCGTCCTCCCGGAATTTCTTCTGAATAAAGGGCGTCAGGAATTATCGTCGGACTATCGTAGTCGAAATAAAGTTTATCTGTTATTTCCTGAATGGAGGCGTTCAGCAGAAGATCTGTTTTGTCAAGGATGATGATGGGATCTATCACATTTTCGAGGTCTTTTACTTGATGAGTGGATATGATGACAGTGTCTTCGTCGCCGGTGTACTTCATAAGTGCTTTGCGGAACTGACTTTTGGACGGTATATCCAGGCCGTTAGTCGGTTCATCCATAAGTAGATAGCGGCATCCGCTTGCGAGAGCGAAACTAATGTGCATCTTTTTTAATTGGCCTGAGGACATCTTATCCATCTTGTTGTCAAGTGGAACTTCGAAAAGGTCAAGAAGTTCGCGGTAATGCTCCGCGTTGTAGGTTTTGTATAGTTTCCCATAATTGGCGCCGAAGGCTGGCGCAGTCATGCTGATCTGAGGTACTTCATCGCTAAGATAATATATGCCGGAGAGAAAATCCGCATCTCTTTTATATGGCGTGAATCCGTCGATGAGAATGTTCCCTTGCTGGGGTTTTTTGAGTCCGCAAAGGAGAGTCAGAAGGGTAGTTTTTCCTACTCCGTTTTCTCCGAGAAGACCATAAATGTTTCCGGAGTTTAGCTGCAAGGATATGTCCTTTAGAACGTCTCCGTGCCCATAAGAGAAAGTTAAGTTGTTGATTTTAATCATATTGCCATTTTATTTATAGTGTTCTACTATACTAATACACTGCAAATGTACGACAATAATTCGATTTTCCAATAACTTGAATAGTTTTTTTTCAAGATAAGTCAGTTGCAAAAATAAGCAATTTTGCGTAAGTTTGTTCGCTTGTAAGTAAGCGGGAAATTACTTAAACTATTACTAACTTTTTAAAAATCCTATTATGAGTAAAGAATTAGAAAACACTACCGGCGAGCAGGTAAATGCCGCTAAACTCAAGGCTTTGCAGGCCACCATTGACAAAATAGAAAAGGACTACGGTAAGGGTACCATCATGACTCTTGGCGAGCAGCCGGAACTTGACGTACAGGTAATCCCGAGCGGCAGCATAGCCCTGGACCACGCACTTGGAATAGGCGGATACCCTCGCGGAAGGATAATTGAAATCTACGGACCCGAGTCCAGCGGTAAGACCACATTGGCCATACATGCCATAGCACAGGCCCAGAAGAACGGTGGCATCGCAGCCATGATAGACGCAGAGCACGCTTTTGACCGCTCTTACGCTAAAGCGCTTGGCGTTAATCTTGAAAATCTGCTTGTCTCTCAGCCAGATAATGGGGAGCAAGCACTTGAAATAGCCGATAACCTCATCCGCAGCGGTGCCATAGACGTAGTGGTAATCGACTCCGTGGCAGCCCTTACTCCTAAGGCTGAGATAGAGGGCGAGATGGGCGATAACAAAGTCGGACTTCAGGCACGCCTTATGAGCCAGGCTCTTCGCAAACTCACGGCCAATATCTCCAAGACTAACACCTGCTGCATATTCATTAACCAGCTTCGTGAAAAGATAGGCGTGATGTTCGGTAATCCGGAGACCACCACAGGCGGTAACGCGCTCAAATTCTACGCTTCAGTAAGACTGGACGTTAGAAGGACTAATCAGCTTAAAGACGGTGATGAAGCTACAGGTAACCGCACGAGAGTGAAAGTCGTTAAAAACAAGATGGCTCCTCCTTTCAAGAAGGCCGAATTCGACATCGTTTATGGCGAAGGTATCTCACACGTAGGAGAAATTATGGACTTGGCAGTAGAATACGACATCATACACAAGAGCGGCTCATGGTTCAGCTATAACGGAGAGAAATTGGCACAGGGAGCGGCTGCCGTAAAACAGGTTCTCAAAGATAATCCTGAACTCTGTGATGAGATAGAAGCTCTGGTAAGAGAGGCACTTAAAGCAGCGAAAGACTAATGGCTAACATTATTTTAACAGGCGACCGTCCTACAGGTCGCCTTCATATTGGACACTATGTAGGTTCACTTCGTAGGCGCGTAGAACTTCAAAACAGCGGGAAGTTCGATAAAATCTACATTATGATAGCTGACGCTCAGGCACTTACCGACAATGCAGATAACCCTGATAAGGTGCGCGAAAATATACTCGAAGTGGCACTGGACTATCTTTCCGCAGGACTCGACCCATCGAAATGCGTGATATTCATACAGAGCATGGTCAGCGAGCTCACCGAACTGACTTTTTTCTATAATAATCTGGTTACAGTCCAGAGGCTTCAGCGTAACCCTACCGTGAAAGCGGAGATACAGATGCGCCATTTCAACGAGGATGCCGATGAGGATAACAAAGCCGGCACTCCAGTCGGATTTTTCTGCTATCCTATAAGCCAGGCCGCTGATATTACGGCATTCAAGGCCAATGTAGTCCCTGCCGGAGAGGACCAGAAGCCTATGATAGAACAGACCCGCGAGATAGTGCGTAAATTCAATAGCACTTATGCTCCTGTGCTTGTGGAACCGGAAATTCTTCTCCCTACTGAACAGGCTTGCCTCAGGCTCCCCGGAACAGACGGAAAAGCTAAGATGAGTAAGTCCCTCGGGAACTGCATCTACCTTTCTGACAGCGCTGAGGAGGTTTGCAGTAAAGTAAAGGGAATGTTCACGGACCCTGGACATCTACAGGTGAGCGATCCTGGGAAAGTAGAGGGAAACACTGTTTTCACTTACCTCGATGCGTTCTGCAGAGACGAATATTTCGAAAAATTCGCCTCTTGCTTCGTAGGTAAAAAGGTAAGTTTCGATTTCCATAATCTGGACGAAGTAAAAGCACAGTATAGAGCTGGTGGACTTGGTGACGTGATGATAAAGAATTTCCTCGCAGCCATACTTAACGACACACTTGAGCCTATACGTCAGCGCCGTAAGGAATTGGAGAAGAACATTCCTTATGTCTATGACATACTTAGGGAAGGTTCTAAAATTGCTCAAGAAACGGCCGCACAGACTCTCAAAGAAGTCAAAGCCGCGATGAAAATCAATTATTTCGATCCGGGAGTGCTCGATGCTCTAATTGAAAGTCAAAAAAAGAAATACAGCGAATAAACAGAACAGGCCGACTTAATTAGCCGGCCTGTTATTTTATTATTTTTACTCACTCTATTCCCCTATACGAGCAGCGGCATCCTTGTAATATTTTTGATTAACAAAGACATCCTGTTTGTATGGGTTAATATGACGCTTCTTAGCCTGGCAGATGATATATCCAAGAGCTACGATGTTCACAATCAAAGCAAGTGCGCTGACGATAGTCATCATAGTAGGATCGGCATTGACGCTGGTTCCTGCTGTGATTCCGTTAAGAGTACCATCGGCATAAAGACGAGGAAGAGTAGCCCATTTGCTTGCAGCTGTTCCGTCCGGGAATGTAACCTGAAAAAGCGGGAATACCTGTGCAAACATACACCAGATAGCAAGAGTATTGGCACGGTTCATAATCCAACCACCTCTATTCCAGCACAATGCTGCGATAGTAGGAGCAAGGAGAAGAGCTACACCACAATACCAAGAGTGTGTAGGCAGACAGTTGTATGTGTATGCAAAATTCCAAATATCATATACGAGGATATATACCCAAGTCATATCCGGCCAGAGCATATCCTTCTTATCCTTAGATGAATATACGCTCCACCAAGCCGTCATACAGAAGATGTTCAAAAGACCGGCGATACCGTTCATTACATTATGCCAGCCACCATAAAGCCAAACCTGCTCTGGTGAAAGATACCAAGCATACCAACCCTTAATGGCAGTCTCAAAATCGGAAGCCACCGCGATAAGGATGTTGATGGCCACGATGATGAATGGGAATGGTTTGAACCAATGCTGTTTACCTATGCCCCATCCGTACTTAATCATCATGAAACCGATACATCCGGTGAGAGCCGCATAGAGTTTGGCATAATGAAACCACCCGTTCATATAAAGATAGGTCTGGTTATTGACTGCCCACGAAGCTCCGGCATGTGCACCAATCTGAATGGCTAAAAAATAGACTGTAAGTGCCAATGGAATAGCGAAAAACATCACGGCTCCGCCGAATTTAGTTCTTCTTGCAAATTCATTTAAAAGAATAAGTCCTAAAAGGACTCCGAGCATGGCCAGCCATTGATAGACTGCCATATCTCCATAAACGTGAAATAACATAATTATTGATTTTAGTTAAGGACTTCCTACTTCTTATAAATTTTAAGTTGACAGCCACGAATTTACATATTTTTATACAAAAAGGTACACTTATTTTTCAAATAGAATAATATTAAGGTAAAATAGTACTACTGCGTGGGGAAATTAACGAAAAAACTGGTTCTTCCGCAAGTTTGTTGTATATTTACCCTTAAAAGGACTTTGGAAAATGGTTTTGAAAGACGATAAAGTTAAGGCTAAGCCTTTTGTGAAGTGGGTTGGTGGTAAATCTCAGCTTTTGGATGAGGTGCGACTGTCGCTGCCTGTTGATTTGAGCAGGAGAAAAGGCATTACTTATGTGGAACCTTTTGTCGGTGGCGGGGCTGTTCTGTTCTGGATTCTTCAGGAGTTTCCGAATATCGAGCAGGCAGTCATCAATGACATCAACCGAGAACTTATTTGCACCTATTCTGTCATCAAGAATAAGGTTGAGGAACTGATCGATGTATTGGTAGAGTATCAGGCAGTATATCAGGCTCTGGATGAGGACGATAGGAAGGATTATTTTCTCAAAAAACGTAGTCGCTATAATGAACATCCGGAGAGCGATGTCGAGATTGCCGCGTTATTTATATTCTTGAACAGGACCTGCTTTAATGGGCTGTATCGTGTCAATTCAAAGGGAGCGTTCAATGTTCCGTTCGGGCGATATGCTAACCCGAAGATTTGCGATGTGGAAACTTTGAGGGCTGATTCTGAGCTCCTTAAGTGCGTGACGATACTTTGTGGGGATTTTTCACAGACAGAGAAGTATGCAGACGAGCATTCGGTTTTCTATTTCGATCCGCCTTACAAGCCTATTACGGAGACATCTTCATTTACCTCATATTCAAAGGAGGGGTTTAATGATGAGGAACAGATTCGTTTAAGGGATTTCTGCAATCGCATTACAGAGAAAAAGGCTCTGTTTGTCGCTAGCAATTCGGATCCGGTAAAGGACACAGCTTCCGGTAACTTTTTTGACAATATTTATCAAAGGTTCAACATCAAACGTGTTTCCGCATCCAGAATGATTAATGCCAATGCTGCAGGACGGAGAAAGTTATCCGAAATAATGATAACCAACATAATATAGTACATTATATGAGGAATTTTGACGCTTGGCTTGGTGAGTTCCGTGGCTCCATTGCCGACTATAAATATTACATCGACTTTCCAAAGGTGTTTGCCAATGTTGATGCTCATAGAATTGAACTGAACATTCTTAACTCATTGATCGGATCACGAAATATTGAGGCTGATTTTGAGAATATAATCGAGCGTTACCCGGAGACGCTAAAGTGCATTCCTATTCTTCTGGCTAAACGCGGTATGGATATTTTCGCGATAGATGCAGAAGGAGCATTCTGCTACAATTTTGAGACGAGGAATTATCCGACATCTCAGTATAAGGTTTTTATGAGAAAAACTGGATTATTTGATCTTATAGAGAATCATTTGATTAATAATCTGGTGGACTATGTGACAGGTGTCGAGACCGGACTTGACTCTAACGGGCGCAAGAATCGCGGTGGTCATTTGATGGAAAATCTTGTTGAGAGTTATCTCATTCAAGCTGGCCTTGTAAAAGGTGAAACCTATTTCAAGGAAATGTATATTCACGAGATTGAGGAAAGGTGGAATGTAGATCTGGCCTCAATCTCCAATAGCGGAAGCGTAGAAAAGAGATTTGATTTTGTCGTCAAGTGTCTGAATATGATTTATGGTATCGAGACGAACTTCTATTCCAGTTCAGGCTCCAAACTGAATGAGACCGCACAGAGTTATAAAACAATAACGTTGGAAACCAGGGACTTGGACTATTTCAAGTTTGTGTGGTTCACTGACGGGCAAGGATGGATAAGTGCCCGGAACAATCTGAAAGAGACTTTCGATGTCCTTGAGAATCTTTATAATATCAAGGATTTGGAAAATGGCATTATTTTAAGGCTGATTCAAGAATGATTATTCCCTTCTTCAAGTCTGGTAATAAGGATTTCACTTTGGCTAAAGGTGATTGTATTGAACTTTTGTCCCAATTTGAGTTCAAGTTTGATATGATCTTCGCTGATCCGCCATACCACCTATCTAATGGCGGCATAAGCGTTCAGAGCGGGAAGATGGTGTCTGTAAATAAGGGAGAATGGGATAAATCTAAGGGATTTGAAGAAGACTACCGATTCGACAAGGCTTGGCTTTCGGCTTGTCGCGAAAAGTTAAAAAGTAATGGAACAATCTGGGTGAGCGGAACATATCACAATATCTTTTCTATCGCCAGATGCCTGACGGAGCTTGGATTCAAGATTTTGAACTGTATTACTTGGGTGAAGACCAATCCTCCGCCAAATCTTTCGTGTCGGTATTTTACATATTCAGCAGAGTATATTCTTTGGGCTCGAAAGGAGCAGAAAGTTGCTCATTACTTCAATTATGAGCTGATGAAGGCGGTAAATGGAGGTACACAGATGCGTGATGTGTGGACTCTTCCGGCGATTGCCAAATGGGAAAAATCGTGTGGAAAGCATCCTACGCAGAAGCCATTGTGTGTGCTTTCAAGAATGATTCAGGCTTCTACAGAACCTGGTGCTTGGATATTGGACCCATTTACCGGAAGTAGCACGACAGGGATAGCCGCTAATTTGCTTGGGCGCAGGTTTTTGGGAATAGATATGGAAGATAAGTTTCTGGAGATTAGCAAGGCACGAAGAGAAGAACTTGACAATTTATCTCTTCGCACTGAATACCTGGAAAAACTGCAAAAACAAGCAAAACTATTTGAGGATAAGGATATTCGTGTTCTCAGCGAGCCTCCTGTTTATTATGGCATGGAGTTGCCGTTCTAGTATTCCCTGTGATTGATAGCCAAGTTTAAGAGGCTCCGATAGTTCTCTAAAAATGGACAAGATAGGCTTTGTGTCCGCTCTAATTGGCAGGGCGAGGGATTTCACAAGCGAATAAACTTACGCAAAATTGTTTATTTTTGCAACCTATGTCTAAGGAAAAAATACTTGGGAAAAGTCTGGATGAGCTGAAAGAGGTGGTAAGGGCAGTGGGACTCCCTTCTTTTACTGCTAAACAGATAGCGCAGTGGATGTATGAGAAAAGGGTCAGAGACTTTGATTCTATGACCAATATCTCTAAGGAAGGTCGTGCGAGGCTCGATGAAAAATACGAACTCGGTGTAACGCTTCCTTCGGAGTGTTTCACATCCACGGACGGCACGAAGAAATACCTTTTTGGCCTTGACGGCGGTGCTGTGGAGGCTGTGATGATACCAGACGAGGAGCGAAAGACTCTTTGTGTCAGTTCTCAGATAGGGTGCAAGATGTCATGCAAATTCTGTATGACCGGACGTCAGGGTTTTCACGGGAACCTTTCTACGGCGGACATTCTTAGCCAGTTTATAGCCATAGACGAGTCTTTGGAGCTTACCAATGCCGTCTTTATGGGGATGGGGGAGCCTTTGGATAACTACGAAGCTGTAAAAAAAGCCATAGATGTGCTCACGGCGCCGTGGGGATTTGCATGGAGCCCTAAAAGGATAACACTCAGTACTATAGGAGTTGTCCCTACTTTAAAGCAGTATCTTGACGGATGCAGGTGCCATTTGGCGGTGAGCCTTCATAATCCATTCCCCGAGGAACGTTTTCAGATGATGCCCATCCAGAAAGCCTATGATATAAAGGATGTGGTGGAATTGCTGAAAAAATACGATTTCACAGGTCAGAGAAGGGTAAGTTTCGAATATACTATGTTCCAGGGCTGGAACGACGACCTTCGCCATGCCAAGGCTTTAGCACATCTTCTGAAAGGTCTGGAGTGCAGGGTGAACCTTATCCGATTCCATAAGATTCCGGATTTTCCTTATGAATGTAGCACCCCAGAGGCGATGACTGCTTTCAGAGATTATCTTAACAGTCAAGGTGTAATGTGCACCATACGCGCTTCTCGTGGAGAAGATATTCTCGCCGCGTGCGGACTTTTGGCTGGAAAACATAATCAGAAATGAGCGAGAAGGACCCTATCTTGGACAAGTTGCAGGCTCTCTGTGTGAAAAGGGAATACTGCGAGTCCGATATTTATAGAAAGGCGCTGTCTTTAAGTAGTGCGTGTCCAGATCCAGAGCAGAAAGCTGCCGAGATGGTGGCCTCTTTGGTAAAAGACAGGTTCGTGGATGATAGAAGGTATAGCTGTGCCTATGCTCGTGAAAAATCATCGCTCAGTGGCTGGGGTCCTCTAAAAATACGCACTTTATTGTTATCCAAGAGAATAGAGCCGTCCATCGTAAAGGAAGCCCTTCAAGAGGTGGATCAGTCGTGTGCGCAGGAAAAACTTAAAGCTGTACTTAATAGAAAGTGGAAAAGTCTGCAGGATGACCCGCAGGGTAAATATAAACTGATAAGGTTCGCATTGTCGCGGGGTTATGAGTATGATGTCATTCGCCCTCTTGTGGAAGAAATAGTTTAAGTTTCAGATTAGTGTAATCTGCACGTTCTATACGTTGCACTTCTTTGAATCCCAAGTCTTTATATGCTTTACCATCTGTAAGGGAAGCGTCCACATAAGTCATAACGTCTCCTGGATGATGCTCTTCGCGGAAAGTTTTCAGAATTTTACTCATTCCGCCCATTACTCGGAGTCCTTTCAGTGAGGCGTATCTTATCCATTCATAGCTGGTGTGCCCGTCTTGAAATCTGCGGGCATTGGAGAAGCTTCCCACTGCCACGAGCGTTCCTTCATCCACCGCTTTTTCCGCTTGGCCTGTTGTACGAAGAGTGAAAAGTCCGTAATGATAACGCGCTTTGCAGGCTCCCAAATAATGATTTTGAGCTAAAAAATCGGCGGCCCTTTCTTTATCGAGCCGCCTTATGGTACAATTTCTGGCGAAAACGCACTCCGAAGGTCCTGGCATTATGCTATCTGTGGCCTGTTAGATACTCTTTCTTCTTCGGTAGGACGCAGATCCTGCATTTTTCCTTCTTCCAGACGGTCAGATGCCGTTCTCTGTCGGAATATGTCCACGGCCCTGTATATGGCGGAGCGCATGGAGGAAGCATCCGAGAGGTCTCTTCCTGCCAATTCGAATGCTGTTCCGTGGTCTGGAGAAGTTCTAACTATAGGAAGACCGGCTGTAAAGTTAATGCCGTCGGCGAAAGCGATGGTCTTGAATGGTGAAAGCCCTTGGTCGTGGTACATGGCGAGCGTGGCGTCGAACTTCTGATATGTTCCAAGTCCGAAGTATCCGTCCGGAGAGAATGGCCCGAATGCTCTGATGCCCTCGTCCACGGCTTTTCTTATGGCCGGAATGATGATGTCCTGTTCTTCGTTTCCAAGCAGCCCTCCGTCTCCGCTGTGCGGATTGAGACTCAAAACTCCTATGGTAGGGTCGGTGATGGCAAAATCTTTCAGAAGAGACTCTTTCATAAGCCGGAGTTTACTGAGGATGCTTTCTTCCGTAATGTTCTCAGGTACGTTTTTAAGGGGAATGTGCCCTGTAACCACCCCTAACTTAATGCGATCGCTCACCATGAGCATAGTAACGTCCTTTGTCCCGAACTCGTTTTGAAGATATTCCGTATGCCCCGGGAATTTGAAGCCCTGCGTCGACATGGATTTTTTGTTGATAGGGCCGGTCACCAGCACGTCTATCTTGCCGTCCTTAATGTCTTTCACCGCTCTTTGAAGGCAGGTGATGGCATCTTGAGCAGCTGATGCCGTGGCTGTGCCTGGTTCTGCGAATGAATTTTCGTCCAAGCATTCTACGATGTTTATCTTCTTCTGCTGTGCTTCAGCGGCATCCTGAACGGAATTTACGTTAAGATGTCCTATCTCCGGCATAGTCTTGCAGTAGAAACCGAAAAGTTTGGACGAACCATACAGAATCGGATTTAATTGATCCAAAATGCGTTCGTCACTGAGCGCCTTGATGATGACTTCGTATCCTATTCCGTTAGAATCACCTTGAGTGATGCCAACTCTTATTTTTTCGCTTTGTGCCATATTTTATATCAATGTTTGTTCGTTGTTCTCTTCTTTTGGTGTCAATGATGCCAAATACCCTTCATCAGTGTCCCATGGGCCGTTCTTGTAGGCATTTACTGCCAAGGCATCGCATCTTTCGTTCTCCGGATGTCCCGCGTGTCCTTTCAGCCAATGGAAAGTAACCTTGTGGGCTCTGTATAATGGAAGGAAAGCTTGCCAAAGGTCAGGATTTTTTACCTTTTTCCAGCCTTTTTTCTGCCAATTCTCCAGCCAGCCTTCGTTAATGGCCTTGACTACATAGGATGAATCTGACCAAATCTCCACCACTGCATTCTTCCATTTGATGGCTTGCAGCCCTTTTATGACTGCTAGAAGTTCCATGCGGTTATTGGTGGTAAGTCGGAAAGCTCCGCTCAATTCTTTTTCTTTTCCCTGGCACTTCAGCACAGCCCCGTATCCTCCCGGACCGGGATTACCGCTGGCAGCGCCGTCGGTGAATAGATATATGGCAGGTCTGTTTTCCACAAGAATGCAAATATAACAATAATAACGGTATAAAAAGGTGGAAAATAAGCCATTTATTCTTAATTTTGTGGGCGCTAAAATTGGTTTGGCGATTATGAGAAAAGGATTGTATGAACATATTGGTAACAGGGTCTAATGGGCAATTGGGCCGCTCCCTTCGCAAGGTGAGTGTGGGCAGCGGTCATCATTTTGTCTTCACCGACATTACCGAGACAGCGGATGTGGAGACTTTGTGCCTTGACGTGTGTAACGAAGAATCTGTTCAGATATTCGTCGAAAGCGAGAAGATAGACGTGATAATCAATTGCGCCGCTTATACAGGGGTGGACATGGCCGAAGATGACATTTATATGGCCAATCTTGTGAACTGTGAGGCTCCGGCGCTGCTTTCGTCGGTGGCGAAGAAAAACGGCATTCTGCTGATGCACCTCTCTACGGATTACGTATTCTCAGGGCAGAATCACCCGTATCCTTATGTGGAGAAGGACATTCCTGATCCGGTAAGTGTCTATGGCGTTACGAAATTGGCAGGGGAGGATGCCATAATGAAATCCGGCTGCAAGTACATAATCTTGCGTACTTCGTGGATGTACTCACTCTATGGTAAGAATTTCGTGAAGACTATGCTCTCACTTTTTTCAAAGAAAGATGAAGTCAAGGTTGTCTATGATTCCGTAGGAACCCCCACTTGCGCGGAAGATGTAGCGGCTGTCATAATGCATATAATTGGTGATGAGAGTCTTTTTGAAAAAACAGGGCTCTATCATTTCTCGTCCGAAGGGGTGGCGTCGTGGTATGACTTCGCTCAGGCCATACGTGTTTTCAGTGGTTCTTCGTGTCGGGTCATACCAGTAAGAAGCTCTGAATATCCTACAAGGGCACGTCGCCCAGTCTATTCCGTTTTGGATAAATCCTTGATAAAAAGCACATTCGGTGTGGAGATACCTCACTGGGCTGAATCTTTAAGAAGAACTTTGCAGACCTACGATGAGAACGATTAGGATTCTTTTGCTCTGTGTGTTGTTTTTACCTGTTGCGATGAAGAGCAGGGCGCAGGTCAATGAATATAAATTTTTTGAGACTTATTGCCAATATGCTCCTGTCGCGTTCGTGCTGTGTTCAGGTGCTTTGGGAATAGAGAGTAAGCATGGCTTCGTGGACAGGACTCTCAATATGGCTACATCTTTTTTGTATCATACCGCAGTGGTTTATCCGCTCAAATGGTGTATTAAGGAGAAGCGTCCCGACGGATCGGCATATAACTCATTTCCATCGGGACATACTGCCGCTACATTTTCGGGAGCCGAACTCATAAGAATGGAGTATGGCTGGGTTTGGGGCAGTGTTTTTTATGCCAATGCAGTGCTTGTAGGAGCTATGAGGGTGGTACATCATAGGCACTGGTGGTGGGATGTGGCAGCAGGTGCCGCCATAGGAATAGCGAGCGCGCACGTGGGGAGAGTCACTACGGACGCGCTTATGCTGAGAATATCGCCTACATCTCTTTCTCTTACATATAATTTTTAGGCTGCGGGCATTGTTTTTTCTGAAAAAACATTACTTTTGCACCGCAAATATCAGCAAGGACTTGTCGTCGCGAATTTGCAACGAAATGAAGTTGAACCAAAATTCATTTTATGGTACTTAAAAATGAACAAATCACTCGTTATCGCAGCCATGTTGCTGCCCTGCTTCCTTGCGTACTCGCAAGAGGCTGACGAACTCGGGAGTGGTGCTGCCGAGCTGTCTGTAATTGCCAGGGCCGAATATCTTTCGTCTGACCCTCTTGGCAACACATCTCTTTACACGTTTCTGGATGGTTCCATTTCAGAGCATTTTTCTTACAGCATTTCTAACCATTGGCTAAGTTCAGTTCCTAAGGATTTGTACAGCAGTACATTTCATTCGGATAACGTGAATTGGCTCGATTGGTCGTATCTTACTTATTCGTCCGGTAACTGGGGTATCAATCTCGGCAAGATGCCTGTTTTATGGGGTACTCATGAGTTCGATGAATATGATTACAATATACATTTTCCGTTCGCATCGTCGGTGTGGAATAATATGAATGCCTATCAGTGGGGCATATCTGCTTCTTACAGTTTCGACGAGGTCCGCACTCTGGAGGCGGCTTTTACGACTTCTCCTTTCGGCGAAAGGTTCTTTACAAGCGGCTTGTATGCGTTCGGACTGCGTGCCATAAGGGAAGAAGGTCCGGTATCGTTCCGCATCGCGTATAATCTTTTCGCCACTGGCGTAGGGGAGGAACTCAACACCTGTAGCGCCGGACTGAAGGTCGATGCCACAGACGCTCTTTCATTCACTCTCGACGCTCAGAATGTCGTAGGGGGTGAAGATGAAGTGCTTATGGAAGGAAAAACCGTAGCGTTAAGCGTTGATTATTATCCCGTAGAAAAGGTGGAAACACGTCTTTATACAGACTTTGAGTTTAATAAAGAAGCGGATATGAAGACGGGAACGGCTGGTTTATTGGCCTCATTTTCCCCTAAAGAGAATATCAGGTTCCATGCTCTGTGCGCATATAAGTACGGAAATGTTCCTATGGACCCGGCGTGGCAGTTCAGTGTAGGTGTAATCTGTTCATTTGGAAAGAAATGGTAAATAACGAAGATATTATCATCAGTCTGAGACACTTGTCTCATTGGTTCGGAGAGAAACAGGTGCTTGACGATGTCAATCTCGACATAAAGCGTGGCGAATTCATTACTTTTTTAGGGCCTTCAGGCTGTGGAAAGACCACTTTGTTGCGTCTTATCGCAGGTTTTCTTACTCCTTCGGAGGGCGTGATAACTCTTGAAGGAAAGGACATCTCTGAACTTCCGCCTCATAAGCGTCCGCTTAATACCGTGTTTCAAAGGTATGCGCTGTTCCCGCATCTGGATGTGTATGATAATGTGGCTTTTGGCCTGAAACTTCAGAAACTTCCCGTACAGGAGATAGATAGGCGTGTGGAGAAGGTGCTTAAACTTGTCTCTATGACCGATTATGAAGACAGGGACGTGGATTCTCTTTCCGGTGGTCAGCAGCAGAGGATAGCCATAGCACGCGCTATCGTAAATCAGCCGAAGGTGCTCCTTCTGGACGAACCGCTCAGCGCTCTTGACCTTAAGATGCGTAAGGACATGCAGATAGAACTTAAGGAGATGCATCGCCAGTTGGGCATAACATTCATCTATGTTACTCACGATCAGGAAGAAGCGCTTACGCTTTCGGATACTATCGTGGTGTTTAACGATGGCCGGATTCAGCAGATAGGCACTCCGACGGATATCTATAACGAGCCTCAAAACGCTTTTGTGGCGGATTTTATTGGAGACTCGAATATTTTGGACGGGATTATGCCTTGTGACAGGAAGGTCGTTTTCGCCGGACACGAATTTGAATGCGTGGATGAGGGCTTCGCCCCGAACGAGCCTGTAGATGTGGTGGTACGTCCGGAAGACATATATATAATGTATAATACGGAGGCGGCACAGTTTACCGCTACCGTCCGTTCGTGCATATTCAAGGGTGTCCATTACGAGATGTTCGTGGATAGCGACAAAGGCTACGAGTTCGTAATTCAGGACTATAATGCTTTCGAAGTGGGACGCGAGGTGGGGCTCATAATCAAGCCGAGCGACATACAGGTTATGCATAAGCAGCTTCTTTGTAATGAGTTCGAGGGCGAGATGACTTCTTCCACTTCCGTGCTTTTCCTTGATGACGAGTATGAGTGCTCCGAATGCGGGCTTGAAAAGGGGGACAAAGTGAAAGTGCTGGTGGACTTTGACAAGGTGGACCTTATGGATGACGAGCAGGACGCCATAGTGTCGGCTCACATACGTAACATACTTTATAAGGGAGACCATTATCATCTGGAGGTCAAGACTACTGCGGGTTACACGCTTTTCGTGGACACTCAGGATGTGTGGGATAAGAACGACCTGGTGGGAATCAATATCCGCCCGGAAGACATAAAAATCACGAGGATAGATGGTTAAAAGATCCGGTTGGGCTATCCCGTATTTTGTTTTTCTGGTATTGTTCGTAGTCTTGCCGTTGATACTGATAGCATTTTATGCATTCAGTACGTCGGATGGCACATTCACGATTTCCAATATCACGGCTTTCTTTACGGAGCCTAAGATAGTCAATTCATTTATGGTATCTCTGGAGGTGGCTCTGGAGAATACGATAATCTGCATTCTTGTAGGTTATCCCGCTGCATATATCCTTGCAGACAAGTCTCTTAACAGGTCTGCCTTTACGGTGGTGCTGTTTATCCTTCCTATGTGGATAAATGCTCTTATGCGGACGCTCGCCACTGCGGAGATTTTCAATTCGCTGGGTATAGGCCTTGGAAAGGGGACTCTTCTTTTCGGATTGGCCTATGATTATCTGCCGTTTATGATATATCCTATCTATAACACTCTTCGTAAGATGGACAAGAGCTACATAGAGGCGGCACAGGATCTGGGGGCGAGCCCTTCAAAGGTGTTCATAAAGGTTACGCTTCCTCTGTCTCTTCCTGGAGTGTTGAGCGGGGTGATGATGGTTTTCATGCCTACCGTTTCTACGTTCGCCATATCGGAGATATTGACTAACAATAGGATACAGCTTTTCGGCTCCATCATTCAGGAGCAGTTTAATAACCTGATGTGGAATCAGGGGGCGGCATTGTCTCTGGTTATGCTGCTCATTATAGGTTTGTCGACATTGCTTCAAAAGGATAAGGATGAGAACTAAAAAGATATTGGCTCAATGCTATCTGTGGCTCGTATTGCTTATGCTTTACCTGCCCATCATTTTTATCGCGGTGTTCTCTTTCACCGAGGCTAAATCCTTGGGTAACTGGACGGGATTCACCTTTCATCTTTATGAGAATCTCTTTACCGGGGCCAATTCCGGTTCGGTAGCACTTATGGGTGCTCTGAAAAACACTCTGCTCGTGGCACTTATGGCATCTGCCGTATCCACGGTGCTCGGTACGCTCGCCGCCATTGGCATATATAATATGAGAGGACGTGCGAAGAAGACTATGACATTCCTTAATAATATCCCTATGCTTAATCCGGATGTCATAACTGGTGTGTCGCTGTTTCTTCTTTTCGTGTTCTTGCACGTAAGTAAAGGCTATGTAACTGTCGTTCTGGCTCATATCACGTTTTGCACCCCTTATGTCGTGCTCAACGTCCTTCCTCGACTTTCCCAGCTCAATCCTAACATATATGAAGCGGCCCTTGACTTGGGAGCCACTCCGGCGCAGGCGCTTCTGAAAGTTCTGGTTCCGCAGCTGCGTCCCGGGATGGTGAGCGGGTTCATATTGGCATTTACCATGAGTCTGGACGATTTCGCGGTAACATATTTTACAGCAGGCTCTTCTGGCTTGGAGACCCTGTCCACGTTCATCTACGCCGATGCGCGTAAAAGCGGACTTACTCCGGAATTGAAACCTATGATGACCATCATTTTCTTGGTCGTGCTGATGGTTCTTTTCTTTGTGAACATACATTCATTTAAAAAACAAAAACAAAACTAAGCGATGAGAAGATTTTTCAGATGTTTTTTTCTTTCGGCCTTTGTGCTGGCCTCTCTTGGTTTGTCCGCGCAGGACAGAAACCATGTCCTGAAAGTGTATAACTGGTCGGATTATATCGCCGAAGGGGTACTTGACGATTTCAAACAGTGGTATTTCGAGCAGACCGGAGAGCGCCTGGAGGTCATCTATATGACTTTCGACGTGAACGAGGCTATGCTTTCTAAAATAGAAAAGGGACATGAGGACTATGACGTGGTCTGTCCTTCCGATTACATCATAGAAAGGATGCTTAATAAAGGTCTTCTTCAACCTATTGATTACAAGTGTCTTGGCGATACCCCTAACTATATAGCGCAGAACCGTTCCTCTTTCATAGAGCAGATGTTCCGTTCGATTAACCCTGATATCGATGCCAATCTTTACTCTGTGGCCTATATGTGGGGAACGACAGGCATTATCTATAATTCTGATAAGGTTACACGCGAAGAGGCTTCCACGTGGGATATTATACGCAACCCTAAATTTGCAGGCAAGATACTCATAAAGGATGCGCCGCGCGATGTCTATGCTCCGGTACTTATCTACCTTAAGCAGAAAGAATTGGCATCCGGAAAAGTTACTCTTGCCGATCTCATGCACGATTCTTCCGATGAGAGCATCGCTATGGTGAAGGATTATCTTCTACAGTGCAAGCCGGGGGTGTATGGCTGGGAGGCCGATTTGGGCAAGGAACAGCTTACGAAAGAACGCGCTTATGTGTCTTTGAACTGGAGCGGTGATGCCGTGTGGGCCATCAATGAGGCGGCTTCGGTAGGGGTAAATCTGGATTATGTGGTGCCGGTGGAGGGCTCTACTGTGTGGTTCGACGGGTGGGTAATCCCAAAATATGCTAAGAACGTTAAGGCAGCCACTTATTTCATTGATTTCATGAGCAGGCCCGACATCGCTATCCGTAACATGGATGAAACCGGTTATGTGTCTTCAAATGGAGCGTGGGAAGTTCTTGAGTCGCAGATAGATGACAGTTGTGAGCCGGTAGATTTGTCTTACTTTTTCGGCCCTGACGCTTCTTCCGTGAGAGTGGACCCTATACTTTATCCGGATAAGTCTGTGATTGAAAATTGCGCCCTTGAGCACGACTGGGGAGAGGATACGGAAAAGCTCTTGTCTATGTGGCAGGATGTTAAGGGCAGCCAGGCCGGCACATTTACTTTTGTTATAATAGGGATTGTCATAGTAGCTGGCGCCGCGTTCTTCGTGATTTCAACCAATTCTAAGAATCATCGTCACGGAAGACGTCGTTCAAGGAGGAGATAGATATGAAAAAGGTTTTTATTTGTGCTGTCGGTCTTGTGGCTTTGTGCGCAGAAGCATCGGCGCAGGAAAAGGTATGCGGATGGAATATAGGTCCGCTGCCGTGCGTGTCGTATAATTCCGATCTTGGATTTCAGTATGGCGTATGTGCCGACGTGTTCTATTATGGAGACGGGTCGCTTTTTCCGGAATACGAACATCGTTTTTACGTAGAGGCTTCGCGTTATACAAAGGGGCAGACGCTGCTTCACGCACAATATGACAGTAAGCATCTTATCCCAGGAGTGAGAGTTACCGGTGCTGTGAGCTATCAGTATGATCCTCTATATTATTTCTATGGCTTTAACGGTGCTCAGTCGTATGAACAGAGCCTTGATCTCAATGCCGACACTAAGACGGCGAGGTATAACTTTCAGCGTGGAATGCTCCGGGTTCTGCTTGATTTTCAGGGACGTATAGCTGAAAATGTTAATTGGGTAGCCGGAACTTCATTCTGGAACTTCAAGGCGCAGGATTTCACGTCGGACAAATATCTTGCTTCCACATCTCTTTATAATCAGTATGTTAGGGAGGGCCTTATTTCTTCAGTGCAGGCTTCAGGTGGAAGCCATCTTGAGGCCAAGGCCGGACTTGTCTATGACTCCCGTGACATGGAAGCTGCGCCTTCGAAGGGAATCTGGGCTGAGGCTTACGTAAACGGCTCACCGCGGCTTTTCGGTGTCGAGAGTGGCTATCTTAAACTTGTGGCGCATTTCCGCCAATATCTGTCGCTTTTCGGAACAGACCGTCTCGTGTTTGCCTATCATCTTGGTTATCAAGATACTGTCTTTGGGCAAACTCCTTTTTACATGCTCCCCGTAATTTACACTCTTTATCTTAGGCAGACAGGTTCCGAAGGCCTCGGAGGGATTAATACGGTTCGCGGGCTCATTCAGAACCGTCTTACCGGAGAAGGGTATCTGTGGGGAAATTTTGAATTGCGTGCGCGTCTGCTTGATTTTAAATTCATAGGCCAATCGTGGTATTTGGCTACAAATCCTTTCCTCGATGCAGGTTATGTGTCAAGGGCTTATCGTGAGGATGTGTTCGGTGTGGGGGACAGGTATGCTGTCTCTGCCGGTGCTGGCTTGAAACTTGCGATGAATCAGAATTTCATAATCAGCGTGGAGGCCGCTCAGGTTCTCGGACACAAAGAGTATCCTATGGGGCTTACAATAGCGCTGAATTATATATTTTGATAGGTTGAGGCGGAGTAAGTAAAGAGAAAAATTATTTTAAAACAGCTTCCGAGTCATGACTAAGGTAGAAGCAGCGACCAGAGAATATTCGGATTGGAGCGAGGCCATTGGCATAGACACAGTGAAAAAACTTCGCGATGTTATGGAAGCGGGACGTGCAATTCCGCTTATCAATCTGTGTGAGGCCCGTCAGGAAAGGAAATATGCTGAGATAGCTAATCAGATTTTTTGGAAAAAAGATGAATGCCGGGTGGTGATGATCTCGGGCCCGTCTTCAAGCGGCAAGACTTCGTCGTCGCTCAGAATAGCGCAGCAGTGCAGGGTGATAGGCCTTAAACCTAAGGTCATAGAACTTGATAATTATTTTGTGGACAGAGACCTGAATCCGCGTCTTCCAGATGGGAGATATGATTTTGAGTCTCTCGCCGCTATGGATGTACAGCTTCTTTCCCGGCACCTTAAGGCGCTTCTTTCCGGCGAACAGGTCGAACTTCCGAAATATGATTTTCCGACTGGAAAGAGATTGTCAAGCGGAAAGAAAATGCGGCTTGGAGAGTCCGATATACTTATTATGGAGGGAATTCACGCGCTTAATCCGGCTCTTACTCCCGATCTCGATCCGTCAAAATTCTTCAAGATATATGTGTCAGCGCTTTCTGTTCTTAAAGGAGAAAACGGCCCGCATAATTCTTCTTCGGACAAGAGGCTTCTAAGGCGTATAGTAAGGGATAACCGCACGCGCGGGATTTCTCCTGAGAACAATATACTTCGTTGGCCTGATGTCCGTCGGGGTGAGTTTGAAAACATATTCCCGTTTCGGGAGAATGCCGATGTGGTGTTCAATTCTTCTTCGCTTTACGATTTGCCTCTTCTGAAGTATTACGCAGACCCGCTATTGAAGCAAATTCCGAGCACTTCGAAGGCTTATGACGAGGCGCAGACTCTATTAGGCTATCTTGAACCTGTCATTCCACTCACGGATAAAGATATAGCAGCCATTCCTCCTACATCCATAATGCGAGAATTCATAGGTGGACAGCTATTGTATTGATGCCAATTTGTCAGTCAAGGTTTCATTGGCAGAGGTTTTGATGCCTTTGGCGTGGTTTATAAAGGAAAATGATTATGAGTAAAGATAAAGATACGAAAAAACAGGCGGAGGAAGCCGTTACAGAGGAAAAGGAATCGACGAAAGAGGAGAAGAAAGCAGCCAAGCAGGAGGCTAAAGAAGATAAGAAGGCTGGAAAAGAGGAGAAAAAACTTGATGAGAAGCAGGCTCAGATAGATGCTCTTAATGACAAATTGTCCAAGGAGCATGACGACTATCTGCGTTTGATGGCGGAATTTCAAACTTTCCGCAGCCGCAGTGCAGAGGAAAGGCTTTCGCTTCTTTCGAACGCTTCCGCAGATGTCATAAAGGGACTTCTTCCTGTTTTGGATGACTGCGAGAGGGCTATTGGCATGCTCGAAAAGGAGACTGATTCGGTAGCCAAGGAGGGTACCCTTCTTATCTATAATAAGTTAATGGATTATCTGAAAGGTAAGGGACTGGAGGCGATAGAGGCTAAAGGAAAGAATTTTGACACTGATTTCCATGATGCGGTAACCAAATTTCCGGCACCTTCACCTGATATGAAAGGAAAGGTTATAGATGTCATTCAGACAGGTTATCTTCTTAACGGGAAGATTCTTCGTTATGCTAAAGTCGTTGTGGGAGAATAATTTATGGCAGAAAAAAGAGATTATTACGAGGTGCTTGGCTTACAGAAGGGCGCTTCGGAAGATGATATAAAGCAGGCATATAGAAAGTGTGCACTCAAATGGCATCCTGACCGTTGGGTTAACGGCACCGATGCCGAGAAGAAAACCGCCGAAGAGAAATTCAAGGAAGCTTCGGAGGCGTATTCCGTGTTGAGTGATAAGGACAAGCGTGCTAAATATGACCAATTCGGTTTCGCTGGTGTTGACGGCGGGGCTTCACAGGATTGGAGTCAGGGTTTTGGCAGTCTTAATGATATTCTTAATAATCTGTTTGGAGGCGCCTTTGGTGGTGGCTTCAGCGGGTTCAGTGGCTTCGGAAGCGGGTTTGGCGGAGGTCAAAGCGAGAAACATACTCTTCGCGGGCGCGATATAAGAACCAGAGTTTACCTTACACTTGAAGAGATAGCATCTGGTTGCACGAAAGATGTTACGATAGAGCGTATGCGTCCTTGTCCGGACTGTAACGGCAGGGGAGCGGTGAATTCTTCGGATATAAAGACTTGTCCTACCTGTAAGGGCTCCGGTCAGGTTCAGAGGGTGAGCAATTCATTCTTCGGAAGAAGCATTTCGTACAGCACGTGCCCTAATTGTAACGGTACGGGTCAGATAGTAACGAATCCTTGCAGACGTTGCTCTGGCAGCGGCCTTGTGAGAGTGAAAGAGACGGTTAGCGTTCGTATTCCTGCCGGAGTGGAGTCCGGAATGCAGATTACAGTGCGTGGTGAAGGCCATAGTGCTCCGTGGGGTGGCGTTAATGGAGATCTTCTTGTGGTCATAGAACAGCTCGATCATGCTAAACTTAAGCGTGAGGGAGAAAACTTGTTTTATACCAGGGTCATATCTGTCGCAGATGCCGTACTTGGGTGTGAGGTCGCAATTCCTTGCCTGGACGGAGAATATAAATTGAAACTTTCTCCTGGTACTCAGAGCGGATATGTGGAGAAGCTTCGCGGTAAGGGCTTGCCTTCTGTAAATAGCTATGGAAAGGGTGACTTGTATGTGAAGATTCTGGTCTGGATACCGCACAAATTATCCAAAGAGTACAAGCAACTTTTCGAGTCTCTTAGGTCCAGCGGTGAAGCCGTGCCTTCTCCGACTAAGGAAGATAAAGCCATATTTGAAAAAGAAGCCAAGTTTTTCTAAAATAATTTTGCGGATTAAACAAAACTTTATATCTTTGCAGTCCCAATCGGTAGCCTCTTGGAGAACGGTTCACCAATGCTGCGTTTTAAGGTTGATTTTTTATTATGGATGCTATTAAAATTGTAGAGCAGGCTTTCGCACAGAATAAAGCTGCACAGTACCCTGAGTTCAAGGCTGGTGACACCATCGTTGTAACTTATAAGGTTAAGGAAGGTGATAAGGAACGTCTCCAGAAGTTCAAGGGAGTGGTTATTCAGATTTCTGGTGCCAGCCCTTTCACGAGGACTTTTACAGTTCGTAAGGTTTCAAGCGGCGTAGGTGTAGAGAGGATTTTCCCTTATGAGTCACCGTTTATCGAGAGCATTGAGCTTGTAAAGGTAGGTAAAGTTCGTCGCGCACGTATCTTCTATCTTCGTGATCTTGCCGGTAAGAAGGCTCGTATTCGTGAGAAGAAGCTTGCTGTAAAGACTACAGAGTAAGATATTCGGAGTTCGCTCCGATATTAATGGCGCCTTAGCTCAGCTGAATAGAGCATTTGACTACGGATCAAAAGGTCATAGGTTTGAATCCTATAGGCGTCACAAAAAGATCGACTGAAACAGTCGGTCTTTTTTGTTTTTAAAAAATTTGCAGAATATGATTTTATGCCGTACTTTTGCAACCCGAAAAGTAAAATCATATGTCAAAATCACAAGCATCTCAACTTCCGATTTATGACGCGAGGACTTTAGGCAAGCCTAAAATGTTTACTCTCGGGTTGCAACACATGTTTGCAATGTTTGGCGCCACCATCTTGGTTCCTACTATTACAGGTCTTCCTGTTTCTGTCACTCTTCTTTTTGCCGGTATCGGCACCTTGATTTTTCACTTAATCACAAAGATGAAGGTCCCGGCCTTCCTGGGGTCGTCGTTCGCCTTCATCGGTGGCTACCTTTCGGTGGTGGAGATGGGTTCCTCTCTTGGCCTTAATGCTCAGCAATCTTTACCTTATGCCTGCATCGGCGTTGCCTGTGCAGGTTTTTTGTATTTCATCCTTGCTGCTTTGTTCTATTTCTTCGGAGTGAGGAGGGTGATGAGGTATTTCCCGCCTATCGTAACAGGCCCTATCATCATCTGCATTGGACTGATTCTTTCAGGTTCCGCCATACAGAACTGCACTACAGACTGGGGAGTAGCCATATTGGCTATAATTATAATCATCGTATGTAACGTCTGGGGTAAGGGAATGGTGCGTATAATTCCTATCCTGATAGGCGTCGTAGGTTCGTACATGGTGGCTGCTTTTTTAGGAATGTGTGATTTTTCAGGCGTGAAACAGGCTGCTTGGATAGGTCTTCCGGTTCATCGCAGTCAAACAGTGCTTGCGATAGGGAATACCATGAACACTGAGCTTCTGCTGGCTTCTATCATAACGATAGTTCCTATCGCGCTTGCCACGATGATAGAACATATAGGAGATATATGCGCCATTTCATCCACTACCGGGAAAAATTATCTTCAGGACCCTGGTCTTCACAGAACTCTCGTGGGCGACGGACTTGCTACTATCCTGGCATCGCTTTTCGGGGCTCCGGCTAACACCACTTACGGAGAAAACACAGGTGTTCTGAACCTAACCCGCATTTATGATCCACGTGTCATACGAATTGCGGCTTGTCTGGCGATAGTATGTTCTTTCTGCCCTAAATTTTCAGCTCTCATAGCCGCTATGCCTGCTGCTGTTATAGGAGGTGTATCGCTCATACTTTATGGCATGATTTCAGCTGTGGGTGTACGTAATGTGGTTGAAAATCAGGTAGATTTCACTTCGTCGAGGAATGTGATAATCGCTGCCATCATTCTTGTGCTTGGAATAGGCATCAATTACGGCATTCCTGGTGGAAGCGTAGATGTTGGATTCACTAAACTTTCCGCCATAGCGGTGGCATCTTTGATAGGTATCATTCTTAATGCCATTCTTCCTGGTAAGGATTACGAGTTCGGTAAAAATCATCAGGGCGATATAGCAGTTAATTTTGATGCCAATGCGAATCGTGTAGAAAGTTAACATGAATTATATAGGACTAATAATTGGGGCCGGTGCATTTTTGTGCATTGGCCTTTTTCATCCTTTGGTAATAAAAGCTCATTACTTGTGGGGAGTAAAGAGCGCATGGATTTTTGCCCTTGTCGGTATTTTTGCTGCCGGAGCATCTCTTTTATCGACGCATTATGTAGCTTCCACGCTTCTCGGTGTGCTTACTTTTTCATGTTTTTGGAGTATATTTGAGGTGTTTGAGCAGAAAAAGAGAGTGGAGAAAGGTTGG
Organism: Firmicutes bacterium TM09-10; assembly: GCA_963650755.1. GTDB lineage: Bacteria > Bacteroidota > Bacteroidia > Bacteroidales > UBA932 > Cryptobacteroides. Next base: position 30,252 of record CAVJMH010000003.1, on the reverse strand, counting down.
TTTCCTAAAAATCCCAAAAAGAAATGAAAGGATTATTTAAAATAATTTCTATTTTCTTAGCTCATTTTTCATCCTTGTATTCGTCTGAGCATTTAAGGTTTTGGATATTGCGGGATAAGTGAATAATGATTATATTTGCGGCGGGAAAGTCGTACACGACCAGCTCCCTCTGAATTCCCCCAGGACCGGAAGGTAGCAAGGGCAGGAGGTTGTAGCGGTGCGATGTGCTAAGCTTTCCCTTTTTTTGTGCTCATTTAAAACAGCTTCTAAATGCGTTCAGATATTTTGATAATAGGAGCAGGGGCTTCAGGGCTGATGGCTGCATATTCGGCTTCGCGTACATTAATAGGTGCAGATAAAAGCTATCAGGTGACACTTCTTGAAAAAATGCCTCGCCCTGCGCGTAAAATGATGATTACGGGTAAAGGCCGTTGTAATTTCACCAATCTCAAGTCGTGGAATGAATTCAGCGCTCACATCCGTTCGAAGTGTAACGTGGTAAAGTCGGCGTTCTATAGTTTTACTCCAGAAGATGTTATAGCGTTTTTCGAGGATAATGGACTTCCTACAGTAGTGGAGAGGGGAGACAGGGTCTTTCCGGCTTCGCACAAGGCTTCGGATGTAATAGACACTCTGGTGTCGACGTGTCTAGGTAACGGTGTGAAGATAGTTTGTGAGGCTCCAGTAAAAAGTGTTTCCTATGACGGCAGCGACTATCGTGTAAGTCTTGAGGATGGAACGCAGTATATTTCTTCCCGCTTGATAGTTTCTACAGGAGGATTAAGCTATCCTTCGACAGGTTCTACAGGGGATGGCTATCAATGGGCTGAGGGCCTTGGACATAAGATAGTTCCGACATTTCCATCTCTTACGGCCCTCGTTCCTTCAGGGTATAAGAATCAAGAGGAGAAAAGTCTTCATATACACCGTTCCACTCCACTTACCGAGTTCGGAGAGAAGTTGTGCTCTCTGTCGCTAAAAAATGTGGGAGCGCAGCTTTTTATTCAGGATGTTCTATCTGGAGACGAATTCGGGGATATAGATTTTACGGATGGTGGAATTGAGGGACCTATAGGGTTTCAGTTAAGCCGTAAGGCAGTCAAAGCACTTGTAAACGGTTCAAAGGTAAGGTTGAGTGTGGACATGAAGCCCGGTGTAGAGCTTACGGAACTTACTAATCGCGTTAAACAGCTCTGGACGGAGATAGACCATGATCTGCGAAGCCGTAATCTTCGTGAAAAGGAAAGATGCCGCATACTTTTGGGTAAACTTATGCCGTGGGATCTGATTCCAGCTTTCGTGTCTTCCAATCCGCAGATTATGACCCTTGAACGTCGCTCCCGCACACAGACTAAGGTGTGGGTGAACCTCGTGAGCATAGCTAAAGCCCTGAAATGCTGGAATTTTGATATTGTAGGTTTTGTCGGATATGAACGTGCGGTGGTAACTGCCGGCGGAATAGATACAGACGGGATCATAGCTAAAACTATGGAATCCCGTCTGTGTAAAGGTTTGTATTTCTGCGGCGAACTCCTTGACATCGATGCCGATACCGGAGGATATAATCTTCAGCTGGCATTCAGCACCGGACATTTGGCCGGAGAGAGTTGCGCAAAGTCGTTGTTATAATAAAGAATTTTATTATCTTTGCAGTCCCAAAGCCACTTTAGCTCAGTCGGTAGAGCAGCGCATTCGTAACGCGCAGGTCGCGAGTTCGAGCCTCGTGAGTGGCTCAAGGTTATTTTTTAGAGCGCTTTTGTATTGCATTCACTACGCATACGAAAGCGCTTCCTATTATGGCGGCACATACTGATCCGGTCAGTACGGCTATCTTACCGGTCGCACGAAGGCTTTCTGTAACGGCAGGTATCTGGTCTCCGAAGGAAAGCGTGTCCACGAAGATGCTCATGGTAAAGCCTATACCTCCCAGACATGCTACAGCGAGGAACATAAGCCAAGACGTTCCCTGAGGCTTCTCTCCTATCCCCAGTTTTACGCATATCCAGCTTAAAAGTGTGATGCCCACAGGTTTGCCTATCACGAGACCTAATATGATTCCCAGACCTACACCGCCTGCTGTAAGAGAACTTGGGTCAAGTTCCACACCTGCATTGGCAAGAGCAAAGAGGGGCATTATCAGAAAGTTAACCCATGGAGAAAGGGCTCTTTCGAGGGTGTAGCTCATGTTCATTGAACCGTTGGCAGCCGCTTTCAATTCGCGAAGATAGTGTCTCTGAGGTCCGCTTGGGAAGCCCATTCCGGATTCGATGTCGTCGTACTTCTGGAAGTTATCCCAGGCACTTTGTATCTTGGAATAAACTGTCTGCTTGTCGTAGCGAGCCTTGTTAGGGATGACGAAAGCCATCACTACTCCGGACATTGTGGCATGTATGCCTCCGTAGTAGAACAGAACCCAAATCAAAAGGGCCACGACTATGTAAGGGAACATTCGCTTTTCTCCGGCTTTACGCATAAGGACCGCTACGCCTATGAGAAGGAATGCTATGATTAGAAGTTTACCGTTTATGGCTCCGCCGTAGAAAAGCGCCACTACCAATATGGCTATAAGGTCATCCGCTATGGCCAGCGCAGTCAGGAACACTTTCATGGCCACGGGAACCTTGTCTCCGAGGGCGGAAAGAATGCAGACGGCAAATGCTATGTCAGTAGCAGTAGGAATACCCCATCCTGTAGCTCCCGGACCGCCGTGGTTTACAAGGGTGTAGATAAGAGCCGGGCACATTACACCACCGAATGCGGCGATTATAGGAAGAATGGCCTTTTTAGGGGACGAGAGCTCTCCGTATGCCACTTCGCGCTTGATCTCCAAACCTACAGTGAAGAAGAAAATCATCATCAGAACGTCGTTGATGAATTTCTCCACGTTCATTTCGCGAGGGAAGTGGACGTTAATGGCGTCGTTAGGGCTGGCCAGACTTATGGTAAGGTCAGTGTTCAGGATGTTATGATAAAAATCTTTGGTGGCAGGCAGATTGGCAAGCAAGAGAGCCACCGCTACGCAAATCAGGAGAAGAACTCCTTGAAACCAGGGTTGGTTTGAAAGTTTTGCGCCGCTTTCCCGGAATTTTTTTCTGGTATTGTTCCAGCTGTAGATAGGAATAAGCTTCATGTTAGAATATAATTTTAAAATCAATGGTTTCATTATTGCAATATGTGCCGCATATCTGTACATCCTTTTCAGTGGAAGTGCACAAATCTTTAGGGGCGCTAAGTTCTTTTACTACGAAGTCTCCTGTTCTGAGGTAACATCTGGTGGAGACTTTGCTGACGGCCTGTTCTACGGACTCTATAGTGTCAGCGGGGTGAAGAAAAATGGTTCTGCCGTTTTTTTTAAGTTCGAAACTGTTAGTCTTCAGAGAAAGCGTGGCAGGATTGAAAAGCGGGTGTGGAAGAAATGAAGTGTGGTCAAGGCAGTTGGCACAGGCCCATCCTTGACGCGGAATATCCAGATATTCAGAAGGATATAGGAACACTCCGTAGCCTATGGCATCATAGTGCCGTGAGGCGAATTTTTCTTCTATGCTGCGTCCCGGCTTGCTGATTCGGGCAAATAGGACGGGCGCGAACTTTATGGAGTGGATGTCCTCAGGCACGTAGAAATCTTCGTTATCTTTTTCCCACGTGGTGTCCGGTCTGGTCATGACATTTCCTTCAGATGTGAGCACTATGATATTCATACACTAATACTAACTTTCGCAAGTTTTCGAGCGGCAAAAGTACGTAAAAAATGCTAAATTTGTATCCTTATGAAGCGAAAAGATATTACATACCCGGACTATCCTTTTACAAGAATGGTTCACGTGGCGGTGGAGGATTCATCGAAAGGCAAATACCAGTTCGACGAGAATTACCCATATTTAGATGACAGTTTTCACTATAAACTGAACAGGACCATCAATGCCTTTATGCTCAGGTGGTTAGATAACATCTTTCATCGCGTGTGCCTTGGGCTCAGGATTGAGGGCAGGGATATTCTGAAAAAGTATAAGAAGGAATTATCCGGAGGAGGAGTGTCCGTATGTAACCATGTATTCAGGGAGGATGCCGTAATGGTGTGCCGTGCGCTTGGCATTTATCGTAAGATGCATATCCCTATGTATGCTAAACATTTTAACAAGAGCGCTCTTTATCACTGGATGTTGCGTTACATGGGCGGAGTTCCTATAGCCGAGACTACTTCCGGGATGAAGGAGTTTAATCGTGCTCTTGACGAGTTCAATTCACGAGGGGAGTGGATACATGTCTTTCCGGAGGAAGTCAGGTGGGATTTCTATCCTTACATAAGACCTTTCAGAAAAGGACCTTTTACTATGGCGTACAAATATAACTGTCCGCTTGTCCCTCTGGTCGTTACCTTCCGTGAAAGAAAGGGCATTTATCGGCTGACCGGACCTAAGGATTTGCCTCTTTTCACGATAAAAATACTTGAACCTATTATTCCAGATCGGGCCAATAGACGCGAAAGCGAGGTCCGCAGAATGCTGGAACTCGCTCATGCACGTATGGTTGAGGGTGCGGGGATTAAAGATAATCCTTGGCCGGCTAATCCTTGTGAGTTAGGCGTTTAAAGATGCTTTCTTTCTCCTGGTTTTGCATCAGGTGAACTATCTTGAACTGTCCGTCGCGCAGTCCTTTTTTTAGACTTTCCTTTTTGAATGCCCTAAAACTGTCTCCTATGAGAAGAAATGTGTTAGGGTTCTTGAGTCTTAGGGATTTGCGTTTAGCGGCGTATTCGGTGTTGTCATTTTGGAGCTTCTCATCCACCATTTCTGAAAATTCGCTCGCAGTGGTCTGGTCAATAGGCTTGTCGAATTCGTAGAAGAAATCGTATCTGGATTTTTCCACATCGGCGAATCCCACGAAAAATTTGGTCTTGATGGATTTCTTCCGTTCAGCCCAGTGCACGGCGTCTATGAACTGCTTTTCGTAGAGTTTCTCTCCAGTGATGCTTACTATACCGTTGATTTTCTGCATCATGTGTAGTCTCGGGGTGCCTTTGTATTTAGGTCCGCAGACTACCATATCGTTCATATTATAACGGTAGATGCCGTTGAATGTACTTATGTAAACGCAGTAGTTCTTACCTTCTTCCAGTTCGTTGAGCATCAGGAAATGCGGGTTCTTGCTTTCAAGTTCGCTTTCTTCCACGAATTCGAAGAAGTGGAATTGAGCATAAGGAACACTCCAGTTCGATGTATCGAAAGGCATACCGAAACGGCATTCGGAAGCAAAGTATCCTATCTCTATGTGCTTGATGTTTTTCGGAAAGGCATCGATGAATTTATCGATATATATCTGTGTATTACCGCATTTCCACGTGTTCAGACCCGCAAATTCAGGCCAATAGTCCTTAGGCAGCGGGTGCGGATGTTTCTCTTTAATGGCGCGGAGTTCTCGTGCACGTTTCGGATTTGGGCGAAGAATCTCTTCGAGGCGGTCGCGTATTTCCTTTTCTATCTCGAACTTGGTGCTTATCGTGCCTTGCTCTATGTCAGTGATATAGTCGTCGTAGAATTCTTCCGCGTTCTTAAGAAGTTCCGTTATGGTGGAAGGATTGGCAGTGACTATGAGCGACAGGTCGCGGCATTCTATGGCCATACGCATTATGGCGTAGTAGCGTGCAGTGTAGTCAGATATGTCCGCGAGATAGTATGGGTTGGCTATCTTGGAACGCAGTATCTTGGACGAAGATGCCTGAGTGTAACCGGATATGGAGCCGACGGGTACGCCTGTCTTGGTCCGTCCTTCTATCGCAGGGCTCACTACTACCAGATATCTTCCTGCGACCAGACGGGAGTCTCTGGACAGAATCCAAAACCAGAGGTTGGATATTCTGTGTGAGACGTTTTTATATTTATAGGATATGGGCAGGAACTTAGGCTTGGCCGTAGTTCCTGAGGTGGTGGCATACATGAATGGCCTTCCTGGGACAAGCACGTTATCTTCGCCTTTCAGCTGTCTGTCCACATAGGGACGGAATGCCTCGTAGTCGTTGGCTTGAACTTTCTCGCGGTAGCGAGAGATAAGTGTCTGGTCGTCTGAGGCTTGCAGAATATATTCGAAGTCGTGGTCGATGCCGTATGCAGTGTCCTTATTATACGAAAGTATGGCTCTGAGCGTGTGGCAGGAAACTTTAAAGGGGTCTTGCAGAGCCCTGTCCATAGCCGCTTTTTCTTTTCCGCCTTTAATGGAAAAGTAGGCCTTTATGAGTTTTCCTGCTATTTTCCCCATTTTAATTTCAATTTTTCTACGCCGCTGCTCATGGCGTATTTTTCTTCCAGAAGGGAGAATTGTTTCTTCGTGTCCAGCATGAAGGAGCCGCTACGTATCCAACTGAAATATGACCTGTCCGTCTCGTAGATTTCTCTGGCTTTACGACCTTTATATTTTCCGAAATTAATGACAGCGTCTCCATCTTCGTCCTGAATGAGCGCGCCGGCGAAGTCTATCGTTTTCTTGGGAGCATAGCTTGCCAGGGATGCTACATCGTTTTTAAGGGTGTCAGGGTAGCGGTCCAATTGGCCTTTGAGAACTTTATAAGTGGCTATGGTGTCCGCTTCCGCCGTATGCGCATTCTCGAAATCCTCGCCGCCGCAGTAGAATCTGTATGCAGCTTTCAGATTACGAGGCTCCATGGCGTGATAGATGTTCTGTACATCCACCATTTTAGGGCTATGCAGGTCCACGTCGAGTTTTTTACCGGTGAGGGCCACTCTTTCGAATTCTTCCGCAAGCATGGGAAGATCGAATTTGGCGGAGTTGAATCCTGCCAGATCGCTTCCGCTGAGCCATTGTGCCACTTCATCGGAAACTTCGTAGAAAGTAGGGCAGTTCACGAGCATGTCGTCGGTTATGCCGTTCACTTTTGATGCGGAAGGCTCAATGGGGCGCTGGCACTTGTTTTCATAGTCCCAAGGCTTTATTTTCCAAGTCTTTATCTCTTCTTTACCGTCGGGAAAGACTTTTACGAAACTCAGTTCTATGATGCTGTCGTGCGGAATATTGAGTCCGGTGCTTTCTATGTCAAAGAACAGCAGGGGACGTGTAAGGTTCAGGTTCATGATTTAGATTTTTAGGATACCATGATAGGCATTATGATGCCGCAGATCTTTTCTTTTTCGGCCTCCTCTTCGGAAGGGACTATGAGAACAGCGCGGCGTGCATCTGCAAATTTCATGATTATGCTTTCGCAGTTCATGTTAGAAAGTATCTCAATGAGGAAACTGCTCTTGAAGCCTATGCTTATGACGTCTCCGTCATATTCACATGGAACTTTTTCGTATGCTGCGATGGCAAAACTCAAGTCCTGGGCCGTGATTTCGAGCTGTCCCTCTCCAAGTTCGAATTTGATGTGGTTGGAAGCTTTGTTAGAGCATACTGATACACGTTTTACGGTATTGAGGAGCTGAACACGGTCTATTTTCAGAATGTTTGAATTATTCTGAGGAATGACGTCGCGGTATCTCGGGTAGCGTCCGATGATAAGACGACAGATAAGTGTGGTGGTGCCGAATTTGAATACGGCCGAACTCTCATCGAAGTTAACTTCTACTTCTTCAACGTCCTTACCTATAGTGTTTTTAAGGATGAGCGCCGGTTTTTTATGAAGTATGAAAGATGTCTTTACAGGACTCTTGAGCTGCTCGTCCGTGTAGCAGATGAGCTTATGGGAGTCGGAGGCTACGAGCGTGGTCTGTTCTGTGTCGATGTCGAAGAAAATACCGTTCATGGTAGGACGCATCTCGTCATCGGCCGTAGCGTAAACGGTGGAAGTTATGCCGTTTACAAGCGCCTGTGCCGGGAAGACTATTTTCTGCGTGTTGTCGCAGTTATCTGCAATCTCAGGATAATCCTCTGACGGATAATACGGAAGAGAGGAATTACCATTATTCCATGTGCATTCGAAAGAATTATCGGATGTGGTTTTTATGCAGATAGGCTGGTCTGGAAGTGATTTGACGAGCTCTATCAGCTGATGCGACGGAACGGCAATGCTTCCGTCTTCGGCGCAGTCCACCGGAAGTTCGGTTCGCAGTGTGAGTTCCTGGTCTGAGGCTGTGATGGTAAGAGTGTTATTTTTTGCCTCAAAAAGAAAATTATCCAATATAGGAAGGACGGTCTTCGCAGGAATGGCCTTTGAGACATCCATCAACGCTTTAAGTAGTTCTGCGCTCGAAACATTAAATTCCATATATATGTTTTTAAGATGTTGTTTTAAATTTTTTACATTGTTTTTCCGGCCATTTTTATCTTTGGCATCGGTTACATAGCTACACTGTTACGCGCTTTTTTCTAAAATCGAAACTGTCTCGAAAATTCATCATGGTAAAATTCGGTGGCCATTTCAAAACAGCTTCTAAATTGTCCGCACAAATTTATAAAAAAATCTTCATATTCGCTATTGGCATATAATTTGACCAATAATTGTCGCTGCGGCCTCTTACCGTCAGCGAAAATCGAATACTATAAAATTAATTGATAAGTAATATGAATGTTTTTACTAAAACTCTTGCGGCATCTGCAATGGCATTGATTTGCTCTGCCAATTTGTCAGCCGCCGCCCCTCAGGATTATCCTGATTTTACCTATGCGGCCGAATCAGCCGTAGAAGCAGTTGTTTATGTGGAAGTTACCATTAAACCTAACACAAGCCGTCAGCAGCTTTCAGACCCATTTTTCCAGTTTTTCTTCGGTGACGAATATGAGCTTCAGCGCAGGGAGCAGAAAGCCAGCGGGTCAGGTGTAATAATCCGCCCGGACGGATATATCGTTACCAACAATCATGTAGTGGCCAATGCCACATCCATTAAAGTTACCCTTAATAATGATAAGGCCTATGACGCTACCATTATAGGCACGGACCCTACGACGGATATAGCCCTCATTAAGATTGAGGCTAAAAATCTGCCTTATCTGACCTTTACTGATTCGGATAAACTTCGCCTTGGAGAGTGGGTATTGGCCATAGGTTCTCCATATAATCTTAAATCTACCATTACCGCTGGTATAGTAAGTGCCAAGGGACGTTCAATGCCTAATTATAAAGGAGAGTTCAAGATAGAGTCTTTCATACAGACTGATGCTGCCGTTAATCCTGGCAATTCAGGCGGTGCTCTCGTAAACCATAAAGGTGAATTGGTAGGTATCAATACTGCCATTATTTCACAAACAGGTTCTTATACGGGTTATTCTTTCGCCGTTCCTTCCAATATAGCTAACAAGGTCGTAGGTGATCTTATAGACTTCGGCTCAGTGCGCAGGGCTCGTCTCGGGGTGTCAATGACTCCTATTGATGAAAAAATAGCGGACGAGATGAAACTTTCTTCTTTGGAGGGCGTATATATTGTTGAAGTTGAGAAAGGAAGCGCAGCGGATAAGGCTGGCATCAAGAAAAACGATGTCATACTTGAGGTTGGAGGAAAGAAAGTCAAGAGCGCTGCAGGATTGCAGGAGTTAGTCAACGCATTCCATCCGGGAGATGTAACCACTGTCAAGGTGGCTCGCGGACAAGGCACACATAATCTTAAGGTTGTGTTCCAAGGAGATGATGATGCGACAGGCTATGCACAGGAGGATGGAACGGTTTCATTTTATGGAGCATCTCTTAGGGCTGCCGACAAATCTACGCTTTCGGATCTCAGAATCAAGAACGGTGTGGAGATAGTGTCTGCCGGTAAAGGTAAACTTGCTGCCAGCGGTGCTGTGGACGGTCTTATCATAAGATACGTTAACGATAAGAGCGTTTCCACGCCTCAAGAAGTGATAGAAGCGGCTTCACGTGCTAAGAGAGCGATAGTTATAGAGTGTATTACTCCGGCCGGCCGTTCTGTTTTCTTCGCATTGGCAAAGGAATAGACCTTATAATATAGATGAGACAACTTAAAATTACAAAAAGCATTACCAACCGCGAAAGTGCTTCTCTGGATAAGTATCTGCAGGAGATAGGTCGCGAGGAGTTGGTATCTCCGGAGGAAGAGGTGGAATTGGCCCAAAGAATCCGAAAGGGCGACAAGGTGGCTCTTGAGAAGCTTACCAAGGCCAATTTGAGATTCGTGGTATCTGTAGCTAAACAGTATCAGAATCAGGGGCTTAGCCTTCCGGATCTTATTAACGAAGGAAATCTTGGATTGATTAAGGCGGCGGAAAAGTTCGATGAGACGCGAGGTTTCAAGTTCATTTCCTATGCAGTGTGGTGGATTAGGCAGAGCATTTTGCAGGCTCTGGCAGAGCAGAGTAGAATAGTGCGTCTTCCGCTTAACCAGGTGGGTTCGCTCAATAAGATAAACAAAGCGCTCGGACGTTTCGAACAGGAGAATGAGCGCCAGCCTTCTACTCAGGAGCTATCGGAGATGATAGACATTCCGCGTGAGAAGATAGACGATACGCTTCGTGTTTCCGGACGTCACGTCAGCATGGACGCTCCTTTCGTGGACGGGGAGGACAATTCCCTTCTCGATGTGCTCCCTAATGACGATTCTCCTATGGCAGACCGCGGTCTGAACAAGGAATCGCTCAGTACAGAGATAGACAGGGCGCTTCAGATTCTCACTCCGCGTGAGCGCGAGATAGTAAAATGCTTTTTCGGAATAGGTTGTCAGGAGATGACGCTCGAAGAGATAGGCGAAAACCTCGACCTGACGCGCGAACGAGTTCGTCAGATAAAGGAGAAGGCCATACGTAAGCTAAAGAAACCTGCAGCAAGCAAACTGCTCAAGACATATCTCGGATAAGATGGGAGCAGAACAGTTGCTGGCCTCGAAGGCTTCAGAAGCCATAGAGGCGCTTTATTCGGTGAAAATCAGCGAATCTGACCTTCAGATAGCTGCTACACGTAAAGAATTTGAGGGAGACTACACACTTGTGGTCTTCCCTCTTCTTCGTATATCCCATTCCACTCCGGAGGCCACAGGTAAAGCCATAGGTGAGAAGGTCGTGGCGTCTTGCCCGGAGGTAGCGTCGTTCAATGTCGTGAAAGGTTTTCTTAATTTCTGCCTTTCTTCAAAATTCTGGAATGAATCTCTCTGTCAGATAGAGTCTGACCCGTCTTTCGGGCAGCTCCCTTCTACAGGGAAAACCATCATGGTGGAGTTTTCTTCGCCTAATACCAATAAGCCGCTTCATCTTGGACACGTAAGGAATAACCTTCTGGGCTCCTCTGTGTCGGATATACTTAAGGCGGCCGGTAATAATGTGATTAAGGCTACGCTGGTCAATGACCGCGGAGTGCATATCTGTAAGAGTATGTATGCGTGGCAGAAGCGCTTTAACGGGGCTACTCCGCAAAGCACGGGACAGAAGGGCGATCATCTCGTGGGAGACTGTTATGTGGAGTATGCGAAGATGGAAAAGGAAGACCCTAAGGTACTGGAAGATGTGCACAAGATGCTCGTCGATTGGGAAAACGGAGATCCGCAAGTTCGCGCGCTATGGAAGATGATGAATGAGTGGGTGTTCGAAGGCTTTGCTCAGACCTATAAGGCACTTGGCATTACTTTCGACAAGACTTATTATGAATCACAGACTTATCTTTTGGGTAAAGAGCTTGTGAAGAAGGGTCTGGATATGGGCGTGTTCGTGAAAGATCCGGACGGAAGCGTATGGTGCGACCTTACTGGAGATGGGCTGGACAGAAAGATTCTTCTTAGAAGCGACGGCACGTCCGTGTATATCACTCAGGATTTGGGTACGGCAGAGAGACGTTTCGAAGAGTCTCACCTCGATTCGCACGTCTATGTCGTGGGAAATGAGCAGGATTACCATTTCCAAGTGCTTAAACTCATACTTTCAAAGCTTGGTTTCGATTGGGCCAGCAGAATCTACCATCTCAGTTATGGTATGGTGGAACTTCCTGAAGGTAAGATGAAAAGCCGTGAGGGTACCGTGGTCGATGCCGATGATCTTATAGAGAAGATGTATGAGGAGGCCAAATCCACTTCCGAGGATTCAGGTAAATTGGCCGATATGCCGGAGGAGGAAAAGGATGCGCTTTATCGTATGATAGGTCTCGGGGCGCTGAAATATTTTATTCTGAAAGTGGACCCTAAGAAGACTATGCTTTTCGACCCTAAGGAAAGTATTGATTTTAACGGTAATACAGGTCCTTTCATACAATACACCCACGCGAGGATTAAAAGCATCTTGCGTAAAGCATCCGCTGACGGAAAGACGGCTGGGGTGAAGGACGGAGTGGAACTGTCACCTAAAGAAGTACGGCTTGTAAAGATTCTCTCTTCTTATCCGTCTAAGGTAGGGGAGGCTGCGGATTCTTTCTCCCCGGCTTTGATTGCCAATTTCTGCTACGAACTTGCCAAGGAGTTCAATCAGTATTACCACGATACTCCTATCCTTAAGGAAGCGGATGATGCGCTTCTGTCTATGAGACTTTCGCTTATATCGACTGTAGCAGTGGTACTTGAGAAGGCGATGGGGCTTTTGGGAATACAACTGCCGGAAAGGATGTAAATAAATTTTTTTCTTTAGAAATATTGAATTATAATTGCACCCGATTTTTTAACGATTACGCTTATATATGGCAATTGACGGAAAAAAGAGGCATATTGTAAGTTATGAGAATATGACCGGTGACCTGGCCGCTGCATTTGCGGAGAAATATCCGAGAGGGTATAATGACTATCTGGATGATTTGATAAAATATCCGAAGCCGGATGGCACTTCGTTTTATGCTGTAACCATCGAGACGGCAGACGGAATTTATCTGGTAAAGATTAAGGTCGATATAGACGATCCGGAGGACCTTCAGAATTGGCTTGACGGTGAAGGAGAGTCAGAGGATGAGGCTATGACAGGAGCACCGAGTGATTCCGGAGAAGGGAATAATCTTCCGGATGACAATATCTCGCAATATAGTAACGGTGAGGACGAGTCTTCGGATTCGGATGAATAGAAATAAAGAGCAGAATAGACTGTTGATGCTGAGCCTCCTTGTGGGGCTCTGCGTCGGTTTAGTGGCGGTGCTTCTTAAGAGCGGGATACATTTTATCCAGCAGATGCTTACCCCTTTAACCCGGAATTCTTATCTCTGGGCCATTGTACTCCCGTCCGTGGGTATGTTACTTTCGCTGCTTATCGTAAGATATGTGGTTAAGGACAATATAGGGCACGGTGTCACCAAGGTGCTTAAGGCCATTTCCAAGAATGAGTCCAGGATTAAGCCGCATAATATGTGGTCTTCGCTGGTGACCTCCATGCTTACCATAGGCTTCGGAGGATCAGTCGGTGCCGAGGCTCCTATCGTTTATACCGGTGCGGCCATAGGCTCCAATATCGGAAGGCTCGGACGATTGTCCTACCGTAATATGACTATCCTTGTGGGTTGCGGTGCGGCAGGTGCGGTGGCAGGCATATTCAAAGCACCTCTGGCGGGACTGCTCTTTACGATGGAGATACTGCTTTTCAATATCTCTCTCGCGAGTCTTATGCCGCTTCTGGTGTCGACCGTGTCAGCCACGGTGGTGAGTTACATCTTCACCGGTATGGACGCGGCTTTCCGTTGTACGCTGGAGCCTTTCGTGCTTAAGAATATACCTTTCTATCTGCTGCTTGGAGTGTGCTGCGGCGCTCTTTCTCTGTATTTTACGCGTACTACCCTTTCGCTTGAAGATAGATTGGCCAGGATGTCCTCGCCTTGGAGAAAATGGTTGCTCTGTTCTTTGGGCGTGGGAGTGCTGGTGTTCTTGTTCCCGCCACTTTACGGGGAAGGGTATGGAGACATAACTAATCTTCTTAACGGCAGGGGAGGTGAAATGGTGGGCTCTCCGCTTAATTTCCTTATGAGCTCGGAGTGGGGAGTGGTGCTGGTGTTTACCGCGGTTATGTTCTTTAAGGTCCTGTCTATGACTCTTACCAATGCGGGCGGTGGTGTCGGCGGTACTTTCGGACCTACCCTTTTTGTGGGCGCCATAGCAGGATTTGTGATAGTCAGACTTCTCAACAACTCTGTAGGGGGAGTGCTTTGGCATCTTCCGGAGCAGAATTTCGTGCTGGTGGGTATGGCGGCACTTATGGCCGGTGTCATGCAGGCTCCTATGACTTCCATCTTCCTTATCGCGGAGATGACAGGTGGATATGACCTGTTTCTTCCGCTCATCGCGTCGTGCACCGTCTCGTTCGGGTTTACCCGTATATGGGAGAGATATTCCATTTATACAAAGCGTATTGCACAGAGCGGCGACCTTCTTACGCATGATTCGGATCAGGCCGTGCTCACGCTTCTTAGAACCTCAGACCTCGTAAGGGATAAATACCCGAGAATCTCGCTTGACGCTACACTTGGAGACATCATGCCTATCGTAGCCGAGAGTACGGCCGCTGTGTTCCCCGTAGTAGGTAAAGACGGTGTTTTTCAGGGGCTTGTGGAGATGGATGATATACGTAAGAAGATGTTTGACGAGGCCAATTATTCATCGGTTCACGTCTATAATCTTATGAAGCAGCCTCTCGCTTATGTCAGCATAGACGAGAAAGCCGCTTCTGTTCTGGATAAATTTGAAAAGACCGGCGCGTGGCGTCTTCCAGTGGTGGATGACGGAAACCGTTACTTGGGATTTATCTCCAAGTCCCGTATCCTTTCGGCTTATAGAGAGGCTCTTAAGAGTATCTCCGTGGAAGATTAGAGGGCAAGTGACAGAGATATTCTGCTTCGTTTTTCGTCCACCTGAATTACCCTCACTTTAACTTTTTCGTGCAGTTTCAGATTGTGCCCCTTCATCTGTGATATATGGATGAGGCCGTTATCGTGTATGCCTAAGTCCACGAATGCACCGAAATTGGTGATGTTGGTAACTATACCGGGGAGTTCCATTCCTTCCTTAAGGTCGCTTATGGAGCGTATCTCTTCTGCAAAGCTGAAAGTGGATGCTTCACTTCGAGGGTCAAGTCCCGGCTTGGCTAATTCTTTAATGATGTCGTTTATGGTAGGAAGACCTTTTTCTGCGCTTATATAACGCTGTGGGTCTATCTTCGCGCACAACTTCGCGTTTCCGACCAGTTCATTCGTACTTACGCCGAGGTCGCGGGCCATCTTATCCACTATGTGGTATGATTCGGGATGCACTGCGCTGGAGTCGAGCGGATTAGCCGCACCGCGTATGCGAAGAAAGCCTGCGCACTGCTCGAATGCCTTTTCGCCCAGTTTAGGTACTTTCTTTAGCTCCAGACGGCTTTTGAACGCGCCGTTGGCATCTCTATAGGCGACTATGTTGGCGGCCAATGCCGGACCTATTCCGGCTACGTAGGCGAGAAGATAGGGCGATGCCGTGTTAAGGTTAACACCTACAGAATTGACGCAAGCCTCTATCGTGTTGTCAAGTTTTTCTTTAAGGAGCCCCTGGTCCACGTCGTGTTGGTATTGGCCAATGCCCAGATTCTTAGGATCTATCTTTACAAGTTCAGCCAAGGGGTCCATAAGCCGTCGTCCTATGCTTACGGCGCCGCGAACGGTCACGTCCTCATCCGGCATCTCTTTTCGGGCCACTTCCGAAGCGCTGTATATGCTGGCTCCGTCTTCGCTGACCGTCCATATTTTGCATCCTTTCGGAAGACTTACTCTTTTAAGAAAATCTACGGTTTCACGGCTTGCAGTACCATTACCTATGGCTATGGCCTGAATATCGAAGTCGTCCACCATGTCCTGAACTCTTTCAAGAGCCTTAACCTTTTCACTTTGAGGGGGATGCGGAAAGATGATTTCGTGATGGAGCAAGGCCCCGTGTTCGTCGAGAACGGCTATCTTACATCCGTTTCTAAAGCCAGGGTCTATGGCCATTGTGCGCTTTTCTCCTACCGGGGCTTCGAGAAGAAGCTGGCGGAGATTGTCCCCGAAGACTTCTATGCTCTCAATATCTGCTTTTTGTTTGGCTTCCTTAATCACTTCGTTTGTGATGGACGGATCGAGCAGTCTTTCGTAGCTGTCCAGTGCGGCAGCGCGAAGCTCATCTGCAAGTTCTTTGCTTGACGGTCTTCCGTGCTCGCGGCAGAATTGGTAATATACGTCGTCTTCCGTTCCTGGGCGGGGTGAAATGCTGAGATTGAACACTCCTTCGTTTTCCGCACGGAGTATAGCGAGAAGATTATGTGCGTTTACTTTGTCCAGTGGCCTTGAAAATCCTTCGTAGGCGGCGTATTTTTCTCTTTCCGGTTTGTCTTTAGCTCCACGGGCAAGGTCCACTTTGAGGGCACTTCTGCGGTAGTTTTTACGCAGGTTTTCTCTTACCGGGGCCTCTTCGCTCAGCCTTTCCGCTATAATGTCGCGTGCTCCGTCAAGGGCCTGCTCTACAGAAGTTACTTTATCCGTAATGTAATTCTTGGCGCTTGCCTTAGGAGAGAAGGTTTTAAGGTTCCATATCGTGTCTGCCAGTCCTTCGAGACCAAGTTCCTTAGCTGCTGTGGCTCTGGTTCTCCTTTTTGGACGATAGGGGAGATACAGGTCTTCCAGAAGGGTGGCGTCAGTCGTGGTTTCTATCTGTTTTCTCAGTTCGGCGCTGAGTGCTCCCGCTTTTTCTATGTTCTGAAGGATAGTGCTTTTTCTTTTTTCCATATCGGTGAAGACATCGCACCAATGTTTAGCCTGCGCCACTTGGCTGTCATCCAACCCACCGGTCTGTTCCTTACGGTATCGGCTGATGAACGGAATCGTGTCTCCGTCTTCAAAAAGCATTATGCAATTCTCTATCTGCCAATCCTTAACTGACAGTTTTTCTGCTATAGCCTTAATGTATAGTGGTTTCATTCGAGTTTTCCTATTTTCTGAACCTCAGCCCTATCACGCCCCAGAAAGCTTCTCCGAAAATGGAGCCTGACATCTTGGACGTGCCAGCCTTACGGTTTACGAATATTACAGGCACTTCCTTGACCTTAAATCCTTTACGCACGGCTGTGTATTTCATCTCTATCTGGAATCCGTAGCCTTTCATCTTTATGCCGTCCAGATCTATCCCTTCCAAGACTCTGCGGGAGTAGCACATAAATCCGGCGGTGTTGTCCATGATTTTGCTTCTGAGCACAGTCCTTACATAGACAGAAGCTCCGTAGGACATAAGTATTCTTCCTATAGGCCAATTCACCACAGAGACGCCGTCCGCGTAGCGTGAACCTATGGCGAAATCGGCTCCGTCGTTCTCACATGCGTCCAAGAGTCTGGGCAGGTCCTTAGGGTCGTGCGAAAAATCGGCGTCCATCTCGAAAAGATAGTCGTAGCCGCGCTCCAGTCCCCAGTGAAATCCTGTAAGATAGGCGGTTCCAAGTCCAAGTTTGCCGCTTCTCTCTATAAGAAAAAGTCTGTCGGCAAATTCTTTCTGTATCTCTTTTACTTTATCGGCAGTGTCGTCCGGCGAGCCGTCGTCTATGATGAGTATGTCGAAACCCTCTTCCAGAGCCAGGACGGCTCTGGAAATGGCTTCGATATTTTCTATCTCGTTATATGTAGGAATTATTACGAGTTTACTTTTGCTTTGTTTCATTTAGCATTTCTTTTACAGCAGCTTCCAACTGGAGGTCGCGTCCTTCAAGCACACTTTCCGGAGTGTTGTAAACCAGGATGTCAGGTTCTATCTGAAGGTTTTCCAAAGCCCTGTTCTCTTTAAGGCCCCAGCAGGTAACCTGAGGAATGCCGAATATTATGGTAGGGTCTATCTGGTTCTCCCACCATACGGCGGTCATGGTTCCTGGAACAGGTGTACCTATGAGTTTGCCTATGCCCAAGGTCTTGTAAACATAAGGGAAACCGCTGGCATCCGAGTAATTATCTTCGCTGATGAGCACGCAACTCGGTTTGGTCCATTTGCTGAATGGTTCTGTTCCTATGTATTCTCCGCGTGGTTTGAATTCGATGTAAGCCTTGCCGTTAAGAAGTGTGGCGAGGTCGTCGTGAAGCCATCCGCCGCCATTGTGACGTGTGTCCACGATTACGGCGTCGCAGTTACGATATTTACCCAGCAGTTTAGAATAAACTTCACGGTAGCTTCCTGAGTCCATTCCTTCTACGTGAACATATCCGACGCGGCCTCCTGACAGACGCTCAGTCATCTCTTCTCTCTGTCTTACCCAGCGCTTGTAGAGAAGGTCTGTGTCGTAGTAGCGTGCCGTGATGAATACTTCTACAGGCTCTTTTACTTTTTCCTTTTTAATTTTAAGGTAAATGCGTTTGCCTGCCTTATATTTCAGTGCGTCATACCATTGTGTACCTTCTGCGATTTCTTCTCCGTCCACCGCGAGGATGATGTCTCCGCCGCTTATCTCAGGGTCAACCATGCTGAGTTCACTTCCAGGAAGTACTTCGGCTATTTTCAGGCCTTTTCCGTGGTAGTTCACATCGTAGAGCACACCTATTCTTCCGGCATTGACTCTAACGACGTTACGGTATCTTGCTCCCGTGTGAGATGCGTTCAATTCTCCCAGGAGTTCGCTGAGAAGATCCTGAAAATCAAAGGAATTGTTAATGTAAGGAAGGAACTGCCTGTAGTTCTTGCAGAAGCCGTCCCAGTCTATGCCGTGTAGGTTCTTATCGTAGAACTTTTCTGTTACCTGCTTGCATACGTGGTCGTAGATGTACTCTCTTTCGCGTGCCGGCTGGTAGTCATAATCACTTGCAAATGAGATGCTTTCTATCTTTCCTCCGGCTGGATTGAACTTGTTTATCCCTCGTCCGGAAAGGATATAGACGTGCTTTAAGTCCGGAGTATAAACGAATGAACCGCTAAAACTCTTGCGTATGACTTTGATATCGCCTTCTTTGACGTCAAGGCTGCACAAATCCACTCCCTTTTCGAGAACACGGAAGAAGTACAGTGTCTTTCCGTCTTCTGTAAGGAAGAAGTCTCCGGTGGACCCGGAGCGAGGGGTGAGTCGTACGATGCGGTCTTCGCGGCCTTTGAGCTGAAGATCAAGTCCTTTCTTCTCAACCTTTATGGAGTCTTTTTTTTCTTTTTTCTTCTCAGCCTTCTCTTCCTTAGGGCTCTTTTCGTTCAGAAGCTCGGTTATCTTCTCCTCTTCACTTGAACGTGTGAATTTATAGTATTCCTTAGTGTCGAAGAACATGGCGAAGATGTCGTCGTGCGAGCCCCAGCTTCCGTGGCTGCGGTATCCGTACTTGTCTGAAAGCCACAGCATAGCCTTACCTCCCAGCACCCAGTGGAAAAGTACATCGTTATATCCGCTTTGTGTAAGGTCGGTAACTTCTTTAGTGTCTATGTCTATGAGAGCCACGTCAGTGTTGTTCCAGCCGCCGTTAGCTCCGTAGTTGCATAGAATGTGGTGGCTGTCCGGAGACCATTCAAATGACTGATCTCCATCACTATAAGAATAATTGGCCCCTTTAAGAAGAGAATGTTCCTCGTCTTTGGTGGTGCTTCTGATGACCAGTTCCGTGCGGTCTCTCAGGAAAGCTACCCATTTGCCGTCAGGGGATACTGAAGGCTGGAAGCAGGTCTGTCCTTCCTTTGTGAAAAGGCTTTCCTTAATGTCATAGGAGAAAGTGAAGTATTTGTCATCCTTACGGATGAGTTCGGCCTTCCACACGCCCCAGTTTCCGTTTCTCTCAGCTCCGTAGTAAAGGGTGCGTCCGTCTTTGGAGAAGCTGACATCCCTTTCCTGACTTGGAGTGTTGGTGATACGTTTGGTTACTTTCTGGTCCGGTGCCACCACGAATACGTCGCCGTGCGCCACTATGGCTATCTCCTTCCCGTTAGGACTCACGGCCAGCGCAGAGGCTCCGGTACTTATGTTACGGTAGATATGTTCGTGGTCGTTTCCTTCGAGAACTACTTGGACGTTAACCTTTACCGGCTCTTCTCCAGGAGTGCATGTGTAGAGATCTCCATTATATGAGAATGCCAATTTATTATCTTTCGAGATGGAAAGACCTCTTACCGGATGGGTAGGAAGGCTGGTTACTTGAACTGAGTTCTCTGGAGCGTTGATGTTTGACTTCCATACATTGAAATTACCTCCCTGCTCGCACAGATAGTAGTAATCTTCTCCGTTCGAAGCGAAGACAGGATTACGGTTTTCTCCCATGTATTGGCTTATCTTAGAGTATTGGCCTTCATTAGGAAGATATTTCCAGATGTCGCGGGTTACAGACGATGTATGATGCTTGCGCAGAGGGTCTTCATAGCCCTTATAATCTTCATATATGATGGTATTGTCTTTATTGACGGAGAGGTTCATCATAGGGATGGAAGTGAAGAGGGTAGATTTTCCGCTCTTGATGTCGAGAGTGTAAACTTGCGCTGTCCAAGGGTAGTCCCCGAATGCCGCATCTGCCTGTATGTTAGAATAATAGTAAACTTGTCCGTCTGAAGACACGAATACTGGGGTCTCTTTTCCTGGGAATGTGGTGAGCCTGCGTGCTTTTCCGCCTTCGGATGGAATGATCCAGATGTCTTTGCTGCCTTCCCTGTAGGAACTGAAGACGATGTTCTTCCCGTCTTTGGTCCAAAGTGGGTCGGAGTCATAAGAAGAATTTACGGTAATCTGGCGGGCGGTTCCTCCGGTAGAAGGAACTGTGAAAATGTCTCCCTGATAGCTGAAGGCTATGGTCTGTCCGTCAGGAGAAATGTCGCTTTTTCTTATCCAACGGGCGTCCTCCTGTGCGAAGAGACTGAGTGTCAGAAAAGTAAAAGCTAAAATTGATAACAACTTTTTCATACTAACAATATTGAACTGATCATTTTTTTATGCGGGCAATGTCTGCTGAACTCGACATCTTTCAAAGATAGTAATTTTATGCGAAATGTGTTATCGGGCGGAAGATGTCCGATAACTTATTGAGTGAGCGCAGGAAGATACACCATAGTCAGATAGATTTGTATCAGACATAGCGCTACGGTAATAAATCCTATGAGAGCGGATCTTCCTGCCGGAATTCTCGATTTCAGATATTCGAAATCTTTGAATTCCTTACGTTTCCAAAGATTTACATTTTCTGATAGCCATTGGGAAAGTTGTTCGAAATCAAGTGTCTTGTGCTCTAAGAACCAGCTTTCCACGGCAGATTCCATCTGTGGAATATCGCACCAAGAAAAGGCTTCACACCACGATACCTTCCATTGTTTGTCCTCTGTGGGCTCTATGCCAAGGCATATTGTAAATTCGTTCTTGTTTCCGCCTCTCCAATATTCTCTCTGATGAACAGCTGTCTGAAGCCCGTTCTCTGACGGATAGAGCAGTACGAACACGTGAATCTGTTTGCTCATTCCGAAGGTGGCGTTGAATAGATTAATAGGTCTTGTCCAACTGAATGGCACTTGCAGGTCTTTAAGGGCAGCAGAGACGAGAATGCAGTCTATCTCATCTCCTAAGGAAAAGTTCTGTCCGGTGCATCCCGTAGGATAGGGGATAAGTCCCCATTGCTTGACCTGAAGGGAGGTGACTTGGTTAGATTTGAAGATAGAATTTGAATTCAGAATATAATTAGTGTAGCGTCCCGTATAGGTGGTGGTGAATGCGGTATCATTATTTCTATCCCATAGGTAACTTTCTCCGCCGCCACCGGACACGCAGTTAATATGCCGGGGGAAAATAGGTATAGGGATGGTGCCCCACCTTGACGAGATGGCGAAAAACTTGGAAGAGGATATGTTATGGACACGTCCTGTATTATAATATACGAACCATTGGTCCGGGTGGTAAACGTGCCTTACTTCGGTGCGTGTCTTGGTGTTCCCTTTACTGTCTGTATATGTGCGGGTTACTACCACTCTTTCTACCCACGAATTGTGGTGATCGACATTTGTGGCATAGCCGCTTAGGTACTCCTTGGTCTGATACGAACGTTTTATCATCCAGTAGATGAGCCCTTCGAGTGCGGCCGCATAAATCATTTGCCCCCACCAGTATTCTGATGGGAAGGCAGATATCAGATAAAGCGCGCAGACGCAGGGGAGTATGTAATATAGCTTATGCAAAGAGGTCTATGTTATCGTCCTTTCTGGTCTTCATTACTTCCGAGGTGGCGGTGGAGGAGATTACCGTGTATTCGATTTTCTGTTTGTTCTTAATGAACCAGCACGCCGGCATAGTGGCGCAGAGTGTGCTGTGTTCACGGATTATGTCGAGCATACGCTGCTGACTGGATGCGAAATAGGCTCTCTGGGCTTCGATGGATTGCATAAGTTTGTCGTAGAGACGAGTGTCGAACTCCGGGTTCGATTCATTTATCATCTTTACAAGTGAGGAAGAGTCGGACTGGTAACGTCCGCTGATTAGTTCAGGGTAGATTTTCTCGAAGCTTTCGCGGTATTTTTCAGTAACTCCGGCTTCCTGCTTGAGGGTTTTCCACATAGTGTCGTGGACTGTCTCGATTTTCTTTTCCTGAGCCTCGGCTTCTTTACGAAGTGCCACTTCGCGGTTGTTTACGGAGAAGTAGTAAATCAGAAAAATCAGCAGCAGGGCGGCTGCCACGCAGATAAGGATAAGTGTTGTGCTCATATATTTGTCAATTGATTTGTTGCAAGATAGTAATTATTTTAGCGATTGTCTAATTCAGCGTTGATTCTATCGAAATGGGCATAGTTTTTCAGAAGCCACAGAACATAGCGGATGTCCACGCATACGCATCTGTTATATTCTTTAGTGTAGAACATTTCGCTGTCAAGAGACTCCTTGTTCCCGTCGAAAGCGAGCCCCAGCAGTTCTCCTCTGCGGTTTAGAACGGGGCTCCCGGAGTTTCCTCCGGTAATGTCATTGTCCGTAAGAAAATCTATAGGAAGCGCGTAATCACCTACCATCCGGGCGTAATCCTTAGGAAGAACATAATCCGAAAATCCTGTCAGATTCTTTTCCAAGATTCCTCGACTGTATGTCCTGTCATTATAGGAGACTCCATCGCACGGCTCCAGGTTGCAGACTTTACCCTGCGAATAGCGAAGCGTGGAATTGGCATCAGGATACTGTTTTATGCCCTTGTCCTTCCGCATGGTGTAAAGAGCCCGTGTATATTCTCTACCCAGCAAAATCAGCTTGTTACGCAACTCCAGATTGTTTTCGGTGTCATTGAATGCCGTGATTTTAACATCGCTCTGGAAGCGAAAAAGAGGGTCGGACAGAATCTGCTCTAAACTTAAGATTCCGCTCGCCATTTGCGGAGAAGAAAAGATGGAGTTCTGCCACAGATAATCCGTCAGAGCCTTATAGTCTGTTCCGAATTTTAGGGCCAATTCTTTTTGATACGGTCCCCAGAAGGACTGTTCCACGTGTGTGTAGAACTGTTTTACGGCTACACTCAATAGCTCTTTTTCTACTCTCGGGTCTGTTTGAGAAAATCCTTTGTCTATGTAATTCAGCGCTTTATCAAGGTTTTTTGAATTGCTTACCCGCATAATCGTTCGCCAGATGACAGGTCCGCGAAACATAGTCTCCCTAAACCATGCCTTGTTCCTTTCAACCCTGTCGGTTTTCCGGTAAATGGAGCCCATATCCTGAAGAAGCGTTCCCCATTGAGCCTTTCTCTGTTCGTCAGAATTTATCCATTGCTGAAGTTCTCGTTCCAGGGCTTGTTTCTGTCCGATTATGTCATACTTTTTAAGACACATCAGCTCTCCATCTTCGCACTGCGTGACGTTACTCAGGCTGAAAAAGACTTCGGAATATTTTAGTTTTACGCTCTCGTCCTCCGTCATCCATTTCTTGATTATGGCGAGCTGTTCTGAACGAGCGGCTTTATTGATAGGAAGAATAAGATTCTGTTTATAGTCCGTCTTTATGGAACTGCTATAGCGGTCTGTCCTCCCCGGATAGCCTATGACGGTAGTCTTGTCTCCTTTTTTATATCCTTTTGTGCAGATTTTAAGGTAACGCTCTGTCTTTAGAGGTACGTTCTCTTCACTATATTCCGCCGGTTTTCCCTCAGGTGAGACATATATGCGGTAAAGGGCGAAATCGCATTTGTGCTGAGGCCATTGCCAATTATCCGTATCTCCTCCGAAAGAACCTATGCTCTCTGGCGGAGCTCCCACAAGCCTTATGTCGCTATAAACCTCATACAGAGAAAGATAGAATTTTTTCTCTGCCCACATTGAATTCAGTGAGGCTTCCAGACCTGTAGCCTCTTTATACTTTTTCTCTATTAGATATGCCAATCTTCTGCTTCCCACGTTCTGTCCACTCTCTCTAAGACTATCTCTAAAGTGTTGAACTTCAGTGGTTACATCCATGAATTCTTTTAGCAGGAACATTTTTCTTCCTGGGATAGGCTTTTCTTGGCAGGCCTCATAAGCCCAAAATCCGTTTTTCAGGTAGTTCTTTTCCTCGGAGCTTATGGCGCAGATGTCGGAATAGGCTACGTGGTGGTTGGTTATGACAAGTCCGTCGGAGGAGATGATGCTTCCGGTGCCGAAAAAGTCGATAGAGACTACTGCATGACGGGCATTGGATGAAAAACCGTTAATCATCCACATTCCCTCGTCTGCCTTCAGGGAAAATGTGGCAAGGCAGAGGGCTATTGTGATATAAAGTAATTTTTTCATTTAGAATATTATGGAGTCTTCGTCATATTCATCGGCTCTTTGTTTGAATTTTCGCGGACCATATAGCGACATCTGCCCGAGAAATGCTTCACATGCAGATTCGTGTCCTGTAAAGAGAGCCGGGGTAAAGAGAAATGTTTTCTCCTTGAAATTCAGATAAACTGATGTGGCATTAGTGTACGGCACTACCGTGTCATCAAATCCGTGCCATAAATAGATTTTATGGGTAGGGGACCAGCCAGATGAGAGTTCGTTACGCTGAAGAGCGGTCATCATATCGTGATACATCTGAGACTCCTGATTGAGGGCGGTCGCGTTGAAGATGTCCGAGAACTTAACCGCGTCTTTCTCAAGACCGAGTTTTTTCGCTATTTCTTCGCTGATTTCCGTATTGGTGACGTTTCTGTCCTTGAACATCTGATCAATGCGCTTTTGTGCCTTGTCTATATACTGCTGCGTATAGAAATCCTTTTCTTCATATTTGCTGAAGATGTCAGGGTAGCTTGACATCATGGACTTGAGGGTCATAGGAACCACGAAAGGATAGGTTAGTCCCTTATTTGAATTGATATAATATTTAATGGTGTGCTCCGGACTATATGGCCCTGAACAACAGAGAGATGCCTTGAAGCGGTACTGTTCGGCCAAGCTTGGGTGCGTGTCAAGATATTTATGTACGGCGAGAGCGCTTGACCCTCCTTGAGAGAAGCCGGCGACATAGAGTCCCCAATCGTCTTCGAGGTCAGCGTGATTTTTGTGTCTGTTAAAAACTTCTATGCCGGCTTTAAGGGCATCTATTGAGTTGATGGCGGTGATTTCGTGGTTGACGTAAGGATGGACTCTGTCTCTTGATGCCCCGTATCCTATGAGGTCAGGTGCGATTACGAGGTCTTCATTGGACATAAGTATCGCTACCGTCTGCATCGAAAACGAATTGCTGGGTGCTTGTTCATCGTCGCTTATGGTGTAGTGCTCGTAGAGGAGAATATCGTCCGGATCATAGTCTATCCAACCATAGAATATGAAAGGCCACGCCACCATGGAAGATAGAGTTATCGGCTTGCCCAGCTGGTCTATGGACTTGTATCTGTACGTGTATATGTTATAGTTTATACTTAATCCGTTAACCCCAGTTTCCTGTATGAGGGAGTCCTGAAGATGTTTGGTGCGTTTCAGAAAGTTGTTACGGATTTCAGAGCGAGCCTCGCTTTCTTCGGCATTGCTCCCGTCGGCATCTTCGGAGAGCATTTCAGCTATCTGTTCGATGCTGTACGTTTTGCCTTCATCGACAGAGACTAAGGACCCTCTCAGCTCATCGGCATCATCTTGTTTGGAATTGTCCTTTTTGCAGGACACGATGCTGACTCCTACTGCTGCCACAAAAAAGGCCAATAGAATTAATTTTTTATTCATATTGTTCATAATTAGTCGTTTATAATAAATTCTCCGAGTCTTGTCTTGCAGAGGTTCCCGAATAGGAAAGAGTTTTCCACATAGACGTGTGAACCCAGAGTGTGGGTGTAAAGATATTCGTATAATTCTTTATATGATTGGTCCGGTTTTTCGGAAAGTGTATTTACAAGGTTGTTTGAAAAACGGTCGCTCATCCATATATGGAGTTCCGCAGAGTGGTAGTCTGCAAATGAAGATTCTCCATCGCCTGCGCTTGCCACAGCGAGTATTCCGGGAATGTTCTGGGCCTGACGGGCCATATTTCTGGAGTAGCATGGCTCCAGGAGAAGCAGCATCTTACGGTATCGCTGCTGCTCGGACATCTGTTCGAGGGCTTTGCGAAAATCGCTGTCTGAGAAAATGTCTTCGTCATCGCGCCAAATGAACCCGTTAGGCTTTCCTAAATTTTCCAGACACCCGTGCCCGCTCCAAAATACTAGTACATTGGCTTGATCGCTTGTGTTCAGAACTGTGGGAAGGTGAGCGCTGCTCTTGCCGAGCAGGATGTCGGATATGTCAGAGACCGAAAGGCTGTCTGTGCTGTAGTCTATGATGGCATTTTCATATAGGTTTTTCCCATAGGTGGAGGTGCTTACTTTCCCGGGAAACAGATTGTTTTCGTTATTCGCTATCTCATCGGATAGGACGAGAATGATGTGGTCGTCATCCCATCCGTAACTTCGCAGCATCTGATAGACGTTCAGAACATCGGCCTGATGACGGTAGTTTTTCCATCCGCTTGACCCTTGAACCAGAAGCGCCCAACGGTCTTTTAGCGCCTTGTATTCTACCGGACTGTCTTGGTCCTCAATATCTTCCATGACCTTGGCCTTCCAATTCCATGAAGCCAAAGTGGGCGCGGTGCGGGTACTGCCGTCATTGCTCATGTAGTCCAAAGTAAGGAATTGGTTATTATATACGATCCAATGTACATAGGTGCTTTGAACCAGGCTGGTGTAGGCTTCGCTGTCGAAACGCAGCACGCCGCTTGCCCCGACAAGTTTGACATTGCTTAAGCCTCCTCTAAGCAGCGTCAGTAGAGACCGCATTCCTAATTCATCCCATATAGGAAAAGGCTCTTCTCCGGTGGATGTCATCTGGCGGATAATCTCGTTAGTGTCAATTTCAGATGTAAGGTGATTTTTGACAAATGCCGCGAGTCCTGAAAGAAGTAGTGCATCGTAAACCTGGGCTTCTGCTCCGGCAGGGGAGTAGCCGTATTTTTCTTCGTATGCTATCTGAAATCCTGTGGACGGGGCCACGTATGGGGCTATGCCTTCAGCCCCTTCCGCGAGTTCGCCAAGTCCCAGCAGATAAGCTGAAAGGGCTCCGTTAGAGAAGAGAATTTTAGGGGCTTTGTCGCCAAGTTTTTGTCTGGCCTCAAGAATTATTTGAGCTTCTTTGGCTGAGTTCACAACGCATATAATGCAGTCCACTCCCGACTTCAGGGCTGTTTCTGCTTTAGAGGTCAAGTCGCTGTCGTATTGCAGGATATGGTTTGTTTCAAGTTTAAGTTCGAGTTCGGTGGCAAGAAATGGTACCCATTCATAAAATGTCTGTCCATATTCGTTATCGGGCGTGAGTAGGCAAATGCTCCTTGCGCCTGATTCCCAAGCTTTTGCAAGCAGTGCTTCGCTTTGGGTGACATCCGTTTCGCATAGGGACCAGAGAAAAGGCTGTTCAGCTTTGTCCCCGGATTTTTTAACGGAGTATCGCCTGATTATGTTTTCGCTGCCTGCACTTGGAACTATTAAGGTTTTTCCACTTTTCTGGCATGCGCGTGCCATTATGTCCACGTTCTCATTCCTAAGTGGTCCGATTATAGTAAAGAGGTCTTCACGCCCGGCAAGCGCAGAAGAAAGTGAATCCAGAGGCACTCTGTCTTCGTCGTACCATTCGATTTCAAGGTTCACTGCGGAGGTGTCTCCCATCTCGGCTACATATTTTTGGGCGTTACGCATGTTTGTAAGCGCTACACTTACTATGTTTTCCATGCGGGATTGGTATTCTCCGTCCTGTTGGAGAGGAAGTACTACGGCTACTTTATAGTCAGTGGTCTTGATTCTTGAGACATAGACGATGGTGTCTTTTTCCTGTCGGCAGGAGCACAGAATGCAAGTGATGAAAAGTAGAAGTAATATGATGGACTTATTGATTTTCATACTCTTGCTCCTTTTCTATTGCTAAGGGAAGATATTTTTCGGCTTCCTCGTCAAGCGCTTCCCCATACTCTTCGGCTATTACGAGACCGGTGCCGCCAGATGCGAGAGAGTGTGTCTGATGCTGTTGAATCTCATTTTCTTGCCACCAGTCGGTTATCCATTTGTCCAATATGTCATCAAAATACTTGACGATGGAAAAGGGAACCCTTGGGGAGTAGAGCTGCATGTCGGTATCTACGCCAATGGTGTAGAAACTCTCCGGATTTTCTCTATTGTATCTGTAAAATCCTTGAGCTGAACCCCCACAAAGCGGGATGACCATGCTAAAACTCTTATCTATCTCGTATGACTGCTCGTATGTGTAATTGGCCAGGTTGTACCCTCCGGAGGTTTCTGCCAGAAAAGTTTCTTCCACGTAAATATCTTTTCCGCTGTCAGTTATGGCATCACGGAAGCCTTGGCCCATATCGGAAATGTTCATTTCTTCGCGATTCGCTTTCACGATGAGAACACTATCTACGTCCTGTAGGCTCTCGCTTACGAGCATTCCGGCCTGATAGTAAACGCCGTATTGAAGAATTTGAAGGGTGTAAATCGGAAGGGTGGTGTCTTTAGATTCGCAGAGAAGAAAGTTTACGTTAGGGGCACTGTCCAGAATGTCTTCGCAGCTGTGCAGGAGCGGTTCGAGGTTATCATTTGCTATGACTACCAAGGCCTTGCGGTCCCCATTTTCGGTCTGCATATAGTTCAGTGTGTATTGGAGGGCGGCGATGGTTTTTGTGGAGTCAGAGGGTAATTCCAGCACTGAGACCATGATGTTATATTGCAGGGCATTTTTTATCACGGCGCGGTAGAGGGCGTCCACGTAACCTATATCTCCGAGCGAGTCTTCGCGTGAAACGAAGAAAACCATATCGCGTTTTTCATCGTCTTCATCTGTCTCTATATAAATTGTTTGACCTTCTTTTACGCAAGAAAAAGAAAGCAATATCAGCGACAGTGCACCGCATATATTTTTGAGACCTTTTGCCATCTCACGAAAATCCGACTAATTTAATATAATAGTTTAGGTTTCGCAAACGCAGTTCGGTTTTTAGGCTCTGCCGAAATATCTTTAATCCCTCAGTATATGATAGTTATAAAATAATTTGCTAAATTTGGCAAAATCAATATTTACATGTTTATGAAAAAGCTAAATTACATTACTCCTCAGACGGATATAATAGAATTTCGTTCTGAGTGCGTTTTTTGTACAAGTAGTTTCAGTACGGATTATGCCGATTAGGAATGCAGGGGAACTTCTCAAAGAAGGTGTGCTTCATTCGCACACCATGTTCACCAAGCTGTCCCCAACCATAATAATGTTTAATGGCAAAGAAGAACAATTTACTATTGAGAATACCGAGAATATGGAATAATTGCTCCCCGACAATAATCCTTCCTGTATCATTGCAGAAATAATACCCTGATGAATCTATGATAAACTGACTCTCCTGTACAATTTCTTGAAATATGATTTTCGGCTTAGAAAAATCCTCCGCTAACACTTGACAATGCCTGCCGCTACAAGTCAAGACTTTCTGGATGCAGCAGAAAATCGAATAGTCCGAGGGTGAGGATGCCGGACTCGTCCCGGCGAGGTTTGATCCTGTCCTTGACGATGATTATCTTCTTGAATGAGTCGCTTATGCCGCGAAGGGAGCGGGTCTCCTGTTCGATTTTCTCTCTGGTCGGCATATCGAGAGCGGATTGTATATAATACCGATTGTTCCCGCTGTTGGCGATGAAATCGACTTCAAGAGTTTTACGTACTGTCTTGCCCTGCCTGTCTGTAGTCCGATATATGAGGTTGCCTACATCCACACGGAAGCCCCTTATCCGCAACTCGTTGAAGATGACGTTCTCCATAATGTGGCTCTCCTCCTGCTGGCGGAATCCGAGTATGGCGTTGCGGATGCCTATATCTGTGAAGTAATACTTCGACAACGAGCCGATATACCTTTTTCCTTTGAGGTCGAATCTGACTGTCTTTTCGGCGATGAATGCGTCACAGAGGTATTCGATGTATCTTGAGACGGTAGCACTGGAAATGCTTGACTGCTTAGTGCTTTTGAAAGTATTGGCGAGTTTCAGCG
>CAVJMH010000002.1:0-128805 GCA_963650755.1 Firmicutes bacterium TM09-10 | reverse complement strand
AAAATGGTACACTTTTCAATTATTTTCCTGGTACATTTTTCAATTATTATTTACAAAGGAAGATTTGCCGTTTCATTGGATAGTAATTGGGTAGTTTGAGCCTGTTTTCAGCCCGAAAAAGGGGCGATTTCGGCACGAAAAAAGCACCGGGACTATCCGGTGCTTCAGTTGTAAATTATTGAATATCAGTCAATAATATTTCGATGATGGCTTAATACTCCTCCTCGTTAAAGAAGAAGTCATCCTTTGTAGGATAATCAGGCCAGATATCCTCTATACTTTCATATATCTCGCCGTCGTCTTCGAGTTCCTGCAGATTATCAATAACGTCCTGTGGAGCTCCAGACCTGTTAGCATAGTCTATCAATTCATCCTTTGTAGCTGGCCATGGTGCGTCATCCAAGTGTCCTGCCAATTCAAGTGTCCAAAACATAAGGCTATATAATTTTGTATTTTACCTACTTTTTGATTGGCATTCAGCATCTCGAAACAGCTCAAGAGAACCTACCAATTCTTTTAGGGCGCAAATATATAAAAATATTCTTTCTCCCAATACTTTTTCGTTTCGTTTACAACACTTTTTTAGACGTCTCCGTTTAGCGCTTTCATAGATTTTATCATTTCTATCGCCTTAACGACACCGGTACCGGCTTTCTCTTTGATAGGAATTACCTCTTCTTCGTTATCAATAGGAGTTCCCTTAGGATCAATTACGATTACAGGGCTGCCCACAGGAGTGAACTGCCAGAGGCTTGCCGCGGGTTGCACTTGCAGCGAAGTTCCGACTATCACCATACAGTCTGCTTCCTTCAAGACATCGAGCGCCTCCGTTATCTTGGGCACGGCTTCTCCGAAAAATACAATGTGCGGACGGTATTGAACACCACGAGAGTCGGTATCTGATTCTCCCATAATCCACCGCTATCCCTAAATGTAGAGATACCGCTTTCGGCACTTATCCCCGCGCCGGTAAGGAATACTATCTTTTTCATACTAAATTTTCTTTCTCACAGCCCTAAGAAGCAGTTCTTGCAGTAATCGTGTGAATTATAGAGAAATAAAAATTCCCCTCCCATCCATTATCATTTACTATAATGTTTGTTTTTAATTCCGAAATGATCACAATATCGGTCATAAAGGTGACCAGCTTGTGTATAAGACGAATTGGGGCTCATGAAATGTGAAAATTCAAAGGTGATCACATCCTCCATACCCGCCCTGCGGGCTGCATCGAGTTTATAGAGGAGCTTCTCCCACTTTATAGGAAGAAAACGAATAGGCATGTCGCGATCGAAACTCTCAACATTAGTCCAACAACGCATCCCGTATTTGTCAGCGAGTTTTTTGTTTACACAGAGATAATCATAAAGGTCCCAATAGTCCACTTGACCATCTTGAAATGCGAGAATATCTACAGCCCCTTGAACATCGTAAAGGATTTCATTCCATTCTCTTTCATGTTCCGCAACTGTAGTCGCGGTATCCCCCCACATGACTTGATCCGTTTTAACTCCGTGGATATAAGGAGAAATCATACACGGAAGCCCACCTGAAATCTCCTTGGCGTGCTTCCCAACCCCAGCCATTATTTTAGCAATATTCTTAGTCCTGCGGCTAACTTCCTGACTAAGGTACCAACCTTGGAAACTTTTATGATGGCCATACTTGGCCCACACCTCATCGACAAGAGCAATGTTTACATCTATTTCTTTCTGATACTCGCCTTCATGCCACCATTGGCCTGAATCATAAGTGCCGAAATAGAACGCCATTCCGTATTTATCCGCAAGAGTAAGAAACATCTCCACAAGATCTATCGGAGGATAGATTGCTGCAGGATTGGCATTCAAGACAGATTCAAATGGAGCAGCAAGCCAGCGGCCAAGACCACATCGAATCATAACCACCGTATTGATGCCCATATCCTTCATGGCGCGAAAATCCTTGTCCCATTCTTTTACGCCCCAATTCTGATGTGGAATATCCCAGCTAACCTCATCAAGGAAAGTAGCCCTGATAGGCAGAGCCCTTCCCATTTGAGGTGTTTCGTATAATTTATCATTCAGATAGTTTTTCTTCCCCTGTTTACAACCTGCTACGCTCAGCAATGCGAGAAGAACAAAAAAAGTGATTTGGAGTTTCTTCATTTATTTAGTGCTTTATCAATTCCTTCTTTAACATATTCCCATTGGTCAGCCATCTTAAGATGAATCATATCAAAAAGAAAATACCCGTCACACGCATCGTAACAAGCCTTCACAGAATTCACTATCGCCTGATTCTCCTCTTCTTGGCTATACTGATTCTTTGAATCCCAATTTCCAACATCCGGACCGCCACAGACTAAAGGACAAGCGTCCCCGATTTTCTCCATGGCAAGCTTACAAAAGCCCTCCATAGTCCATTCTTTATCTCCATAGACATTACCGGGAGCCGCATAAGCGCCGATAAGCATCTGATCACAATGATCGGCATAACCATAATCCTTATAATTAGGCGTGGACCATTCAGGGAAATCGGCATAAGTGTCATACTTAGGACTCGCCCAGTTTACGCCCACATCATAATACTCTGAATACCAACCACCTACATATACGCCGAATTTCACTTTAGGATTAGTCTTATGCACCGTAGCGGAAGCCTTTTCTACAAAATCGTGGATAACCTTCGCCCTCCATTCATTCCACTGCCTAAAATATTTAGGTTTTTCTTCGGGGACAGTCCAATATGTTGTTCCTGCAGGGAGCACATCATCGGGCCAATTTATACTCTGAATGCCACTGTATTCCATGAACATGTTTTTCGACATTTCAGAAAAATCAGACTGCAACCCAGCAAAGCGACACCTGTCAAGGAAAATTCCATCCAAATCCTCATAACTTGCCAAATCCTCAATTAGACCAAGCACATACTGCTGAACCTCAGGATTGGCAGGATTAAAGAAAATGGTGCTCATCGAATCCCCGCCTTCAACTGTCTTGATCCCTTCGGCCGTGTTATATTGTGTCTCCCAAGATTTCTTGGAAGGATCGGTGGCCAGAAGACCGCTTGCGCCAAATGGAGAATAAGAGCCACCGGACATAGTGTTCATAGCGGCGTGTACCCTAAGTCCTAATTTATGACCGATTTCTATGAAAGCCTGTAGATAATCCCAGTCGGCAGTGCGTTCAAAAACACCTCTCCAACTGCGACGCTCGGTGTATGGAATACCCTCACGAGACTTAAACAAAACATTCCCGTTAGTAGGACGGACATCGACCACCACATCAGTGAAGCCCACTTCCTTAGCCTTTGTGAGGTCGCGTTCGATATTTTCTTTGGAATTGGCAAAATCCGGAAAATTCGCCGATGCGTCTATCCAAATATAGAGAGGTTTTTCCTCATTTTTAGTGCAAGCTGCAAAAGCTATAACAGCAGCAGCCAATATCATTAATTTTTTCTTCATTTATTTAGTGCTTTATCAATTCCTTCCTTAACATACTCCCATTGGTCAGCCATCTTAAGATGAATCATATCAAAAAGAAAATACCCGTCACATGCATCGTAACAAGCTTTTACGGAATTCACAATCGCTTGATTCTCTTCCTCTTGGCTGTACTTATTATTTGTATCCCAATTCCCTACATCAGGTCCGCCCGAAACCATAGGGCATGCCGAACCTATCTTTTCTTTCGCCTTCAAGCAAAAACCCTGCATAGTCCACTCTGAAGTGCCATATACAGCTCCCGGATTAGCATAAGCGCCGATAAGCATCTGATCGCAATGATCGGCATAACCATAGTCCTTATACTTTGAGGTAGCCCACTTGCTATAAGCGGAAGCAGTATTATAATTAGGACTTGCCCAATTCACCCCCACATCATAATATTGTGAATACCAACCACCTACATACACCCCGAATTTTACATTAGGATTAATTTCATGCACAGAATCAGATGCTTTCTCCACAAAATCGTGAATAACCTTCGCCCTCCATTCAAGCCAATTCTTATAATACTTAGGGTAAGCGGTCATCTTATTCGCCACAGAATAATCAGTCCCTGCAGGAAGAATATCATCTGGCCAGGTCAAAGACACAATCCCCATGTAATCCATGAATTGTTTTTTACTCTCTTCAGAAAAATCGGATTGCAGTCCGGCAAAACGGCATCTGTCAAGGAAAATTCCATCCAAACCATCATACGCAGCCACTTCCTTTATAAGGGAAAGCAAGTACTCCTGCACCTCAGGATTAGCCGGATTAAAGAAAAGTTCTTTTCCGCTGTCGAGAGCATTTACAAGACCAGAAGACATGTTATATGTCGTAGCCCAAGACCTTTTGGAGGCATCCCTAAAAAGCATTCCAACCCCTCCAAATGTGCGATTTCCTCCCACCATGGTATTGAGCGCTGCATGAACTCTTAATCCTAAAGAATGTCCGATCTCTATAAATGCTTGTAAATAATCCCAATCCGCCGTACGATTCACTTGAGTGTATTTTCCATTAACCCAAGCGCCCAAAAACTGTACAGGAGTCCCTACATTCGTAGTAAAAAGCACATCTCCTGTAGTAGGACGCACATCCACTACCACATCGGTAAATCCAGCATCCTTCGCCTTTTGAAGATCGCGTTCGACATTATCTTTGGAATTGGCAAAATCCGGAAAATTGGCAGCCGCATCTATCCATATAAAAAATGGCTTTTCCCCTTTTGGCTCATCCGGTTTATTATTATCCGGCCATTCCCAATCGTGAATGCTGCTCTTCTTTTCATCGCATGCAGCGACACTAAAAAGTGCCGCTGCAAGCAAAAATATATAAATTATTGACTTTCTCATACTTTACATATCGAGACAGTCAAACTGAACAGCGACCATCTGGCCTCCTGCGAAGAAGAAGTACATGTACATGTAATATCCGTTATCTGAAACGCGGAGAGCTACATCACCACATGCATTTCCATTGGCCTGAGTGATATTGGCCATAGAACCATAAATACCGGCATCAGATTTCCATGTTACCTTATCCAAATTACTGTCCGACAAATCATACAGATAGATAATGTCGTCTGTCCCCCACGTAAATGAGTTCACGGAATTGGCCACAAGAAATCCCACACCATTAAACTTCACATAATCCACTGCATTAAGAACCCAATTGGATGAGCTAAGCGCACTTCTGCATATCTCCTTGTTAGTCTGACCGCTAATCCACAATGTGGCTCTGTCGTTAGAATCGGATGCTTTCAATTTGGCATACGAATTCACAAAATAGTCAGCCTTAGGATCTGTTGCACTTGTAGGAACAATATCGCAGTTATACTCCCATTTACCGGCATTCAGCGAACAATCAATATTCACTACTTCCGGCTCAGGATTAAGCACACCACCCTTGACTGTCCAGCGAAGGAACGTCCAAGTGTCCTGATAACGAGGCATGGTTATAATAGCATCCTCATCCAGAGAACCAATTATCGAAATGCCACGACCATAAGATTTTCCTCCGGCAGCATAACGGATATACTCGGTAGGAGTGCCATCGATACCTTTAATACGATAAACGACCACTTCATCAGAAGATAGATTAGTAACGAGGATATTGTCTGAATTATCTCCAGTAGCCTTAAAATTAGTCAAACTACCCTTAAATGGAAGTGTGATAGTGCCCACCTTTTCACCAGTCTTTCTGCTCACCACTATCATGTCTTCATTACGGGTATTAAGCACGATATAATCCTTAATGACAGCCATAGAAGTCATCATAAGAGGTGAAACCGGAGCATAAGTATCCACTATCTTCTTATTCCATAGGATCTTGGCACTGTTAGGTCTCATGCCTTTTTCAAGAATGTCAGGAAGCTGAACCTTAACGGTATAATTCGAAGAAGTCTTGCCATCCTGTGCAGTCACAGTGAATGTAACATCCTTAGAATAATCACAAGCGACCTTTGTAGGGTCCGGTGTACTGGTAATCGTAGCTCCAAAAGAAAGCTCAATCTGAGCAAGTTGTGACGCTGGCGTATCATCGCTAATGATGGAAATAAGCCTTGCATTCTCATTAACCACTCCGACCAGTTGGTCATCCACAAGCTTAAACGATGTTACTGAACATTCGGCACTCTTTCTAATTTCACCACGAACTATATAATCCGTCCTCTCCTTTTTCTGGTTAATTACGGTAATCAAGTTATCTTCCGTGAGGTCCATTACAAGAATTGCCGGCTCAATGGAGCAGTTATCATCAAGATTGGCGATAACCTTGACCTTTTTAAGATCTTCTTCCTCCAAATTATATTTTGAATTTGCAGGATAGGTATAAGGAAATACTATGGTAATCACATGATTTTCATAGTCAATCTCCGACGGGAACTTATTTTCATCGGATGTATCTCCGATAAAGGAAGCGGTTATGCTGTTAATAGCTTTGGTAGCAACAGCCTCGGACACTTTATAATCGGGCTGCTGACATGAAGCCAGGAAAAGAGCGGACGCCGCTAATGCAATGTATTTAAATATATGTTTCATAAATTATTATCTCCACTCTTCAAATTGTTCTTTAATAAGATTATTCTCTCGCAATTCAGTTGTAGGGATACCGAGATTATAAAGTTTGGCAGGGAACACGCGATCCTTAAGGTCACAAGGCACATAATCGAATGAACTGCCCGTAATTTTAAGCGCGTGACATCTGTAATTGTTCAATCCCTCCGGATAATCCTTATCGGCAAGCTTCCACCTGCGAAGATCCCAAAATTGATGGCCCTCAAAAGCAAGCTCTACCTTACGTTCATGACGATAATCCTTAAACCACTGCTCTCCCGTTGAATTCTTCTCCGGAAGTCCCGCACGCGCACGAACCTCGTTCATAGTGCTCTGATAATCATTTTTACCAAGCCTGTATGCAGCTTCAGCCTTATTGAGAAGAACCTCGGCATAACGCATCTCCACCCAAGTCTGGGTACTCTTAATACCCTTAAGATCAGTATGATTCTCATCTATAAGTTTACGAAGGAAATAACCGGTAGTGGTTTTACCATAAGAATATGGTGCTGAACCATAATCCATGTACTCACCATTCGCTCCACCGACAGAACAATCCATGAGTTTATTATTACCCTCTGCATCCTTTCCCCATACACTGCCATTGTAATAAACGGTAGCCTGGAAACGAGGCTCAAGGCTTTCGTAATCTGGACGTGTCTTTACAGAACCATCGTGGTAACCGCTCCAGTCATACTGCGAACCATCGGCTTTTTCGTAACTTTCCACCATTTCCTGTGTAGGAGTTCCAAGTGCACCATAATCGTAGCCAAAACAGAAAGGAACATAATCTTGGTCAAAATTATGTGTAACTCCATTTTTATTAAATGCAAATTCGATAATAGACTCTTTATTGTTACCCTTCCACGACTGGCGATAATCATCCATAAGACCATATCTGTTCAGCTGAATCACAGAATCAGCAGCATCATAAGCATCTTGCCACCTTTCCGCATATAGCATAGTACGCGAGAGCATAGCCCATGCTGCACCCTTAGTTATACGACCTCTTTGAGCGGATGGCCACTCCTCCGGAAGATATTTCGTAGCATAACGCAGATCATCATAGATATCCTGCCAGAACTCTTCCGGACTGCTAAGCGCAGCATCATTGGACTTAGGCAATTCTTTATAATAGATGATTCCCTTAGGATGACGCTTTGCAAGCTGAAAATGTAAGAAAGCCCGGAAAAACTTGGCCTGAGCTACAAATAGCGAATCCGTCTGAGCATCAAAATGTGAAAACTTTTCTCTTGAATTCAGGAAACCATTAACTCTTCGAACCTGATTATATGCACTTCCCCAAATACCCCAGATACATCCGTCCGGAGTAACGGCATCTGCATTAGTAACATAGTTGTTCGGATGACCGGCTTTGTCTCCAAGCGCCTCTGAACCATATTTAAGCTCATCAGTAAGGCTCTCTGTCATACTTCCTCCGAACTGTGCCTCTCCGAACTGCCCGTATTTTTGAATATATGTATAAAACCCGTCCAAATAATAATTGGCAGACTCTTCTGTCTCCCAAATGGCAGACTCAGATAGATTCGAAGAATCAGTGGTGCCGTCCAGCCATTTGTCGCAAGATACCAGAGCTGCTAAAGACGCTAAAATTATAATTGTTTTTTTCATAACTCTTTCTCCTTTTAGAATGTAAGTTTAACACCTAACTGATATACTTTCTGCTGTGGATAATAACCATTGTTCACGCCTGGCTGTTCAGGATCGATATGATACTTATTAAGTCCACTGAATGTGAGCAAGTTAGAGCCCTGAAGATATACTCTGAATGAAGACATCCCCATAAATTTAGAAATCTTGGCAGGAAGAGTGTATCCGAACTGAAGAGTCTTTAGACGAAGATAACTTCCATCCCTATACCAGAAAGTAGAAGAGAATGCGTTATTAGAACTAACCGTCGTAATGGAAGGACGAGGGAATTCACCACTCTTGTTATCCGGAGTCCAAGAATTCTCAAGCAGGTATGCTGGCGAGTTTCCTCCATGATAGAAAGGCTTGGTAAGGAAAGTGTTATCCATAATGCCAACAGAACCAGTTGCGGTGTACTGTCCGGTAAGGGATACCGTGCGTCCGGTAGCTCCCTGCCAAAGCATATCTATATCAAAACCTTTCCAATTGGCATACAAGTTCAAAGAATAAGATACTCTTGGATAAGCGCTTGCTGCAACATACCCCATATCCTGAGCATAAGTAATCTGACCATCACCATTACGATCGACATACTTGATATATCCAGGAGCCACTGCCTTGTCAAGCATCACAGCACTGCTGGCGATCTCTGCTTCACTCTGGAAAAGTCCATCTGCGATATAGCCATAAAGAGAACCGACCTCCTTTCCTGTAAGTTTCTGATAATCTGGAGCATTTGCCGAATCACCAGCGTAATAGAGCCAGCGACGATAAGCATAAGTAAACATCAATTTGGCCCCATAATTAAATCCGCCTATATAATTATCGTGCCTTAAAGTAAAGTCAAATCCACGATAATCCCTCTTATTATCATTCCCATAAGAGAAGTAGTATCCACCTCGTGAAGGAGAATATGAACCTGTAACCCCAGAAAGAATGTCGTACTCATATTTGTAGAATACGTCGAATTCCAAGCCTAAAAGTCCATTCCAAGCATTGAAATCAAAACCAACATCGTAACTGTCTACCTTTGCCCACGTAAGATTAGGATTACCTATCGTGGAAGCATACACCATACCTTGATTAACTCCGCCGAGGACAAGTGAATTACCGGCAAGAGTGAAGAGGTCCATATAATTAGTAGCACTCAAACCGTTCGACGTAGCTGTCTTACCAGCACTCGCGCGAAGTTTGAGTTCATTTATCCAAGAAGCATCGAACCAATCCTCCTTATGCATATTCCATCCAAGAGATACACCAGGAAGAGCTACCCAACGGTCTCCTGACTTATTAGAAAAGACATAAGAGCCATCATAGCGACATGTAAGTTCTATAAGATATTTTTGATCGTAAGCATAGTTCACACGACCTACAAATCCTGCTGCACGAGAATGAGAAGATGCTCCAGAAATAGAAGGTATCTTTTCGGAACCATCGCCGGTTTTATTAGTCACCTTGCTCAATTCAGCAAGAGAAAGAAAATCAAGACCATAACCGGTAGCCCCTGTAGTATGAGATTTAATCTCCCTTGTCTCCATAAGAGCAAGAGCCTTAACGGAATGTTTCCCAAATTCACGTTCATAATTAGCACTGAGGTTAGTGGTAATAGCATAATTGTAATATGCACTCTCGGAAAGAGTAGTTGTGGTGCCACGGGCATCAGCAGAACGAATATAACTGAGATCCGTCGTTCCTGCAACAGGAAGAGTAAGCACGGCCGTATAATACGGGGTAGCAATCCTCCTTACATTCTGAAACATCATATCATAAGACCCCATAGCCTTGAAATACAACCCTTTAACGAAAGGAACATCGTAACGTAGAGCCGCATTGGTCTGAAGATATGTGTTACGAATATTGGTGTTTCCGGTCTGCGTAGCCGCAGCATCAGGGTTTACCCAAGAAGAATCCGTACGCGTAGAAACAGGATATGTAACACCATTAATTTCATAGTACTCAGGCACATAAGGAAGAGCACGGACAGCCTGTTGAGGGATATTGTTCCAATCATCAGGATTAGCTGAGAAACCAGGCTGATTTCTAACTTCAAGACGACCGGCGAGATTCATCTCGAAAGAAAGGAAGTCATTAATCTTCGTATCCACATTAGAGCGGATATTGTAGCGCTTGTAATTGAAGTTCTGCACATTACCATCTTGATCAAAATAACCTATAGATGTGAAAAACTTCGACTTTTCATTACCTCCTACTGCAGAAATGGAATGGTGTTGAGTAGTTCCGGTGCCGAATGTCTTTTCATACCAATTGGTATTTCCCCAACCGTGAGAGCCTTCCTTCATATATTTAATATGCTCTTGTGTAAAAATAGGGGTAAACTCCTTACCAATCGCTTCACAGTCGAGTTCGGAAACCTTATTATACCAATAAGCATAGCTCGGACCATCAAGCATTTCCAACATATCTGTGTTACGGCTAACGCCCCATTCACCGTTGTAACTAATCCTTGTCTTCTGAGAATCACCGCGCTTAGTGGTAACCAAGACAACAGAAGTGGCGTCAAGACCATAAACCGCAGCGGAAGTGGCATCCTTAAGCACCGAAATGCTTTCAATTTCATTAGGATCAATTTCATTAATATCTCGCTTGATGCCATCCACGACATAAACAGCGCCCTGTCCACGAACGAGGATGGATGCGGCATCACTACCGGGCTGACCACTCTGTTGAAGAGCGACCACACCGGCCACGCGAGTACCCACCATCGAAGACAAACCCACAGAAGGAGCCTTCAATAATTCAGCTCCTTTCACAGTACTGACAGCATTAGTAAGATTCGACTTTGATTGAGTACCATAACCGACTACTACAACATCTTCAAGAGCAGTAACATCCTCAACAAGAGTTACATTAATCTGAGAACGCGTTCCCACTTGCTCTTTAGCCGTCCTCATACCTAAGAATGCAAATTCCAAAACATCAGACGACTTACATTCAATAACATAAAGCCCATCATAATCTGTCAAGACCCCCGTTAAAGTACCGGAGATAACTACTGACGCCCCCGGGATAGGCTCACCAAGGCCGTCAACAACCTTACCGCGTACCATCTGCTGAGCATGCGACGAAAAAGCAAAGCCCAAAAGCATAATGGCCGCTACAAAAAATTTTTTTAGTTTCATCATGGAAAAGTTGATTATTAAGTAAAAGTGTTATTAGGACGTAAATATAGCTATTCCCCCACAAAATCGAAACTGCCCTCGAAAATTCAGCATAATAAAATTTGGAAGTATTTTTAGAGTGTCTTAATTTTGCGGCATGCCTTATAAAAGAATTGATACATACGATGCCGAGACGACAGAAAAGATAGCCGCGCACGTAAAAGAAATACTCTCACTGCTTGGTGAAGACCCGGAAAGAGAAGGCCTGAAAAAGACTCCGGAAAGAGTAGCTAAAGCACTGCAATACAGCACGAAAGGATACACGGAAAACGGCATACAGATCATACGCGACGCCATTTTCGACGAAGAATACCAGCAGATGGTCCTCGTTAAGGACATAGACCTCTACAGCACCTGCGAGCACCACATGATGCCCTTCATTGGCAAATGCCATATAGCCTATATCCCTAACGGTAAAATCACCGGACTCAGCAAGATAGCACGTGTCGTAGAGACATTTGCCCGAAGACTTCAAGTTCAGGAAAGGCTCACGGTACAGCTCAGAGACTGCATAGACGAAGCACTTCACCCCTTAGGCGTAGCGGTAGTGATAGAGGCTCACCACACTTGCATGCAGCTTCGCGGCGTAGAGAAGGCCAATTCCATCACAAGCACCTCAGCCTTCAGCGGCGCATTTCTAAAATCAGACAAAACGAGAAACGAATTTTTGAATCTTATCAAATGAGATTGGACAACAAGACCAAAGGCCTGATCATACTCCTAACTCCCTTTATATTAGGCTTTTTATTAGGATTGGCAGTAGGTGGATGTAATAGAGGAAACTACACGCCACCCCAAGCAAATATTGAAAAACAGTCTGAAAAAATAGAAGAGGTGGCCCCCGAGGAGATAACTCCCCAGAGCCAAGCGGACGAACAGATAGAAGCACCTAAAAGGCAACAGAAGGAAATCATCTATCCTCCCAAAAGGAAGAATTACGGTAAACTTTTTAATGACATTAACGAGGAACATCTCGCTATGGCTAAAAAAGTCGGACTTCAAAATCCACCCCAAACAAGTGCGGAAATCCCTGGCATAAAAGGACT
The DNA here is from genome assembly GCA_963650755.1 of Firmicutes bacterium TM09-10. Lineage (GTDB taxonomy): Bacteria > Bacteroidota > Bacteroidia > Bacteroidales > UBA932 > Cryptobacteroides. The sequence continues at coordinate 116,411 of CAVJMH010000002.1, read as the reverse complement.
TGTAAAGCTGGAAAGTAACGACCTCTACACGATATACTCGTTAAGTCACTCAAGCCCTTATCTCACCAAGGGAGCGGCCAATGAACTTGACGCCATAGCACGCGCATTTAAGGATTCACTAAGCCGTAAAGGACTGCTGGAATATAGGATAGTGGTCTCTTCCATACTTCGCAGTAAGGACGATGTAAAAAAGCTCCGCAAAAGCGGCAATCCTAACGCTTCCGAAAACTCGGCACATTGCTACGGAGCCACTTTCGACATAGCCTACACCATCTACACCAGGGATAACGACGACGAATGCGAAGCGTTCATGCAGCCGTTCGAACTCACAAAAGTCCTGGGGGAAGTCCTTCTGGATCGCAAGAAAGCAGGAAAATGCATAGTTAAATTCGAACGAAAAGAACATTGTTTTCACATAACAAGCACGCACTAAAATGAAACGCATCAGCATCATAACTCTTTTATTTTATGTTAATTGCGTATTGGCCCAGCCAATATTTGCACAAAACGTCGCAGCGGAGCAGGAAGCCATCGAGCAGAGCGAACTCAGCTGCACCAGCATTATCGTGGGAAAGAAAGCCAGCGCCGACGGAAGCGTCATCACATCACACACTTGCGATGGAAGATACCGCACGTGGGTGAGCATAGAACTGGCACACGACCATAAGAAAGTGGAAAAACGAGCCGTCCTTAAAAACACCATGCACACCACTTCAAGGCTGGACACCACAGGCGTAAAAATAGTGGGATACATACCGGAAGTAAGCCATACATATTCTTATGTCAATACGGCCTACCCTTGCCTTAACGAAAAGCAGCTTGGCATAGGAGAGACGACATGGGGAGGTCCGGACACACTTCAGAATTCCGACTCCATGTTCCTAATCGAAGAACTGGAACGATTGGCTCTCGAAAGATGCTCCACAGCACGCGAGGCAGTGCTTCTTATGGGTAAGATGGCTGAAAAATACGGCTATGCCGACAGCGGAGAGTGCCTTACGGTAGCCGACAAGCAGGAAGTATGGTTTTTCGAGATAATTGGCTGTGGGAAAGACAGAAAAGGAGCTGTATGGGTAGCGAAAAGACTGCCAGACGAGCACGTGGGCATCTCGGCCAATGTCCCGAGGATAGGTGCCTTGGAGAAGGACCCGGCTAATTTCCTTTGTTCTAAAAATGTGAAGCAAGTGGCGCTGCAATACGGCTTATGGGACGGGAAAAGTGAATTCAAATTCTGGAAAGCCTACAAGACAGATTATGCCCGAGGACGTAACTATCGCGAAAGGGACTACTTTATACTCAGCACTTTAGCACCTTCACTTGGCCTAAATCAAGATATGGACGAGATTCCGTTCTCGGTTAAGCCGGAAAAGCAGGTCAGCGTGAGCGATGTGTTTGCACTTCTGCGCTCCACCTACGAAGGGACAGAATTGGATATGTGTAAAGACATCAACATAGAGGATGGGAAACAAAGCCCCATTGCCAATCCTTGGATGACCAGCGCCCTGCGTAACACTCTTAATCATCTGCACTCGGGACTGGTCCCGTTTCAAAGAACCGTATCAGTGGCGTGGTGCTCGTATTCCACTGTAATTCAGCTTCGTAGCTGGCTACCTGACGCGGTGGGAGGGGTTTGCTACCTCGCACTGGACAACCCTGGACAGAGTCCGCGCATTCCTATCTTTTGCGGCACTACCACTCTCCCTAAAGCATACGAGCATTGCGGGCAGAGTGAATATAACCCGGAATGGGCATTATGGCAGTTCCGTAAGGCCAATAAACTTGCTACATTGGCATGGCCAAAAACCAAAACTTACTTTATGGAGAATGTTTCTGCGCAAGAAAAGGAACTGCTTGAAACTGTGGATAATATATCTGCCGAAAGCCTTTCAGCAGAAAACTTCGCAGAGCAGTTGAACGCTGCGACAGAGAAGATCCACATCGATGCCGTGAAAAGATGGGCCGAGATGGAATCCAAGTTCTGGGTAACTTTCGGTTTAGGATTTTAGAAAATGAGCGCTGCCAATTCGGTGGCGCTTTTTACTATATAATTCGCTCCGGCCTCCCTAAGATCGCTCTCCGGACGAAAGCCCCAAGTAACGCCAGCACAGACGACGCCAGCATTCTGAGCAGTCTTGACATCCGTCGAGGAATCTCCCACATAAAGACACTCGCTGCATTCTACGCCGGCCGTCTTCAAAATCATATTCACCACCTCGGCACACGGCTTCAGCGGCAAACCGGGCTTATTCCCAAATACAGAGACAAAATCCACCCTCGGGAAGAACTCCCCTATCAGCTTTTCAGTGCCCTCCTGAAATTTATTTGAAGCCACAGCCACTCCTATCCCTTTATGGGCCAATTCATTAAGCAACTCCACCATCCCAGGATACGGCTTCGTATGAACATCTATGTGCTCCACATAATATGGAGTAAAATCCTCTAATGCCTTATCTACCTGAGCTGAGCTCGACGCCTTTCCAAGGGTCTTTTCAAGCGCGGAGGTAAGCATATTTCTTACGCCGTGCCCGACCATTTTCGTATATTCTTCTACACTATGCCCCTGCAAACCCTGCTGCGAAAGAGCATAATTGGACGCCTCCGCCAAATCCGCGATAGTATTGAGCAATGTGCCGTCCAGATCGAAAATAACTAATTTCACCATATTTTTCGGGCACAAAAATACAAAAAAGCATTATCTTTACCAGATATGAAACGTTCAATTATAGCATTGGCATGCACATTATTGCCAATATTCGCTTTCGCACAAGACGATGTTAACTTTCTAAGGGTTGATTCAGAGATAAGGGTGGACCACACATCCGAACTTGGCTTCACAGGAAACAGCCTCAACCTGGCCATTGAAGGCAGATTGGCTCCAGACATCACTTTTCACTTCAAGCACAGATTTAACAAGACCAATACCTTACGGCGTAATTTCGATGCCACTGACTGGTCTTATCTTGATTTTCAGATGGATCCGAAATGGAGATTGTCCGCCGGAAAACAGGTCGTGGCACTGGGTGGCATGGAATATAACAGCATGCCTGTTGACATGTATTTCAGTTCCATCTTCTGGAGCGACATGCCATGCTACAAATTCGGCGTAAGCACCACGCACACTCTTCTCTCTTGGAAGGATTTTCTGACCTTTCAAATCTGCAAAAGTCCTTTTGGTCTCGAAGAAAAGACCTATGCCTATAATCTCCTGCTGGAAAACTACCACGGCCGCTACCTCGGGAAGCATTCCATCAGCGCCATGGAATATACTAAAGGCCAATTCTTCGGGATACTCGCCTCGGGCAACGAATTTAGGATAGGCAAATGCGCCATTCAGGCCGATGCAACACTCCGTTATGGAGAAGACCATGTGGACTTCATAAGCGATTACACCTTAGGAGGCAAATTAACCTACCGCATAAACGATGAGTTATCTACCTTTGCAAAAGTCGTTTACGATAACAACGGCAGTTTAAGCGACCTTGACCTCGTGATAAGGCGCGACACGCGTGTCCATTCCGAAGGTCTGGGAGTAGAATTCTCGCCGGAGCGTTTTCGCGGCAATGTCCGCTTCCACGCCGTATTCTACCACCGCGACGGGGTTTATAATTTCAGCGTTGACGACAGCGACATATCCGCCGACATAAATCAGAACGTGTTCAATGTCGGAATAACGTGGAATTTTAACTTCCTTAACCTTTAGGATTTGTTAGTTTAAGAATTATTGCCTACTTTTGTAGTCCATTGGTGCTTGGGCCGGGAGGTTAGGCACTGGTCTGCAAAACCAGTTAGAGCGGTTCAATTCCGCTAGGCACCTCAAGCAAGAAGCCTCAGACTCGCGTCTGGGGCTTCTGTGTTTCAAAAGTATGTCTACGTCAGCACATCAGAAGCTGAGCTTCATCGATAAGCCGGCGGTAGGGGTCAAAGTATTCGTTGACATGCCCGTTGGGGTATAAGCAAGAAATGGTTCTATTTTGAAGTCAAGCGATGAACGTAGGCGCTGCCGTCCGCCAAAGCCTTTTCAAAACCGGTCTGAATGCTGTCCCACCACGAAGAAGCCTCGATGTGGGTGAGCTCGAAGATCATTACGCCATCGGTATTCTTAAGACACCAATAAGCCGCATCTCCCGGGTCAAACTCCATATTCGGGTACACATTGAACGAACCATACATCTGACAGTCGCCCTGAATATAACTCTTACCCTGATTAAGCTGGAACGAAATGGCAGCATTACCGTCATACTCGGGATAAAGCTTTTTAAGATATGCTCCGTTCTGGAACACATCCAAGTGCTTTGCAAACCCTGTCTTATAATAAGAAGAGGAAGCCCACCAATATGAACCCGTTATGTTCTTTTTATCCGAGGTCCAATTCTGCCCCGTACTCCAAAGCGGCCACCACGAAGCAGCCCAATACTCGAATTTAACATTAGGATTAATGGCCTTGATGCGCTTTCCTATCTCCTCGACATAGCCAGTTATGACCCAAGAGCGCCATTCACAAAACTCCTTATAATAGGACCCGAAGTCATCCTTTCCTTCTTCTGTAACGGAGTATATGCTCTGAGGCCATGAAGACACCGTCAGCCCCGACCATTCCTCGAAAGCCTTATGAGTGGTCTCAGAAAAATCTGAATGGTAGTTCTGGTAACGGCAATAATCCAGCGTAAAAGAATCTATGTCATACTTGGAGACTATCTCCTCCACTACATCCATAACGAACTGGCGGACAAAAGGATCCGCAGGGTTAAGGAATGGGAAGATGTCGTCCGAAGGATTATTCCTAATGTCCGTAAGACCCTCCGAAGAAAGAATCTCTTGACAGTATCTGCCTTCGAAATCAGAATCTTTATATCTGGCCGTCTCACCCACATTATAGGTAGGGAACACCGTCATGGCAGCCCCTATCTTTATGTCATTGGCCCGACACTGCTCTATGAAATACTGCAAATAGTCGAAGTTACGCGTCACTCCCCCATAGGTAGTGCGCATAGGAAGAAGAGTTGACTCATAAAGGACTCCGCCCTCCATAAGCTTCACCTCTATGATAATCTCATTGAAGCCTCTGTTCTTTATTCTACGAACCCAAGTCTTGATGTCCCCTTTAGTGGCAAGTCTGGACCAATTAGCCGTGGCGCTCACCCAGATGGAACGATCCTTCTCCTCCTTAACCTCAGGTTCCGGGTCAGGGTCAGGGTCAGGGTCCGGGTCAGGGTCCGGCGTAGGAACGACAGGATCCGGGCCGGGGTCCGGCGTAGTCGGCTGCGTCTTATCACACGAAAGGCACAGGAAGGACAGCGAGAGAAAAACTAACAGTATCTTTTTCATTTATTTACACTCTTTTTTTATAGCGGTCTATTCCGCTCTTTATCTTATCCCACAGATTATTGCTAACTATCTGGCATAGATCGAAGACCATAAGACCATCGGTGTCACGAAGGCACAGATAGCAGGCGTCATCGAACTGGTCGAGATGGTTGATGGCATAAATCGACCCTTGAACAGAACAGTCACCGCCTGTGTCCCGATTACTGCGCATAAGACCATACTCTATGGATTCGTTATCGTCGAGCCCCCACACTCTTTCGAGATATGTCCCCGTGATAAACACATCCAGAAGATGTGCAAATGCCGCTTCATTATAATTTTCAGAAGCCCACGGCTGGCCCTCATACCATTTAACATCCTTCGAGCCCCAGTTCTGTCCGTTACGATATATGGCATGGAGCCAGGAAGCGGCCCAATACTCTATCTTACAAGAAGGACGGACATCGTCTCTAAGTTCTCCTACACGAGCGATAAAATCCTTTATCACCGTGCCTCGCCAAGTCCACCACTGCTTATAGTATTTACCGGGAACCACCTCACCCTTAGCATCATAAGAAAAAATATCTTCCGGAAATCTGTCTAACTTCTCCCCCAGATACTTTTCAAAAGCCACACGGGAACTGTCAGAAAAATCTGTCTTTCCTCCAGGATAACGGCAGTAGTCAAGGCAAAGTGCGTCTATATCATAGCGAGAAAGCACCTCACGAAGAGTTCTTAGGCCATATTCCTGGGCGAATTTAAGACAAGGATTCATATTGACACCCACCTCCGTGAGGTCATCCTCCAGTTTAATCATCCCCTGCGGCGTGTACTCCAGACAGGTGTATTTTCTGAGTTCCGGATTATGATACACTGCCCCGAACTGCGTGCAGGCCACACCCACCGAAAAAGGAGCGACGGAAGCCATCACCTTTAGTCCGCGTTTGTGAGCGGCCTTGGTGAAATAACCCAGATAGTCCCAACCTCTATTCTCTATGACCACACCTTCATGTTCAGTGAGCACAGGAAGGAAATCACTTCTGTAAAGAACCTGACCATCAGCACCTTTAACATCGACACAGATCTGATTGAATCCTGTCTGTTTTATCTTGTCCAGATACCAATCCACGGAATCGCGCGTGGCGAAACGAGCGAAATTAGCATCCGTGCATATCCATGCGGTGATGGTCTTCTCTTCAGAAGATTTTTCTCTGCCGCAGCCACAAAGAGCCACGACAGAGAAAACACTAAGAATCAATAAGTTTTTAGATAAGTTCACGCGAGATCTCATATCTTGCTATTACAAGGTTACCACCGAGAAGAAGCACCTGACCCTTGTCCGTAGCAGGATCATATACATAAGCGGCAGAAGGGACCTGCTGAGGACCAGCAAAATACTGCGTCTTCAACAGATAATGATTAGCCTCATCTGCAGGATCATTAGTCTGAATAGTAATGTATACCTGAGGCCAGCCTGTAGTAGCAGCTACCACATAAGGGGTTCCGTTATACATGAAAGCCTTGATGTTACCTGTTGAATAATTACCATACTGATGATTACCTTCAGGAATACCACTTTCTTTAATACCCGGCACCGTCTCCAATGTGGTTCCATACAGAGTTACATCTTCTTCCTTATTTTCAACTCCTTCACGGGTATATACATGATAACCCATATTTTTATCGTTTGAATCTCCTATAAAGAATGTACCGTTTACTGACCCGCTGGCAGGAGAAATGGTAGCTCCCCAGTTACCATCATTTCCAACATAATCGGTAGCGAACTGATGCCAAGTAGCCTTTAAGAAATCTCCCGAATGATACTCAAACACATGATGGCTCTGTGTAGCGACACGAGAACCGAAAATTGTGCAGAGAAGAAAATCTCCATTTACATCACCGCCGCAGTTCATATAAGCGAACACATTACCGCGATTATCTGGTTCGTTGTTAGCATTGGTGTACACCACGGTAGGAGCCTTATCATAGCCATCCTTCCATGCGTAAACATAACCATAATTAATGTCGTTGTTATCAGTTGTAGGCTTGCCGTCCTTATCAAAACATACGGAAGCTATAACCACACCGTTAACATCGTTATTCATATTAAGGAATGTCGCACCCTCTGCAAGCCCCTCACGGTTAAGGTTACCTATAAGATTAGCATCGAAATCATAGACCTCTCCGTTAATGGTAGCTATCTTATCAGTTCCGCAGAATGCTATAGATGCACCGGCACTTGAAACTGTCTTAATACCAAATTTGCCAGGCACATTTTCATCTACCAATTCACAAGCCAGACTAACCTCTGCCAATTTTGTTACTATTTCCCATGTGGCTTTAGATTCTCCGTCTTCGGCCGTCACTGTAAAGGACACTTCCTCATCCATTACATTATAGCTCTGCTCTGCATTAAGATCTACTGTAGCCTTATCAGAAATCTCTGCCGAGAGTTTTGCTGCCTTAAGAGGCTCTTTTTGCTCACCGAGATATACGAACTCAGCCACCTTCTCGCTAGAATAAAGATTTGCCTCCAAGGTAGTACCGCTTGCGATAGTAGCCGTGAGCTTTATAAGCTTACATTCTTTGGATTTTTCTACCGGTTCCGGAGTAGGCTCCGGATCGTTCTTTTCTTTGCTACATGACACTGCGCACATCGCTCCCACTAAGGCGATAAGTGCTAAAAATCTGTTTGTTTTCATCTTAGAAATTATTAATTAGTTATCGTTATCTTACTTTATAAGCGGAGATTACATACACCTTCTCGTCTCCGGAGATAGGTGAATATATCTTTATCTCCAGGGTCTTGTCGTCAAGATCTTTAACTCCGTCAAGAGAAGGAGTTACATACACGTCATAATCAAGATTGACCTTCACCTTAAGCTGAGTCAAATCATAATACTTGGCCTCCGTTCTCGGGATCTTGAACACAATGGAATACTTTCCGTCAGAGTCCGGTTCCGTAGAGATTTCTCCGGATATCTGCGTCGCTTTAACCGACTGCAACGGAGTACAATAAGCAGCTATGACACTGCAATTTATAGGGTACTTTTCCATATCGTATGCCGGGTCCACATCTGGTTTTGCGCAAGAAGCCAGACACAGCATGGAGATGATTATTAAAACTATTTTTTTCATAACTGTTACCATCCAGGATTATTTTCGCCAAACAATTTATTATTAGTCTCTTCCGCAATAGGAATAGGGAACAGATAGTATCTTTCCGGGAAGATGCGAGTACCCTCGGAAGCATTATCCACATCTATCTGAGTGTATGTGAACGCACCTGTTGCCGCATCTTTCACTACATTTACTCCGTGTGCCACCTGTCCGTTAATGACTTCCTCTGCAAGACGCCATCTTCTGAGATCCCAGTAACGGAAGCCTTCTCCGGCAAGTTCCACGATTCTCTCGTGGCGGAGATACCCCATAAACTCATTCAAGTCAGAAGCTACCGCTCTGTCCGGAAGACTAACTCTTCGACGGATAAGGTTAAGCTGTTCTGTAGCGCCTGCCAGATCTCCATTCTGTGCCAATGCCTCAGCCTTGTTAAGAACAACCTCGGCGTAGCGAATAAATGTTCCGAAATGGCTGCTTCCATTCTTATCCCATCCTGAAGCATTTTCTTCAAGGAACTTACGAAGGAAATATCCCGTAGTAGTGGACTGAACCGAGCCTGTACGCTTGAAATCAAGACGAGCGTCGGTGCCACCTGCATAAGTCTGTATCTTACGACCTTCCCAAGTGGCATCATTATAAAGAATGGTAGCATAAAAACGGGGTTCGCGACCTGTATAAGGGTCCGCTCCGTTTACAGACCAGTCGAATGCTGTTCCATCGGCCATCTCATATTCATCCACGAGTTCACTTGTAGGCCCGAATGCACCATAAAGAGTAGCATTATTATGCGACGGCGCATCTCCTATAGGGCGGAAGAACTGATCGTGGCGATGAGTAAGCCCGCTAAGACCTGCCTTACTGAAAGACACCGTTATAAGATTTTCAGCATTGCTCTGAGTAGAGAATACGTCTGAATATGAAGAAGACAGGGCTCCTCCGTATTTGGCACAAGAATCTGCTGCATCCGAGCACTCCTGCCATTGTTTGGCCCAGAGAGCGGCACGGCTGAGATAAGCATAAGCTCCGGCCTTGGTAATTCTTCCGCTCTGTGCAGATTCCCATTTCTGCGGCAGATACTCTGCGGCGAACTTCAAATCCGAAATCACAAGCTTCCAACTGTCCTCTTCGGAAGAGCGAGCCTTATCATTGGCATCATTAGGATTACCCTCTTCGATATACCCCTGGTCAAGACCGCCTTCATCGGTGCGAAGAACTACGCCTCCATAGAGTCTGATGAGTTGGAAATAATTAAGCGCTCTAAAGAAACGTACTTCGGCCTCCCTGGTCTTCATCCAATCCTCCCCGAAAGTAGCGTAATACTGAGGAGCATAGACCAAGAATTCATTACATCTCATTATTCTGATGTAATTAGTGGTCCAGCACTCGAATGGGCCGGCACCTGTCTCCTTAGCGAACACTCCGCTTTCGAGAAGCGTTCTGTTAAATGAATGGTTATACTGATTCCACGAACTGCTTTTTACCAAATCGGAGTAAGCGTCGCTGAACGTACCTGCATCGTAAATCTCCGTGGCATATTTCAGATATGCGTAGAAATTGTAAACATTATACTCCAGAGCGTCTTTACTTCCCCATATCACATTCTTAGTGTATTTGTCCTCCGGAGTCTTGTCCAAAAATCCCTGACAGCCGATTGCTACCATACTCAAGGCAGCAAGGGTGAATATATTTAAAAATATCTTTTTCATCTTACTTGAGCCTTAAAATGTTATGTTCATACCCAGTGAAACTGTCCTCTGCTGAGGATAATATCCGTTCGATATACCTGGATTTTCAGGATCGAGATACTTAAACTCACTAAACGTAAGAAGGTTAGTTCCCGCCACATATACCGTCACCCTACTAAGTGAAGAGTACTTCTTAAGAACATTCTGAGGAAGGGTATATGAGATCTGAGCATTTTTCAAACGCAGATAGCTTCCATCCACCATCCAGAAATCCGATGCCCAAGCGTTGCTGGAATTAGTCGTAGAAGAAAGACGAGGATACTTTCCGCTTGTATTATCCGGTCTCCACGCATCTTCCACGAGATAAAGAATAGAGTTTCCTCCGCCATAGAAAGCGCGGGTGAAGATGGTGTTATCGGTGGTGTTATTATAAGCACCTGCAAGCATATAATTGCAGAGCGTAGCCCCCTGGAGAAGCATAGAAAGTGTCCAACCCTTATAAGAGACTTCTCCGTTAAGAGAGAACGTCATCTCCGGAATAGAACTGCGTCCTATCTTGACATAATCGGCTCCCTGAGTTATGGCTCCATCACCATTGACGTCCTGATACTTGATGCTACCGGCCTGATTATATCCGGAAGGAGCGGTCGGATATTCAAGAGCCTCCTGCTCGGTCTGGAAGAGTCCAAGCGCGTGGAATCCATACAGAGATCCTATTGGCTCTCCTATAACAGCGCGATAAGAAGGGTGATCATCTGAAGTTCTCCGCGAAAGCACCCTATTTCTTGACCATGAAAGGATACCGGTAACGTTATATGACAGTCCATTAGAGAACCAGTTATCGTGACGGACAGTAAGGTCAAATCCTCTGTTGTCCACTCTTCCGGAGTTCATCCAAGTAGGATAATAACCTCCGAGAGAAGGAGAATAAACGCCGGTACCGTCATATTCAAGAATACGTGAAGTATATTTATAGAATACATCGGCATCTACAGAGAGCTTATTGCCAAAGAACTTGGATTCCACACCTACATTCCATACATGCGTTCTCGACCATGTGAGGTCATTATGAACATAGCCCTGAGAGTAGAACGAAGCTTTCTCTGCACCACCTATGATGATAGTATTCTGAACTGCGCCATAAGTCTGATAATAAAGATCTTTCGATGTATCATCTGTGCCGAGTACGCCATAAGAAGCTTTGAGTTTAAGAAAATCCACAGTCCCTGAAAGCGGAGCGAAGAAATTCTCTTTACTCGGAATCCAACCTAAAGCTACTGAAGGGAAATATCCCCAGCGATTACCCGGAGCGAACTTAGACGAACCATCGGCACGGAATGTAAATCCTGCAAGATATTTTCCGTCATAAGAATAATCTATACGCGAAGCCACTGACTGAAGAGAAGTTTTCCACGCGTGCGAGCCACTTGGATTCGAACTGCCCTGAGCCATACCCAAACTTATATCTACAGGAAATTCTGTGAAATAACCCTTCTTAGTAGATGTCATAGTATCTGAATATCCTGTGGACTCCTCCGCAACCAAAGTAGCAGAAATGCTATGTACACCGAAAGTGCGTGAATAGTCTATCTGCGGACGAAGTGTGTAGTTATATCCATAAGAGGCAGATTTACTGTAACTGTTCTCCGATATACCCTGAGAGACCTTCTTGTCTATGGTTAAAGTCTCTGCCGTAAAACGATACAGTTCATAAGCGTGCATGAACACTATGTTCTGTGTAAATGCGTAATCAAACGCCCCGAATATCTGCGCCTTAAGACCCCTCAAAGCCGGAATGGAAGAAAAATCGTATTCCAACTTGGCCTGAGTATCAAAATTATAGCGTCTGTTAGTCCTATATCCGGAATCCGTCAAAGACGAAAGGGCTGCACGATAATATGTTCCGTGATTATATGCCAATGGTAATCCTTCGTAGGTCGTGGACAAAATCGGCAATGAATAGTAGGCCGCCGTGATAGGGCTGAATTCATATACCGGAGCTATGTCATATCCAGGAAGATTCTGTTCCGATGTATTACCTGCTACGTTAAGCGTAAGACTAAGTCCGTCGGCAAGTTTAGCTTCTATGTTCGAGCGAAGATTGATTCGCGTGTAACCAGTAGATTTAAGGATACCCTCCTGGTCCATAATACCCACAGAAGTGTAATGCTTCAGCCTATTGGTCCCTCCGGTGGCAGAAATGTTATGCTGATGCTGGAATCCGAAGTTATTATATATCTCCTTTTGCCAATCTGTCTGCGCATATATGCCCTTCTCTTTCATCCAGGCGAGAGTCTCATCCGTCCAGATAGGATCATAGCCGTCCATCGTGCGGGCAAGATTATGGTAATAAACATACTGCTCCGCGTTACAGAACTTAGGCATGGCCGTGTTATTCGTAAATGTGGCTGAACCGTCATACGATATCTTAGTCTCGCCCTCACCACCGCTTTTAGTAGTAACGAGTATTACGCCATTAGCACCGCGCACACCATAGATAGCTGCCGTAGCTGCGTCCTTAAGGACAGTCACCGACGCTATATCGTTAGGATTAAGGAAATTAATAAGACCTTCCACTCCATCTATGATAACAAGCGGAGAAGAGCTGTTGAAAGTGGACATACCGCGGACCAGAAGAGTAGCGCTATCTTCACCAGGAGTTCCTGTCTGTTGAATGGAAGTTACACCTGAAAGTCTGCCGGCCAGAAGTGAAGACACATTACTTACAGGGGCTTTCATGAGGTCTTTGCTTGTAACCTGTGATACGGAACCTATAAGCATCTCCTTTTTCTGGGTACCATAACCTATGACCACTGCATCTTCCAGGAATTGATTATCATCATGAAGAACGATATTTTTCTTCATAGTGTTTTCAGGAGAAAAACGCATCGTGGCATATCCCATACAGCTGACCTCTATGGTAACGCCCTTTTCCGGCACTGAAAGGCTCCAGTTTCCGTCCATATCGGTCATAGTCCCTTGATTAGTTCCGCTGATGAAAACGGCAGCCCCCACGACAGGAAGTCCGGAATCATCGGTTACACAACCGCCCATCCTGATGGTCTTAGCGGAAACCTTTTGTGTCTTATCCTTACTCTTATCGTAGGTAAGAGCTATGCGTTCAGTGGAAATCTCCTTCCAGCTGATGCCCGTACCTTCGAAAAGACGATTCAACACCTCCGGTAAAGTGCCTTGCAAATGGCCTTTGTCGGATACTTTTACATTAAGAGCGTTATTCTCATACGAGAACACCACTCCGCTCTGAGCAGTAATTTCGCTGAGTACCGTGTCCAATTTCTGCCCTGAAGCATCGACGGAGACCGTCTTGCTCTGGGCCCATAGAGAACAGGTAACGAAAAATACCGCCCATACTAAGGCAAAAAATCTTTTCATAAAATTGGTTATCGTTTAATATCTTATATATTAAAAAGTTACTTGGTATTAGTTACATAGATATTACGTCCCACTACTTTATAATGAGCGCTCACCATATATTCCATCATTGAAAGAATGTCCTCAAGAGTATCGCTTTCTGATATGGCTATGGAGAAATAAGCCGAACTGAATATCGCCGGATCGTAGATAAAACGAACGTCGAAGCGGCTTTCCATCATGTTGACGAAGTCGTCGTAAGAACAGTTCTCATAGACCTTATAATCATATCTCCACTTAGTGAAATCCGATGTGCTCACAGAAGAAAGAAGCACGCCTCCGTCGCTCGACACCTCAGCTCTGTTTCCGGGAAGAAGGTCTGCTATCACCGCACCTTTAGCATTACAAATAGCCACTTCTCCCCTTTCAAGGACCACATCGGTGAGTTCAGAAGTGCTGCGAACGTCGAAAGCCGTTCCCAATACGCGAACCTGAGCATTCTGAGTCTTGACTACGAACGGCATATCTTCGTTACGGGCTACATCCAAGTAAACCTCGCCCTTTACCGACACCGCCCTGTTCTTGGAATTGAATGCATTGGCATACGACAGTTCACTACCCTGTCTAAGAAATGCTTTAGTGCCATCCGGAAGAGAATAAAGACTTACCGGCTCACTTTCATTAGCGATAAGCACATCCATAGAATTAGGCAAGGCCTGACGAAGCGCTCCATATAAAAGGACGATAGCAAGGCATGCACTTACACTCCATGCAAATGCAAGTGAACGACGGTATCTGCGGCGGGACTTATCTGCCTGAACACGAGAATGTATCCCCTCTATAGCCGCATCAAGAGCACTTGACGATGAATTCTGCCTTACGGTCTTTACAGACAGCAGTTCTTTAAGACGAAAATACTCCCGTCTGTTCTCTTCGCTTTCATTTATCCAGCTTTCGACTTCCTTCTCTAAAGAAAGGTCCCTGCCGGAGATGTACTCCATCAAATCCGAAACATTCATACGTTATATAAACGCACGAAAAGAAAAAAGTACTTCACGAAGAAAGAAAAATACTTATAGCGATAGGGAAATCCAGATGAACTGCACTAATGCAAATTTACCACGAAGAAACTTAAGTGCCTGATACAGATGATTTTCCACTGTTCTTACAGGCAAGCCCGTGGTTTGAGCGATATCTTTTGCCGAAAAGCCGTTCAGATAAGAAAGTTTAAAGACGTCGCGCCTGGTCTCGGGAAGTTCCTCCACTACACTAAGAACCTGCTGATAGAGATCTTCCCTTCCTATCTTTTCAAGCAGGTCCTCCCCGTTTTCTTGGAACCACTCAAGCTCGTCCAGCCTTAATTGGCTGAAAAACCTATACCCCCCCCCAGTGGTTTTTCTACGAAATCTGTCTATTGATCGGGATTTCGCAGCACAACGCAGATACGCGCAGAGATGATTCTTATCGTTGAATTCCAATCGATGACGCTTGACCCATAACGCGGCGAAGATGTCCTGAACGACATCCTGTGCCTCTTCTTCAGAAAGAATAAGGGACACATATCCCACCATCCAAGGATAATTCTCCCGGATAATGTTCTCAAATGCCTTTTCGTTTTCTATCGTCATCCTTAAGCAAAGATAGTAACTTCTAATCGCTTGCCAAGTGTTATTTGGAATTAATTTTCGTACTTTTGCGACAGATTAATAACACTTCATTTTTATGCGCAAATACTATTTTACATTTTTGTTTTCAGCGGCAGTTTCATTCTGCCTGTTCGCATGCAACCCTAAGACAGAGACCGGCGGTTCATCCACCGAAGAGCCCACAGACCCTGTAGTCCCAGACACTGAAGAGGACTGGTCATGGACTAACGGCTACCCGAAAGGAGTGAGCGTAGAAGAATTTGAAGAAACTTTCACGGACGGACAGAAATGCCTCGGCTTCGTAGCCACCATAGATTTTAATGCCAATCCTAATCTGACCTTCAACTGTCTTTTGGCTAAGGGAAAACAAAAACCGACAGAATTTTTCAGCAGCTTCTCAAACGAGGAGGAAGTAGCGTGCCTGGCTACCAACGCGGGATATTTCGCCGGATACACTTCCGTAAGCATGTGCATACATAAAGACAGAGTCAAACAGCGCGCATGGGCCAGCTTCAATTGGCCTAACGATGAGAACGCGCAGAGAACCATCTATCCGGTGCGTTCTGCCATTGGACAGGATAAAGATGGAAGTTTCGCCATCCACTGGGCCTACTGCACCGACATCCCTATGGCCGAGCATACAGCCTTTCCTTCCGCTTTGGGCAATAATGAGAAGACTCAAACTTTTCTTGATGCCGCTCCTACCGCAGATGTCGAAGGAGCCTTTACATGGGCACCTTACGAAGCAGTGGGCGGCGGGCCAAGACTTGTGCAGAATGGAAAGAACGTAGCCGTAGAGAACTATTGGGCAGAATGTCTGGATGCCGGCGGCACCTCCGGGCTCAGCAGAGTAAACCGCACCGCTGCAGGAATCACTCCGGACGGGAAACTGATTCTTATCGTAGCGGACGGCCGTGGTCAGCGCGGGAGTGCGGGATACACACTTTCAGAACTTGCAGACAAATTCATCAGTCTCGGGTGCAGCGATGCCCTTAACCTGGACGGAGGCGGCAGCTCCTGCATGGTAGGCGCCGAAGGGAAAATCCTTAATTCACCTAGCGACAAGGCCGGAGAAAGAAGCGTGACCACAGCCATCGTCATCGGAGAGACCTCGCGATGAAGTCCACACATATTTTCCGCCAAATCTGTCAGTAACGATTATCCTCACATCAGCATTAGGATCCGAAGGCATCGCATAAAAAAGATGCGAAGTCTCCCCTGCTCCTATGTACTTCCACGTGAACTCCTTCTCGCGTCTCGCCTCCACATCGGCCACTATCGTACGGTCCCAGCCATCATACTGAGTCATAGCGCCTTGCGGCACACCGTTCTCCTCCCATTCCACCGTCCACGCCGGGTCATAATTCCAGACATTGGCCACTATGCTATGCGGCTTCAGAGGATCTTCTCCCACGGCATAAGCGGTGAATTGGCAGTCACGAGACAAGCCAACAGGCTTATAATACCAGTCCACAACCTCGTTACCTTTCACAGTGTAAACATAATATCCCCAAGGGACTCCGTCACAGCTATATAGCGACTGCCAGAACAAGCCGCTGAGCGGAGCATGCACGTGTTCGAAGATGTGCTCGTTTATTATGTAATTCTGGGCATAGTGCTCATGAGCGGAACAAATGTGCACATTATAGCCTTCCAGCGCGGCATAGAGGGCATTACGGTTCGTAACTATCTTATTATACTCTTCCTTACCCCATTGCTTTGAAGCGGCATACTTGCTATATGTCGGGATGTGCATAAAAAGCACCACCGTGCTTCCTTTTTCCACACTTTTAAGGTCTTCCTTAAGCCAATTCATCTGACTTTCCTCTATATAGCCTATGTAATGACGGGAGAAGAAAAACACGTCGTCAAGCACTACATAATGCATCCTGCCGCAGTCGAAAGAATAGTAGGTAGGCCCATAATTATCTGTAAATATAACTTTTGACGCCTCGTTAGTGGGGGCATTGGCCTTATAATCATGATTTCCCATAAGGGCGAAAAATTCCACGCCGCTCTCAGCACAGGCCTCGTGCACCTTAACGGAAAAATCATCCTTCCAGTCCCCTATTATGTCTCCACACGACACGGCGAATGCCGGCATGCCATTACGGCTGAGCTCCTGCCTGGCATCTTGTGCCGCTTTTTTTACGAGCTCTATCTCGCCCTCATTATACACCTGCACATCGGCCCATAGAAGGAACTGATGCTCCTCCTGCGATTGTTTTTGCGAATAAAGTGTAAAATCCGCCTTTTGCGTAGAACGCTCCCGGTCTATGCTTCTATAAAAATAAGGAGCTCCGTTTCGCGTAGATGCCGCGTATCCGGAAGGAATGGACAGATAGACGAACCTCGCATCGTCATGAGTAGTAAAACTATACCTTCCGCGACTGTCCGTGAGAACTATCCTATAGCCGTCTGTAACTTTTACTCCGCCAAGGCCCTTGGAATTATCATCCCGCACTACACCGCTCACCTTAACTCCCTCAGCATAAGAGGATAAGCCGGCGAGCATAAGGGCCAATACAACTATTATCTTTTTCAAAATATAAACTTTTATAGATGACTGAACTCGGCCACCCAGCCTCCGCCATTGGCCATAACTATAGAAAGAGTGTCTCCGGCCTTAATGGTCTTACTCTCTATCACATAATCCTCTGCCCAGACATTGGCATTAACACCATCGCGATGTATGGTGACTTTCCATTCTCCGCTTTCAAGAAAAGACGTGTCAAGAAGCAGCTCTCTTCCTGTCCAGTTATTCAGAGCCGCGCTATACCACCTGCCATCAAGAGTCTTGCGCGAAAGCACCACGTACTCTCCTGCCTGTGCCTCCTGGCATACTGTCTTATCCCATACAGTAGGTATGGCAGAGATAAACGAAGTATAGTCGGGAACTTTATAATAGTTTGACGGAGAATCACATAGCATAGTGAGCGGACTTTCGAACACTACGAACAGGGCCACCTGATGACTTCTTGTACCCTGACTCATAGGGTGATTCCAGCGTATGGCGAAGTCCTCGCGCGTGGCATTGTTCACTGCTCCCGGAGTGTAATCCATAGGACCTGCGACCATACGCGTGAACGGAAGTTTAAGGTCATGGTCCGGGGAGATGTCATACGAACACTTGTCGTGCTCCATTCCGTACACGCCCTCGTAAGTCATCGCATTAGGATATTTTCTCTGAAGGCCTGCCGGCTTATAGGCTCCGTGATAATCGACCAGAAGATGCCTCTTGCAGCATTCGCGAGCGATGTCCTCATAGAAATTTACCATATTCTGGTCCTGCATCTGCATAAAATCTATCTTTATGCCGGACACGCCCCACTTTTCATACACGTCAAGTATCTGACCTACACCATTTTGAACAAACGGAGTCCAGAGAGTCCAAAGCACTACACCTACACCCTTGGAAGCGGCATAATCTATGATTTTCTGTAATTCCAATTCCGGCTTCGGCTCCACGATATTCAAAGTGGACTTACTCCATCCCTCATCCATAAGGATATAAGGAAGGCCGTATTTGGCAGCGAAATCCACATAATACATATAAGTCTGCGTATTCACTCCAGCCTGAAAATCCACACCATAGACATTGAGCGCAGCCCACCATTCCCAGCTTATCTTTCCTGGCTTCAGCCACGAATAATCACCGGGTAACTCCTTGGAAGACAACTGCCACGGCAGAGTGTTTTCTATAAGAGAGCGGTCGTCGCCAAGCGTAAGCACACGCCACGGGAAGGT
Organism: Firmicutes bacterium TM09-10; assembly: GCA_963650755.1. Lineage (GTDB taxonomy): Bacteria > Bacteroidota > Bacteroidia > Bacteroidales > UBA932 > Cryptobacteroides. The sequence goes on along the minus strand of CAVJMH010000002.1, from coordinate 97,537 downwards.
CCTCTTTCCGTCTGTACGTGCGATGACATCCGCCCATTTGGTAACGGTGACATCACGGTCCGTGCGCATAGTGTATTGGTCTATCACGCGAGGGAATTCCGACTCAAGCGAGGTCCCGTCTTTCACTCTCAAGAACATGTTAGGGTAATCGAAAAGGTCAGTCTCGGTTATCACCGCCCTCACGCCCGAAGGAGTGCAGAAGCTTAATGGAAGATAAGAATACGTCTCTTTATCTACCTTGCTTATAGGCATTTGCTGAAAATTAGCCTCACAATGTGTTATGTAGTCCGGATTCTTCTCTCCTACCCAATATACCTGGGCGTCAGAGGCGAAATTCCATTCTCCGAGTTCTGCTGACACTCCGACCTTGCCATTGAAAAAGGTCTCGAAACGATAAGCCACGCCGTTATCGTAGGCGCGGAAAACCACGGCCCAGTCCTTGCCGAAACGGAGTTTCAATTCATTGAACTTGTCTGTAATCAGACGATTCTTGGTAGGGACCAAGTTAGTAAGAACATTCTCTTCACTGTGTCTGAAAGCCTTAGCATGAGGAAGCTTCTCCCCTAAAACTCTCCCGTCGGAAAGGGTAAGCGAAATCTGACTGTCGTCTAATATGCGTTCGCCCTTGTATTCTACTCTCCAGTAAAGTTCTGTGGAAGCGCTCACCACGACCTTTACATCCCCCGAAGGAGAGGAAAGCTTGAAATCTTTAGCCTCGGCTGCCGAGAAAAGCGCCGTAAGGGCAAACAATGCAGTTATAATCCTTTTCATCACTTCTTTATAAATCTAATGGCGCATCCGCCGGATGTAGCGAGTGCAAGTGTCAATTTTTCCGATGGCTTCACAGTAAGTTCTTTATACTGATAGGTTTGAGGCGAGTCCTCCTGAGTAGTAGTCGGAGTGTCGCAGTAAATCTGCGCCGTCCATTCTCCCTTACCCAGGAATGAAAGTGGAACTTCAAGCGTTCTGGCGTTTTCGTCCGTTATGGCACCGAGATACCAGTCCTGCGAGCCTCTCTGCTGACGCGCTGTAACTATATAATCTCCTATCTTAGAGCTTATTACCTTCGTCTGCTCCCAATCCGTAGGCACATCTTTTATGAAATCGAACGCCTTTACTCCCTGATATGCCTCTATGAGGTCGGAAGCCATCTGAAGAGGGCTGTAAATTACCACATATTCGGCGAGCTGCTTACTGATGGTGGTTCTTACGCGCGAAGTAGGCGTGTTAGGATTAGAAAAGTCAAATGTCCCGAAAGTGTAATCCATAGGACCGGCAAGGCCTCTAAGGAACGGACATACGGTCTGATGTTCAGGCGTGTTGCCACCATCCACCTCCCAAGCATCGTGTTCTTGACCGCGAATAGCCTCTCCTGTCATAAGATTAGGCCAAGTACGACATAGTCCGGTAGGGATGCAAGGCTCGTGTTCATCTACATTTATCTGATACTGAGCGGCTCTCTCCACCACTTCGTGAAGGCGGTTCACTCCGTACTGACCATCGTGTTCCTCCTTGCCGTCCATCAGTAGATTAACATTTCCCGTCTTTATGTAATGCATTCCGTACTTATGGTAAAGAGCATAAGCAGAGTCTATCTGAGAGAAATAGTTAACCGTATTGGCCGCAGTTTCATTATGTATTATCATCTGCACACCCTTCGATGCGGCATATTTCATTATACGGTCGAAATCGTAGTCCGGATAAGCCTCGGTGAAGCTGAAATTATCGCTTGTCTTCATCCAGTTGCCTTCCCAGCCTTTATTCCAGCCCTCTACGAGCACTGCCTGAATGTTATTTTCGGCGGCGAAGTCTATATACTGCATAGTGCGCTCAGTAGTGGCTCCATGCTGGGGGCCGTAATACCAAGTCTTGAAGAACTTATGAAGTTCCCACCAGATGCCTATGTATTTTCCCGGTTTGCACCACGATGTGTCCTCTAACTTACAAGGCTCATTAAGATTTAGCATAAGAGAAGACTCGATAAGCGCCCCCGGACGGTCTGTTATCAATATGGTACGCCACGGGCTCACTCTCGTGTCCGTCACATAAACCCCGGTGCCATCAGACCACTTGGTGAGACTGGTTTTCAGGCAAGCCTGCCCGTCGGAAGTAAGATTCACTTTCGCGAAATCCAGAAGCGCAGCCTCGTGTATGGAATAGTACCTGCCATCCGCACCTTCTATGGTAACAGGCGTATATGCCAGGTCAACATCCTTAATATCAGTCCTCTGGCCATAAGCTTCGTAATACGGTTCACTACGCGGCATCCACCATATCTTATGGTCCGGACGTGCAAATCTGTATTCAGTCAGTTCCTCTTTAATCTTAATATCGCCCAGATGTTCAGGGAAAATGTATCTGAATCCTACGCCGTCATCGAAGACTTTGACTTCCACATCCAGATGAGCCGTGTGCACCTTCATATAGTTATGATGGTCGCGGATATAACGCCTTTCACCCCACACGGTCTCCCAAGTCTGATCTGCGAAAGAATGCTCCACACTAAGTATCTCGGTATTGATACCCAGAACATTACCTCCCATAAGCGAGAACCCGAGAGCGGAAGTGTCTATTAAGGCCTCTCCGTCCTGACTTATGCTATATGCCAATCTTCCCCCGTCCGTACTCACGCTCACCTTTATTCTTCCATCAGGAGAATAAACCACAGGCTCATTTGAAGACTTTCTCCCGCATGAAGAAAGAGCGAACAGAGCACATAAAGCAAATACAATTATCTTTTTCATCATTCCATTATTTTATTCCAGCCCAAGAGCAAGAAAATTCCCAAATATCCTTATCAAACTGAAGCGCCCTGCCTTTTACCGAAGCATGACTTCCTGAAACGGTGGAAGTAGTGTACTCCGTGCTTTTCGAATTTACGAAAGGCTCGCCGGCATCGAAAGCCTCTATTACCGCGTCAAAAAACTTCTCCCATCTGACCTTATAATATGTATCGCACAGACCATCCCAGTCGCGATTAGCATAATCCCAAAGGTGGAAAGAATCTCCCCACACCGAGATGAGCGTACGTGCATTCCTCTCATAATAAGCCTTTTCCTCCTCTGTCTGACCCCAGCTGCGGGCATCGTCTATCCAGTTCTGAAGAGAAAATTCGCGACGCGTGCTGAGTACAGATGTTATCTGGTCGCACAAAGAGAGGAAATCAGCCTTGGCCTGAAGCATCGCAGCCCTGTTTCCCGCTTTATAAGCCGCCGTAAATTTGTCCCTTGCCGCCGCGGTCCTGTTCACCAGCACCTGTCTATGGACATTGGCCTTATCATAAGAAAGGTATCCGCTGTCGCCCTCAACCGTCTGAAGCAGAGCCCACGCATTTTCGAGCTCCTTCAGGTCATATCCCCTCACCGGTATCGTGGTCCAATGCCACCTGCCTTCAAGATTAGGATGAGCATTGATTATGCTTGAACTGCCGGTAGAAGTGTGCGTCTTACTTATCTTTTCGGATAGAATATGCCAAAAGCTACGGAATTCCCCATCTTTTCTTCCAAGATGGCGGTCTGCGATATTGTCTATGTACTCGTCTATAGTCTCGCCCCTGTCCCAAGCCTTCGCAAACACCGCCTCATAGACCGGTTCATTTACCCCGAAGCCTTCAAGCGTAGCACCTACGCCTTTACATCCGGGGCCCGCATTTTGGAAAGTATCATCCATGCGGGTGTCGTTAAGATAAAAGTCGCCCTCGATGCCCGTCATGCCACCGAAATTACCGAGATAGCACCACAGAAAGTCCTGGCCATAAAAGCTTTCCGTACGTTTCCATATCTGAGTGTGATCGCAATAATAATCCAGAATCAACATCCTCCCCTCAGGTACGGCCGTCAGATAGGCCTTGATATTTTCGTCTGTCCAGTGGGTCTGGTCCGCATAGAAGAGCCATCCCATCTGCAGCCACTTGGCCTCAGGGTCCACGGCCGTCATGCTCTCATAGATGCCTTTCGAAATCTTGGCAAGGGTCTCCGGGTCCCAGAAAGGAGCGTCCACCTCGTTAAACGGATCCACCCCATAGATATGGTCCGTGCCGTAGAGTTTAGTCTGCTCCTGAATGTAAGTCTTCTGAATATCAGCGAATAAGTCATCCATAGGGCTTAGGAATGTGCAGCGATATTTATCGGCAAATCCTCCCCAATAACTGACCCGGAATGTGTCTATCTTCTCTCCTACCGCAGAGGCCAATTCTTCAGGGACATGTCCTGCAAATGCCGGGAGGACAGGAGTCATATTAAGTTCACGCTCTCTTTTCAGAATCTTTTTCTGTAATTTGGCCTGAGAGTCTATCCAATTCTGCGGCAGCGGACCTTCCCATCTGTCCAGATTACACATTCTCTGCCAAGGGAGATGCGCCGGGCCCACAAAAAATGAACGTATCTGGAAGTCCGTAAGCCCATACTTTTCCCAAACCTTCTGCCACACAGCCTCCTGCCCTGTTATGGCGAGCGGCATATTCACTCCGTTGAGAGCCATCCAGTCTATGAGTCTTTCCCATTGATGCCAATCCCACCACGGCATAGTGTAGCCGTAGGTGCAATAATTAAGGAAAAACCTCGTAGGAACTTTAGCGCTGGCGCTATATTTTTCTTCTACCTGCGGAAGCGTTTCCGGAAGTTCAACCGGGTTATAGTCATACCAGCTGACATTCGTAAGACAGTAGTGCTGAAGATAATAATTCAGCCCCACAGCCATAGAATTGGCATTATTGGCCCTGATATGAATCTTTCCCTTAATGGATTCTATCTCAAAGGCATCGCCCTCACTCTGAACTTTCTCAAAGACGATACTTTTAGAATGGGCGCCCATTATTCGCTCGGCAAGCGCGTCCGCCGATTTTACATCTTTATCGGCAGTGCATGAAGCGAAAAGCAAAAAAGCTGCGACAAAATACAGGTGTTTCATATACGAATGTTGATTATTAGTCTAATAATATATAAACGTACGAAAAAGGGAAAATACTTCAAAATAAATATACGTTAGAAGCTGTTTTTTATCGTTATATTTGCGGCCATGAAAAAAACACTATTACTTGTAGTTGCAGCCGCCTTTTCTATGGGCATCTGCAAAGCCGAAACTGTTACGGCTACCGATTCTAAGATACAGTACACAGGACGCATTCAAAAGAACGACACCGCAGGAAGTGTAAGTTTCGACTGGAGCGCCACCACCATTAAGGTGAAATTCAGCGGTAAAAGTCTTAAACTCAAGTGTACAGACACTCACCACGACTACTTTAACGTGTGGATAGATAACACTCCTTCCGCTCAGAAAGACGGGGTGTTCTCCGTAAAGAGCGACACCACCATCACCATTTTTAACGGGAGAAAGGCCGTACACGAAATCACCATACAGAAAAGAACCGAAGCGGAGCAAGGCTGCTTCACTTTGTTCGAATTATCCACAGACGGAAAATTCCTACAGGCAGACGGAGCGAAGAAACGACTTATAGAATTTGTAGGAGACTCTTACACCTGCGGATACGGCACGGAAGCTCCTGCAGCCACTTCGCCTTTCCGTCCTGAAGAAGAAAATCCGGCACTGACCTATGCCGACATACTTGGACGTTATTTTGACGCCGATGCCGTACATATCTCTCATAGCGGACGCGGCATCATAAGAAATTATGGCGATTTTAACCAGCACGAGAACATGGTAAAGCTCTACGCTCAGACATTTGACCAGTTCTGCGAAGAAAAATGGACCCCTACATACACTCCGGACATAGTAGTCATCTATCTTGGGACCAATGACTTCTCTACAGGGAAACAGCCTACCCTATCATCTTGGTGCGGAAATTATATAGCACTTCTCCAGCAGATACGCACCTTTCATCCGGACGTTCCTATCCTCTGTGTGGCGTCAAAAGCCGACCCTATGATGGGAACTTGGGTGAAATTGGCCGTAGAGAGAAGCGGAATGGAGAATGTGCACGCTACACAGATAGACGCTTTAGCGCATAACAACACCGAAGACCTCGGAGCTTCGTGGCATCCAAACTATAACGGACACCGCAAAGTAGCAAGCATAATGGCCCCTTACGTAGCGACCATCGCCAACTGGACACTGCCGATGAGCCCTCTTAAATAATTTAGCATTATGAATAAAAGGATATTTTTACTGGCAGGTGCCATCTTGTCTTGCACTCTTGCCGGAGCACAGGTTTACACTGACGCCACTGAATTCCCTCTCTATGGGAAGGCGCGCGAAGACACCAAGGAACGCTACGAGAGGCTTCCCGCCGAATTTGAAGGCAGAAGCCGTGATGCCGTCTGGTATTTGGGACGAAACAGCGCAGGACTTTACCTCAGATTCAATTCCAATTCCTCTGCCATCTGGTGCCGTTGGACTGCCAAATTCGGTAATCTTATGAATCATCAGACTCTTACCGGAACACGCGGACTTGACCTCTATGCCCGTAACGGCAAAGGAGAATGGAGGTTCATAGCCGCCGGCAAGCCTAATCCTTCAGACAAAACCACGGAAGCCCGACTGATAGGCAACATGAAAGGAGAGCCTACCGAATATATGCTCTATCTTCCTCTTTACGACTCTGTTACAGACCTTGAGATAGGGGTTGACTCCACGGCCTACATTAAAGGCCCGGAGGTGGAGTCTCCTAAGACGAACTCTCCTATCGTCATGTATGGGACCTCCATTCTTCAGGGCGGATGTGCCAATCGTCCCGGAATGGCCTACACTAACATCCTCGCACGACGCTTCGACCGCGAAGTAATCAACCTCGGCTTCAGCGGTAACGCCCTGCTGGACATGGAGATAGCAGAGCTGATGGCGAGCGTGGAGAATCCTGCCATCTTCGTGTTCGACTACGTTCCTAACGCATGGGATTACCTTATAAGAGAAAAGGGTGAGGCATTCTTCAGAATAGTAAGAGATGCTCACCCCGATGTTCCTATAATCTTCATCGAAGACCCATATTTCGCTCATTATGGCTGGGACAGCGTCATCACCAAAGAGGTGGATAACAAGAACCAAGCGCAAAGAGAACTCTTCGAAAAACTCAAAAAGCAGGGAGAAAAACGCATCTATTACCTCAAATCCGATGACATGTTAGGACACGACAGCGAGGCTTTCGTGGAGAACATTCACCTTACCGACCTCGGAATGATGCGTTACGCCGACTGGATTACTCCCTACCTTAAAAAGTACATGAAGAAGTAAGTAAGTAACTACTTAGCAAGTAGTTGACCTTTAAAGTCCACATCCACATCGAAAGGATGCAGGAAAAGATCTATAACACGAGCTGCTTGAAGTCTGGTAAGGACACCATCCTTTACTTCACCTAAAGCAGCTTTTATCTTATCCGGACCGGCCGCGCTAAGCCCCGAAATCAACGACACGAACTCATCGGCACTCACATCCTCGGCCGAAAAGTTATGGCTTACCCCGTAATAATCATCCAGATAGAGATCATTCCAACGAAGTGGCTCATTTATCCTCATCCAAGTCTCGTTAGACCACGCCACATTACGCCCCTCTGCGTGAAGAATGCCGGTAGAACCCACTCTCTGAAGCATCTTGAAATCAGGATCGTCCTTTGGCAAATCCAAATAAGGCTGAAGATATGCCCCCGCATCAAGCAGAGTCCGCTGCACGTCCCTCACCTTTATATCCCTAACGGCGCAGGCATTTTTAACTGCCAATGCTGCAAACACCCCTGCCGCCTGTCCTATTTCGCAAACCACAGGCTGAAGACGTGTCGTACCGTTCACGAGATTGGACACGCTGATGGATTTCTCCGCCACCACGAGATCCTCCACTCCCAATGGAATTAAAGTTCCGGCCGGCAGTGTAAAAGAAGGAACTTTTCCGAACCACAAGTGCGAAAATTCTTTCCACTGAGGACACGCATAATGGTGATGGTCAACAGGATAATCACCTACTGCGACACCTGTCCTATAAGACTTATATGCATATCTGTCCGCCAATTCATCCAGCGTATAAAGATACTCTCCCTCGATTCGACAGCTCTCCCTATGATATGGGAAGAATGCCAATTTATCTTCCGTAGGGAATTCGTCATCGGCGAGACCGAGATTTTTATAACCAAGTTCCGTCTGAAGGAAATACAAGAATCCGAGAGTGCGAAGCTTCGCCTGATGTATCACCGAGTCTCGTTGCTCGCGCGAAAGGTCTATAATATTGGCATAGAAATCATTACCCTCCACGGGCCAATTTATCATATATTTGCCGTTCTGAAGCTTTCCATAGGTGAGCATCATCTCCGGGCTCCACTTCTGCTGTCCCTTGTCGAATGCGGGATTGTTCAAAGGGTTGATGCAGCAGTTGACATATCTATTAACGTCATAGCCTTCCGGACGGGCAATAGTCATATCAGCGCCAGGGCCGAAGTCCTTAAGAGTCATTACCATAGTCATGTCCTGAACGAGATCGTTCCCGTTTTCAAGAGCCGTAGCCTCTCCCGTATAAGACTTAGGATCGAAGCCTATGTGATATTTCACCCCACACGCCTTCGCCACATCGCCAAGCTCGGTGCCGTCGATAAGAACCTTACATTTAATGGTTTTCTTTCCATCCGGCGTAGAGAAATTCACCTTCCAGCCGCCCTTATCCTGCTTCTCTGCCCCTTCGAAACGGTATTCTTTCAAAAGGGTAAGCTGCTTTTCCGCCGCGACCTTCTTTTCTAAAATAGCCTCGCCCACAGAGGGTTCAAACATTATGTTGCTTACCCAAGCCGTCTTCAAGGCCTCATACCCGCCGTAATGTTCAGCCAAAGCATCGGTAAATTCACCGAAAAGCCCACCGCGAAGACGATAATTACCGTCTATGGCAGACACCCCCGCCGAAGTCAGCATACCACCTATCCAAGTGGTTTCCTCCGCGATTATGGTCTTACACCCCATTCTGGAAGCCTGAATCCCGGCCATAGTTCCGGATGCACCACCCCCTACGATGAGCACATCGCAGGAAGATTGGCACGAAACAAGGGAAAATATCCCTAAAAGTACAATTCCTAAAATTGATTTTTTCATAATATAATTGTGTTATTATCGGTCGTCTAAAGCTCCGGGAAATCTACCGGATATGAATAGAAAAGACGGAAAATCTGCTTTACATCGTCTCTCAGAAGGCCATCGAACCAAAATTGAGCCTCGCACATAGTGCCTACCTGTCTGTTATAGCATAGCTGCTCCGAGAGCATCTCGGCGGACATCACGGAAGCTCCGTTTTTCAAAATCATGGCCGGCTGGAAGATGTTCTTATCCGTGAGCTTCTGTAGCTGCTGAATCTGCGAAGCGACATCTCTTTCGTAATTAGCTGTAACATAGCACTGCACAGTCAGAAATTCCGCAGCCCCGCTCTTTACCCACGAAGGCCAATCCTGACACAGATTATTATAGGCCCAAGGGTATTTGTTAGGAGCGAACATAACCAGGCACGACTTGTTCGCCGCTTTCACCGCATCGTGAAAAGCCAGAGCGAAAGAATTAAGATTATTCATCTTCCACTCCTGCCATGCTTTCTCCTTATATGAAGATGGATAAACATTTCCCGTCTGAGACATATAGGCATCAAGCGTCTCCTTATTATAGCCGGCATTTACAGGCGAAGCCGGAAGACGATCATCTCCCTGCACCCCGTCAAGGTCGGGATATCTTTTAACGGCCTCGACCGCCAAGTCTATCATAAACTGCTGTACCTCCGCAGAATAAGAGTTAAGATAATAATCCGTGCCATTATAGTTACAGTACTCTCCTTCGCTGTTTAACCCTATCCAGTCCGGATGCTTGGAAAGAAGCGGATTCTGAAGATCAACTCCGCCCACTGCGTGCATGAAACCGTACTCGAACCACAGAACCACCTTTATCCCCCTCTTATGGCCTTCAGTAATCATATCTGCCAATGCATCTCCGCTTCCCCCCGTGTAAGAAGCGTACATATTAAGCTCTCCTACTGACGAATAAGATGAATTTTTTAAAAGAACCTCGCTTGGCCAAGCAGCCTTGGTGGCAGCCCACGCGCACACATATAGGCAGTTAAAATTAAGTTCTTGGAGCAAATCCATAGATTCGCAGAGATTCTTATAAGACAGGAAAGCGTCGGTGTGCCACGGGGCCGGAAGGTAAACCCCGCGAACTCCTTTATCCCTTGCATAATGAGATGCACTTAAAGTTACACTCTGAAAAGTCTTCCCGTCTTCTGCATATATCTTAACATCAAGTTCGGAGCTGAGGTCTACTCCGAGTGAAACGTCAGGCTGACTAGAAAGTTTATAGTCCGAAGCTATATCTATCTTCAAATTAGAAAGATCCGCCCCATAAGGAAGCGTGAAATGATAATTCTGTCCATCTTTTTCCGCCTTTATAAGATAATCCCGAAGTTGAAGCCATTTGACCTTTATGACATCGGAAGCGGCCACTTCAGCGGAAAACGTATATTTTTTAGCGGCACCAGAAGGCGACGTTACAAATATGGGAAAACTCTTTTTAAGATCGACCGTAGAGCCAGATGCCGGCTCTGCGCTGCACCCCGATTCAAGGGTAAATTCTATGGTCGCAGTGTTAAGAATGGACCCGAAAGGGAGAACGGCCTTCACCTCGGAAGCAGCATCGTCTATGGTTACCGTGGCACCGAGGTATTCTGAAAGTTTTACTTCCAAAAGACGAGGAGACGGTTCCGGATTTGGCTCCGGGGTATCCTGTCCTGCCGTTTTCGGACTACAAGCAAAAACAGAAAAAAGAACCGCTGCAATGGAAAGACAGGAAATCATGCGTGATGTCATAAATATGTGTTATTCTTCTCTACAAATATAGCAATAAACTGCGCCCTACACAAAAAAGGGCCAGCCAAATGGCCAGCCCCTTAATAATTTTTAACATTCAATAATTATGGTCTGAACTTAATGACGCCAATTTCACCATTACGAACACCATAACCTATTCTGCAAGTGTTACCGAATACATCTGCATCCACACCGGCAAAACCGTTACCTGAATATTTAGCTCCATTAGCTACAGGAAGAATCTTTACATCCTCAATATTGTAAGAAGTAAGGCTTTCAAGAAGGGTAGCACCTGTAAGAGGAAGAACACAAACATTGACATTACCCATAGTTGAGTTACCGTATGTCGCACCACCATACTCTCCTGTCATAAATACTAAATAATCTTTCTCGCCCAATGTGATAAGTCGAGGAGTACGTACAACCGTGGCACCGTCAGTCTTAAGCGCAAATCTGGAAACATCCATCTTTCCTGCGAGAGTAACGTTCCCTTCTTCGATCTTGACAAGAACAGGAGGAAGATAAGTTTTATCGACCAGACCGGACTCGTTTGTAATCATGTAAAGATCGTCCTTCAAGTAATAGATACCGGCAACGCCCGACTTAGCCGCTTTTACATCATCTGCGATGACAAGTTTAGTAGGGGTCTGATCCGCTACGCCATTTTTAACATTGAATACATAGACGTACTTACTTGCATTAGAAGAAGCGCATGTCATAATCTTACCGTCCTGCCATGTTCCTTGGAATGAAAGATAGTCTCCCATACGCTCGCCCTCAGCCTCCGGCATAGTCCAATGAACAGCCACTTCGTATTTGTCTGCACTGGTGAAATGATATACATAGAATTCATAATTGGAAGCAGCCCATTGATTACCTGGAGAGGCTACACCACAAGCGATAAGATCTTGTTTACCAGCATTATCGACAACAGCTACACCAGTTACCCAACCGGTAAAGCCAGCACCTTCAGTGATAGTGGCAAGAGTCTTGGAAACTGCTCCGTTAGACACTGTTACCATAGGATATGAGTTAATGTATGGAGCAGGAGAACCCTGTCCCTTATCACCGGCAGCAACACCGCAAAGAACTTCTCCATTCCAGAAAGCGAATCCACGAGAATCATTGATTTCAAGTTCATCTATCTGTGCAGACCAAACCTTCTCCCATACAGAACCTGATGGATTACTGCTCTTCTCATTAAATACCATATCCTCTGGGAAGAACTTGGCTCCGGCAGCGACCAAAGCATCCTTATCACCATTAAGAGCGACCTCTACTTCTGTACCATAAACGTTATCATCGACGGCGCCATCACCAAGTGTAAGAGATCCGGTAAGAGTCTCATATACATCGATAGCATACTTCGTATGGAATGTATTGGCCTTGAATGTAGCGGTAGTATTGGCAGCGATACGTGATGCCCATCCTTTACGTCCGCCACCGGTGAATTCGTTTCCTTCAAATACCAAACCCGTAACAACATAGGTCTGGTTATTACAATAGGCTCCCTTAGCGTCACTTGTAACGAGAGAATTTCTGACAGTTACATTTTCAGCCTCTGAAATCCAAATAGTGGACATATTGGTGAATTCACTATCCTCCACATCTGCACGGATATCCATATCCTCTACCAGAACATCCTTAGCGCCCAATTCGATACGAAGAACGTATGGATATCCCCAGTCATAACCATTGGTATATGCACAGGTCTTATTTGTAACGCCAGATTCAGATCTCAGCGTGAATCCCTTCAACGTACACTTTGATGCGATCTCCATGTTACCTGCTATGATAGACTCGCTACGGCTCTTACCTATGATGGTAATATCCTTGTTAATCTTTACATTCTCCTTATAAACAGCATTGCCAAGAGTTATGACAGCTCCGCTCTTCGCGAGATCCACAGCGTCCTGGACTGTTGAAAACATTACACCGTTCATTTCTACGGTTGCCTCAGGAGAAGTCCCGATAGTAACGGTAACACCCTCTTTCTCAGGGTCATCAGCCTTCTGGGTTACATTAGCGGAATAGTGGTTGTTGTCCACTCCGTTCTCTCCGAATGTAATGGTAGATGTGGCTGCTATAGAAGAATGAATATCCACAACTTTAGGAGTGTCTATAAGGTTGTTCGTCAGAACAAGGTGTGCATTTGCTGCACCTATGCGAACGGCATAACTGCTGTATCCGTTAGCTATATTACAAGCATTGAATTTGACATTTCCGCCATAAATCTGGGAAATACGTGAACCGCGTCCGTCTATCTGACATCCGTCAAGGGTGACAAGACCAGTTGAAGGGCAGACATAAAGAAGCGTAGCATTCTTATAAGTAACGAGATCATCATTAACCTTAAATATTACATTCTTTACCGTTATAGACTTTGAAGCGTCAGTCTCGACACACATTCCGTATGCATAGCCAAAATAAGAAGTACCATATGTGTCTCCTTCTTTTGCAAGAGGACGCTTCTCTGCATTAGCAACTGCAGGTTCTATGGTAATATCCTTAACTTCAAGTTCTGTATTACGAACATCGATACCGCGGATAACACAGTTTTCTGCCTTACCGCCGCCATGAGGACGTACGCGAACAACCCACTTCATATCACTCTCAGGTATGGCAAATATTTCTTCAATAGGCGACTGTGTCTCAGAAACAGCTACATCTACATAACCGTTCTTCGTAACATCAGCATTCTTTCCTTCCTTTACAGCAGCGACAGCATCTGCAAATGAATCATAACCGCTGTTGAACACCATAACCGGCTTTGTCCCGCTCTGGCTTACAGTAATAGTCTGAACAGTATTCTTATACATGTCCTTTACATACACTTCGCCAGTACGAGTATAACCACAAGGAGTAGGACCGGCCTTAAGAGTTACCGTATTCTCGGTAATAGCCTTCGTGCTGACTACCTCAAGCCAAGAAGCACCTGAAGTAACTGTGTAATCGACATTTGAAGTAACCTTAAATGTTACATTACCTCCCCAGTAAGGAGCGGCTCCGCTCGGAGAACCAACTGTAAATGAATGTCCTTCGAAGTTAATAGACTTGATGGATGTCTTACCATGTCCGTTATCTGCTGCGAGAAGCACTGCATCCTTTGTAATAGTCGCAGGTATCTTAACGACTACTTCATCTTCATCAAGAGAAGCCTCATAAGCACCGCTTCCAAGTACATAAACTTCGGTCTCCGCAGTCTTACCGACGATAGTGAATGGAACTCTTACCTCTGAGTTAGGCTCGACCACAAGCTCACGAGACTCTAACTTAATGGCAAATTCCTCCACAAATGGTATCTCAAAAGAAGTACCGTCCGCCAGAGTAAACACTACATTACCATCCACGATTTCAACAGACTTGAAGAATGAATCACCGTCTTTACCGGCAGCGCCATCCTTCCCGGCAGCACCGTCTTTACCGTCAGCGCCGTCTTTACCATCCTTACCATTATAAAGAGTAAGGACCTTCCCGTCGTCAAGAGTAATGCTCCAGCCAGCCTCCGTATGCTCTACGGACGTGATGAAGTTAGCTTTCTGCAATTCTTCGATAGCCTTTTTGTTCGACTCGACCTGTTTTTCGAGTTGATCTACACGATCTTCCAACTTTTCAAAGTCCGAAGACAGATCTTTAGCACAACCCGCAAAAAGAATGGCCGCACCAAGCATCAGTAATAAACTTTTTTTCATAAATAATGTTATTAAATGGTTATAAATAAGTATTATTTTACTTAATTTCAAATAAAGACAATCCCGTACCGGTTACGAATGCCGCATAATAGTAGTGCCCGTTTATTACTCGGAATGCACCGTCTCCGCATCCATTACCGTTCTTTATGTATGTCCCATCCTCTTTAGCCTCGGGATCACCAAGATAAAAAGCGTAAGAGCCGGAAATCTTCTCTATGCTTTCCTCAAGGTCATCTGAACATAGAGACGAGAAGCGGGCCTGTCCGTCCTGATAAGCATTACGAAGAACGACGTATGCCATATAATTTTCTTCATTGAATGTGAAGAACCTTATACCAAGGGCAGGTGCGGAAACGATTGCAGAATTAAATGAATATTCAGACTTAGCCATCGTTCCATCCACGGTAAAGAGCGTAGCAGCGGCACCGGCACCTCCTCCCCAGACATACTGATTATCCTTATATGGGAAGAATGCCCCATAGTTACCCATCTTGGCATCAAGATCCACGACCACAGGAGTAGCATTAACTTTTCCATCAGACACGCTGAAGCAATACACCTTTTTTCCGGAAGTAGTATCGTAGCACCAGATTTTACCGCTGTTCCAAGTGCCTTCTGTGGTTATCTTATCACCAAGGCGAACATTATCTGCAGTAGTGTAATCAAGAATCACGCGAGGATCGGAATCCACACTGTCATAAGTATAGATTTTAAAATGACTGCCCAGCCCAGTAGTAAATGATGCGGCGAGGACATTATCCTCAAGCGATGCGACGGCAAAGAACCGTGTTCCCTCAGCTATTCCCTTCTGAGAAAGAAGCTTAACCTGATTAGGATCGCTTATGTTTACTGCATACACCCCTCCCAGAGGATTAGCCGAATCCTTAGCCAGGAAAACGTATTCATCGTTCATAGCCACAGTTCTTATGGCATCTTTATCGCCTATCACCTTAGTACCAAACCAAGTAGCGTCAACGCCTTCCGTAAATGGCTTATAGTAAACTCCCCATACGCGGGAAATCTCATTAATTCCCGTAGTGGACACTTTTACGTTAAAGGGTTCCTGCACAGAAGCCACCCTAATGGTAAAGTTCACGCCATTAAGCTTATCGGAGAAATCCACGACATCCCCGCTGCTGATTTCCTTATCGCCCACAAAGACCTTTGCATCCGCAGGAGAGATCTCATATAAGACCTCCAACGCACTGAGATCCGTTCCTCCACTGAGTTTCACTTCTCCACTAAGAGCATTTTCTCCGGCCACTGAAAAAGAAAGGACCTTTATCTTAGGCTCTCCCACTATAGCAGAAAAAGTATATTCAAAGTCTTTCTCTTCCTTAGTGAACACTACCTTCTGTGATGATGAGGCATAGTTAAACGTCTTAGCATACTTTACGCTTACGCCCTCCTCAAGGTTCTTAAATTCGACGTCAAGAGCCTTTATGTTCTCCTTATCAGCGTAATCTACATATAGATCCACACTCCTCGCACTGTTATCCACGTTCACAAGACATTTCTCGCTTAATCCGGAAACAGAAATATTCGATTCGGAAAGGGAAAACACGACCTCTGGTTTAACGGGGTCGTCTGACTTACATGCCGCAGCCATAAGAACTGCTGTCAGCAACGGTAAAAACTTAAATATTTTCATAAGCAGGAGCAAATATAATTAAACTTTCTCTACAAACAAAAGGTTGTTATTTTAAAAATTTTAAAATCGGAGTTATCTGCTTTAATTTTAAAATATAATGTATTGTTATACAAATCGAACCAGCCATCCAGGCCCGAAGATTTTTCTACTCCCGCTTCATCGCACAGAACAACGCTGGCAGTGGAAGGGATACCGGCCTCTATACGGCATCTTTTTAAGGAATTGGCATTGAACTTTACTTCATCTTCAGGAAAAGTGAAACTCAAAAGACCTTTTTCTTCAATATACATCCCGCTCATCAGATCCACCTCCTCATAAAGAGACAGATTATCCTGATTATAATAAACGTAAGCCTTTAGAGAATTAAGCTCCAAAGAAGAATCTCTCTGCCTTTCATCTGGTTTGACACAGAAAGACATACAGAGGACAAGCCCCAAGGCGATAA
The DNA here is from genome assembly GCA_963650755.1 of Firmicutes bacterium TM09-10. Lineage (GTDB taxonomy): Bacteria > Bacteroidota > Bacteroidia > Bacteroidales > UBA932 > Cryptobacteroides. Next base: position 80,981 of record CAVJMH010000002.1, on the reverse strand, counting down.
TTATTTTTTTCATATTCACTACCAATCACTGTTTTGACGCGCTTGCGTATTATTTTTTATCTCTGTCTGCGGAATAGGGAAACGGTCAAATCTTTCCGGATACCTGTGCGCGGACATATCCGCAGACACACTTTCCGCCTTAAACGTTCCCGAAGAGGTCTTTTTCCATAGCACTCCGGTATATTTCTTTCCATCAAGCACTTCCCTCGCACGACCAGTTCTTCTGAGATCCCAGAAGCGATGCCCTTCATAACAGAGTTCTATCATTCTTTCGTGAAGAATCACATCAAGAGCCTTTTCAAACGTTGAAAATTCCTCTGTACAGACATCGTCCCTACCGAAACGCACCTTTCTTAAAGAAGATATGACCTCTCGGGAAGCGCCCCACTCTCCTTTATATGCCAGACATTCCGCCTTTATAAGTTCCATTTCGGCATAGCGGAATTCGGGCCAAGGCTGATATGAACCGTTAAGAACATAGTCCCTGTTCGTCTCGTCCAGAAGTTTTCGCATATAATAGCCCGTAACCGTGTTACCTGGCGATTTCGTAGCTCCATAAGGCATATATTTCTGATCCTCTCCTCCTTCGTAGCACTCCAGCTTGCGACCTTTCCACTCAGCCCCATTATAAAGCACGCTTGAACGAAGACGAGGATCGCGTGAACCGACATTTTCATCTGTTACATAGCGTCTTGAAAAATCCGCAGGGTCAAAGGCGGAACCGTCTGCATTATCAAAAGCATCCACAAATTCCTGTGTAGGACCTGCATATCCACTGCCCTTACTGCCACTCAAGCAATAGTCTCCCGGCATGGAATATTTCTGATCAAAGCTGTGTGTAACTGTCGCACTTGAATACGCCACACCCCAAATCACTTCGCTGTTAGAAAGGTCCTTAAAAATATCATCATAGGATGCGATATAACCATACAGCCCGCTGCTCTCTATCGCCTCCACAGCCTGAAGAGCCTTATCATAGCGTGCGGCATAAAGCATGGCTCTGGCTTGAAGCGCGTAAGCGGCATACTTATGCACTCTGCCAAGTGCGGAAGACGGCTCCGGAAGGTTACTGCAAGCGTAATCAAGATCTTCATAGATGGCATCCCAGCACTGCGAAAGACGGCTCCTCGCGGTATTCTTTTTTTCTATGGTCTGCTCCGAGATGTCTTTATAAAGGATTATGCCCAGATCATCCTTTTGTGAAGCGTGCACCTTCATCATATTAAACTGAACCAAAGAACGGAAAAACAGCACCTCGGCACGAAGACGTGCGCTTTCCTGCGCGGTGAAATTGGCCTTATAATCATCTATGGCTTTGAGCGCCTCATTAAGACGGCGGATAAGTCCATAGCCGGTAGTCCAGCAGTCAAAATAGTTCTGGTCCACTCTCTGCTGCCCGTCCACGGTCATTATAAGATTACAGTCTCCTGCACCGGCGGCTGTGGCACCATATTTTAGAATCTCCGTGAGACCATCGGAAAGAGAAGTATTGGCCCCACCCAAAGCACAAGACCCGAAACTTCCCCATTGTGCACCGATAGGATAAAAGGAGTTAAGGTAGAGATTGGCATTAGAGACATTCTTCATGGCGTATGCCATATCGTATCTGTCTGTAGGCTCAAGATTTACAGAGCTGCAGGACACGCCCAGAAAGAGGGCTAAAGCAAATATTTGTACTCTTTTCATCCCTTAAAATGTTAAGTTAGCACCGAGACTTACGACCCTCTGCTGCGGATAATAACCGTTATTGACACTTGGCGCCTCGGGGTCTATTCCTAATTCCGAAAGCCCTGAAATGGTAAACAGGTTTGACGCGCTGACATAGAGCCTGAGCGAATCGACATAGACTTTTCGCGTGAGCCTCTTAGGGAAAGTGTAGCCCACCTGCACGTTTTTAAGCCTTAAGTATGAAGCGTCCCTGGCCCAGAAATCACTGGTATAGACGTTATTAGTGCTTGACTGTGTAGAAAGTCTCGGATAAGAAGCGTCCGTATGAGTAGGCGTCCAGCTTCCTTCAACCAGATATTTCGGAGGATTGCTTCCCCATTTGAAGGCCTGAGTATAATAGGTGCCGTCCGAATAGCCTAATGCAGAGTAAGTTCCGCAAAGCATAATCTCGGTGTTCGCCGCTCCCTGGAAGAACACCACAGCATCAAACCCTTTCCACTTGAAGTTAAAATCCAGACCGAACATAACTTCCGGAACAGGTGAACCGGCAATCCACGTCCTGTCTTCTGAAGTTATCTTGCCGTCGCCGTTAAGGTCCTTATACTTAATGTCTCCCACCCTCACGGCATTACTCGTCTTAGGCGAAGACGCCAGGTCCTCTTCGTCGCGATAAAGGCCGTCCGACACGTAGCCCAGCACTGCCCCAAGACTCTGCCCAAGCTTACTCTGATAAGAAGGGATATTATCTGAATCATTGATGGAAAGGTACCTGTTTCGGGCAAATGAAGTATTGGCCCCCACAGAATAAGTCAATTCTCCTACTTTATTCTCGTGCCTAAGGGAGAGCTCAAACCCTCGCACATCCACTTTTCCGCTGTTCACGATAGCGGGAAAGTTAGAGCCGAGAGACGGAGGATTTTCTCCCGCCTGACTTTGTAGAATATTGGTAGTCAATTTATAGAACGCATCAGCCTCTACACTGAGCAGTCCGTCCCATAGCCTCAGGTCGGCACCCACGTTATATGTGGTGGTAGTCTCCCACGTAATGTCGCTGTTAGGAACGGACGTGGTGGAGATGCTCTGCACAGCTTTCCCGTCAATCACCGTGGTAGGCTTCGTCGAAAGAGACACTCCCTGAACATACAGAAAGTCCGATATGCTGTCATTGCCCAGAATACCCCACGACGCTCTGAGTTTAAGAGCCTCATTCATCCTCCAGCCGAGCGAAAGGGCAGGAAATACACCAAGCCTATGCCCCTTGGCAAATTTGGCTGACCAGTCGTTACGAAGCGACGCACTTATTATATAGCGTCCGTCATAAACGTAATTAATCCTTGCCAAAAGGCCCTGTCTTCCGGTATTGGAGTGATACCCCCTTACCGAATTAGGCAAAACGTCCGTCGAAAAATCAAGGTCGGGAATCTCCGTAATGGAGAAGTTCTGTTTTCCGGCGGCGAAATAGCGCGAAGACGTGCCGCTCTGCTCCCACACCAGATCGGCCCCCACTTCGTGAAGGTCAAAAGTGTTCTGATAATTCAGCTGCGCAGTAAAGGTGTAGCGCGAAAACAGCTGATGCGATTCGGTAAGCTGATTAACCCCCGATGAAAGATGCGGACTGTTACCCGAAGTCAGTGTCAGAACCTCGTCGGCACTCGAATACTTAGGAGTAACTTGAGAACAAGGCAGGAGAAGCTTTTTCTGAAGCGTATTCTGAAAATCGTAACTTCCCATCGCCTTGGCTGTTAAGCCCTTAACGAAAGGCACGGTGTACTGGAGCGTAAGAGCCGTCTGCACGAAAGAACGGTTCTTTTCCTGAAAACCTGACTCATCCCTCGCGATGAGAGGATTCTGATAGCCAATGTATTGTCCGTCCGGGGTCTTAGCCCGTGTGGTAGGTCTGGCCGAGATGGCATAGAAAATTATGTTCTTATAGCCATACTCCGCGCCCCCGTTATCAAGCGAAGCGGTAGGATCGCTTGCCCCTGCGCTCACACCGTTCTGGTGTCTGTTTTCTATTCTTCCCGACACGTCCATTTTAAGCGTAAGAGCGTCTGAAAGAGATATGTCCACGTTAGAGCGAAGGTTATAGCGCTTAAACCACACGTTTTCTATGATACCGTCTTGGTCGAGATAACTTCCTCCTACAAAGAACCTTACGTTTTTAGAACCTCCGCTTATGCTCAAATTGTGATTCTGCCCGCAAGCTACCTTCTTGAATATGAGGTCCAGATAATTCGTGTCCCCAAGTATTCCCTGCGGGTCGTTCCCGTTCTTAATATACTCTATCTGACGAGACGAATACTCCCTGTCCAAGCCGTCAAGATCGCTTGCCAAGTTATGCCAATAGGCATATTCCTCTCCCGAAAGAAGAGTGAGCATATCGGCATTGGTGCTCATCGTAAAAGCTCCGTTATAACTTACCGTAGTGCTGGACACATCTCCCCTTCGCGTGGTTACAAGTATAACTCCATTAGCCCCCTTCACCCCATAAACTGCAGCGGAAGCGGCATCTTTGAGAATAGTCACATCCGCTATTTCGCTTGGATCGAGATTGGAAAAGTCCCTCTCCACGCCATCGACAAGCACAAGCGGAGTGGATGTGCCTGTAGTGCTGATACCTCTTATATATATTTGAGAGTCGTTCTCGCCCGGCACGCCGGAAGTCTGTCTGGTAACAAGACCCGGAAGCTTTCCTCCCAACATATTACTCATGTTGTCCGTAGGGGCTGAAGATAGTTTCTCCCTGTTTATAGATGCTATGCTGCTGGTAAGCGTCCCCTTTTTCTGAACTCCATAGCCCACGACCACGGCTTCGTCGAGAAAAGTGGTGTCATCCTTTAAGGTTACGTTAAACACTCTCTTGGCTCCGACAGGCTCCACAAGTTCTCTGTAGCCCATCATGGTAAACACCAGACAGGCATCCGAAGATGACACTGAGATGGCAAAACTTCCATTCTCGTCAGTCATTACGCCCGTACCACTCTGGTCCTGTTGCATCACGACCACTCCGGGAAGAGCTTCACCATCGCTATCGACCACTCGTCCGCGAAGAGATACCTGAGCATTTGCCTGAAAAGTCAGAGACAAAGCCAAGATTATCGTCAAAAATAATCTTTTCATTTTTCTTTAGACATAAAATATTCAAGATGACCTCCACCCATTATCTGACTGTGAGTAATGAACGGGGTCGTAATTTCTTTACCGTTAAACACCACGCGGCTGACATACTTGGCATCAAGACTATTATCGTGCGCCGTTATGGATAAAGTCTTTCCGTTAGAAAGGTGCACTCTGGCCCATGTGCAAGAAGGCGTCCCGAAAATATACTTTCCGTCTGCGGGAAAAACCGGGTAGAAGCCCAAAGCAGAGAATACATACCACGCCGACATCTGTCCGCAATCTTCATTTCCTATGAGCCCGTCCGGAGCCGTTGAATAAAAATCACGGAACACCTGCCTTATCAATTCCGCAGCCCTGTCCTGACGCCCCAGAAGACTATAAAGATAAATTATATGATGACTTGGCTCGTTTCCATGGGCGTATTGGCCTATCATACCGGTAATATCCGCCGAAGCCCCCTCGTTTAAAGAAGAATCTGCACTGAACAAAGCATCCAATTTATCCAACAAAGCGCCCTCTCCGCCATATAGTTCCGCCAATCCACTCACGTCTTCAGGTACAAGAAAACTATACTGCCAAGCATTACCTTCCACATAATCAGCCTCTTCGTGAAGTGAAAACGAAGGGTCGAAAGGCTCGCTGAATTTTCCTTTAGAGTCGAGTCCGCGCATAAACCCGCTTTCCGGATCAAAATGCCTGCGATAGCGCTGTGCACGTTCTTCGAATTCCCGGGCCAATTCCTCCTCCCCAAGCTCGCGGGCAAGAAGTGCGATACATTTGGCATTTATACAATATTCCAGCTCCACCGATACAGACCAATTCACCTTATCTGAAGGCAGATACCCATATTTGTCCCACAAATCCATTCCACAAGTAGGCTGAGAAAGCATAGAAGAACAGGCCTTGAGCACCCTCTGCGGATCTAAACCTTTCAGATGTTTAAGCGCCGCTTCACACAGCACCGATATACTGTGAACACCCACCATGCAGTCAGTTTCCTGATAACCGAGCGTCCATACGGGAAGACGGCCCGTCCTGTCATAAATGTCAAGAAGAGAATTACAATAATCCACCGCCCGCCTATCTATCAGATTATAAAGAGGATGTACCGCACGGTAAGTGTCCCATAAAGAAAATATGGTATATTCCGGAGCTTCCCCGGCATCGCTTATAAGCTGAGGAGAGAAAGCAGTATGATAAAGCGCCGTATAAAAGATGGTGTCCGTCTGTGGGGTGATGCCTTCAAAATCTATGGCGCCGAGTTCTTTCTTCCATTTTTTCGCGGCAGAGCGACGGGTCCCCTCAAAGCTGCTCGCTTCCTTAAGATTTACCGCAAGTTTTTCAGGACTATTTTGAGAAATAGCCACCTTAACCTCCACATTCTTAACGACCTCGTCAAATTCAAGAATGATATAACTCTTCTCGTCGGACTGCACTTTCTTTACACGCTCCGAGAACTCGGCGCGAAACCAAACAGGCTGATTAAAAGCCCATTCACTGGAAATTCTTTCTCCCTCGACAGTTCTGTCCCCGACGAGTTTCACATAGCCTCCGTCATAAGCCTTTCTAAACAAGAGGGACTGGGCACCACGCTTTAAATCTATCGTAAGAAACGAAGGCTCTCCCTTTGGATAAGTGAAATCATATACAGCCACGTGCTCGGATGCCGTCACCCGCGCCTTTACACCGTTAGAAAGTTCCACTTCATAGTAACCCGGGACACATTTTTCACTGGATTTTAAGAAAAAACACACTGTCTCACTGTCGCTTGTAGTCTGAGGGTGCAAAAGAATGTCCCCATAATCCGCCACTCCTGTGCCGCTCAAGCGTGTTTGTGCAAATCCTGCAAATGTCGAATCCGAGCTATGATAACCGGAGCACCAGTCCCACCCCAAAGTGGTATTCATAGGACCCGCATTCACTTCACCATGAGGAACATTGGCCCCTACAAACACGTGCCCATGACCTCCAGAACCTATAAAAGGATTTACAGGAGAATCCACAACACCTATCATTGAGCAGGACAATGCCAAAAGCACAGCCGCCCCTAATAAGGAGAAAAATTTATTCATTATTACAAGTAGTAGTCTGTTTTGTGTTATTCGCCCCGAGAGGCAGGACAAAAGTAGCATTTTATGCGCTTATTTCCTAATCTTCTTTTTTTTCGTAAATTTGAAGTCGCAAAAATGGAACTACGAACAGGGCACTGTTCAAGTAATATCGGATAATACTAAAATTATGACAAATCGCAGATCATTTCTAAAGACCGCGGCACTTGCTACTACAGCAGCTGCCTGTGCACCAATCCTTTCGAGCTGTTCAGACAAGAAAGTCTTTACAGACGCGAATTCCTCAAACCTCATCGTTCCTAAAGGCAAAGCGCTTCGCATCACAGGAACTTTCCTGGACGAGATTTCACACGACATTCCTCACCAGAACTGGGGACCGAAAGAATGGGAAGCAGATTTCCAGAACATGAAAGCCATTGGAATAGACACCGTTATAATGATTAGAAGCGGCTATCGTAAATTCATCACCTGGCCAAGCAAATACCTTCTCGGAAAAGGATGCTACATGCCTTCTATGGACTTGGTGGAGCTTTTCCTGACATTGGCAGACAAATACGACTTGAAATTCTACTTCGGTCTCTATGATACAGGCAAATACTGGGACACGGGAGACATGAAAGCAGAGATGGAAGCTAATAAATTCGTGATAGACGAGGTTTGGGAACATTATGGTCATCACAAGAGTTTCCAGGGCTGGTACATCTCCACGGAGATTTCACGTGCGACGAAGGGCGCCGTAGAGTGTTTCTACACTATGGGAAAGATGTGTAAGGACGTGTCAGGAGGACTTCCTACATTCATCTCTCCTTGGATTGACGGTAAGAAGGCCGTGTCCGCTGCCGGAGGCACACTCTCAAAAGCCGAAGCTGTGTCCGTTCAGCAGCACGAAAAGGAATGGAATGAAATCTTCTCCGGAATACACGAGGTAGTGGACGCATGCGCATTCCAGGACGGCCACATAGATTACGACGAACTGGACGCATTCTTCTCTGTCAATAAAAAATTGGCAGACAAGTACGGCATGCAGTGCTGGACTAACGCCGAGAGCTTTGACCGCGACATGCCTATCAAATTCTTCCCTATCAAGTTCGACAAACTGCGCATGAAACTCGAAGCTGCTGCAAGATGCGGTTACGATAAGGCCATCACCTTCGAATTCAGCCACTTCATGTCGCCTCAATCGGCTTACTTGCAGGCAGGACACTTGTACGACCGTTACAAGGACTACTTCAACATTAAATAAGACTAAATCTCTAAACAATAATGAGTTCTACTAATAAAACAAGCATAAGCGGCTATGTGATTTTCATGGCCATAGTCGCTGCCATAGGCGGTATTCTTTTCGGATACGACACCGCCATCATCTCAGGAACTACAGAACTTGTCAAAAACCAGTTCCATCTGACTGACATAAAAGAAGGATGGTATGTGGGATGCGCTCTGATAGGCTCCATCTGCGGTGTACTTATCGCAGGCACGCTCAGCGACCGTCTCGGACGCAAAATCACGATGCTCATCTCCGCAGCTCTGTTCTGCATCTCCGCAGCGGGCTGTGCAGTCTGCAGCGGATTCGACTCCCTGGTTGCGTGCCGCATAATAGGCGGTTTCGGAATAGGAATCGTCTCCATCGTATCGCCTATCTACATCTCCGAAGTTTCTCCTGCCAGGATAAGAGGAACGCTCGTGTCCCTCTACCAGCTGGCCGTAACCGTAGGTTTCCTTCTGGCATATCTTGTCAACTGGCTCATAGCCAGCCATATCGACACTTCGTTCACCGCATCTGCTGACATGTCCCTTTCGGATAAGATATTCCAGGCAGAGGCATGGCGCGCAATGCTCGGAAGCGGCACCATCCCGGCCATCCTGTATTTTCTGGTAATCTTCTTCATACCTGAAAGTCCTAAGTGGCTCATCATCAACGGTAAACTTGACAAAGCCACCCCTATTCTGAACAGAATCTATCACGACGAAGCAGAAATTCAGAATGAAGTTGAAGCTACACGCGCTTCCATTCAGGGCGAAGCCAATAAAGGCAGTTGGAAGGACCTTCTCAAACCAGGCATCTTTACCGCAGTAATTGCCGGCAGCGCCATAGCCATTCTCGGCCAATTCATGGGGGTAAACGCCGTCCTTTACTACGGGCCTAAGATATTCTCACAGGCAGGATTCGACAACCCTATGTTTTCTACCGTCCTGGTGGGCATAGTCAATATGGTAACCACCATACTTGCGGTGTTCATCATAGACAAAGTCGGACGTAAACAGCTAATCTATTGGGGAGTAAGCGGCATGATCGTGTGTCTGCTGTCTATAGGCATCTACTTCGCCGCCGCAGATAAGCTCGGACTCGGTAACGGATTTATGCTCTTCTTCTTCCTTGCATACGTATTCTGCTGTGCCATCTCCATATCTGCCATTGTGTTCGTGCTTCTCTCTGAGATGTATCCTAACAGCATACGCGGCCGTGCCATGTCCGTCGCCGGATTTGCGCTTTGGATAGGAACTTATCTCATCGGTCAGCTTACCCCTGTACTGCTGGGCTGGAGCCAAAGCGGCACATTCTTCATCTTCGCCATCATGTGTATACCTTACATGCTCATAATGTGGAAAGTCATTCCTGAAACCACGGGAAAGACACTCGAAGAGATAGAAGCCTATTGGACTGGGCTTGGCGCGAGAAAGAGCAGGAAAAGATAATTTCTCTCGGCTCATTCTATGAACAAAAGAATACAATCAATAGACATTCTGCGCGGAATCACCATTTTTCTTATGGTGATGAGTGCCAATATAGCATGGTCATCCGGCCTTCCGGGCTGGATGTTCCATTGCCAAGTACCACCTCCAGACTATGTCTTCAATCCTGATATAAAAGGCATTACGTGGGTAGATCTGGTCTTCCCGTTCTTCATCTTTTCTATGGGAGCGTCTATGCCTTTCTCTCTTGGAGGAAAGCTCCGAAAGGGCGTAAGCAAAGGAAAAGTGAGCTTAGGGATAATAAAAAGGTGGCTGATTCTGGCCGCATTCGGTCTGGTACTCGGTAATGCCAGTCTCATCTCCTCCTACACGGACATGCCTAAAGTGCTTCTGCGCTTCGGTATCTGGATAGGAATGTTCCTCGCCCTGTGGAGAGTAAACCGGCCTAAAGGCTGGATAATCAACCTCGTAGGTGCTCTCGTCGTAGTGGCTCTGCTTCTTGTGGAAAGGCAGGCATTCGGCGTAACACTCTCCGTCAAGTCGAACAACATCATCATAATGATACTCTCACTGCTCGCGCTTCTGGGAGGATTCGTATGGCTAATAAGCAAAGACAACTGGAAGATTCGTGCGCTGATATTTCTCGCAGTGTGCATTCTTAAAGAACTCTCTTGGCATAGCGACTGCCTTAATTGGGCAGATTTCCCGTCAAGCATCAAATGGCTTGTCAGCTGGGGATATGCGCAGTATCTGGTAATCCTCATCGCCGGCATGAGTGTCGGAGACATCATCTCCAAAGCCAGAGAGAGGGGTGAATGCCAATTCTCCGGTGCCCGGAGGCCTTCATCCATAGTTACAGCCATAGGTAGTCTCGCGATAATTCCGCTCATCCTCTGGACCATGTACACCAGAGATGTGTTCACCGGGATGTATCTGACCTTGGGATTTGGCATAATCACCATCATACTGCTTAGAGGAGATTACCGCAGTCCGGCCAATATCATAGTGAAAGCCGGTTACCTGCTGCTGGCACTCGGCATCGCGTTCGACCCTATAGACGGCGGCATGACGAAAGACTATTGTAACCTTTCCTATATGCTGACCACCTCCGGACTTGCCTGTCTGCTTCTGTATTTTCTGCTATGGGCAGAGGCTCTTCTTTCAAAAGCCGGCGTTTCTCTTAACGGAGGATTTACCCTCACGGGACAGAATCCTATGCTTGCCTACACACTTTCCAGCTTCATTCTCAATCCTTTATATTACATCATAGGACTTGGGGCCATAGTGGACGGGGCATGTGCAGGCAATCCGCTTATGGGATTCGTAAGAGGACTGATAATCTCCGTGGCAATGCTGGCATTTACAAGTTTATTCAGTAAAAAGAAAATATATTGGAGAAGTTAATATGTCATTTCGTAAACATTTATACTTTTTTTTAGGATTAGCCCTTCTTCTGAGTGGATGTTCCTCAGTTAAAAACTCTTCATATTACAAGTCCGTTAATGTCAAGAATATAGCCTCGATAAGCGGATGCGTGAAGGACGACAGCGGGCAGCCTGTAGCGGACGTAGTCGTTTCAGACGGGGTGAGTGTCGTAAAGACAGATGCCAACGGGCTCTTTACCATACCTTACGACCGTGCCAGTGGAAGGTTCGTCTTCGTAAGCACTCCTGCGGGATACCGTAATTCTTCTTTCAGGGGGCAAAACTGTTACTATCAAGACATTAAGACAGACAAGAAATTCTATGACTTCACCCTCGTAAAGAACACCTTTGACGACCACAACAGTAAGGCCATAGTATTCGCAGATCCTCAGATTCAGGACACTTCAGACCTTAGACCTTTCGACAAAAGAGTGGACGACATCAAGGCTCACATCAAGGACTTCAAGGACAAGGAATACACCTTCGGAATTTGCCTTGGCGACATGGTCGGCTGGCAGCACATTCTCTATCCGCGAATTACCGGAAAGATAGGGGAACTTGGCATAGATATGCGTTATGTCATAGGTAATCACGACATGACTAATTACGGGCGCTCATACGAGACGTCTTTCCGCGAATTCGAAAAGTTCTATGGCCCTACCTACTACTCTTTCAACGTGGGAGATGAACACTACATCGTCCTTAACGATAACTTCTATGTAGGAAGAGACTATTTCTACATAGGATACCTGGACGAAGTACAGTTGAGCTGGCTTGAAAAAGACTTGGCATTCACCCCTAAAAATAAAAAAGTGGGGCTCTGCATTCATATCCCTACGACCGTAGGAAAGGCCGACAGGGATAATTTCCGCTACGATGTCATCAGCGATAACCTCTGTAACAAGACCGCGCTTTACTCTATGCTTAGTGACTACGATGCCATCATCCTTTCCGGACACATGCACACGAACACTAACTTCGTGATAGGTACAGGCAAAGGCCGCGACGGACTTATGGAGCACAACTTGGGCGGCTTCTGCGGCACTTGGTGGTGCGGAACCGTCTGTGCAGACGGATGCCCTCCGGGATATAAAGTGTACTCCTTCAACGGGACGGACATGCGCTGGTACTACAAGAGCTGCGGATATGCTCCTGACTTCCAGGGAAAATTATACCTTGACCACAGTGACTATCCATCGCTGGCCGTAGCGCACGTTTGGGATTTCGATCCTTCGTGGAAAGTGGAATACTACGAGGACGGTAAAAAAATCTGCGATATGACCCGCTTCACCGGTAAAGATCCTGTAGCGAAGGAAGAATTTACAGACCCGAGCAAACATAAAATCTCTTGGGTAGCATGTCTTCCGACGCCTAACCTCTTCCAGGCGCCTTATAATGCAGCCGCTAAACATCACGAGGTAAGGATTACCGACCGCTTCGGAGGCGTACACACCATTTCGGACTAAAAATTTCTAATGCGAAGGGTAATTTTATCCATACTTACAATTCTCTGCGCCGGAGTTTTCGAACTTTCGGCGCAGAATGTAGATACGACCTCCACTGCATCGGAATACTTCGATGCCGAGTATGATGTACTCCCGGAAGCGACGGTCAGCGCAACGAGAAAGAAAAAAATCAAAAAATACGGCCGCGAATGGAGGGAAAAGTATAGGCTCATATATAATTTCAACAAGGTTTACCCCTACGCCCTCGTGGGACGTAAGATGATGGCGCAAGTGGATTCTACCATAGAGGCCGACGGACTGGACCGAAGGAACCGCGACCGCTACATTAAAAACGTAGAAAAAGAACTATTCACCCTCTTCGAAGCGGACATACGAAAAACCACCATCAGCCAGGGATTTCTTCTCACTCGTCTCGTGGACCGCGAATGCGGAATGACCGTCTATGACATCATCTATAACTACGAAGGAGGCTTCTCAGCAGGATTCTGGAATCTCGTAGGAAAGATATTCGACCAAGACCTAAAGTCCCATTATGACCCTGAAGGGGCAGACGCGAAAACCGAAGAACTTGTAAAAATCTGGGAAAGCGGAGAGGCAGAATGGAAAGACTTTTACTTTCAGATTTTCTGGGAATATCCGCCCAAAACCGTCATAAAGACAGATCGCCTGTCCACCAAATCATTCATAAGGTAATAGAACCCTCCATCTTAAGATATGGTGTTCCTCCTGTAAGCCAATCCTTTAGCACCACAAGCTTCGCCCCGCTCGGAAGGCTTTCCTCCACTTCACAATGGTAATGCCCGAAGATAAACAGGTCTATAGACTTGTCTTGCGCGGCAGCGAACTTGTATAGTCTCTCTTCCTCACCCTTCCAGACATATTCCTTGTGCGTATATCTGTTATTGCGCGACCAACGCGTGGCTATATCAAATGCCAATGTAGGATGTAGCAGGGAAAAAAGGAATTGGCATACACGATTATGGAAAATGGAAAGCATAAAACGGTAAGTCCATTTCGCGCCCCCTATTCCGTCCCCGTGCGCAAGGAGCACCTTCTTGTCCCCTATCTGCACTATAATAGGCTGTTTCTTAATCACTTTCATCCCCAAGGATTCAAAAAAGCTAAAGCACCATATATCGTGATTCCCTATAAAATAAAGAACACGTACACCTCTGTCCATCAAATGGATAAGCTCGCTCAACACCCTTATCCCCTCTTTAGGGATGACATATCTGTATTCGTACCAGAAATCCCATATATCGCCGAGCAAGACGAGGTCGTCCCCCGCCTGAAAAGGAGTGTACTTGAGCCAATTCACAAAACGCTGTTCCCGTTCCTCCGCTGAAAAGGCCTTAAGCCCGAGATGAACGTCCGATACGAAATAAACCATTCTGCGCTATGCTAAAAATTCCGCGATTAGAACCGCTGCGCCAACGATAAGACAGTAAAGGGCGAACCATTTGAGTTTTGCCTTCTTGACCAGCGCTATCATCGCCTTGCAGGCAAGCAATCCGGAGATGAATGCCGACACGAAACCTAAAAGAAGAGGCAGAAGAGCGACATCACTTTGCGCAAGTTCTCCCCCGAAGACACTAAGAAACGCCTCTCCGAGGACAGGAATAATGACCATAAGGAATGAAAACTGCGCCACTACCTCTCTGCGGCCACCTACCAGCAAACCTGTAGAAATCGTGGTACCGCTACGGGAAAGCCCCGGTATCACAGCCACGGCCTGGGAAAGACCTATAATAAACGCCTGCGCGTATGAAAGTCCGTTCCTATGAGTGTTCGGCCTATATAACTTACTGGAAGCCACCGTATCAGAAAAATAAAGCAGGACAGCTGTCAAAAGCAATGCGCCGCCCACCACGTAGAGCGAAGAGAAAAGCGCCTCCACTTGGTCCTTAAAGAACATCCCCACCACGAAAATAGGAATCGTAGCGAAAAGAAGTTTAAGAACGTAATCCATCTCATCGCACTTCTTGAAACTGAAAAAGCCCCTCAGCAAGGCTCCAATCTGCTTTCTGAAAACTATTATCGTGGAAAGAACCGTAGCTACATGCACCACGACCTCAAACATAAGGTCAGAGGCTCCCTCCACTCCGAGAAGTTCCTTTCCTATGGCCAGATGTCCGCTGCTGCTGACCGGAAGAAACTCTGTAAGACCCTGAATAAGACCAAGTAAAATAGACTGCCACCAACTCATATCCCTTTAATTATTTTTTATCCGCCGGTTTACGAACTATGGCCACCACTATGGTTACGATACCCGCTACTATAAAGACAGGTGCCAAAACTATGCGTCTGAAATCGAACATAGCATAATTAAACACCTGCGGGTCCTTCACGCCGCCTCCGCTCATCAGAATAAAGCCTAGCAGAATAAGCGCCAATCCGCCAAGCAGAATATACAAACTCACCTTGTCTATGGGCATTTTCGAACTATCCATATAATTCATCTTTATCAAGTTTCACTAATTTTCGCATAACCGAAGCCGCACACAGCAGACACACCAGCACGCCCAGGACGAACAGCGCTACGCCTACCACTACGAAAGCCCTCACGTCAAGCAATTCGAACACCTGCGGAAAAAATTTTCTGATATATACCAATCCTCCCGCTATTATCGCACAGGCTATCAAAGCCGAAAGCGCACCCATAAGCATTGAGCGGCGAAGAAATGGACGGGCGATGAAAAAATTACCCGCCCCCACCAGCTGCATAGTGTGGATGCTGAAACGCGAGGCATAAATATTAAGCCTTACAGTATTAGAAATCAGCACAATGGAGATAAATGTCAGAAGAAGCACCACTATCCCCAACACCAATCCCGCTTGCGCAGTAACCTCCCCGAGAGAGGCTACAATGGCGGCCTGCGTTACGGCAGATTCTATATAAGGATATTCCACTATCCTGTTCAGCACCATATCCAGAGAATCCGTCTGAAAATACCTCGAATATACCGTTACCTCTATGGAACTTGGCACAGGAGAAGTTACGAACACATCGGCAAAATCTTCCCCGAGCATATCCACCAGTTCCTTTGTCCCCTCCTCCACGCTCACATAACGCGTGCTTTTAACAAAAGGCTCCTTCTGCAGGTCTTTCCGCACTTTCTCCGCATTCGAAGCGCTCGTACCTTTCTTTAAAAAAGCCGTAATATGTATGTTTTCCTTAAAATAATTCTCTACTGTCTTCGCGTTAAATGCCAATATGGCCGATATTCCGACCAGAAGAAGCACCAGCGAAATGCTGACCACAGAAGACAGAGAAGCCCCTGCAATCCTCTTCCTCAGTATATTATTTCTCTTACGGCTCATTTCAAAACAAGATCTCAGGTGGCGAATTTAGGAAAAATTTTCGTATCTTTGAGCCAAATGGAGAATTCTGCAAAAAAAGTACTTTTCGTATGTTCGGAGATATTTCCTTATCTTCCGGAAAGTGAATTGTCAACCATAGGACGGTTCCTCCCTCAAGGTACCCAAGAGAGAAAAAAGGAAATTCGTGCCTTTATGCCTCGCTACGGATGCATTAACGAGAGAAAGAACCAGCTTCACGAAGTCATCCGACTCTCTGGTATGAACCTTATAATCAGCGAGGTGGACAGGCCTCTCATTATAAAGGTAGCTTCCATCTCTGCGGCCAGGACACAAGTCTATTTCATCGATAATGAAGACTATTTCAAGCGCAAACAGCTTGAGAGGGACGACGAAGGGCACTTTTTTGAGGATAACGACGAGAGAGCCATCTTCTTCGCACGCGGAGTGCTTGAAACCGTCAAAAAGCTCAGATGGGCTCCGGATATCATCCATTGCCATGGGTGGATTTCGCATCTCCTCCCAGTTTATCTGAAAAAAGCATATAAGAACGACCCCATATTCTCAAACAGCAAGGTCATACTTTCCCTTTATGATAACACTCCCGACGAGATGTTTAATAAAGATTTCCAGAAAAAAGCCTTGTTTGGAGGGGTAAGCGAAAAGGATCTTGAACTTCTAAAAGAGCCAAGTGGCATAAATCTTGCCAAAACTGCGGCTAAATTTGCCGACGGCATCATTCTCGCTGGTGAGAATGTTCCGACTTCCCTGGTCAATTATTGCAGAGACCGTGGTCTGCCTGTTCTTAAGAGCAAGACGAAGAGTCTCTCAGACGGAAGTTACATCGACGAATATAACGCATTTTATGATCAATTCTAAGATGAATTTTTTAAATAAAGCGATATTAGGGGCGGCCGTTTGTGCCTGCCTCAGTTGTGTCGAGATAAACACTAATATAGGCGGAGAGCTAATCCCTATGGACAGCCGCTACAAGATATATTCCGTAGAGATTCCCATTGAGGAAGTGGATATGCGGATGGCGGATTCTCTTTCAGGTTATTCACAATCACGCATAACCATAGGAGCCATCAAAGACGATACATTCGGTCTAACAGAGAGAGCAAGCGCACTTACCATAGTCCCGCTATACGACACGCTAAACTTCGGTAATGTTCAGAAAATCAACTCTTTTACTATGACAGCCGCATTCGACACCACCTCTGTGGCAAGCGAAGGGAACGAACGCATTCTCCAGAGAGTCTATGTGAACGAACTCGAAAGCGGGATCGATTACACTAAACTTCTCGATGCTAACGACTGCGTAGGACAGATAAAACATAAAAGCGGCAGCGTAGTCAAAGGAACTCCCATCATAGACGGAGCGAAAGACCTCACCCTTAACTTTACGGACGATTATGCATGGAATCTGGTCAATAAGACCAACGGGATTGTACTTTCAGAAGAGATAGACAAATACTTCGAAGCTGTTCCTGGACTATATATCCATACGGACATCCCTTCTTCAGAAGGCGGAAGAATCAACACTTTCGACGTGCAGATGAACTATAACAGTTCATCTTATTATCTGCAAAGTAATTACGGTGAGCTTAGCATTAACACCATCTTCGATGAAGAAGTGGGAGCGATAGACACCAGTTTCTTCTTCTATTATGGAGCCACTAAATTCACTCCGCTCGATTCACTTATAACAAGTTACTCTAACGGCACATTCCCGCAGTACGCCTTTAATCTGACCAAACACGACACCCGTTCAATGGCAGGAAAGACTACAGACAAGATACTTGTAGAGGGCGGCGCAGGACTTAAACCCGTAATTCCGGCACTGCCACTCAAGCGCTTAGTAGAGAAGGCCATTCAAGATACGCTGACAGCCCACGGAAGAAGCAGTGCCGACTACACGAAAGCTATCATAAACAAAGCCACAGTCGTGCTTCCATTCTCCATGGACACGCCATACACCGAACTGGACTCTCATTTTCCACCGCGTCTCAGCCCTACCTGTCGTATATGGACAGACACCACTTCTACATTCATGGGACTTACAGACTCAAGTATGGAGAACGAGAACAAAGGAGACATTAACCGCAGCATCTGCGTATATTCACCGGACGTCACATACCATCTTCAGCAGATTCTCTTAAAAGACGAAGATGAGGACGACAGCTTCAAGAATGGAAACTATGATATTTGGATGCTCCTTATGAGTAAGCAGACCACCACGACTTCAAACAGTTCATCATCAAGCGATATGAGCGAGTATCTGCAATATCTGGCATATCAGAGCTACTATAACAGCATGTACAGCGGAGGAAGTTATGGTTACGGAAGCAGCTATTACAGTAACTATTACAGCTACATGCTCGCTGCCATGTACGCCAGCGGAAGTTCCACATCGACATCCACTTCTTACGTCCTGGATAAGGATGCCTACTTTAAGGCCGAATTGTTAGGTCCGGAAAGTACCGAAAGAAAGCCAAGCCTGAAACTGGTGTTCTCCATCCCGGAGGAATAGTTTTCAGAGTCTCACATCATAAAAAATGGTCAGGATTTTCATCCCGACCATTTTCATTTTAAACTAGATAATCTAAATTAACCGAGTTTTTCTGCGACTTTATCCACAGCGTCCTTAACGGTAGTGATATTGGCTGTCTCCTCATCTGGAATCTTAATGCCAAATACCTTTTCAAATTCCATAAGAAGTTCTACTGTGTCAAGAGAATCGGCGCCAAGGTCGTTTGTAAAGTTAGCGGTCTCTGTAACCTCTGAAGGTTCAACGCCAAGTTTATCTACGATGATATCCTTCACTTTCTTTACGATTTCTGCGTACTCCATTTTAATAAAATTTTAGTTTATGATTTAATACTATATTATCCAAACAAGATGACAAAGATAATTATTTTTCTCTATTCTGCAAAACAGCACGTTTAGGGTCAGAAAGGCGGAGCCAGATGCGAAGACCATTACAACAGTTGAGCAGATAGAAGCAATACTTTATTATATACACCAGCGTGAAAGAATCAGTACTCTGCCGGTAAGAATTGGTCCAGAGAATGATAGAGAAAATGTTTACTCCTATCCAGAATATCCATTGCTCCATATAGGCGGTGGACATAAGGAACTGGCCAATGATATTACATACGACAGGAAGTGTGTCCACCACTACGGCCATCTTCAAGAACGAAGTGGCTGCGCTCCGGTCGAACTGTGCAAGGATCAGATATACCGCTACGTCCATAAACAGAAAAACCGCGATAGCCAGCGGCCACATACCCTTTTTAAAGCGCCTTGGAGTAACATGTCCTTTAGAACCCTCACGTTTTTTCCACTCGTGGAAGCCTATAAACTGCATCGGCACGAAATAGAACAGATGCAAAAGGCCATTGCCAAGTCCTCCGTTACCGCTCTTCCAGTTTATGATACACGCTATGCCATAAATACTTACATCGAAAAAGCTAAAAAAGAACGTTACCATCTGCCCAGTAGCCGAGGTAACAGTCCCTACTACTCCCATAAGCGAGCCGAAGGCTGAAAGCAGGAGCAAAAGCCGCCCCTCAGTCGAATTTTTCAAGCCATACGCCGTGGCTATACATACGGCCACAGACATCCCTATCATTATAAAGAGAGCAAAATACTTGTTAAATTTCTCGTCGTTAATCATCTGATTTTAATTCTGTTTTTATTCTTTTTGCCAATGCCGGTCCCACCTGCGAAGCAATCTCCTCTTCCGAGGCCTCAGCAATACGTGCCACGCTCCCGAAATACATCAGCAGACGCTGCGCCGTTCGCTCCCCTACTCCCGAAATCCCGGTAAGAGCGGACTTCACCTGTGCCTTAGACCTTAGAGAACGATGGAAAGTGATACCGAAGCGGTGAGCCTCGTCTCTTATGTGTGTAACTACCCTGAAAGCTTGCGAATTCCTGTCAAGAAAGAGAGGATACGGGTCATCTAGAAGCACTATCTCCTCCATTCTCTTCGCGAGACCTACCAGCATCATCGAATCCTGAAGTCCAAGTTCCTCTACGGCCTGATAAGCGAAGCCTAACTGTCCCTTGCCCCCGTCTATAATTACAAGTTGCGGAAGATCACTCGGGTTCTCGGCGAGAAGACGCGAATAACGCCGGCCTACAACTTCCTTCATGGACGCATAGTCATTGGCCCCGACTACTGTCTTAATCTTAAACTTACGATAATCCTTTTTCGAAGGCACGCCGTCGCGAAAGACCACGCACGAAGCCACCGGATTAGTTCCCTGAATGTTCGAATTATCAAAGCACTCTATATGAACCGGCAGCTGCTTCAGGCCAAGTGCACACTGGAGCTGTTCAAGAGCCTCCTTTTTGAATTCCTGCGGATCAGTATGTTCAAGAGTACGCAATGCGTTGAAATGAAATTCCTTGGCATTTTTAAGGCTTAATTCGAGAAGGGACAGTTTGTCCCCGCGCATAGGAATTTTAAACTCCACACCTTCTATCTGCACATCGGGATAAAAAGGCACTATGACTTCCGAAGACAAAGCTCCGAACTTACTTTCTATCTCCGCGATGAAAGCACTTAGGACCGTCTCTTGACTTTCTTCTATCGCAAGACGGAATTCGAGGTTAAGGCTTTGGATAATGGCGCCGCCGCGAAGTCGCATAAAATTACCGAAAGCACGGGAGGCGTCCATCACGACGGAGAAGACATCGGCATCGATGGAACTGTTGCCCACAACTATGCTCTTACTGTAGTGCTCCGAAAGTAGATCTATACGAGCCTTAAGGATTTTAGCCTGCTCAAAATCAAGCGTATCGGAGGCTTTCTTCATCCTTGTAGTATAATCTCTTATAAGAGAAGACGTGTCCCCTTTAAGAATCTGAACCACCTCCCCTATGTAGAAAGCATATTCCTGTGCACTGATACCGCCTGTGCAACAAGCCTTGCATTTGCCTATCTGAAAATCAAGACAAGGCCTGAATTTACCTTTAGAAAGAGCCGCCTCATCTATTTTCAGGCTACACGAACGTATAGGATAGAGACTCTTCAAGAATTCCAACAGCTTTTTCGCGTGATACACAGAGCTGTAAGGGCCGAAATACATGGACCCGTCCTTAACGGGGCGCCTGGTGAGAAAAACTCTGGGGTAAAGTTCTCCGCTCACACAGATCCAAGGATAAGTCTTGGAATCTTTAAGAAGAATGTTATAGCGTGGTTTGTACTGTTTTATCAGATTATTCTCAAGAAGAAGGGCATCGGATTCGCTGTCCACCACACTGTACTGAACATCACATATCTTCCCTACAAGAGCGCGAGTCTTAGTATTCAAACGCTCCTCAGGGACAAAATACTGTGAGACCCTCTTTCTAAGGTCTTTAGCCTTTCCTACATAAATAACCTCCCCGGAAGAGTCATAGTATCTGTAAACTCCCGGGGAATGTGGCAACAATGTTATTTTTTCTTTAACGTCCAAGTGCTTCCTTGACTGCCTTTTCTATATCTTCGCCACGAAGGTCTCTGTGAAGAATGGTTCCGTCCGGAGCGAAAAGCATAATCTGAGGAATCCCCTGTATCCCATAAATGTCTGTAGGGACCTTCTGAGCATTAATTATCTGGTTCCAAACTACGCCATGCTCTTTGGCTGCATTTTTCGTGTCTTCCGGCTTATCCCACACGGCTACACTGAGAACATCGAAATCGCTGCCGGCGTAAGTCTTATATACTTGTGCAATGTTAGGAATCTCCCTCTTGCATGGACCGCACCAACTTGCCCAAAAATCCACCAGCACGTATTTGCCTTTGCCCACGAAATCAGAGAACTTGACGCCATCTATCTCGAAATCCTTGAACATGCAACCTTCCTTCGTAGAAAGTTTGGCATCTATAGCTGACGCTATATTCTTTATCCCTTCATCCTCTTTCGCTTCGCCGCTCAGAGAAGACAGCACTTTCTGAGCCTCTTCTACATCTTCTTCGTACTGGAAGTACGTCTTGAACGCCTTTACGCCCAGAGCATTATTCTTGTTAGACTTGACAGTTGAAAGCGAAAGCTTAGTAATATCCTCTACAGCAGCCTCATATAGAGACTCAATCTTCTCCTCGCTCTGTTCAGGAGTAAGAGAAGTGTCTTCCTTTATCGACTTATAAGAAGCATTGAAGTCATTTTCTATCTTTTCGATCTGCTCGTCAAATTTCTTAGTCTTTTCCTCCAATGTCTCGTGATTTCCACAACTCGGCAGCACAAATAAGCACAACGCTGCCATCAAAAAAATTTTTTTCATATTAAGAAGCTGTTTTAAAATAAATAAGCAGTCGGCCCCACAAACGAAACCGACTGCTAATATAGTTATTTTCAAGCGAAAATTACTTGTTGTCTCTACGAGGACGACGATCTCCGCCGCGACGTCCACCACGATCGTTACGACCGCCCTGACGTCCTGCACCTGCTGCCTGTGCATTAGATGCTGCAAGAGCTGCAGGAGTAAGATCCTGTTTGCCGTACTTCTCGCCGTTACAGATCCAAACCTTTACGCCGAGTGCTCCCACCTTAGTGTTAGCGACTGAAAGCGCATAGTCAATATCGGCACGGAATGTATGGAGAGGTGTACGACCTTCCTTGAACATCTCGCTACGTGCCATTTCGGCACCGCCTACGCGACCGCTGATCTGAATCTTAATACCCTCTGCACCTACGCGCATGGTATTAGCGACTGCCATCTTGATGGCTCTACGATAGCTTACACGACCCTCGATCTGACGAGCGATAGAGTCAGCCACGATATGAGCATCTACCTCAGGCTTCTTTACCTCATAGATATTTATCTGAACATCCTTCTTGGTAACTTTCTTAAGCTCTTCCTTAAGTTTGTCCACTTCGGTGCCGCCCTTTCCGATAATGAAACCAGGACGTGCTGCATAGATGGTTACCGTGATAAGCTTAAGTGTCCTCTCGATGATAATCTTCGAAAGAGAAGCCTTAGCAAGACGATTGTTAAGATATTTGCGGATTTCGTAATCCTCCGCAATCTTTTCACCATAATTTCCACCACACCAGTTAGAGTCCCAACCACGTGTGATACCGATACGGTTGCTGATAGGATTTGTTTTCTGTCCCATATTATTTGTTCTCTACTGGTTGTTTAACATCAAGAACAATAGTAACGTGGTTAGAACGCTTACGGATGCGGCCGGCTCTACCCTGAGGGCAAGGACGGATACGCTTAAGCGTGCGGCCAGGATCTACCATGATAGTTTTCACGATAACATTACCATTGTCCAATTCTTTTGATTTATCTGGGTTTTTAGCTTCCCAGTTTGCGATGGCACTCTTAAGAAGAACTGCCAGACGACCTGCTGCTTCTCTCTTCGAGAATTTGAGAAGATCGAGAGCGCGGTTAACTTCCACACCTCTTACTGTGTCTGCAACAAGACGCATCTTGCGAGGAGATGTAGGTGCATCGTTAAGCTTTGCTACTGCTGTGACCTTTTTCTGCTCCTTGAGCTTTTCGGCCATAAGTCTTTTACGAGATCCCATTTCTATACTCCTTATTTCTTGTTGTTACCAGAGTGACCTCTGAATGTACGTGTCGGGGCAAACTCACCGAGTTTGTGACCTACCATCTGCTCAGTTACATAGACCGGAATAAACTTGTTTCCGTTATGAACTGCGATTGTGTGTCCGATGAAGTCAGGGGAAATCATGCTGGCACGAGACCAGGTCTTGACCACCTCTTTTTTCTTGCTACCATCATTCATAGCAAGAATCTTCTTCTCCAGTGCTTCCTGGATATATGGACCTTTTCTTAATGAACGACTCATAATCTCTAAAGTTTAATTCCGATTATTTCTTTCTTCTTTCAATAATGAACTTGTTTGAAGCAGCCTTAGGATTACGTGTCTTGTATCCCTTAGCTGGCAAGCCCTTACGTGAACGTGGATGTCCACCG
This sequence comes from Firmicutes bacterium TM09-10, assembly GCA_963650755.1. GTDB lineage: Bacteria > Bacteroidota > Bacteroidia > Bacteroidales > UBA932 > Cryptobacteroides. The sequence goes on along the minus strand of CAVJMH010000002.1, from coordinate 57,281 downwards.
GATGCACGTCCTTCACCACCTCCCATAGGGTGATCGTGAGGGTTCATGACAACACCACGGTTATGTGGACGACGTCCAAGATGACGACTGCGTCCGGCCTTACCGAATGACTCCAAATTATGGTCTCCGTTAGAAACCACACCTACAGTGGCGCGGCAGCTGACCAAAACCATACGTGTCTCACCTGAAGGCAGACGGAGAACTGCGTGGTTACCTTCACGGGCAGCGAGCTGTGCGAAAGTACCCGCAGAACGTGCCATAGCGGCACCCTGACCAGGACGAAGCTCGATGGCATGAACCATGGTACCAACAGGAATCTCACTTAGAGGGAGAGTGTTACCGACCTCAGGTGCTACTCCGCTACCGGATTCCACCTTCTGGCCTACCTTAAGTCCGGCAGGAGCGATGATATAACGCTTCTCGCCGTCCTCGTACTGAACAAGGGCGATACGTGCGCTGCGGTTAGGATCATACTCTATGGTAAGAACCTCTGCAGGAACGTTATCCTTGTTTCTGAGGAAGTCGATGATACGATACATTTTCTTATGACCGCCGCCGATGTAGCGCATGGTCATCTGACCTGTATTGTTACGACCGCCTGTTCTCTTAAGAGGAGCAAGCAATGATTTTTGAGGCTTTGAAGTAGTGATTTCGTCGAATGCACTGATAGCCTTGTTCCTTTGACCTGGGGTCGTAGGTTTAAATTTCTTTATTGCCATTGTCTATTCCTCCTAGATATTAGCGTAAAAATCTATCTTATCCTCACCGGCAAGAGTAACATAAGCCTTCTTGTAGTGATTCATACGGCCACGGAGAAGACCGGCCTTAGTGTAGCGCTGCTTTCTCTTACCGTGATAGTTTACTGTATTAACATCAGCCACTGAAACGCCATAGGCTTTCTCGACTGCTTCCTTAATCTGAAGTTTATTGGCCTTGCGGTCTACCACAAAACCGTAACGGTTCAACTTTTCGCCCTGAGCCGTCAACTTCTCTGTAACGATTGGCTTAATTAAAATTCCCATCTCTTAGTAAAATTTATTTAACCCTTGAAGAGAGAATGTCCTGTACGCCGTCAACAAACACTATAGAATTAGCATTCATGATAGTGTAGGTGTTAATCTCGTCCACTGTAATGACATTCACGTTCGGAAGGTTACGGGATGAAAGGAAAATATTGTTTGAATTGGCAGGAAGCACGAAAAGCACTTTACGGTCTCCAGCCTTAAGATTAGAAAGGATCTGGATGAATTCCTTAGTCTTAGGAGCCTCCATAGTGAATGGCTCAACGAAGATAAGTGCGTTCTCCGCAGCCTTGTAAGAAAGAGCCGAGCAACGTGCAAGCGACTTTACTTTCTTATTAAGCTTATGCCAATAGCAACGTGGCTTCGGTCCGTGAATGGTACCTCCACCTACGAATATACCTGCCTTGAGAGAACCGTGACGAGCACCGCCGCCGCCTTTCTGGCGTCCGAGCTTCTTAGTAGAATGTGCGTTCTCACTACGGTCCTTAGTCTTGGATGTACCTTGACGCTGATTTGCAAGATACTGAACTACATCGAGATAAATAGCGTGGTCGTTAGGTGTGATACCGAAGACCTTCTCATCGAGAGTTACCTGCTTTCCGGAATCTGTTCCGTCGATTTTGTAAACTGAAAGTGTCATACTCTTAAGCCTCCACAATTACATAAGAACCCTTGGCTCCCGGAACGGAACCCTTGATAACGATAAGATTGCTCTCCGGAATGAGTTTAAGCACCTGGAGGTTCTCAACTTTAACCCTGTCGCAGCCTGTGTGCCCTGCCATACGCATTCCCGGGAATACGCGTGAAGGCCAAGATGATGCGCCCATTGAACCAGGGTGACGAAGGCGGTTATGCTGACCATGGGTCTGTCCGCCTACTCCGGCAAATCCGTGGCGCTTTACTACGCCCTGGAAGCCTTTACCCTTAGAAGTACCGATGACATCTACAAATGACACGTCTGTGAAGACGTCTGCAAGTGCAAGACTGTCACCAAGTTTTAGCTCTCCCGCGAAATCCGCCTTAAACTCGACGAGCTTACGCTTAGGAGTGGTTCCTGCCTTTTTGAAGTGCCCCTGGAGAGGCGCGCTGGTGTGCTTTTCTGAAATTTCGTCATAGGCAAGCTGTACAGCGGCATAACCATCTTTTTCTACTGTACGGAGCTGCGTAACAACGCACGGACCAGCCTCGATAACGGTGCATGGAATATTCTTTCCATCGGCACCGAAAACGGAAGTCATTCCGATTTTCTTTCCAATTAATCCAGGCATTGGTTTGATAATTAATTGTTTATAAAATAAAATTTATTCGTTCCCATTTTTTGGGCTTGCAAAGATAGAAAATAACTTTCTTATTTCCAAATGGTTTCAAAAAGATAATTTTCGCTCGAAGATAGAAAGCCGACGAGAAGAATTGCAGATCTTAACTAATTTGCCTAAATTAGTGATGCCAAAACCGATTCAATGAAACCATTATTTTTCATTACACTCTCTATAATCTTGACCGCAGGATGTTCCGTTACGACCAAGACAAAACAGTTCTACAACACCTCTAAAACAGAGTATACCAAGCCATTAAAGCTGGAACACGTCTTTCCAGAAGACTGTTACGTTAACGGCCCCGTACTCGAAAAATGCGATTCTGTAATTCTTCAGACCATAGCGCAGCAAAACACTCCCGGCGCCGTACTCTGCATCGTAAGAGGAGATAAGATAATTTATGAGAAAGCCTATGGGAACAGACAGAGCGTCCCCGTATTTCTTCCTGCCTATACAGACACCGTGTACGATCTCGCTTCACTAAGCAAATGCGTAGGCACCACGATAGCCATAATGCAACTTGTCGAGCAGAAGAAGATAAACCTTAACGACCCTGTGGACAAATACCTTCCCGGATACCAGAATTGGCATGAAGGAAAAAAGGAGAAAAAAATCAGGGTCAAAGACCTTATGACCCACACGGGAGGACTGGCTCCGTACCTACCCGTCGATTCACTCGCACGCTCTTGGGGAGAATACCGGACAGACAGCCTGAAAGACTATATCATCCACGACCTACCGCGACTTGCCAGACCTGGAACGAAGCGCATTTATAGCTGCCCGAGTTTCGTAAGTCTTCAATATATAGTGGAAAACGTTACCAGGCAGAGGCTTTGCGACTATGTTCAGAAAAACGTGTTCGACGTCCTGAACATGTCAGACACACGTTATCTTCCTCTCGACAGACCCGTGGATCAAGAATACCTGCTGCGCATAGCTCCTACCGAAGTGCTCGTCCACGGCAGCACGGCACCTAACCAGATAAGCCCCGAAACACACACGTGGGACCTTCTCCTGGGCGAAGTGCACGACCCTCTCGCACGAAGGCTGAATATGGGAAATTCCGGAAATGCCGGTGTATTTTCTACAGCAGACGACCTCGCGGTGCTATGCTCGGCCCTTATGAACGGCGGCGAACTCCACGGACGACGCATATTAAAGGAAAAGACTGTAAAGAAAATGTTCAAAGTGCAGGACAAAAAGATAGGCCGCACTCTCGGCTGGGACGCCACGAGTCCATACGCCCGTTTCGTAGGAAGTCGCCTTTCGAAGGACAGATGTGTCTGCCACACCGGTTACACGGGCACCTCCATTCTGATGGATTTGGATGAAAATGTAGCCATAATACTTCTCACGAACACCGCACACCCTTTTGACAGAGGCTCCGTCATCCCGACACGTGAAGCGGTTTCCGACATTGTGGGAGAAGCTCTCGGAAAATAACGGCTTTTTTAGTAAATTTGTGCCGTTATGATTCTACCCTTGATCGACATAGGATTCGTTCACTTCACATTCGCCGACGTCCTGGACATACTGATGGTAGCCGCCGTCATATACGTGGTATTCCAATGGATAAAAGGGTCTGGAGCGGCCAATATATTCATAGCCATCATCGTCCTGCTTCTGCTGCGTTTTCTGGTGGATGCACTGAACATGAAGATGATGTCCGCGCTGCTCGGAAAAATAATAGACGTCGGAACCATAGCCTTGATAGTCATTTTTCAACCGGAAATCAGGCACTTCCTATTCAATATAGGACGCAAGGCCTTCAGCAGACGTAACTCCACCATAGGCAAATTCTTCTATAAGGATAGGCACAACCTTTCCGCAGCCTCCATAGATGAAGTGGTGCAGGCATGCTTCGAAATGGGCGAACAAAAAGTGGGGGCCTTGATAGTCATCCCTAACCAAGCCTCCATAGAAGATATTATCTCCACAGGCGACAGAGTGGATGCGCACATCAGTAAACGACTGATAGAGAACATTTTTTTCAAAAACTCCCCTCTTCACGACGGAGCGATGATAATAAGTGAAGACAGAATTGTGGCGGCGCGTTGCACTCTCCCCATCACGGACAGGTCCAACATTCCGGCCAGATTCGGCATGCGGCATAAGGCGGCGATAGGAGTAAGCGAACACTATGACGTATCTGTAATAGTAGTCAGTGAGCAGACGGGAGGGGTGTCATTCGTTACCGACGGTGTCCTTAAACCCGTTAAAAATGTTAACACACTTAAACTTCTCATAAGCGATGACAAGAGCAAGACTGGAAGCGAAGATAGGGTTTGATAAGGTCAGGGAAATCATATCTGACCATTGTCAAACAGAATATGCTGCTCAAAGAGTCGCAAACGAAGAATTTTCCACCGATGAAAGCATAATAAAGGAGCGTCTGGCATTGACCGACGAGATGCGTCTCATAGTAATGTTCGAAGATAACTTCCCTATTACAGGCTACATAGACGCACTCCCTTTCCTTAAACCGCTCGAAAAACAGGGCAGCAGCATAGACGTAGCCTCACTTGGCAAGCTCAGCACACTTCTCGAAATCTCCCGAAAAATCAGCACTTTCTTTTCTTCCATTAAGGACGGTGTCTATCCCCTTCTAAAAAGAAGGGCTGGCAGGATTAACACATATCCGGAAATAAGACGAAGAATAGAGGGCATTCTAGACAAATACGGTGAGATTAAAGATTCCGCTTCTCCTGACCTTCTACACATACGTACAGAGCTGAGAAACAAGCAGGAACAAGTCTCCAAACGGGCTCAGGCCATTCTACGAAAAGCCCAAGACGAGGGCATCACCGACACTGAGGCCAATATCATCATCCGCGATGGTAAATTCCTGGTTCCAGTAAGCACTTCGAGCAAAAGAAAACTCGCCGGATACGTCTATGACTGTTCTTCGACGGGTAAAACCACATTCATAGAACCGGCGGAAGTAGTAGAACTGGAGAACGATATTATCCAGCTGCATTTCGACGAGGCCAATGAAATCTCACGCATTCTCTTCGCTTTCAGCGAGTTCCTGCGTCCATACATCCCTGACCTTCTCGCCATAGCGACCGAAGTCGGAGAGATGGATTTTCTTCTGGCCAAGGCACACACGGCTCTTGATTTCGTGGCCGGCATGCCTATAATCTCCTCTGACGGCTCCCTTTCACTTCGAAAAGCGCGTCATCCTCTGCTCGAACGGTCTCTAAAGAAAGAAAACCGGCACATCTGCCCTCTCACCGTCAACCTGACCGCAGAGAAAAGAATTCTCATGATTTCCGGGCCTAACGCAGGCGGTAAATCTGTCTGCCTGAAAACCACCGGACTTCTTCAATATATGTTCCAATGGGGTATGCTCATACCTACCTCGGAGAGTTCTGAACTTCCCATCTTCGAGCGCATAGAAGTGTGCATAGGCGATGACCAATCCTTGGAAAACGACCTCAGTACATACAGCTCTTTCCTTCTGGATATGAAGGAAATGCTCTCTTGCAGCAACGAACGGACCCTCATACTCATAGATGAATTCGGTTCAGGGACAGAGCCCGCCGCAGGCGGAGCCATAGCGGAAGCCTTACTCGCCGAATTTGACAGAAGAGGATGCTATGGAGTCATCACCACCCACTACACGGCGCTTAAACTTTATGCCTCGCAGAACAACACTCACGTGATAAACGGGGCTATGCTCTACGACACATCGAAGATAGAGCCTCTCTTCCAGCTCGAAATAGGACTGCCTGGGAATTCATTTGCATTTGAATTGGCCCGAAAAATGGGCTTGCCCGAACAGATAGTAAAAGATGCCGAGACTCGCGTAGGAGAGGATTTCGTGGATATGGAGAAGACCCTGCGAAGGATAGTGAAGGGTCGAAGGGTATTGGATGAGAAAATCAAGAAAGTCAAGAACGCGGACCGGACACTCGATGCTCTGACCGAAAAATATCAGAAGGAACTCGAAAACATCCAAAGCCAACGTAAAGAGATACTTGACAGCGCGAAAAAAGAAGCGGAGGATATAGTAAAGGGAGCTAACAGGCAGATTGAAAAGACCATACGCGACATTAAGGAGAGCAAAGCCGAGAAGGAGCGGACGAAAGAAGCGCGCGGAGAACTTCAGGGCTTCCTGCAAGCGATAGAAAACAACAAGACCCGGCAGCAGCAGACTCACGACGAGTACATATCCAGAAAAATGAATCAGCTCGCAAAACGTCGTAAAACAGCCAAGACAGAAGAGAAGACACGCGAAGACGAATTCCGCAATGCCCCTCTTAAACTGGGCGAAAAAGTCAGAATCAAATCTAACGGCATGGTGGGCGAAGTGGTAATGGTGTCTTCAAAGGAAGTGAGAGTGGTCATAGGAAGCATCGCCAGCAAGATGACCCCCGATAAGGTAGAAAGAATATCGGCAAATGAATTTCGTCAGGCGTCCAAACAGACAGACACGCCCGTCTATGAAAAAGTGGACCCTGCCATCACGGCACGCAAGCTTAATTTCTCTCCGGAATTGGACATACGCGGCGAAAGACTACAGAATGCACTCGACATAGTAACTCACTATATAGACGACGCTATGATGCTGAACATAAGCTCCGTACGTATAATACACGGTAAGGGAACCGGAGTTCTGCACGAAGAACTGCAGAAATATCTTCGCACCATCCCGGGAGTAAAAACAGTAAGCGACGAAGATATAAGACATGGAGGAAGTGGAGTAACGATAGTAACATTGGAATAATTTATGATAGATATAAGGCGGAACGTGGGAAGGCTTGGAGAGGAATTGGCCTGCCGATACCTACAAGAACGTGGGCACAAGGTAATTCAGAAGAATTGGAGAGCCGCCCACAGAGAAATTGACATAATAAGCATTACGGAAGGGAGTACGCTACATATAGTGGAAGTAAAAAGCAGAACAGCCCCGCTAACGGCAGACCCCTCCATTAATGTCAACCTTCAGAAGCAGAAAAATCTTATCTCAGCAGCTAAGGTCTTTCTGAATTCGGAGATAAGAAAAGATTTACCACAAGACCTGGAAGTGGTCTTCGACGTGATATGCATCGTCTTCTATGACGAGCGCGTGGACATCGAATACTACCCGCAGGCATATATACCGATATATGTGTAAAAATAATCACTATTACTGTGTCATTATGGCCGGTGGACTTGGGACAAGATTTTGGCCCATCAGCCGCAAATCACTGCCAAAGCAGTTTCTTAACCCTCTCGGGGAGAAAAACTCCATGCTTCGCCAGACATACGAAAGAATGGCACGACTGATAACTCCCGAAAACATTATCGTGAGCACACTGAGGGAATATCACGATATAGTAAAAGAACAGATTCCCGAACTCTCGGAGGAGAACATCCTTCTGGAGGTGTATAACCGTAATACGGCACCGTGTATCTATTTCGCGGCCAATGTCATTTTAGGACGCGACCCTGATGCCGTGATGGTAGCATGCCCTGCAGACCACCTGATAAAAGACGGGGCAGATTTCGAAAGCACCATTACTGGGGCGCTTGACTATGCCTACGAGCACGACGAACTCATAACGCTCGGCATCATGCCTACCAGACCGGACGAGAACTTCGGATACATCCAAGTAGCCGGCGGAAGGAAAGCCATAGAAGAGGGCGTCCCTACTCCGGTAAAGACCTTTACCGAAAAACCGAGCAAGGAGATAGCCGAAGTGTTCATCAAAAGCGGAGAATTTCTATGGAACTCTGGTATTTTCGTATGGAAAGCCTCGCTGATAGTCTCCGAAATCAAAGAATTCGCCCCTCAAATCTCGGAACTTTGGGCCGGAACTTCGAACCTGGACAAATTCTACGGAGACTGTCCACGGGTGTCTCTCGACTACGCCGTGATGGAGAAAACATCCAAGGCATTCGTCATCCCGTCCCACTTCAAATGGGCCGATATGGGTAACTGGGAGTCTCTCTATGACAACCTGCCCAAAGACGAAAGAGGCAACGCCACCAACACTCTCGGCAAACATCTCTTTAAAGAAGATGCCAATACGCTTACATATTTGCAGGACGGACATAAACTGGTAGCCATCCGCGGACTTGAAGGTTTCGTGGTGGTGGACACGCCGGACGTGCTTATGATCTGCCCGCGCGATGAAAGCAAGATTCAGGAATTCATATCTGAATTGGCAATGCCGGAATTTGAAGATTATAGATAATTATGCAGGTACTTAAATTTGGAGGTTCTTCAGTGGCCAATGCCACGGCTATGTCAAGGGTGCTTGACATTACGCGCGAAGCCCTGAAAAGAGGAAGGGTGATTTTGGTCAGTTCCGCTATCAGCGGAGCCACGGACACCCTCATAAAAGCCTCCAAATCAAATGATGAAGAAAGGACAGCGCTACTTAATGAGCTTAAAGAAAAGCATTTCAGAATTATAGAAAGACTTTTCACGGGAAAAGAGTGCGCGGAGACTAAAAAGATAATTTCAAACATAGACGAGGACCTTCGATGCGCTCCGAGGGAAGATTACCAGACTTTCGGAGAGATATTCTCCACGATGATACTCTCGCGTAAGCTCGCCTCCGAAGGCGTAAACACACTTTGGCTTGACTCTACGGGCTTAATACGCGTAAAAAACGGAGTGGTGGACAAAGAACTGAGCTATCAGAAAATCCGTTATGCCGTGGATATTCATCAGGAGACTGATGTCTTCGTGGCTCCGGGATTCATAGCCAGTGAGCCAAACGGACACGTATGCACCCTAGGACGTGGAGGAAGCGACTATAGCGCAGCACTTTACGCGGCTGCACTTGACTGTAAGGAACTTCAGATATGGACAGACGTGCCGGGGATAATGACCACCAATCCTAAAGACATAAAGGAGGCGCGTACCATACCGCAGATGAGTTACCGAGCGGCTTTCACGCTCGCATCCCACGGCGCTAAAGTTCTCTATGCCCCTACAGTCGAGCCTGCTAAAGAAAAAGGTATTGGCATACAAATTCTTAACTCACTCGATCCAAGTGCCGGAGGGACAATCATAAAAGATATTTCGCTTAAAACCGTAGGCGAATGGGTCGGAATAGGGAAAACGGATAACGGACAGAACCGCGTCCTTACTCTTGTAGCCGACGGGAAGATAGACCGGAGCAATGTGGATGAACTCACGGCACGGCTCTCCAAAAGGGACATCACGCTTCTCAGTACGGTCTGTGAAGAAGATTTTGTGGAATTCACCTTGCCTTCCGAACAATGCCTTGACGCCCTTGGAGCACTGCACTACTACTGCTTCGAAACGGACGAATACAGGAACGTATATATAGCCGGACAAGGAGCTGTGGGTAAGGCTCTTCTTAAAATCCTTTCCGAAAGCGACGCTAAGATAGAAGTGCGCGCCATATCCGCACACGAAAGCGAAGACAAAGAATTTTTCGCGAAAGTCGTCGCGGAAGCAGCCCCGAACAGCGTGTTTGTGGACTGCACGGACAGCGAGAGCATCTGGCAATGGTACGCCCCTCTTCTCGAAGCCGGGGTAAATGTGGTATCTTCCAACAGACGTGCTTTGAGCGTCCCTTATGCCCAATATGCCGCCATGAAAAGAAGCGCCAGGCTTTCCAGACGCTTTCTTCGCTATGAGACTACCGTAGGAACCGCTCTTCCGGTACTCGACTCCATAGCCACCAGTACGGAGAGCGCCGACGAGATACTTTCTATAGAGGCCATAGTAAGTTGCACCCTCAATTATATTCTGACGAGCGGACTGCCTTTTACTGAGGCACTTGCGAACGCGCAGAAGATAAAACTCACAGAAAAAGATCCATCTTCTGACCTTTTAGGACGCGATGCTTCACGAAAATTACTTATATTAGCGAGAGAAGCGGGAGTAAAGCTTGAAAAGGAGGACATAGAGGTGGAACCTGTCAAGGAAGAAAACATAAGACCGGGACAGAGATTCGTAGCTTCCCTTGAAAAAGACCCGTCCTATCCTTTAGGCTATAAGGCAAGCATACGTCTTAAAGTTCTTGAAGAAGGGCACCCGGCACTGAGAATTAAAGGAACTGAAAATATGATAATCATACGAAGCACCTATCAGCCGACTCCGCTCATCATACAGGGCGCCGGAGAAGGTGCGATGATGGCCGCTTCGCGATTACTTACAGATATATTGAGATAATGGACCCAAACCTGCTTTCACTTTTCAAAGACATACTCGAAACGGATTCCACCTCCGGGAAGGAAGACGTACTCGCGCGTGTCCTTTATGAAAGACTGGAAACTCCTCACAAGGAACTGCTGGATGTGGGAGACGGTACCCATAATCTGCTCCTCAAATGGGGTGAGAATCCTAAAGTGGTGTATTGCACTCACTTAGACACCGTTCCTCCATACATAGCGCCTGTTTTTACTGCCGACGGTAAAGTGCTCGGAAGGGGCGCTTGCGATGCCAAAGGGCAGATTATCGCTCTCTATGGGGCATGCAAAGAACTGGAAAAGATGGGCAGGAGCGATTTCGCCCTTCTTCTGGTAAGCGGAGAGGAAACCGGCTCGTTCGGGGCCAAAGCATCGGCAGAGCTCATCAAAGCACCGCTTCTGGTCATAGGAGAGCCCACGGATAATTTTCCGGTGAGCGCCACGAAAGGAACCCAATCCTACGACCTTAAATTCATAGGAAAAAGCGTACACAGCGGATACCCAGAGCACGGACGCAGCGCAGTGGACATGTGGATGGACTTTATGATGGAACTCGAAATAGAGGCGGACTTCCCTCACGACAAGCTCCTCGGAGACACGACGTGGAACGTGGGCCTTCTAAAAAGCGATAATCCTCAAAACGTGCTCAGCGGATGCCTTACTTGCAGGATTTATTTCAGGACTACATTCGCCAGCCACGAGAAAGTTAAAAAATGGATGGCAGGGAAAAACAGTCCTACGGTAGAAGTTACACCTCGTGGAGGCGACACCCCTTTGGAGTATTTCGTTCCCGAAGGATTCAAAGGTAAAAGCGCGGCATTCGGAAGCGACGCCCCGCATCTTCACGGATTCGACAGGAAAATCATCTGCGGACCGGGCTCCATACTCTGCGCCCACACTGCGGACGAGAATGTACTTATCACAGATATTGACAAAGCAATAACCAATAACATAACATTTTACGAAACCAACTCTTAATTTTTCAAACGTATGAAAGCAGTAATTAGCGGATATGGCAAAATGGGCCATATGATTGAGGGCGTTCTCATCAAACGCGGAATTGAAATCGCTGCCATCACTGAAGATGTATGCAGTGTGGATCCCACCCTCGCGAAGGAAAGCGTGTGTATAGACTTTACCACCCCTGAAGCTTTCAAGGCCAATTATAAATTCTTAGCCGACAATTTCAAAGCTGTCGTAGTGGGCACCACAGGATGGGATGACATAAAGACAGATGTAGTGGGATATTTCTATACCACAGGCACTCCTATGATTTATTCTGCCAATTTCTCAATAGGGGTCAACGCCATGTTCGCAGCAGTGGACAAAGTCAGCGAAGTGCTCAGAGGTTACAATTACATCCCTCATATCGAAGAGATTCACCACGTTCACAAGCTGGACAGTCCTTCAGGAACAGCTAAAGTATTGGCACATATTATAAAACACGAATTGGGCGTTACCCCTGACATCACATCTCTGCGTGAGGGCGAGGTAGTGGGCAAACACATCGTCAAATTCAAATCCGAAGTAGATAAAATCAAGATTTCTCACGAAGCATTCAGCCGCGAGGCCTTCGCTGAAGGTGCCGTAGTGGCCGCCCAGATGACGGAAGGACTCAAAGGAGTGCACGAATTCAAGGAAATGCTTGCTATAAAATAAATTACGCCATGTTATTCAAAGGTTGCGCCACCGCACTTCTCACACCGTTCGATGGTGATGGAAAGATAGACTACAAAGCCTACGAGCGGCTTGTCAGAAGGCAAGTCGAAGGCGGCGTGGATTTTCTGGTTCCGCTGGGCACTTCAGCCGAGACTCCCACGCTAAATAAAGAAGAAAAGTCGCTTCTATGGGCCATCACCAGAAAAGCCGCTTCGTCTATTCCGATTCTTGTAGGATGCGGAAGCAACAGCGTGGACGCTACTCTTGAGAACATGTCCCTTTTCGAAGATGCCGACGCCTTCCTGGTCGTGGTTCCATTCTATAACAAGCCTACGCAAGAAGGCATGTACCTTTATTATAAGGCATTGGCAGAAAAAGCCAAAGCTCCCATAATAATGTACAACGTACCGGGGAGGACAGGGGTGAATATGACCGCCGAGACAGCCCTTAGGATAGCACGCGAAGTGAAAGGGGTGATAGGCATAAAAGAAGCGTCCGGCAAGGGAGACCAAGTGAAGGAAATCATAGACGGCACCCCCGAGGGATTCTGCGTTTTGAGCGGAGATGACGATATGACATTTGACCTTATAAAAGCCGGGGCAAGTGGTGTTATCTCCGTAGCATCCAATATATTACCCGATAAAGTAAGTGAAATGACGCACCTCGCGCTCAATGGCAGATGGGCAGAAGCAGAAGAGCTGAACCGCCGTCTTATGCCTCTTTTCAAGGCTTGCTTTGTGGAATCGAACCCCATACCGGCCAAGGAGGCTCTTTGCCAATTAGGGCTTTGCGAAAATGCCATGCGTCTTCCTCTAACTCCGGCTTCGGAGGACACGAAAAAGACCATCGCAGAAGTGCTTGGTGATTGGCAAAAATTTTAACATTATGGAGATAAGTCTCGAACTTTTTGAAAAGACACTTTCCGAACTGGAAAGCGGGCAGACAAGAGTGGCTGAAAAAATAAACGGGAAGTGGGTGGTCAACAGCCGCATCAAAGAGATTATATTGGCAGGATTCTCCCTTGGAAAGATCAAAGATATGAGCCAGGGAGATTTCTCGTTTTTCGATAAGGACACCTACCCCGTAAGGCGGTTCAGAGAGGAAGACAAAGTCAGGATAGTTCCCGGCGGGAGCAGCATCAGACGAGGAGCGCACCTCGCGAAAGGGGTCGTGGTGATGCCGCCTGCCTACGTGAATGTAGGCGCATACGTGGACGAAAGCTCCATGGTGGATTCGCATGTTACGATAGGTTCCTGCGCACAAGTGGGGAAAAACATACATATAGGGGCGGCAGCACAGATAGGCGGAGTGCTTGAACCCGTGGGCGCCCTCCCTACTATAATAGAAGACGGAGCTTTCATAGGAGGAGGCTGCGGAATCTACGAAGGCACCATCGTGGAGGAAGGGGCGGTCATAGCTTCCGGAGTAATCATAACGTCCAGCACTTCCATTTTCGACGCCACCACCGGGAAATTTGTGCCACGCAATGAAAACGGAAGAGTGGTCGTACCGCGCGGAGCAGTAGTGGTAAGTGGCAGCAGGCCAACAAGTAAAGGACCGGGAGCAGAAAAAGGAATCTCCCTTTACTGCCCCGTTATCGTAAAATATAGGGACGACAAGACGGCTTCATCCGTAAATCTCGAAGAACTTTTAAGGTAATCTTTTGACGGAAAGAAATGGAGTACGACAAATTTTTTTCCTTGGATGCGCAGAATTTCATGCGCTCCCCTGTAAGGGATCTTTTTAAAAAAGTAGATATTAACAGCATCTATTCCTTCGCAGGAGGATATCCTTCGGCCCAGACTTTTCCATTGGACAAGATGCCGGAACTTTCTAAAAAAGTCGTGGAAAAATACGGGGCCAAGTCTCTTCAATACGGTCCTACCCAAGGAGTCCCGGAGCTGCGTGAAGCCCTGTCCAAACGGTACGATGTACCCGTGGAGAACATACTCGTAAGTACGTCTTCTCAACAAGGGATAGACGTCTGCGGAAGAATTTTGCTTGACCCGGGCGATATAGTCCTTACTTCAAATCCAACATATCTGGGGGCTATTCAGACATTTAAAAGTTATCGTGCCGAGATGGTAGGAATAGACCTGAGTGCTTCGCTCGAAGCCTGCAAAAAAAGAGACTCCCAAATAAGCGAGATTATAAAGAGCGGTAAAAAGATTAAATACTTCTACATAATTCCGGATTTTCAAAATCCAAGCGGGGAGACTCTTTCACTCGCACAACGCTCCGAGATAGTGGCATTGGCCCGAAAATATGATTTTATCATAGTCGAAGACAGCCCATACAGAGAGCTTCGTTACGAAGGAAGGCATGTGGCCACCATCTATTCTCTGGCTCCGGAAAGGACCATCCATCTGGGAAGTTTCTCAAAGATATTCGCCCCTGGGCTGAGACTTGGCTGGATTATTGGCCCGGAACAGTTGCTTAATAAAATCTACGAATGTAAACAGTCGCTTGACCTATGCGCGCCTATATTTGACCAATACCTTATGGCTGAATATATTAACAGCGGTATTCTGGAAGAGAACCTCCCGAAAAGCATAGCACTTTATAAAGGCAAGAGGGATTATCTTCTCTCTCTGTTGGAAAAATATATGCCCGAGGGCGTCAGCTGGACACATCCGGAAGGCGGACTTTTCCTCTTCCTTACTCTTCCGGAAGAAATCGACACCGTCGCCCTATACGACAGGGCACTTTCTGCCGGAGTGGCTTATGTGGCAGGTTCATTTTTCTATACTGACGGGAAAGGCAGGAACACGATGCGCCTGAATTTTTCTTTTCTTGATAAAGAGAGAATGGAAGACGGCATAAAAATACTCGCATCCATACTATGAAACCTTACCTTTATTCCGGAGCCGGCAACACTTTCGTAGTGCTTGACGGCAGAGCCAGTTCTGAGGAGAAACCGGATGTCGTGCATCTTTGTAGAAAATACTCTACGGACGGACTTATGATACTCCGCTCCGATGCCTGCTTCGACTTCGCTATGGATTATTACAATTCTGACGGAAGCGGCGGCATGATGTGCGGGAATGGCGGCAGATGTATCGTGGCCTTTGCCGATTTTTTAGGGATAAAACCTTCAGAAAAAGACACTTACAGATTCTTGTCCGCTGACGGAGAACACACTGGAACTATCCTGAAACGAGACGGGAGAAATAAAACGGTGCGCCTTAAAATGTGCGACGTGCACGAATTTCATCCTTCGATAGAAGACGGATACTTTCTTAACACAGGCACCAGACATTACGTAAAATTCGTCGAAGATGTAGAGGCTGTTGATCTTTCATCGGAAGGCTCGCGACTTAGACATCACCCTGCATTCGCACCCATAGGAGCAAATGCCAATTTCGTTCAACTCATCGGCGAGGACATCATAAAAGTGCGCACTTTCGAAAAAGGCGTAGAAGCAGAGACGCTCGCCTGCGGCACAGGAGTAACTGCCAGCGCCATAGCCACTTACCTATGCGGAAAAGCGAAGGGGTGCAAAATCGAAGTCCACACCCGGGAAGACGTTATGGAAGTGGAATTCAGCCCATCTGAAACGGAATTTACCGAAGTCTATCTGACAGGTCCGACTACAGAATATTCAGAAGCTGCTTAAGAAGAAGGAAAGAATTGTCCTTAAGATCATTCCAGAAACCGTCGTAAGCCTGCTGATGATTACACTGAGGTGTAACCACGTCGCTTATGGCACGAAAGGCAAGGAATGGCACACCATAATGATAGCAGGTCTGCGCTACTGAAGCGGACTCCATATCGCAAGCCAAAGCATCTGGATACAGTTTTTTAACCTCCTTATCCTCTTCCAGAGTGGTCAAAAACTGATCTCCGGTACAGATAAGGCCCTCGTGTATGCTCGCCTTTCCGACCGACAGCGTCCTGGCACATGACAAAAGCCCCGAGTCGGCACAAAACCTCTGAGGACATCCCTGAACCTGACCGCGAAGATTACCCTCTCCGCACCAAACATCGTGATAAGCCACCTGATTGGCCAGCACGAAATCTCCTATTTTCAATGTATTGTCTATTCCACCTGCGACACCAGAATTGATGATGCAGTCCGGGCGCTGATTAAGAATCAGCTCTGTCGTAGCCCTTGCGGCATTGACCTTGCCAATACCTGCCCTCACGACATTATCTATCCCTATGGAACGAAGCGCATCATACTCACTGTCGAGCGCTACTATAATTCCTATTTTCATTTTCAAGTATTTTTTAACGATTATTTAGGCCGCTCTGAAGAAACTTTACATATTCTTCAACGTCCAGATTATATCCGCGCACCGGAGCGAGCAATTCTCCCTGAGGAGAAAGAAGCGCATAATTAGGCTGCGCATTCACCCCGAAACGCTCTTTCACTATATACGAATTAACTCGGCCAAGCTGTTTCAAAACCTTACCAGAGGACGTGGTAATCCACTTACTTTCAGGGAGCTGCGTCTTATCGTCCATATACAGAACCACAAGCACATAATCCTCACGAAGTATCTTCAGCACCCTTTCATCTGACCACACTCTGGCTTCCATTTCCCGGCAATTAACACATCCGTGCCCTGAAATGTCCACAAACACCGGCTTCCCTTCCTGACTAGCCTCCTCAAGTCCACGTTCTATGCTATCGTACGCCCATAAACCGTGAGGAAGTGCCACCTTGTCCCCACTCGTCTCCTGCAAAGAAGCCTCTCCCGTCTGACGACTCCGGCCATCGCTTCCTAAAACAAACTCCTGACTTTCGAGCGGAGGAAGATACCCCGAAATGGCAGAAAGAGGAGCCCCCCACATTCCTGGAATAAGATAAACCACAAATGCAAAATCAATTATCGCAAGCAAGAGCCTTTTAAATGAAATGTATTCCACCGGGCTGTCGTGCTTGAAACGAAGCTTGCCCAAAAGATAAAAGCCAAGAAGTGAAAAGCAGACTATCCATATAGCCAAATATACTTCCCTATTAAGAATCCCCCAGTGATAAACCTGGTCCGCAGTGCTAAGAAACTTAAGGCCAAGGGCTATCTCTATGAAACCAAGCACCACCTTTACGCTGTTAAGCCAGCCCCCGCTTCGAGGAAGTTTGTCGAGAAGCGACGGGAACAAGGCAAATATGGTAAATGGCAAGGCGAACGCCACACTGAATGCGAGCATCGTAATCATAGGCGTCCAGAATTCACCCTCCGTGCTCTTAATCAATACTGTCCCCACAATTGGCCCGGTGCATGAAAAGCTTACCAAAACAAGCGTCAGGGCCAAGAAAAATACTCCACCAAGCCCCGCTTTTGAGCTCTTCTTATCCGCACCGTTAACCCATTTCGAAGGAAGCACTATCTCGAAAGCTCCGAAAAACGAAGCCGCGAATATCATAAACACAGCGAAAAACATCAAATTCGGGAGCCAGTGCGTTGAAAGCCAATTAAATATATCCGTCGTTACCGCATCTCCTCCCAGAAGCCAAGTAAGTCCTATTATTACACATATAGGGACAGTGTAAAGAAGGACTATGAAAAGCCCGTACATAAATGCACGAAAACGACCTCTTTTCGGATTATCCCCACCTTTAAGAAAGAAAGATATGGTCATAGGCACCATAGGGAACACACAAGGCGTAAGCAGCATCGCAAATCCCCAAAGTATGGCCTCCAAAATCAAAGACCACAGGCTCTTGCCCGCGGATTGACCTGCAGCAGAGTCAGCAGAAGCCTCCGTTTTTACCGGAGTACCGCTAATCTGCGCAGTAAATTCGTAATCCTGAGGTGGATAACAGTCGTCCCCCACGCACACCTGATAAGTCAGCGTGCCCTTAATGACAGATGGATTCCGGTTCAGACTAATGTCCTGATAAAGAATATATTTGCCTGTCGCCACGGACTCTCCCTTATAGTCGGCCTTTATATATTCCTCTCTGGGGGCACCTGCCAATTCATAAGAAGAATCAGGGGTAAACTCCACACTGATAGCATTATAGCTATCCCCCATTGGGTGCAGGAAATAGCCCTCCGGAATCGCACCCTCTATTATAACGGTGTGTTCTGTAGTCTTATCACTTACATGCCAATTTATAGATGCTCCCGCTCCGATAAAAGCGGAAAGAATAAAGCCTAAAAAAAGATTCATTATGATCATACTTCTGTTCGGATGTAAAAGTACTCGTATTTTATCGGTTTTCCAAAATCGTCAAACTGAAATTGTCGTATAATTTCTTAAATTTGCCAAGTATGGTTAATGGTCTAAAATACACGTATCTATCTGATGGCGCGAAGGTTTCTGTAACGAAGTCGGACTCTTCCCGAGTGAATTTACTTTGCAATTAAAATGTTATTGGTTATCAAGTTATTATCTTTCGGTACGGATTTACTTTGCAAATATAAATAAATTGGTTACCTTTGTGCGATGTTTTTGGTGGTAAAAACTACGTATAAAACCTCAAAGTACTACACCCCGTAGAATAAGGGTAAGTTATTTATTTTCAAAAAGTTAATGAAACATATTTGTTACTTTTTGAGACAATAGATTGAAAGATAGAAAGTTTTAACAGAATGGTTCCGTAGCTCAGTTGGATAGAGCAACAGCCTTCTAAGCTGTGGGTCGCGCGTTCGAATCGCGCCGGAATCACTTTCTACTTATCCGTAGCGTTACGCTTTTTCCATTGTGCGAGAGCGAGTTGCTGCATATCACGCACCGAATCGCGTTCATCTACGATTTCACTTCCCATAATAGTCTCGATAACATCTTCAAGAGTAAGAATTCCCTGAAAACTGCCGTACTCGTCTATCACGATAGAGATCTGCTCGTCGTGTTCAAGCATCTCATCCCAGACCTTATCCATAGGAGTATTAACATCGAAACTTGCAATATCGCGCCTAATCTCTAAAAGGGTCTTATCAAACTTATCCTCTGCCACAAGCTGAAGGACGTCCATCCTAAGGACGTAGCCCGTGATATACTCGTCATTATCAGAATATACGGGGATGCGTGAATGGCTCTTAAATCTCTTATCCTTAAAAAAGTCGCGCAGTGTCATGGACTCCGGAGCTATGGCACATACCACTCGTGGAGTCATCACATCCCCGGCCTTTATTTCGTCCATATTGATGACGTTCTGGATAATCTCGTTCTCGTCTTCTTCAAGATCTCCGGCCTCCTCAGCTACATTGGCCATAGCGGACACTTCATCTCGGGAGACAGCCGTCTCATTATCTTTAGGCGATATGAGGTTCTGAATCTTCTCGATAAGCCACACGCAAGGGAACATTATGATAATCAGCACCTTTATGGCGGAAGTAGCAAAACCCATAAGAGAACGCCACCCATGTGTTCCTATGGTTTTAGGCACAATCTCCGAAAAAACGAGGATAAGAATGGTGGTTATGGCACTCACCAAACCAAACCACTCGTTTCCAAATACTATAGTGGCCTGACGACCTACTCCGGCCGCTCCCACGGTATTGGCAATGGTATTAAGAGAAAGTATGGCGGCGATAGGATGCGCAGAATTCTGCTTAAACTCTTTCATCTTCTTCGCCGGCGCATAACCTTCCTCCTCTCTCATGGTAATATATGAGATAGGAGTGGACATGAGTACTGCTTCCAATACAGAGCATAGGAAAGATACGGACATAGCGCCTAAAAGAAAGATGATTAGTTCTGCCATAAGTTATAGTTATAATCCCCAATCCGAAGCCGAATAGGTGGATTTAGGGGCGTTCGCGACATTAGTAAAATATTTGACTCCAGTTATCTTTTCAAGATCAGATACACTCATCATCTCCCGCGATGAAGGCTTCTGTCCTTTAAGACTGTTAGTGTGAGACCTTACAAAGGCGGCGCACATCATCTCCGATGCACTACAATCCTTAAGTGCCTTACCTATATTTCCTTTTTTCGTACGAAGAAGCACGTAATAGAACATAGTCGGCATGTCCACGTCATTTCTGCCTCCGAAAGAAATGGTCTTAGGGGATACGGTATATCCATATCCGTCGGTATATTTATCGAAATAACAGCCTACCACTATATATAAAGTGTCCGAGCATACCTTTCCATCCACCCAGTCTTCAAGAATGTTCCATCCTCCGCCTCCTGTATTAAATCCACTGCTGAGCTGAGGGGCTATGTTAGTATAATAAAATACCTGCTGATTAGTAAGGCGAGAAGCCAGGCGTTCTGCACTTCCCAGCATGTGGCCCTTATTACATCCTCCTCCTGTGGCGTCACTATGATACTGAATGTCAGAAGGGATTTCCGGATCCGTTCTATAACTATCTTTCCTCTTCACATTCTTGTTCTGGTACATCTGATGACGTGGAGCCGCCACCCATAGAGGACAATGATGCTCCGCGCTGAAGCAGACAGTATAATTACGCGCCGCATCTCCGGTAGGAGACTTTAAATCAGTAAAATGCGTGGCATAATACTGAGTGGCGTCGTTATCATTAATCCCATTCCCGTCTTCATCATTCATCACCGGAAGCTCGGCCCATGAATATCCACTTTCTACCGGGTCCGGCTCTGGTGTAGGAGGAACGACAGGCTCCTGGTCTGGAGTTATCGGAATATCTGAAGGCTCGCAGGTCGCGAATACAAACACCGAGGCAAAAAGAAAGAGTACAAATCGGACGGGATTCTTCATTACAGAGAAAGATTAAACCATTCCGGAAAAACCGAAGAACGCCATAGCCATAATGCTCACCGTGATAAGAGCTATCGGCAGTCCTTGGAACGCTTTAGGAACATTATTTCCAGCCAAGTGCTCCCGCAATCCTGCGAAAAGTATCATTGAAAGACCATATCCCAGCGAAGTAGCAAGCGCATAAACGGTAGCCTGTCCGAGACTGAGAAGACCTATGGCATGACCTCCGATAGTAAACTCCTTAGTAACCACCGTTATAGCCACACCGAGAACGGTACAGTTAGTGGTTATCAAAGGAAGGAATATACCGAGAGCCTGATAAAGCGAAGGGCTTATCTTCTTGAGGACTATCTCCACCATCTGCACAAGCGCAGCGATAATCAAAATGAACGCTATGGTCTGAAGAAATTCAAGACCGAACTTTACCAGAAGATATTTGTTTACAAGATAAGTTACCACCGTGGCCAGCGTAATCACGAAGCATACTGCTCCGGACATACCGGTGGCGGTGCTTAATTTGTTAGATACTCCAAGGAACGGACAAATCCCAAGAAACTGGGCAAGTACGATATTATTGACGAATATCGCCGAAATTATTATCAAAATATACTCCATATCCGTCTGTTATTTTTTGAAGAATTTATTAAACAACACCATAAGATAGCCAAGAACCATAAATGCTCCAGGGGCAAGGATGAATGCCAATATTCCATCACCAGGGATGACCTTAAACCCGAATACCGAGCCGCTTCCCAGAATCTCACGTATAAGGCCTATCACCGTAAGCGAAAGCGTAAATCCAAGTCCTATTCCAAGTCCGTCAAGAGCGGATGCCCAAGGGCCATGATTGCAAGCGTATGCCTCTGCACGCCCAAGCACGATGCAGTTCACCACGATAAGAGGAATGAAAAGACCAAGCGTCTGATAGACTCCTGGCACAAAAGCCTGCATAGCAAGCTGCAAGACAGTTACGAAAGTCGCTATAACCACTATATACACAGGGATATGCACCTTGTCCGGGACCACCGGAGACACGAGCGAAATAGCCAAATTCGAAAGGATAAGGACGAAAAGCGTAGCCAGGCCCATCTCCAATCCATTAAGGGCCGATGTCGTGGTGGCAAGCGTAGGACACATGCCGAGCACGAGCACAAAGGTAGGATTTTCCTTTATTATACCTTTAGTTATAAGAGAGATATTCTTACCCATATCTATTTTCCTCCTAATGATTTAACTACATCCACAGCGTTCTTTACCGCCTTTGAATAGGCACGCGAAGTAATGGTAGAGCCTGTGATGGCATCTATCACTCCGCCGTCTTTCTTAACCGCGAGGACCTTGTCTGAAGAAAGTCCTCGGAATTGAGAAATAAAATGTTCATCTGAACTGCACTTGGCTCCAAGTCCAGGGGTCTCGCTATGAGAAAGGACAGAGGTGTCATACACTGTTCCATCGGCAAGAACGCCCACCATAAGAACAAGTGCGCCACCGAATCCGTTTTCAGAACTTTTAACAGCGTAAGCTACTGTCTTACCGTCTTTTACCAGAGCATTATACGTGTACTCCTTTCCTTCGAAAGACACCGTTTTCTCCTCAGAAAGTTCTCCCTCGGAAGGAAGTACCTTGGAAATGGATTCGCTCACAGCTTTTTTATTGGCCTGCTCAATAGGCTCTTCCGTCTTTACATACACGATTCCCAAAATGGCCGAACAGAGAAGACACACTCCCGTAAGGCAAAGAACCATATTTTTAAGAGTTGACTGTGCTGCCATAATTAACTTCTCCCATATTTTTTCTGATGGAACTTAATGTTAATGAGCGGAGTAGCCATATTCATTATAAGAATGGCGAAACTCATACCCTCCGGATAAGAACCGAAACAACGTATAAGCATTACAAGTAGGCCTATCCCTATACCGTAAACGATGCCACCCTTCGTACTCATAGGTGAAGTGACATAGTCAGTCGCCATAAAACAAGCTCCGAGAATGAGACCGCCTGTTAGAAGATGAAAAAGCGGATCCATATACTGCGAAGGGTCTATAAGATGGAAAATGCCGCTGAACAAGGCTACAGTAGCGAATATGCTTAAAGTAATCCAAGGCTTCACCACCTTTCTTATCACCAGATATGCAAATCCCACGAGAAGCGCAAGTGCACTGATTTCACCTGCCGAACCTCCTATATTAAAGAAAAGTGTACTTAGATAATCCGTCCCCTGAACGGCACTTGCTCCACCTTCATTCAACCTTCCAAGCAAAGTAGCCCCCGAAACGGCATCTGAAGAATGAATAAATCCCTGAGGGACAGTCCAATCCGTCATCTGCACCGGAAACGAAATCAGAAGGAACACACGACCCGTTATAGCCGGGTTAAATGGATTTTGGCCAAGTCCTCCGAAAGTCATCTTCGCTACTCCTATGGCTACCACTGCCCCTATGAACACTATCCACCATGGTGTGGTGCAAGGAAGATTCATCGCCAAGAGAAGTCCCGTAACTACTGCTGAAAGATCTCCTATGGTGCTTGGTGCCTTAAGCAAATACTTGGTTATGGCCCACTCCAGAAGGACACAGGATGCGACACTTACTCCCAAAACGAGAATTTCGCTCCATCCGTAAAACAATACCGACACTATTATCGCAGGAAGAAGTGCGATAATGACATCCCGCATTAAGGAACGGGTACTCACCGAAGAGTGAATATGCGGTGAAGGTGATACTAACATAGTATTATTCATAACTTTTCATTTACTTCTTAGCCGCAGCGGCCCTGGCCTTTATGACACCCATAACTTGGCCCTTATAACTACGTATATAATCAAGAAGCGGAATATTGGCAGGACAACTATAAAGACAACATCCGCACTCTATACAATCCTGAACAGCGTTTTGCTCAAGTCCCGCGAGATCGCCAGCCGCGCCGAGCCTTTTCAGAAGAAAAGGTTCCAGTCCCATAGGACAGGCATCTGCGCATCTGCCGCAACGAATACATGCGCTCTGAGCCTTACGAAGAGTAGCATCTTTACTCAGATAAAGAATAGAAGATGAACCCTTTACGCAAGCCGCATCAAGATTTGAAATGGCCTTTCCCATCATAGGACCACCGCTTATTATCTTAGCGGCTCCCTCAGGCACTCCACCGGCATACTGTGCTATGTAAGAAAGAGGCATGCCTATACGGAACAGGTAATTATGCTGCTTCTCTATAGGAAGGCAGTCGCCAGTTACCGTGAGTGTATTAGTAATCAATGGTTTATTCTTCTGGACTGCCTCATAGACAGCAAGTGCCGTGGCCATATTCTGTACGACCGCACCTACACTTATAGGAAGACCGCCGGACTTTACCTGACGCTTCATCACTGCATCGATGAGCTGCTTCTCTCCACCCTGTGGATACCTTTTCTTAAGAGCCTGAACAGTAATGTCTTTATATGGAAGCTCGCCGAGAGCCTTCTGCATAGCATCTATGGCCTCCATCTTATTCTCTTCTATGCCAATGACGCACTTACAGCCACCGAGAATCTTCTGCATTATGGCCGCCCCCACTATGATCTCTTTAGTGCGCTCAAGCATAATACGGAAATCGGAAGTAAGATAAGGCTCGCACTCCGCACCATTTATTATAAGGCATTCAGCCTTGCTGCCAGGAGCAGGGTTCAGTTTAACATGGGTAGGGAAAGTAGCACCTCCCAAACCTACGACACCGTTATCCTTGATACGGGCCAAAGCGAAATCCCTATCCTCAGGAAGAGCCGTCACCAATTCAGTCGAAAGGTCTATTCCATCTGCCCATTCATCTCCTTCCACCTTTATCTCTATATGAGGTATCAACTTCCCGGCGAGATCTGCACGAGAAGCTATGGATTTAACCGTTCCGCTTACAGGAGAATGCACGAAAGCGGAGATGAATCCTGAAGGCTGCGCTATCACCTGCCCCGTCTTCACCTTGTCCCCTACAGCCACGATAGGCGTAGCAGGAGCACCAAGATGCTGTGCCATAGAGACATACACTACTTCCGGAAGAGGAAGTGTCTCTATCTTACATTCACGGGTAAGCTTAGAATCATTAGGATGTATTCCTCCTATGCTGAATGTTATCTTACGCATTTGCTACCTCCTTGTTTTCTACAGGTTTAACCTCAGAAGCACTTAAGGCTGCAGCCTCTTTAGCCTTGCGCGTACGTTCCGCTACTCTGG
Organism: Firmicutes bacterium TM09-10; assembly: GCA_963650755.1. GTDB lineage: Bacteria > Bacteroidota > Bacteroidia > Bacteroidales > UBA932 > Cryptobacteroides. The sequence continues at coordinate 32,293 of CAVJMH010000002.1, read as the reverse complement.
CTTTAAGCGCGTCCTTGTCAAGAGCCTTAGGGAAATTAACTCCGTGAATAGCCCCGGTAGGACACATGGCCTCGCACTCCCTGCATAATTTGCATTTATTATAATCGATATATGCCACATTAGACTCCACCACTATGGCTTCATGCGTACAAGTCTTCGCGCAGATTCCACAACCTATACACGCTGCAAGACAGGCCTTTTTAGCTACAGCGCCCTTGTCCTTATTAACACAGCTGACGAACACGCGCATAGAACGCGGTCCCTTGTTACGAAGCTCGATGATGTTCTTAGGACAAGCTTTGGCACAGGCCCCGCACGCAGTACATTTGCTTTCATCTACTACAGGAAGTCCCGTAAGAGGGTTCATGGTGATAGCCCCGAACGCGCACGCCGCTACGCAATCCCCACAGCCCAGGCATCCGTAAGAGCAGGCAGTGTCACCGTTATACAGCGCCGCCTTGACTTTGCAGGAAGCCGCTCCGTCGTAAGTGTTGATTTTCGGCCTGTTTTCACACGTGCCATTACATCTCACCACGGCTACCATAGGTGCCTTTTCCTTAACTTCATAACCCAGAATAGCGGCGACCTTTTTCATCACTTCATTACCGCCTACAGGACAGAAGTTATTGTCCAAATTTCCGGCCTTTACCGCCGCATCCGCAAATGCGCGACATCCGGCATAACCACATCCGCCACAATTGGCCCCCGGCATGGTCTTTTCAACCTCATCGATACGAGGATCTTCCTCCACCTTGAACTTCTTGGCCACAAAAAAGAGGACAAGAGAAAGCAGCAGTCCCATTCCGGACAGGATAACAATCGTTTGAATAACTGTATCAGTCATTTCCTTTTAATATAAAATGTATATTCGTTTTTCAATTTGCCTCTGAAAAGATAAATCAGCAGAAAATATATGCCCACCACTGCCAATGCACTCACTCCGCACAAAACCTCACCAGCGCCGAGCGCCGAAGCGATCAAAATGTCGGCTACGAGCAGAATCAAAGGCAGCACATACGCCACCCAGACGGCCTTCATCCCCATGGAACGTTTCAAATTCACCCACACATCCTCGCCTATCTCATGCCCTGGCACGGCGGGGACACTAATCTGCTTTTTCTTAATCTCGGACATACCGCACATGGACGCCGCATGGCAAGAAGAGCATGCGCTCTCGGACACTATCTCCACTATTATCTCCGTGGGAGTAATGTCCACAACTCTGCCGCTATGACTAATCTCTTCTTCTACCATGGCTGTTCCGGAGTTACGTTATAATCGGCCGAATTCATGCTCGATTCATATTCCGGAGTATCCGCATAGAGAGTATCTCCGACCTCCACGAATTTAAGGCGATCGCCTTTATAGAGCATGTCTATATCTTTAGTCTCACCATTACGGTGCTTGGCTATGATAATCTGAGTCTTCTCCTTATCGCCGGCAGCTTCTGAAAGGCCAAGGAAATCAGGACGATGGATAAAGATGACCATATCGGCATCCTGCTCTATACTTCCCGACTCCCTAAGGTCTGAAAGAATAGGTTTACCATTACCTCCCTGACGCTGAACAGAATTACGCGAAAGCTGTGAAAGGGCTATGATGGCCACATTAAGTTCCTTAGCGGTAGCCTTTAGCATACGGGATATGGCCGCGACCTCCTGTTCACGCATGCCCTTCGAATCGCTCGGCCCCTGCATGAGCTGAAGATAATCCACCACCACCAAGCGCACTCCTTTCTGCTTCACCAGAGCCTTCACCTTAGACCTGAATTCCATGATAGGAAGGCCAGGAGTCTCATCCACATAGAGAGGAGCACTCTGAAGGCGCTTTATACTCTGTTCGAGCAAGGTCCACTCGTCGTTTTCGAGCTTCACACCACCCTTAATCTTGTCCGCACTAAGGCCGGACTCTGTGGTCATCAAGCGGTTAGCAAGCTGAAGGGACGACATCTCCAATGAAAAGAACGCCACAGGGATATTATGGTCCACTGCCGCGTTTCTGGCTATGTTAAGAGAAAAAGCCGTCTTACCTACAGAAGGTCGCGCTGCAAGAATTATCAGATCCGACGGCTGCCACCCGTTAGTAATCTTATCCAATGTGGCAAATCCGGAAGGGATACCGCTCAGCCCCTCCTGATTCTGCATCTTATCGAGCCTGTCTATAGCCTGCGCTATTATGGAACCTATGTCCTGAACTGCCTGTTTGTCGGAATTTTGAGTGGCTTTATATACGTCTGTAAGAGACTTATCCACCAGGTCATCCACCTTAAGTTGCTCGTCATAAGCATTCTTAAGGATATTATGGGCGGCGGTAATAAGCTCTCGCTGAATAGTTTTCTGTTTAAGTATAGAAATATATGTCTCTATGTGAGCTGCCGAACCTATCTTGGATGTAAGTTCCGTAAGCATAGTCGCACCGCCCACCATCTCGAACTTACTCTGACGGATAAGTTCATTAGCGACGGTTATGGCATCTACCGGCGAATGGTCATTAAAAAGAGAGACCATGGCGTCGTATATGATGCGATGCTTGTCGGAATAAAAACAACTCTGTGTCAGCTGCTCCATAGCCTCGTCCACACACGCCGGGTCGAGAAGCATGGCCCCAAGGACCGCCTCTTCTACATCAAGCGCCTGAGGAGGCGTTTGCCCCATCAGGCGTCCGATTTCTTTTACGACCGAAGTGTCGGACAGATTATTTTTCTTTCTTTCGGGCATTACTCTTCGGCGTGAGCGAGAGGATTTACCAAGATACGTCCGCAGTGCTCGCAGATGACAAGCTTATCTCCGGAAGCTATGTCCACAAGTTTCTGAGGAGTGATGGCGTTAAAGCATCCTCCACAAGAATTCTCATACACAGACACTACTGCCAGATGATTATGCACGCTTCCGCGAATACGGTCATAAGCGCTCAATGTACGCTCGTCCAACTTATCCGCGAACTGTTTTCTTTTAGCCTGAAGCGCCTCCTGCTCAGCTGCCGTGGACTCCACGATGCCTGCAAGTTCCTCTTTCTTAGCCTCAAGGTCACCCTCGCTTATGGCTATACGATCAGAGATGGCATCGATAGCATCCTTCCTTTCGGAAATAGCCATCCTGGTGTCATTAATCTTCTTCTGAGCGACTTCTCTCTGAAGTCCGGTGTTTTCAAGTTCCTTGTTAATGGAATCAAACTCACGGCTGTTAGTGATATTACCAAGCTGATCACGATATTTGACGATGTCCGCGTCAAGATCGACGATATCCTGCTTAAATCTTTCTATATTAGCCTCGTATCCTGCTATAATCTCCTTATTATTATCCACTTTAGCTTTAAGAGAAGCTATCTCCTGCTCTATCGCAGCCACCTCTTGAGGAAGTGCACCGCATAAGCTCACAATCTTCTCTATCTCATTATCCGTCTGCTGCAGAGCATACAAAATCTGAAGCTTTTCATCTACGGAAAGATTACCTTCTGAAAAGCTTTTTGACAGCGAAACGAAAGTTTCTCTCTGGTCAATAGGGGTTTCGACCTTGTTAATTTTTACCTTTTCTGACATATCTAATTATTATTGTTTTCGTGGGTCGCAAAGTTATAAAAAAGTTCGCTAAATCTATAAATATCTTTTTATATCGAGAAGTTCGTTCTTAATTTCTTTCAGTTTGCGTATAATTTTTTCGTTTTTAGATGCCTTGGCATTATCCTCCTTCAGACGTTTAGTCGCCCCCTCAATGGTCAATCTTTCCACGGAGAGCAGATATTTAATCTCGCGCAACGCCTGCAAATCCTCCTGATGATAGAGTCTGTTTCCCTTGGCATTACGCTCAGGTTTTACCAGAAAAGGAAAGCTGTCGCTCCAGTATCGCACTTTGCTCTGAGGCTCGCCCAATTCCTCGGACACTTCACTCATCGAATAAAACAACTTCTCCATATAGCGCTAATCCATAGATTGTTCCGTATTGGAAGCCATATAAAACATATTGGCATACTCCTTAAAATCGACAGAAGCGAAAAAGAAGTTCACCGGATCCAGATACTTTCCATCCTTTATCACTTCGTAATGAAGATGCGGGGCGAATGACGAACCAGACGTGCCGACGGTACCTATCTTCTGTCCTGCTTTGACACGTCCTCCCTGCCTTACGGTCATAGTGGACAGATGGGCATAACGTGTCACATAGCCGCCATCGTGAACTATAGTTATCATATTTCCCTTTCCTCCGGTATTTCGCTCCACGCTCTTTACCCTTCCGGGGGCAGAAGCAAGCACATCAGTTCCTGTAGATACTATTATATCCAGACCATTGTGCCGAACTCTGGCCTTTAATACCGGATTAGTTTTCATGCCAATGGACGCGCCTATCTGAGTGAAGGAAATATCTTTAATCGGCATGTACAGAGGCGGCATCTCATCTATGTCCCGCGATGCGCAAGTAGCCAATGCATTACGCAGATTGGCCTCCACTGAAAACATCTTTTTATACATAGAGTCAGATCTCTCGGAAGCATAAGCTATGATAACGGTGTTATCCGACACATCGCTGGAAAAACTTGAAAGAGAGCCTATCGGGTCAACGGCCGGAGCATTGGACTGGAACACCTCTTTATATATCTTTCCGTCCTTAACTTCAAGTCCGGAGACCGCATCCTCAAGAAGTTCCTGCTGAGGGATGAGCTGAGGATAGAGTTTCTCGTACATCTTGTTCTCCCTCTTCAATCGTCCTTCCACATCCGTATTTATGGTCAGCGCAAACACTGCATAAAAAAGCAAGGCCACGACAAGGCCTGCCCCCGCCGCGATTCCTATGAAACGCAGAACTCGCTGTCCCGGCTTGTCCGATTCCTTGAAGACGAAATCCGACCCTATTCTATATCTGTGCTCGCTCATCTGACTGCTGAACAAGTTCATCCTTAACTTTCTGAACCATGGCATCATACTCTTCCCTCTTCATAGTAAGGTCCATAAAAGACATAGGATCAATCTGTTTGCCACGATATATCACTTCGTAATGGAGGTGAGGACCTGTCGAAGAACCCGTATTGCCCACGGTGCCTATCATCTGTCCACGTTTTAGGGCATCGCCCTTATTGACCATTATTCTCTGCATGTGCGCATAGCGTGTCTTGTACCCGAAACCATGGTCTATCACCACTTCATTACCATAACCGAAGAAATTATACTTTATCTTCTCCACCACGCCATCTCCGGTGCAATAAATTTCCGGGCCAACCTTACCTGTAGCGAAATCCACACCTTCGTGGAAGATAAGCCTTTTCTGAATAGGATGGTTACGATACCCAAAAGGACTTGAAATCCTGTAACCAACTGGTTTAATGGGCGATACGGAAGGCATGCAAGACATCAGCTTATCGGAATGCTTAGAAACCAACGCCACTTCATCAAGAGCCTGACTCTGAACGAAAGCCCGTTTGGTAAGTCCGTCCATACGTCTTACCGTCTGCTTAAGCAGTAAGGAACCTCCCAATTCATCGAGATAGGCATACCTGTTCACGCCACCAAATCCGGCACGTTTCACCTCTTCCGGCACTTCCGTCAGACCGAAAATGGACCTGTACACGTCATCGTCTCTCTTTTCTATTCCGTCTATAAAATTCTCCGACGCGTCGAGATTATGATTCAGAACCTCGAATTTAGCCACCCACTGCTCGTTCTCTTTCTTAAGGCGGGCCGTCTTAGGAAGGTCCATTCCCAAAACCCGTGTGTACAAGAAAAAGTAAAGAGCCGCGAATGCTATCACGCTAAAAGCAAGACCAAGGATCTTAAAGAAAACCGTGGACTTCGAATCTTCATGAACTTCATAAAGAAGAGTCTTAGGATTGTAGATATACTTACTGAATTTCTTCATCTTCTATTTATTACGTAGTCTGAAAAGTTCATCTTTAGAGGTACCGTTCAATGCCCGCCACTGCCCTGCATCGCGGAAACCGCGCAGAAAATCCTCTACCTTCATACGCTTCTTACCGCTCAACTGAACGTCTTTCAATTCGAGCGCTCCGTCCAAAGTGGCTATCTTAAGATACGTCTTTCCGTCCGAGAATATGGTCCCCGGCTCACTGTTTTCCTCGCAACAAGCTATCTGGCAGGCAAATATCTTCAGCAAAACGGGCTGCTCGTCTCCTTTCTGAATCATAGTGTATGCAGTAGGATACGGGCTTAGTCCACGAACGAGGTTATGTATCTGGGCCGTAGTATCCCGCCAATCGATATTCTGCAACTCAGCCGTCAGTTTAGGAGCCGGCTTAAGCACTTCGCTTCCCTGAACGAAGCTTCGCTGCACACGAGTCTCTACATTTTTCTCTATTATGCCTTCAACTGTCTGAAGGACAAGGTTTGAGCCTATCTCCATCAAGCGGTCATGCACAATTCCCGCATCATCTGCAGCGCCTATACGGCACTCTTGACGCAGGATAATTCCGCCTGTGTCTATGTTCTTATCTATCATAAATGTGGTAGCTCCGGTTATCCTCTCTCCGTTAATCAAGGCCCAATTTATAGGAGCCGCACCTCGATACTGAGGAAGTAAAGCTGCGTGAAGGTTAAAGGTACCCAAACGAGGCATCTTCCAGACCTCTTCAGGAAGCATACGGAAAGCCACCACGACGAAAAGGTCGGCCTTTAACGCACGAAGCTGTGAAAGGAATTCCGGGTCTTTCAATTTAACAGGCTGAAGAACAGGAATGTTATGCTCCACCGCATATTTTTTGACTGCGCTTTCATTTACCTTAAGCCCTCGTCCGCTTGGCTTGTCTGCCACGGTAACCACACTCACGACCTTATAACCATGCTTAAGAAGATTATCAAGCGGAGCCACCGCAAATTCGGGCGTGCCCATATAAACGATACGAGGTTTGCGCAGAAAAGATGAAATCTTACTGCCTATTCTTCTGAATTTAATCTTCAAACTACCCATTTTGAATATTGACGAATCATGTATCGCCTTCCACGACAAATACATACCTATAGGGAACAGCACCAGCGACGATATGAACGCACCCCAGAATGGGGCTACTGCACCGTCATTGGCAAGTTTAGTTCCCGAAATATCTATAACCCAATACAATACGAAGAACAGCACCGAGATTATGGCACTGGTTCCAAGCCCGCCCTTGCCTATGAGAGCCCCCAAAGGAGCACCGATGAAGAAAAGGATGAAACAGGCAAGGGCCTGCGCAAAACGCCTTAGTATCTCTACATTAGTGCGCCGGAGATAGAAGTGATCCACATAATTCTCACTGCTATAATTGGTCATCTCCGAAGCCATAAGATTGGCCCTGTCACGTGCCTTTTCGAGAGCCGAGATCTTAGCCCTTCGTGTCTTCCACGTCATATAATCTTCCGAAGAAAACAAAGGCTTCGTAGAGGCGATATAGGAAGAATCCAACTGTCCCTTGAAAGTAAAATACGTCCTTTCACCCACTTCCTTATAATGACGCTCGTAGGCGTTCCGGGTTACAGTAACCAGAGAATCGTGCTCGTGAGTAAGCGAAGTAAGCTTCTGAGCCTTTATCTGATTACCATAACGCGCATCGTCCGACTTCTGAAAGGCATAATTCGAAAGGGAAATTATAAGCTTCTGCTCGTCAAAGGCGATTTTCTGCAGCTGATGCTCCGTCTCTCCGGCCTTGCGCGTATTATCCTCCTGATAGTTAATGCCGCTGTAAAGGGTGAATATGAGGTAATCCTTGGCCTTAGAGAGCCGCATGGTCGCCGAATCCGCTATGGTAACGGAGATATTCCCCTTTTTCTTCGTATGGTCATACACCATCACCGAATGCATCATCCCGGTCTCACTCTGGTCCTCCACCCTTATGACATAGCCGTCTATCCCATCATAGAATGTTCCGGAAGGAATTTTTATCTCCGATTTAGTCTTGCCGATATCGTCGCGAAGCGTGTATATCTCATTGAAAGCCTTAGGTACCAGATTATTACCTATAAAGAAAGCACCGACAGCTATAAAGCAGGACACCACGGTAAGCGGGAGCATTACCCTCACGAGCGATATTCCGCTTGCCTTGATGGCCATAAGTTCATTGTTCTCCGACATCTGTCCCAGTGTCATCATAGAGGACAGAAGCGTGGCTAATGGAAGGGCCAATGGCAAAATGGTACAGGTTCCCCACATCAGGAATTCCATTATGACCTTGAAACCGAGTCCCTTGCCTACAAGTTCATCGATATAGACCCACAGGAATTGCATGACAAGGATAAATATCACGACCAACAGGACCGCTATGAACGGACCTATGAAAGCCTTGAGTATGAACCTGTCCAGCCTTTTCATTATTTATTTTGCAGCCACTTGTATCAGAGCCTGAAGCGCCTGAGAAAGGCCTTCTGCATTTTTACCGCCGGCAGTAGCAAGCCCTGGCTGTCCGCCACCGCCTCCAAGTATGAATTTAGCGGCCTCACGTATATCCTTTCCTGCATTTTTCCCTGCAGAAACCAAGTCTGCGGAATACATAAGGGCCAGTTGCGGCTTACCATCCACCTCATAAGCAGCGACAAGAGCCGTATTGGTCTGAGTCTTCTGCAGTTGGGAAGCGGCCTCACGAAGAAGTGCGCTGTCCTCACAGTCTGAAACGACGATCAGATTAACACCACCCTCGTTATGCGCCTTCGAAAGAAGTTCCTTTGAATAAGAAAGAGCTTTCAACTTGGCATATTCCTCGGCCTGCTTTTTATATGAAACATTCTCTTCAAGCAATTTAGCGATAGCGCCTACAAGATCCGGGGTATTGTTAAATGCCGCACGGGCACCCTTTAATGTATCTTGTAACGAACGGACGTATTTTTCTGCGGCCTCGCCCGTAATAGCTTCAATACGACGTACTCCCGCAGCGATGGCGGATTCTCCGACTATCTTGAAAAGTCCTATTCTGCCTGTCGAAGACACGTGGCAGCCTCCGCAAAGCTCTACACTCGGGCCGAATTTCACCACTCTCACCTTATCGCCATACTTTTCGCCGAACAGAGCAATGGCACCCATCTCCAGAGCCTCCGCCATAGTGGCATCCCTCTTTTCCTGAAGATGAATATCTGAACGGATGAGGGCATTTACCCTGTCCTCCACTGCGCGTATCTGTTCTTCTGAAAGCTTTTCGAAATGAGAAAAGTCGAAACGAAGTCCGCCGTCATTTACAAAAGAGCCCTTCTGCTCTACGTGCTTCCCAAGAATCTCGCGCAAAGCATTGTCTAAAAGGTGAGTGCACGAATGGTTCGCCGCGATGCAGTCCCTGCGATGCTCGTCAACGCAAAGCGTAAAATCGCCTTCACAATTCTGCGGAAGACTTTCCGCAATATGAACTATAAGATTATTCTCGTGAAGTGTATTGATAATCTTTATCTTCTCCCCATCTGCGGACACTATATATCCGGTGTCTCCTACTTCTCCTCCCATCTCACCATAGAACGGAGTGCGGTCAAATACTAACTGAAGCATCTCCTTGTTCTTCTGGACGACCTTACGGTGCTTAAGAAGCTTGACCCCGGAGATGGTAGTATGGTCATATCCGTCGAACACGCACTCACCGCTATGGAATTCGGTCCAGTCGCCAAATTCATTGGCCGTAGCATTGCGCGCCCTGTCCTTTTGCTTCTGCAATTCGACTTGAAATCCGTCAAGATCCACTCCGTATCCCTTTTCTGACGCGATAAGTTCTGTAAGGTCAATAGGGAAGCCATAAGTATCGTAAAGCACAAACGCATCCACCCCGCTTATGATTTTCTTCTCTGCGGATTTGGCCATATACTCATCCAGAAGCTTTATACCTCTGTCCAGAGTACGCAAGAAGGCCAATTCTTCCTCGCGAATTACCGATTCTATAAGTTTTTGCTGACTCACAAGCTCAGGATAGGCCTCTCCCATATCTGAAACGAGCTGTGGCACAAGCCTGCAAAGGAATGGCTCCGTAAGACCCAGGAAAGTGTAGCCATAACGGACCGCACGGCGAAGGATACGCCTAATCACATAACCGGCTTTGACATTTGAAGGTAATTGGCCGTCTGCAATAGAAAATGCGATAGCACGAATGTGGTCGGCTATTACTCTCATAGCGACATCCGTCTTCTCGGACTCTCCATACCGATGACCGCTGAGCTCCCCTATCTTGGAAAGCATGCCTGTGAAAACGTCTGAGTCATAGTTACTGTTCTTCCCCTGAAGGACGGAGCACAAGCGTTCAAAGCCCATTCCGGTGTCTATGTTTTTCGCCGGAAGATTTTCAAGATGCCCGTCTGCCATACGCATGTACTGCATAAAGACTATGTTCCAAATCTCTATCACGTGAGGGTCCGACTTGTTTACGAGTTCACGTCCGCTTATCCCCGAAGCCTTCTCTTCCGGAGTGCGTATGTCGATATGTATCTCGGAGCAAGGTCCACAAGGGCCCGTATCTCCCATCTCCCAGAAATTATCGTGCTTATTACCAAGCACTATATGATCTTCGCTCATGTGCTTGAGCCATGCGTTTTTCGCCTCCTCGTCCATCCGGGTACCGTCTTCTTCACTTCCTTCGAAAACCGTGGCGTAAAGAAGGTTCCTGTCTATCCCATACACCTCGGTGAGAAGTTCCCACGCCATATCTATAGCTTCAGTTTTAAAATAATCGCCGAAACTCCAGTTACCCAGCATCTCGAACATGGTGTGGTGATAGGTATCATGTCCCACCTCTTCCAGATCATTATGCTTACCGCTCACACGAAGACATTTCTGACTGTCCGCCGCGCGCTTGTACGGAGCCTTGACGTTACCCAGAAAAATATCCTTAAACTGGTTCATGCCTGCATTGGTAAACATAAGGGTAGGGTCTCCCTTTACCACCATAGGAGCCGATGGCACGATGGTATGACCCTTAGAAGCATAGAAATCGAGAAATTTCTGCCTGATTTCTTTTGATGTCATCATAATTATATTGTCTTCTTTATCTCTTTTTTATATGCCAATCCCGCCTCGGGCACAACACGGCATAATCGCGCAAATATAACTATTTTTCACGACTTTTAGAAGAGCCTTTAAGAGCAAGGCACCGGACGGATTTTCTTAAGAAAAATTGTTCAAGAGTGCGAAAATTGCTAACTTCACCTCCGCTGAAATGAATTCACAAAATACAAAGTTTGTAAAATGGAAAAGAATAAACTAACAGGGACGATCATTTTAAGCGTCGCCATCATTCTGTGTGGGATAATGCTTCCCATAGCAGTAAAGAATTTCCGCGACTATGACCGCAGCGTCACAGTAAAGGGGCTCAGCGAAAAAGAAGTAAAGGCCGACAAAGCGATATGGAATCTGACATACAAACTTGGCAGCGACAGTCTCACTGAACTCACTGCCAATATGGACAAAAACGAGAAGACTATCCTGGAATTTCTCAAGAAAGGAGGCATAAGCGAGGATGAAATCTCCATTAACGTGCCACTCATCTCGGACAAATTGGCCAAAGAATGGAATTCAGACCGAAAGATGCGCTATATAAGTACATGCGGAATAACAGTCTGCACTAAGAATGTGGATGTAGTCACACACCTCAGCGCTAACGTTTCAGAACTGCTGAAAAAAGGTATAATTCTCGGTACGGGAGAATATAACGACGACATATCTGCCACTTATCTCTTCGAAGGTCTTAACGACATCAAACCTGCAATGATTCACGAAGCCACCGCCAATGCTCGTCTCGCTGCAGAACAGTTCGCGAAGGATTCAGGCAGCAAGATTGGCAAGATTAAAACCGCATCTCAAGGCACTTTCAGCATAGAAAACAGAGATGCCAATACCCCTCAGATAAAAACAATTCGAGTAGTTACATATCTGACATACTATCTAAACAACTAAGAAGCTGCTTCAATAATAACTTTGGAAGATTTGGCCGTCTTCTTGACAAATTAAACTCAATCCAATTTTATTTGCTATATTTGCACTCCGATGCGCGCGGGCGTGTTGAAATTGGTAGACAAGCTAGACTTAGGATCTAGTGCCGTGAGGCGTATGGGTTCGATTCCCTTCGCCCGCACCACGAAAAAGTCCCTCTCAATCATCTGATTTTGAGGGACTTTCTTTATAAATAAGTGTTAACAAGATTGCCTATCGCGGCTAAAGAACCGCTACAGAGTGCGCTTGATTTCTACGATGTGGAAGGCTTCTATCATATCACCGTCCTTAATGTCGTTATATCCGGCTATCGCCATACCGCATTCCTTACCGGCACTCACCTCCTTCACGGCATCCTTTCCTATCTGAAGAGAAGAAAGTTCACCGGTATAAACCACGATACCATCGCGGATAAGACGTACCTGAGACTTCTGAACCATCTTACCATCTCTGATGATACACCCGGCGATAGTTCCCACCTTACTGATACGGAATGTCTGCTTGACCTCTGCCGTAGCTATCACTTCTTCCTTCTTCTCAGGCTCAAGCATACCCTCTATACCATCCTTGACCTCATTGATACAGTCATAAATGACAGAGTAGAGTCTGATCTCTATACCCTCTTTCTCGGCAGTACGACGTGCATCCACAGAAGGACGTACCTGGAAACCTACTATCACGGCATCTGATGCCTGAGCAAGCAGAATATCAGACTCGGAGATGGCTCCGACAGCCTTATGAATGACATTGACTTTTACCTGTTCCGTAGAAAGTTTGATGAGCGAATCTGAAAGAGCCTCCACGGAGCCATCCACATCTCCTTTGACTATAATGTTGAGTTCCTTGAAGTTACCTATGGCGATACGTCTTCCTATCTCTTCGAGCGTCATGTGCTTCTGAGTCTTTATGCCCTGAATACGTATGAGCTGTTCGCGCTTGTTAGCTATGCTCTTAGCCTCTTTCTCGTCGGCGAGGACATTGAACTTCTCACCGGCCGCAGGAGCTCCGCTAAGTCCAAGCACAGACACAGGGGTGGAAGGACCGGCCTCCGTAACCTTCTGTCCGCGTTCGTTGAACATATTTTTAACCCTTCCGTAGAAACTTCCGCAAAGAATGCAGTCTCCCACGTGAAGAGTTCCGTTCTGCACCAGTATAGTCGCCAGATAACCGCGGCCCTTGTCCAAAGAAGATTCTATCACAGCACCGCTTGCCAATCTGTTCGGATTAGCCTTCAATTCAAGCAAATCGGTCTCAAGGAGCACCTTTTCAAGAAGTTTCTCTACACCGATTCCGCTCTTCGCCGAAATCTCCTGACACTGATATTTTCCTCCCCAGTCTTCTACGAGGATATTCATCTCCGAGAGCTGACGACGTATGGTGTCAGAATTGGCCCCCGGCTTATCTATCTTATTAATGGCGAATACCATAGGAACGCCGGCCGCCTGTGCGTGATTTATGGCCTCCACAGTCTGAGGCATCACGGCGTCGTCTGCCGCGATAATGATAATCGCAAGGTCCGTCATCTGAGCTCCACGGGCACGCATAGCCGTAAACGCCTCATGTCCGGGAGTATCGAGGAATGTTATATGTCTGCCGTTCTCAAGCGTAACATTATACGCTCCTATATGCTGGGTGATGCCTCCGGCCTCTCCAGCGATGACATTAGCCTTACGGATATAGTCAAGAAGAGAAGTCTTACCATGATCAACATGGCCCATCACAGTCACTATAGGCGGACGCTCCACAAGTTCATCCTCTCTGTCCTCTTCTATATTCTGGTTAATCTCTTCGGTAATGCCGGCCGTAACGAACTCCACTTTATAGCCAAACTCCTCCGCCACCAAGACAAGTGCTTCAGCATCAAGCCTCTGGTTAATGGAAACCATAAGACCCAAACTCATACATGCCCCGATTACCTTCACCACCGGAGTGTTATTCATAAGGGTGGCCAGGTCGTTTACAGTAACGAACTCCGTTACTTTCAGCACCTTATTATCGGCGGCAAGCTGCTGCATCTCCTCCTGTGTCTTCTGCGCGGCGGCATCCCTCTTCTCCTTACGATATTTGGCACCGAAGTTATTCTTCTTCCCCTCGTTCATCCTTGCGTAGGTCTCTTTGACCTGCTTCTGGATTTCCTTCTGCATCTCCTCCTGCTGCGCCTCGGTTAACACTGGCGGCAAATTACGGTCCGCCCCACGTTGCTTATTCTTGTTTTTCTTTCCGCCGTTCTGTTGGCCCTGAGCTGATGCACCGTTCTGATTCTTACCGGGCTTCCCGTGATTATTAGTAGCATTGGCCCCGGCTTTCTGAAGATCTACTTTCCCGCCTTTAGAAATTCTGTCCCTCTTACCGGAAACAGGCTTCTTATTGAATTGGCTGAGATCTATCTTTCCTACCACCTTTATGGAAGCATCGCTGCCTTCTACCGAAACGGTCTTCTCTACAGGGGTTACTGTCGTCTTCGCTACCACTACCGGCTTAGGTTCCTCCTTGACAGGTTCCTCTTGTTTTTCCTCGACTTTCGTCTCTTCTGGAACGGCCGTTTCCTCCTCTTCTACTTCTACCTTTTCTTCCGCTACCGGTTGTTCGAGCTTTTCCTGCACAGGAGCCTCTTCCACAGGGGCCTCGACCACTTCTTCCTCTACCTTTTCTTCCTTAATTACCGGTTTCGAAAGAGTATTGGTCTTTATGGTTATCATCGGCTCCGTTTCTTCCTCTTCCACTTCCTCTTCCTTAAGTTTTTTCGTAGTATTTTCCAGAATCTTGGCAATCTTGATATCCACTTCCTCCGCCGCCTGCTTAGCCTCCAAATCCTTTCCGAAAGCCTTAGTAAGCGCATTCATCAGATTCTCCGATTCCTCGATTTTAGCATTAGGATTCTCATCAACCTCAACCCCTTGACCTGAAAGGAAATGCACCAGATCAAGAAGGCCAATGTTGAATTTCTTCATTATTTTATTCAGTCGTATTTCTGACATTATCTAAACCCCTTTTTTGAAATCCAATTAATCTTCAAACTCAGCCCTGAGTATGTTGAGAACATCCGTAACGGTCTCATCATCAAGATCCGCACGTTTAGCTATCTCATCCGGCTCAATAGAAAGAACATCCTTAGCCGTATCGCATCCTATGCTCTTGAGTTTCTCTATAACCCAGAGATCTATTTCGTTCTCAAAATCATCGAGAGCGACATCCTCCTCGTCCTTAGGAATATCTCTCCAAACCTCTATCTCACGGTTAACCAGCTGACCAGCAAGCGCTACATTACATCCTCCGCGGCCGATACCCTTCTTTACTTCTTCCGGAAGCATATAGACTTTGACCTTACTGTCATCACCCTCTCCCATTATGATATATGATATTTTGGCCGGATTAAGCGCACGCTGAATGAGCAACTGTGGATTCTCCGACCACTGTATCACGTCTATGTTTTCATTATGAAGCTCTCTTACGATACCCATAATACGGCTTCCCTTGACTCCGATGCAAGCGCCTATAGGGTCTATCCTCTCGTCGTAGGATTCCACAGCCACCTTCGCCCTCTCACCAGGGATACGGGCCACTTTCTTGACAGTGATAAGGCCGTCAGCTATCTCCGGAACCTCCTGTTTGAAAAGTTCCTCAAGAAAAGCAGGGGAGGTGCGGCTCAGGATAATGTTCGGTGTAGTATTATTCTTCATCTCCACTGTCTTAATGACAGCACGCACGGTATCATTCTTCTTAAAATGCTCTCCAGGAATCTGCTCCGGCTTCGGAAGATGAAGTTCGTTCCCGTCTTCATCAAGAATGAGCACTTCCTTACCCCATGTCTGATAAACCTCACCGGTAAAGAGCTCACCTATCTTATCGGAATATTTCTTATATACGTTAGCCTTTTCGATGTCGCGGATGCGTCCTTGCAGATTCTGACGGATATTAAGTATACCTCGACGTCCGAAAGTAGAAAGATTGAACTTCTTAGCATACTGATCGCCTATCTCGTAATCATCGTCTCCGCTGTCCTCCTTAACCTGTTCGAGGGTCATCTCGGCGGCAGGATTTGTAACTTCTTCGACGATTTCGAAGTTCTGATATATCTCGCAAGTACCCTTATCCACATTCACGATCACGTCAAAATTATCTGACGAGCCGTAAGTCTTAGCTATCTGTGTCAAAAACACATCCTTCAACACGCCCATCATCACCGGGCGATCGATACTTTTCTCCTCCTTAAAGTCCTTAAAGGCGTCTATGAGGGTAATTACCGGTTCTTTTTCCATTATATCTATTCGTTTATTGTTTCCAAAATCTTATCCGCTTCCTCTGGTGAAAGGCCAAGCGAGCCTACAGTAAGAGAATAATCCTCCACATTACGGTCGAAAGCGCTGAGCACCGCACGATGCACATATTCGCAATCTTCCAGATCCACGAGGCCATCTTTCTTATCTATAGTAACTTCGAAGACATTATCGTCATCGTTAAAGGCCAATTCCACCACTTCGCAGCCCCTTTCAGAAGCGGCCTGCGCGAGAACTGATTCAAATTTATTTCTGTCCATACACGGTCTTATAACAAAAATAGGCGGCCTACGCGGTCTCCTATCTCCTTCACGGGTGCAAATATAGCACTATTTTTCACAAATAACAAATACTTTCCGGGCCCTCGTTAAAGAGCAGATCCATTATCGAAAGACCCGGCACGAAACCGAACTTTTCCTTGAATACCTGATAATATGGCTTCGGGACGTAACTCGACTCCCTTTTGGGATGTATTCTCTCTCTGTAGTCCTCGCAGTCGCACCACGTCTTTTCGTACCGTGAGGTCATTTCGAATCGACATTTCAGGCCGATCTTTCTTACAAAAAAGTCCGTTATCGCACTATTCAGTTCCCATAAAGTGTCTGGCCTTGAGTTCATTATGAAGAACAGCTCGTCTCTGTAATACTCAAAGAAAGGAGAAGTATAGTAAGCCGTATCCAAGGCATATTCGCTTTGCCTGAGCCACGGCGTCCTGTAATCTACCCGAACCTGCGTTATAAGCCTCTGTCCGTCGTGCAGAACAGGAACTCTAAGGTCTTCCTCTCCGTTAGACGTTAATATGCAGCATCTGTTACGGTAAGACTGCTTGGCATAATTCTCACACCCCTCAATAAAAACAACAGAGTATCTTGCGATTGATGCAAAATACTCTATAGGAGGAAAATAAGCCGTAGAAAGCAAAAGCATTACTCTACGAAACCCTTTTCGTTACTGTCATTAGCCCGGACAATGCCGCGCTTGGAATTCCTGATGAAATTAATGATTTCGGCCTTTTCCGGAGTGTCTTGAAAGCCTTCTTCCACCTTCGCCAGAGCATCGGTTACATTATTACCCTGATGATAGATGGTGTCGTAAATGTCCTTAATGTACCTTACCGTATCTGACTCGAATCCACGACGACGAAGTCCCACAAGGTTGATGCCCACGAAGCAGATAGGGTCACGCCCACATAGAGCGTAAGGCGGAATGTCCTTGTTAACCTTGCTACCGCCACCCACCATAGCGTGTTTTCCTATGTGAGAGAACTGATGCACCACGGTGCTTCCGCCCAGGATAGCCCAGTCGTCCACGTCCGTTTCACCTGCGATACCCACATAACTTACAAGAATACAGTGATTTCCCACTCTACAGTCGTGAGCCACATGAACATAAGACATAATGAGAGTGTCATTTCCTATCTTGGTAACACCTTTACCGCTGGCCTTAGTTCCACGATTAATGGTAGCGCACTCGCGTATATTAACTCCATCCCCTATCTCCACGTATGTTACTTCCCCGTCAAATTTAAGATCCTGCGGAATAGCGCCCACAACAGCCCCCGGGAAAACGTTACAGTTTTTCCCCATCTTCACATAAGAAAAAATGGTCGCGTGAGGGTAAATCTTACAGCCCTCGCCTATCTCTACATTATCATCAACGAAAGCGTAAGGGCCTATCTCTACATTATCTCCTATTTTAGCACCAGGATGAACCGTGGCAAGTGGATGTATGTTAATCATTTCTTTAAAAAGTAGTTAGATGAGTTTAGCAACTCGTGTATTTATACTGTGCCCAGGCTTGTAAGCCACGACTTTAGCCTTCAGAAAACCTCCGGCCAATCTTAAATCTCCTATTATATCCAGCAATTTATGACGCCCGCATTCATCCGGGAAATGAAGATTCACGTTACTCAGATAACCCTTATGCGTAATCTTCAGGTCAGGATAACCCATAGACTTCGCCAAACGTGAAACCACAAAAGGAGGAACCTGCTTTTCCACTATCACTATGGCATTACTCAGATCTCCCCCTTTAATAAGTCCAAGGCCCGCAAGAACCTGTATTTCATGCAGGAAACAAAATGTACGGCAAGGCGCTATCTCCTTTACGTAATCTTTCGAAAAATCCCACGTTACTGTCTGAATTCCAAGAACCTTCGAATTAAAATCGATGGTAACCTCGTAACTTGGCTCATCCGCAGGAAGAAGTTTGATATAAGACCCGCTTTTCTCGTCCTTATACACGAATTCGCTGGATATTTCTATGTATTTTCTAGGAGCGGTCTGTTCCAAAACTCCATCCGGGGCCATCACCTCCACATATCTCTCCGCACTTCCATCCAGAATAGGAACTTCTACATTATCTATCTCAATGAGCGCATTGTCTATCCCCAAGCCCGTAAGAGCGGAAAGCAGATGCTCTATCGTACTTACAGACACCTTACCTTTTGTAATAGTGGTGCTACGCGCTGTCAAGGATACATTTTCCGCTATGGCATCCACATAGGCATCAGGGCCCAAATCTACCCTATGAAACCTCAATCCTGTATTTTCCGCAGCAGGGCACACGCGCATGTGGGCAAATTTACCCGAATGCAGGCCCTTCCCCTCAAATGAATATGTATTTCTTAAAGTTCTCTGATTCATTACAAATTAGCGGGCGCAAAGATATAATAAATTTTTCATTTCCTTCTACTCCTCTCCGCCTGCTTTAAACTTGGCATAAGCCCGCATAAAAGTCGAATGCGGGAATGCTGGCATACCCATCAGCACCTGCCCGCTTTTCTTGACATTACCTATCACTCCGGCCTGTGCGCACACTGTCGTCTTATCCGCCACCTTAATATGGCCAATGACCCCGGCCTGACCGGCGATTATGCAATTCTTACCTATGTCCGCCGAACCTGCTATTCCAGAAAGCGCCGCCATCACCGTGTTGTCCCCTATCTTGACATTATGCGCTATCTGGCAAAGATTATCTATCCTCACGCCGTCTCCTACTATAGTGGACTCCATAGGAGCTTTATCAACCGTAGTATTAGAGCCTATCTCTACATCATTTCCTATCACCACATTACCTACGTGCTCTATCTTTTTCCACGTACCGTCGCTCTGAGGCGCATTTCCAAAACCATCATCTCCTATAATGCATCCTGCATGAAGTATGGTCCTGTCGCCGATAACGCTGTTAGAGAATATCACCACTCCCGGATAAATGATACACTTACTGCCTATCTTCACGTTCTCCCCTATCGTAACGTTATTATGGATTTTCGTGAAGTCCCCCACCACGGTTTTTTTACCTATCGTAACATAATCACCTATCCACACCTTTTTGCCGATTTTAGAGGACCAAGCCAGACGGCATCTTCCACGATGACGTTTATAGGTACGATTCTGCTTTTTTACATAATCCAGAAGCTCGGCCAACGCGCTATAGGCATTCTCCACCCTTATCATAGTGGGAGCAACCTCAGACGTAGGTACAAAATCATTATTAACCAGCAAGATTGAAGCCTTGCTGGTATATACGAACTGTTCATATTTAGGATTGGCAAAAAAACACAGATTACCTGGCTTTCCGTGTTCTATCTTAGCAAAAGAAGTCGCCTCTGCGGCAGGATTCCCATCCACCGTACCATGAAGCGCTTCCGCAAGTTCCTTAGCAGTAAATTTCATCTCTTCCTATTAAAATCTCCACCCGAGTGTGAGAACCATATTCACCAAACTCTTTCCATTACTATAAAATACTGATGATTTCACATCATCGTAATTATAGTACGGCTGATATGCGCTTGACGGCAACATTGTGCATCTTACCGCAAAATCAGCGAAGAAACTTCCTGCCGGATTATATCCGAGGCCCGCTGAAAAACTCTGGCGAATATCCTTTATATATTTTGCATTATCGGGAAGAGTTTTACGTCCGATGTAGTAATCGTCGTCATAATCTTCATAATAAAATTTTTCTCCATCCACCGTATAATATTTTTCGGCAGACGTCTTCAGATTATACCCTGCCCTGAGCGCAAGATTCTTACCTACATTCAGTTCCGCACCTACTCTAAGAGAATATGCTTTACCGCTGAAAGCGGCGGCCGTGGCATTCAGAAAATCGTACTGACCGCTTTCGTAGTTACTGTCCCTGAATTTCACTTTAGAATAATCCTCTATGGATCCGTCCACACTCAAAAGCCCCAATTTTCCAAATGTATATGCCACACTTAAATCCACACAATTTGGAGTAACGATGCTGTATTGATACTCTCCCTGACGGCTGCTGCCGCTATAAGAAGTACCGTTTGCATAAGTAACACGACCGCTGTGAATCCAGGTCTCGTTAATATCCAGAACAGTAGGAGACTGATATGCCGCTCCCAATCTTAAATTTTTGAAAGGAAGCCAGATAAATCCGACCTTTGCATAGACTCCGCTACCGCTTGCCGAGTAATTATACTGATAAACTGCATTGTCAAAATATGTATTCTCCTCATACCCGTCAGAATAAGTGAATTTGACAGGAAAATCCTCCACCACCTGCGCCACTTCGCTGTATCTCTCTACATTAGAATAAGTCAGCATAGGAATGCCAATGTTAGCGCCGAGATAGAACTTATGCGAAAAATTCCAAGCCATATTCAGGATTAAATCGCTCTTGTTCCCGGAAGTAAAATTGCGCGAACGCTGTGTAAGCGCACTCGGAACATACCGCCTGCCGTCATCCGTCAACACTTCCGTACACCCGACGTAATCACTATCTCCTGACCCATAAGGACTTATAAGGCCTGCATTATATCCCATAGCCACATCCCACAGGTTTGAATGTGCGTCATAGAACGAGCTGCTTTCAAGTTCGGAATTAGTATATCCTTGCGCAGCACGCGCCATCTCGGCAAATTTGGAAGAATAGCTGTTAGACCCGGAAGCATCGTGCATATAATTATAGTTATACGCCGTATTCACAAACACGCCCATCGTAACGTACGTGTTTGAAAGAAGAGATGAATCAAACCTCGAAGTCAAGGCCATGCTTGGTAGGGTGAATCGCGATTTATTTGTACGCACTCCGGCCTGCTTTTCAGAATCGGCTGTAAGCGCGAAAGACGTGTTCACACTCGATACGCTCATGATAGGGCTGAAGACCAATTGAGAATATCTCGCCACGGCAGAACCCGCAGGGTTAATGGACACGGACCCGACATCCGAACCTAAAGCACCGGCTGCCCCTCCAAGCCCGACTACTCTCGCCGAACCCATGTATTCGTTAGCACTGAAAGTATATGCGTCGCCAAGCGACTGAGCGTTCAGCCCTATGGAAACAAGAACCGCCAACGCTGAAAATATATATTTTCTCATTTTTTAAACCTTTTTAGTGAGCAAATTATCTGCGTCCTCTTGAAGACCCGCCGCTGCTCCGACTTGAAGAACCTCCACTACTTCTGCTTGATGCTCCGCTTGAACTCCTGGACGTACTTCCCGAACTTCTGTACGAAGAACTGCTCGAAGAGCTCCTACTCGTGGAACTTCTGTACGAAGAACTGCCAGCGGAAGAATTATTCGTCGTGGACGACCTTCTATAAGTGCTGTTAGAGCTGCTTGAAGAAGAGGTTCCGCTTCGCCGAGGAACGGACGAACTTCCGTTATAAGATGCAGAAGATGAACTCCGCGTTGCAGAGCCGGGATTAACTCTTATAGGAGCACCAGAACTTCTGGCCGACGAGCCTCGATGTGGAGAATAAGATTCTCTGCGCGGAGCAGGTTGATGATGATATGGTTCGTGATGATAGTGATGAGGAGGTCTATGCCAATAGTATCTGTCATACCAATACCTGTCATGCCAGTACCAACTGTCCCAATATGGACCAGCCCCGTAGTACCAGCTGTTCCAATACCAGTTGTTCCCGTAATACCACGAACTGTAAGGATAGTAGAAAGGATCATAGTAATATGGATAACCGAAAGTAAGCACCGGCACATACACTATGCTGGACGAAGTGGAGGCCGTTGACCATCCGTATTCGTCGTATGTGATATTCAATTTATCGTTAAACTGTGTCCCCGCCGCATTAGCCAAATTATGGACTTCGCCCGAAGATTCAGCTTTATAGTAGATGCCGTCCTGATATCTATAGGCATCCGAATACTGCCCCACGGTACCGCAAGAAGCGACCACCAAGGAGAAAATCGCCAAATAAATAAAAGCCCTTTTCATAGTGAATCTCCTATCATAAAATTTAGTATCTTTGCACGCAATAATCATACCGCCTGTATTATAGGCGGATAAGGTACACAATTATAGACATTTTATCAGTAAAAGACAATACCGAGATGGCAAAAGAGATTACCCCGAGAAGCGAAAATTATTCACAATGGTATAACGATATAGTAGTCAAAGCCGACTTAGCCGAACAATCCGCCGTAAGAGGTTGTATGGTCATTAAGCCTTACGGCTATGCGATTTGGGAAAAAATGCAGTCCGTTTTGGACGGGATGTTCAAGAAAACGGGTGTGCAGAACGCATATTTCCCGCTTTTTATTCCTAAATCGTTCTTTAGTAAGGAAGCTGAGCACGTAGCCGGATTTGCCAAGGAATGCGCCGTCGTTACCCACCACAGACTTATGAATGACCCGGACGGCAAGGGTGTAGTCGTAGATCCGGACGCCAAACTCGAAGAAGAACTGATAGTAAGACCTACATCCGAGACTATAATCTGGAGCGTCTATAAGAATTGGATCAAATCATGGCGCGACCTCCCTATTCTTTGTAACCAATGGTGCAACGTAGTCCGTTGGGAGATGAGAACCAGACCATTCCTTCGCACTTCGGAATTCCTCTGGCAGGAAGGGCATACGGCTCACGCCACGGCTCAAGAAGCTCAGGCTAAAGCCATAGAGATGGTACACATATATGCGGAATTTGCCCGCAAGACCATAGCGCTTCCTGTAGTAGTAGGGCACAAAAGCCCTAATGAACGCTTTGCAGGCGCCCTTGACACGCTTACCATAGAGGCTATGATGCAGGACGGCAAGGCTCTTCAGGCGGGAACATCACACTTCTTGGGACAGAATTTTGCCAAATCCTTTGACGTAAAATACACCGATAACGAAGGCAAAGAACAGTATGTATGGGCTTCTTCATGGGGTGCAAGTACACGACTTATGGGTGCTCTCATAATGGAGCATAGCGACGATAACGGGCTTGTGCTCCCTCCGGCATTGGCCCCGATACAGGTAGTGATGGTTCCTATCTATAAGACTGATGAACAGCGCGATGCCATTCTTAAAAAATTCAGCGAGATTAAAACCGCTCTCGAAGCGTTGGGCATAAGCGTAAAGATAGATGACAGAGACACGCTCCGCCCTGGGTTCAAATTCGCGGAATGGGAACTCAAGGGGGTTCCAGTACGACTGGCCATGGGAGGCAGAGACCTCGAAAACGGCACAGTGGAATTAGCCCGAAGAGACACCATGGAGAAAACCACTCACGAATGCGAAGGCATTGAGCTGTACATCAAGGATTTGCTCGATAAGATACAGGATAATATCTATCAGAAGGCACTCGACATGCGCGAGGCTAAGGTGCGCAAATGCGATTCTTGGGAAGAATTCAAAGAAGAGATTAAAAAAGGCGGATTCCTGCTCTGCCACTGGGATGGAACAGCCGAGACCGAACAGAAAATCAAAGACGAGACTAAAGCTACCATACGTTGCATACCTATAGACAGTTATGTCTGCGAGGAGGAAGGGACTGACATATATTCAGGCAAGCCTTCAAAGGGAAGAGTCATTTTCGCTATAGCTTATTGATTATGAAAAAGATATTACTTACCATCTGTTCTTTTTGCGCTCTTTCTTTCGGAGTATGGGCTCAGGACGATGCCGTGCAGAAAGCAGCAGAAGACGCTGCAGCAGAACTTTTACAAGCCCCACAGGAAGAAGAGGAGGCACCCAAACCTAATTACTGGACTTCATCCATTCAGTTTAACTTAGGATATAATATGACTACCCTTAGTAACTGGGCAGCAGGCGGATATAACACCACCACCCTTTCCACCAGTCTGGATGCGAAGGCAAATTATACAAAAAATCTTACAAGCTGGAATAACCGTCTTCAGCTCGACTACGGCTTTCTCTACTCAAACGAAAAGCCTAACATTTTGCAGAAAACCAACGACCGCATCTACTTTGAAAGCAAATGGGCCTACAAGACAGCGAGCGGATCCAAATTCAACTATACCGCGTCTTTCAGCTTCCGCAGCCAGTTCACGGACACCCCGGACAAATATGTTCAAGATGAAGAGACGGGCAAATGGAGGGAGAATATAATCAAGTCCGGCTTCATGTCTCCGGCATACACCGACATAGCATTCGGTATCCAGTGGGCACCTACGGAATGGTTCGACGTGAACATAGCCCCTATCACCGGTGGATTTACCATCTGTACTAATGAGGATCTTCGTTCAAGCTATGGTATGAAACTTAAAGACAACGGAGTAAGTTACCACCCTGTTCTCTTCCAATTCGGTGCCCAGGTCAAGACCAATTTTAAGGTGGCCATAAACGACGCTCTCGCTTTTGAGACACAGGCCGTCCTCTTCACCGATTACCTTAACGAACCCTATCTCCGTATCAACTGGGACAACGCCATCAACTGGAAAATAAGCAAATATCTTAATCTCGCATTCAAGACTTGGCTCATTTCCGATCCTAACGTTACCATCACAGAAAACGACGTAACGAAAAAACGTGGAGTACAGTTCAAGGATTTCCTATCGTTTAATTTCACCTACACACTTTCAAACAAGTAACAGATGCACCTACTTTTAGCGGTAAGCGGAGGAATAGATTCAATGTATATGGCAGACAGGGCACTTAACGGCGCCCTGTTTGATTATGACTACACCTTCAGCGTGGCGCACTGTAACTTTCACCTAAGGGATGAGGAAAGCGACAAAGATATGGAGTTTGTAAGGCAGTGGTGCCTCGACCACAACGTGGAATTTCTGTCCACGGAGTTTGACACCACAGCATTTGCCAGAGAGAATAAAATCAGCATAGAGATGGCCGCCCGCGAACTTCGATACACGTGGTTTGCGGACCTTTGTCTTAATCGCGGGTTCGACGCTGTAGTAGTGGCACATAACTGCGATGACAATGTAGAGACCCTGCTTCTTAACATGCTTCGAGGCTGCGGAAGCAGAGGAATGAGCGGAATGCGCGAAGACAGCGGAATCTTTCCTCACCGCATACTCCGTCCACTTCTCCCAACAAGCAGGGAGCAGATTCTCGCCTACATGACAGAGCATTCGCTTACATGGCGAGAAGACAGAACCAACAGTGAGGATATGTGCAAACGTAATATCCTAAGGCACAAAGTGCTTCCGGTACTAAAAGCGATTAATCCTTCAGCACTCACGACTCTTTCTAAAGACATGTTCCACATCAGAGAAGTGGACGACATAGCATCGGACTATTACTCAGAGCACAAGGCTGCGCTAAACTCCATATCAGAGCTCTTGAAACTAAAGCATTGGAAATATGTGCTTTACAAGGCGCTGCAGGAAAAAGGCTTCAGCGAAGGCGTCTTCGAAGACCTATGCAGGCTCCTTGAATCAGAAGGACAGACAAGCGGAAAAAAATTCTTAAGCCCCGATTGGGCCCTCTCCCTTAGCTCCGACACCCTGCATTTTTCTGCAAAGACGAATATTACAGAGAAAGCAAGCTACATAAAGATAGATGGGCCTGGGACATTTTCCATTGCCGGACGGAAGTTCTCCGTCTGCATCGAAGATATGCGAACATCGCTTAAGACCACAACCGGAGAAATTATCGCGAGCACTGAAAAGTTACAGTTCCCTTTCTATCTTCGCACTTGGAGGGAAGGCGACAAGATGCAGCCCCTCGGAATGAAAGGACAGAAAAAAATCAGCGACCTTTTCGTTGACCTTAAAATACCTGCACATAAAAAGAGCGAGGAAATAGTTCTCGTAAAGGAGACCTCCGACACCGAGGTTCTTGCGCTTCTTTCACGAAGACCGAGCGAAAAAATAAAGGTCTGCCAAGAAGCAGACCTTAAAATACTTTCCATTAAGGAACTTACATCGAAATGCTCGGAATAAACGGCATAGAAGCGAACACCATTTCGTGATTACCGCTCTGCCAGCTCTCCAACCATGCCTTATAATAATTGGCCCAATTGGCATATACAGAATAATCATTAACCGCACCGGTGAGTGCCTCCGTAAGCATCTCTATAACTGTCAGTTCGCGAGGATATTCCACTATATTCCAATTAGTAATGTCTTCATCTCCTCCACAAATCCCGGCATAGGAAATGGCTTCTTTCAAGCCTCCGATTTCATCCACAAGCCCTATCTTAAGAGCGTCGTCACCAGTCCACACGCGACCTTGTGCTATCTCATCCACCTGAGCGGCTGTCATACCACGTCCGTCTGCCACGAGTGCTATGAAGCGCGCATAGATGCTTTCTATACTTCTCTGCACATAAGCTGTCTCCGCCTTAGTGAAAGGACGTGAAAGATTGAACATATCTGAGTGCTTATTAGAAGAAACGCTCTGTACTCCCACGTGAAGGGTCTCTTTATATAGTTTTGACAGGTCAGGAACCATGCCGAGCACTCCTATCGAACCGGTAAGGGTGGAAGCGTCAGAATAAATCCTGTCCGCTCCGTTTGATATCCAGTAGCCGCCCGATGCCGCATAGTCGCCATAAGAAGCGATCAAAGGCTTAACTTCGCAGAGACGGTCAAGTTCGTGGCGGATTTTCTCCGAAGCCACAACACTTCCTCCCGGTGAATTCACGCGAAGAACCACCGCCTTAACGCTGCTGTCGCGTCTGACATCCTCTATGATAGAAGCGAAACGGTCGCCATCCACATTCTGAACGTCGTACCCGTCCACTATGTTACCATTGGCATAAATAATAGCTATCTTCTTAGAAGAGCGGAAGTTATTCTTAATATGACTATCAACATAAGCTGCAAACGGGATGAATTGAACTTCATCGAAAGTCTCAACCTGACCCATAACGGCAAGCTTATTTTCGAGGGCAAATCTGTCAAGAAGTTCATCCACAAGACCGGCTTCGACAAAATCGGCAGGAAGGCAAAGCTGAAGATTATCGATGGAAGCATTAATATCTTCCACACTTAAACCGCGACTCTGCGCCATATCGCGTGCGAACGTATTCCACATGGAATTAACCATCACCTGATTCTGATGAAGATTCTCGGCGCTGGCGCTTGAACGAATATACATCTCTCCAGCGGACTTGTATTTACCGTGACGTATAAGCTGAACATTAACACCTATCCTGTCAAGGGCATCCCCGAGGAACATCAGACGACTGGATATGCCATGAAACATAGGAGTACCACCCTGATAAGCCCCCATATACACTTTATCTGCCACGCTTGCAAGATAATACGAGCCGGTAGTAGGGTTTTCTATGTACGCGATGATAGGCTTCCCGCTTGAACGAAAATCACGAAGCGCAGCTCTGAATTCCGCTATGGCACCTATCCCTATGGAAGGACTGTCACTCTTAAGATATATGCATTTGACCCCTGGATCTTCAGCGGCAGCCTCGATGGCGTTTATGGCTTTAAAAAGGCCAATGCTTGTCAACTGCTCCTTAGAGAAGGACAGCGACTGTGTGCTCTGTTCAGATATGACGATCTTCGACATATCGATTTTCAAGATTCCCTGTGTAGGAATGGCGGGCTGCTTCTCCCCTAAAGAAATGACTTTAGATAAAACGATAAAACCGATAAGATTCACGATCAGAAGACCGCAGATTACGGCAAGCAGAGTTTTAAAAAAATTCTTCATCAGTTAGATATGTTTATGCGGCAAAAGTAGTAAATTTGTAAGATAAAATTACCATTATGGCTCAAAAAACTTCCATTCCCAAAGGGACTAGAGACTTCGGTCAGAAAGAAATGGCCGAACGCAATTATATTTTTGACACTATAAAGAGCGTTTTTCGCAGTTTCGGATATTCGCAGATAGAGACTCCTGCCATGGAGAACCTCTCCACCCTTTTAGGTAAATATGGAGACGAAGGAGACAAACTTCTCTTCCGTATTCTTAATTCCGGCGATGCCTTTGCAGATGTGGACCCTTCCAAACCGCTCACAGCTCAAGTCTGTGAAAAGGGTCTGAGATACGACCTTACCGTTCCATTCGCCAGATATGTGGTTCAACATCAGTCAGATATATCTTTTCCCTTCAAAAGATTCCAGATTCAGCCTGTATGGCGTGCCGACAGGCCACAGAAAGGACGTTACCGCGAATTCTATCAGTGCGATGTGGATACCATAGGCTCCAAAAGTCAGCTATGCGAGCTTGAACTCGTACAGATAGCCGACGAAGTATTCAGACGCTTGGACATAAGAGTCATCATAAAGATTAATAACCGTAAGATTCTCAGCGGGCTCGCCGAGATATGCGGAGCACCGGAGAAAGTGGTGGACATAACCGTAGCCATAGACAAGCTCGATAAGATAGGTCTTGATGCCGTCAAAGCGGAACTCCTTGAAAAAGGACTGTCCGAACAAGCCATCACACTTCTTGAGCCTGTACTTAATCTGAGCGGGAGCACGGAGAAAAAGCTTCACTCAATGCGCACACTCTTCGAAAAAAGCGAAATCGGGCAGAAAGGCCTTGACGAGATGGAGCAGCTTATGGGCTATATAAGTGCGGCCGGCATCAAGACAGAGTGCGAAATGGACCTTTCGCTCGCACGTGGTCTAAACTACTACACAGGAGCTATTTTCGAAATCAAAGCTCTTGACTATCAGATAGGAAGCATAAGCGGAGGCGGTAGATACGATAATCTCACCGGCATCTTCGGGCTTCCGGACACTTCCGGAGTGGGAATAAGTTTCGGAGCGGACAGAATCTACGATGTGCTCAAAGGCCTTGATAAATTCCCGTCAAATCTTGGCAGCACTACTACCCTGCTCTTTGCCAATATGGGGGCAGAAGAATGCGCATATATTCTTCCTGTCAGTGTCGCTCTGAGAGAAAAGGGCATAAGCACAGAGCTCTATCCGGACGCCTGCAAACTTAAAAAACAGTTCGATTACGCTGACCGTAAAGGAATTCCGTTCCTTTCCATCTGCGGAGAATCAGAAAAAGAAAACGGGACTGTACAGATAAAAAATCTTCGGACAGGAGAACAGAAAAGTTTCAAGAAAGAAGATTTAGACGCTATGACCGAATTTCTCTGCTAAGACAATGGACGAGCTTGAAGAGCTGAGACTACAGATAGACATAATCGATAAAGAATTGGCATCCTGCTTTGAAAGGAGAATGGATGTTGTTAAGCGCATCTCCGACATTAAACAAGCCCATAAAGTGGAAGTGCTTGACAATAAGAGAGAAAAAGAAGTTTTACGCAGCCGTCTTCCTTTAGTTCAGGACGTTAAAATTCGCCCTTTTTGGGAGGAGGAAGTCAGACTGCTGATGAAATTATCTAAAGAATACCAATGGACTTTAAGAGAAGACTGCCCATCCCGAAAGAAATAAAAAAAGACTTTCCGCTGTCAGAAAAGGGAGCTGCGGTGAGGGACAAGACCGTGAGCGAAATCCAAGATATACTCTCCGGAAAAGACCATAGGCTTCTTCTCATCATGGGCCCATGTTCCGCAGACCGTGAAGATTCCGTCTGTCTCTACCTTGAAAAACTCCGCGATCTGCAAGAAAAAGTAAAAGATAAAGTTTGCATAGTCGCAAGGCTTTATACAAGCAAGCCTCGTTCTAAAGGAAACGCCTATAAAGGAATGCTTCACTGCCCAGACCTGGAATCGGGCAATGAGGACATACTGAAAGGGCTTCTTTCCATACGGGGAATACATCTTAAAGCCCTGGAACAGATAGGGATAGGATGCGCTGACGAGCTTCTCTATCCTGAAAGTTACAGATTCGTTTCAGACCTGCTATGCTATGCCACAGTAGGGGCGCGTTCCACTGAAAATCAGCAGCATAGACTGACGGCCAGCGGGCTTGACATACCCGTAGGGTTTAAAAATCCCATGAACGGAGACCTTACATCGCTTATGCAGGCTATAGAAACTGCCCGTAACGAACATCTCTTCATATACCGTAACTGGGAAGTTCAAAGCCAAGGCAACAACTTCGCCCACGGAATACTACGCGGATATGTGGACCATCTCGGGATAAATCACTCTAACTATGACTTGCAGTCTCTACGCCTTGCGAGCGAAAAGATTAACGAGACGTCAGGAAATCTGAATAGTGCACTGCTTATCGATTGCAATCATTCCAATTCGGGCAAAGACTTTCTTAAACAGGCAGATATAGCTAAAGACGTCTGCTTCTCCAGAAAAACAGACGCCACAGTACGCGCTACAGTCAAAGGCCTTATGATAGAGTCCTACCTTGAAGATGGAGCACAAGACGAATATGGCACCACTTTCGGACAATCCATCACAGACCCCTGTCTCGGATGGGATAAAAGCGAAAAACTGGTACTCGAACTCGCGGAACTCTGGTAAAAAACACTATTTGACCGAGAAAGCGAACTTGATGACTCGCTGATAAGTCTGACCCTTACACAGAACCTGAGAAGGGAATTGAGGTTTATTAGGCGCATCCGGAAAGCCTTGACATTCAATGGCCACACCGTCATAATCGGCATATTCCTTTCCGCTCTTACCTTTCGGACATCCTTCGAGCCAATTACCTGTATATACCTGCACCCCAGGCTGAGAAGTAAAAACTTTGAGGTCTCGTCCAGACTGTTCCGAATAAAGGTCTGCCACCTGCTTTATCTCCCCTTGCTTATAATTATCTATAACCCAGCAGTTATCGTAACCCTTTCCATAGTGAAGAGCAGGGAAATCAGCATTTATGTCCCTGCCTAACATTTTAGCAGAAGTGAAATCCATAGGAGTGTCCTTCACATCAGCCGCCTCACCCGTAGGAATAAGAGACTGAGACGTAGGAAGCCACTTGGAGGCATTTAACTGAAGAATATGGTCAAGAACCGATCCGCTTCCCTCTCCGTTCAGATTAAAATAGGCGTGATTTGTAAGATTGACTATCGTATCCCCAGACGAAACGGCAGAAAGGGTGAGGGTCAAAGCATTATCTTCACTCCATTCATATTTGGCCGTGGCAATTAGTTCCGAAGGATACCCCATCTCTCCATCTGCGGACTTATAAGTAAACACTACCGATTCATCCTCCACTGCGGCATCCCATACTTGATTCTGAAACCCTTCAGGTCCACCATGAAGATGATTAGGGCCGTTATTGATAGGTAACTCATACTGCTTACCATCCAAAGAAAAACGGCCTTCGGCGATGCGGTTCGCATATCTTCCAGGCACCTTTCCGGCGCAAGGACCATCATTAAAATAATCCGCGGCATCCGGATAACCGAGAACGACATCTGCCAACTCACCTTTTTTATCTGGAACTGATATAGCCACTATGCCGGCACCAAAGCTTGAAAGCTGAACGAAAGCACCGGACGAATTTCTAATCGTAAACTTGTAAATCTCCTTCCCCGAAGCGGATTTACCCCATAATTCCTTGTTTATAGTCATAGCAATAGTATTACCGAAGCACCAAATTACAAAATCTCACACATTTACGCAAATCCGTTCATTTTGTTTCCGGCAAAAACTAAAATAAACGAGGCAAGTGCCGCTGTTATTAATCAGCCACAGCAGAGGTTTTTCTGCGCAGTCGCTCCGCGACCCTATACGGGCAAATGCTTCGAAAAACCTCCGCCGTGACTATATGAGGTCGCGATGAACAGAACTAAAATACTAATACCTATCAAGCACTCATTATTCATCTTACCTATAAGTTTTGGACGAACCAAATGAACCGATTTTTTGATAGGCGATGCTTGCGGTTTAAGAAAATAGTCTTATATTTGCAGTGGTAACTATTTAATAGAAAGGTAGTTATGTAAACGTTAGATTGACATTGATGTTAAACTAAACTTGACATACTTATAATTTTAATACATTTATCAACCGACCCTTGCGGGTCATAAAACAAAAAAGAAGAACTATGGAAAATTTAAAAAACACTGATGGAAAGGCAGTGTACGCGGATCTGCGTAACGATTTTATGTTTAAGAAGGCCTTTG
>CAVJMH010000001.1:0-200062 GCA_963650755.1 Firmicutes bacterium TM09-10 | reverse complement strand
TCAAGTGGTACACTTTTAAAGTAGAATCTGGTACACTTTTCAGTTACTATCTACAGTCCCGGTGCTTTTTTCGTGCCGAAAACGCCCCTTTTTCGGGTTAAAAATAGGCTCAAACTACCCAATTACTATCCAATGAAACGGCAACATATCCGTTCATTCTCAATTTCGCAAGGCTTTACTCACAAGCACGGAACCATATATAGCGGAAGGTAAAGGAGGTCGCCCTTGGTTTCGAGGTCTCCGGTATGGACAATGTAAGGCTGGGCAAGGTAATTTGCATATTTTCTGATGCACTTCTCCAGAGACGTGATTGTAAAATCTGACGATGACTTCACTTCGATAGGAGAAATATTATGGCGGCTTGTGATTGATTTCTTTGAAATCAGGAAGTCTATCTCCATTCTGTCGTTCTTGTTTTCCCTTGACGGATTCGAATAGAAGAACAATTTGCATCCGATTGCGGCAAGCATCTGTGCGACAATGTTCTCCATCAGCATTCCTGCATTGATTTCCAGTTTGTCCTTGAGAATCTTCTGATATAGCTGTTCCGAAACTATTCCCCGTTCGTCAAAGGAATGACTGATCATCAGTCCGGTGTCGTTCATATAGCATTTGAGCGAATTGTCCCTTTGTTTGAGCCCGAGCCCGATACTTGGCTCCGTCGTGTTGAAAGCAAGATTTACCATACGGGCGTCTCTCAACCAGAAGAAAGAACTGTCGTAGTCCCTGAACCTCGCATCCTTATGCAAGTCGGAGAGCTGAAACTTGTGCTCGTGAAGTTGCAGCTGTCCTGGAATGGCCTCGTAGATGGCCTTCACTTTCGGTGTATGTATTCCGGCATACTGGTCTATACAGTTGTTGTACAGGTTCAGAATCTGCCTTTTGACCCGGTCAACATCTTCGAAAGACCTTGTCTCAAGATATTCCATTACAGCCTGAGGCATCCCGCCGACTATCATATAAAGTCGAAAGTAGTCCATCAGTTTACGATGCATTGACTGCCCCATCGGTTCTTTGGCCTCGAACTTCATTCTCACGAACTCCATCAGATTTTCTTCACCGAGCGCCCACAGGAATTCCTCAAAGTCCATAGGTTGCAAGACCACCTTTTCCTCTTCTGACGGGACGAGATAGTCTTCCTGTTTTTCACCGCCTCTCAATTTCTTTCTGGTGCTCATCTGCATACCGAGGAGAGAGCCGGTTTCCAGATAATCATAACGCCCGTCCTCCACCAGATATTTGATGGCTGCACGGGCGGCAGGACAGAACTCGATTTCATCGAATACGATGATTGAATCCCGTGGATAGAGTTTTGTCGAATAGAATGTGCTCAGATAGGTGAAAAGCATATCCAGATTGCCCTTGTAGTTCTTGAACAAATCCTTTATGTCATCCCCGACCTTGAAGAAGTCTATGATGATATGGCTTTTGTATTCGTTCTTTGCGAACTCTTCGACTATATAGCTCTTCCCGACACGTCTTGCGCCTTCTATCATCATTGCGGATTTGCCGTGCCGTCTGGCCTTCCAGATGACGAGCTGGTCATATAATTTTCTTTTCATCACGAAATCAAGTTTTGCATCACGCCGAATTTACACGAAATCAAGCTGTAAGACATTGCGTTTTTATACGAAATCAAGGCAAATGTACGAAAGAGAAGCAATAAATGCAATTCGGATGGATAGTCATTGTCAGGTTTCAGCCATTTCAAAAGTGAAATCGACTATCCATTTCAGCCCCGATGCAGGAAGCTGTAATTATAATATCTTGACAACAAGATAATTACAATGGAGCTATGGCTGATTTAACGAGGAGGAGTATTAACCCATCGTTGAGATATTATTGATTGATTTTCAATAATTTATGGCTTACGGGCAGGCGGTACATTTCATTGTGATACACCCGGTACATTTCAAAGTGATATGGGTGGTACATTTGGTCCGCTGCTATCATCTACACTTAAGACTTTCGAAAACCCTTCATCTGGCATCTTCAATTTGATTCTGGCACTGGAAAAGAGTCTCAAAAATAACGGATAGTCATTATCAGGTTTCGGCCATTTCAAAAGTGAAACCGACTATCCATTTCAGCCCGATACGGTAAGTTGCAAATATAATGTTTTGACAATAAGATAATTATAAAGGAATTATGGCTGATTTAACGAGGAAGGGTATTAACCCATTATTGAAATATTATTGACTGATTTTCAATAATTTATGGTTGAAGCACTGGGAAGTCCCGGTGCTTTTTTCGTGCCGAAATTGCCCCTTTTTCGGGGCAAAAACAGGCTCAAACTACCCAATTACTATCCAACGAAACGGCAAATCCCCCTTGAAATAAGAGTAGCCTGCATCCCAACAGAACTGCAAGCGAGTCATTTTTATTTTGTCCGCTATTGCAATATTCGTAATTATATGTTATTTTTGCATTATTATATATGGATACTATAATAGTGCAAAAGCAAATAAAAAACATATCGGTAGCCGGATTTGAAATTTCTTTATCCGAGATTCCGAAGAAAGAATTGAAAGGTGTCACAGTTGATGACATCGCCAGATTCTCTTTCTATCGGGCGGAATTTGCAGGGGCTCCATTTGTGCTTCTTGTGTCGAAATTGGGTGTCAATGAAACGCCGGCAAACTGTTCGAAAATATCCAGAAGATTGTCATCCGTACTGTCTCTTCCTATTGTGTTTTACTTCTCAAATCTGAAGTACTACGAGAGACAACGATACATTGAGAAATGCGTATTCTTCATCACTGAGCGCGGAGAGGTTTTTTTCCCAAATATAATTCTGCACTCCAAGAAAGAAAAGACAAAAAATCCATCCAGGCTGTCTGCGGCAGCTCAGTTCCTGTTGCTGTATCATCTCCAGATAATGAGCCTTAATGGTCTCTCTGTCTCCGAGATAGCCTTGAAGATATGCCAGTATTCTTATGTCAGCATTGCCAAGGCCGTGGAGAACATTGAAGCCCTCGGCTTGTGCGAATGTAAAAAGGACACTGCAAGGAGTAAAAGAATAAGCTTCATCGCTGAAGGCCGTGAGTTGTGGGAGAAGTCAAGACCGTATATGACAACTCCTGTCAAGGAAGTCAAATATTGCGATGCTGTTCCATCCATAGGGTTCCAGTATTCTGGAGTCAGTGCGTTGGCATCATACACTATGCTCTCACCGGATGAGACGCCTACAATAGCTGTTTATTCAGGACGATTCAAGGATGCTGATTTCGCGGGGCTGAATGACCTTGACGGGAATGTGAGGATAGAGATCTGGCGTTATCCTGAAATAGATACGAGGTCCGACATCGTTGATAGGTTGTCTCTGTTCCTCAGTCTGGAAGGCGACTCGGATCCGAGAGTTGATAAAGAAAACAAAATAATGCTTGATAAGATATGGCAGAAAATGTGATTGTTGATGGGATTGGCATATTCGAAAAAACCTTTTCAAAGTATAAGGATTCATTCATTATTATCGGCGGTGCGGCCTGCCGTGTCACATTGTCAGACAGTAGATACACTCCCCGCAAGACGAAAGACATAGATATGGTTCTTGTCCTTGAAAACTTGGACAAGGACTTCATTGATGCTTTCTGGTCTTTTATCAAAGCCGGAAACTATAAATGTGCCACAAGGAAGGACAACGATGGGCGGAAGAAATATGTCTTGTATAGCTTCTATGACAGTTTAGCAGAATATCCGGCACAGATAGAACTGTTGTCCAAACTTGTAAGCGGTTTGGGTAATCCGAAAGATCACCACATAGAGGCGATAATGATGGACGATGCCTCATATCTTTCGGCAATCATATTGGAACCGGACTATTACAATTATCTCATAAGTCATACGGATGAAAAGAATGGTCTTCGATATGCATCTGTTGATTCGTTAATCTGTCTTAAAGTTTTGGCATACCTTAATTTGAGAGAGGATAAGAGAAACGGTAGGCATGTCAATGATGATGATTTTAAGAAACACCGCCGTGATGTGGTTATGGCAGCTGCCAGTCTATCTATCGGTGACGAGTTTGTGGTTCCAAGAAATATCAAGGATTCAATTACGAGATTCATTGAGGTTGTGAATACAGACGATGGAGTCCGCAAGTCTCTTTGCGATAGTTTGAAACTGCAAAATGAATTGCTTCTCGATGAATACCTTAATGTGCTTGAAGAAAGCTTTGTAGTTGAATGATATGAAGATTCGCCCATAATCAAAGTAAAAGAACGATTTCGGTAAATATTTATCTTATTCACCGAAAATTTTCGGCGAATATATCGGCTATTCACCGAAAATTTCATAGCTTTGTTGAAAATCTACGAATATGTATCTGTATCAAAAGAAAAACTGGTGGAACTTCGATTTCGACAAAGAGGCGGTTATGAATAGGCTAGGCACAGTCAGGGCTATGCAAGGACAGATGCTCGGCCGTATGACTTCGCTTGGTTTTGATTTTCAAGATGAAGCTATGCTTACCACGATGTCTTTGGAACTTGTGAGATCCAGTGAGATTGAGGGTGAAGCTCTCAATATGACGGAAGTCCGTTCGTCCATTGCCAGGCGTCTAGGCATTGAGACAGCCGGGCTTGTTTCTACTTCAAGATATGTTGATGGTATAGTCGAGATGCTTATGGATGCGACCCAGCATTATGACGAGCCGCTGTCTGACGATCGTCTTTTCGGGTGGCATAATGTATTGTTCCCGACTGGAAGAAGCGGTCTCTATACCATTGAAGTCGGAAAATATCGCACTGGGGAGATGCAGGTGGTTTCCGGCCTGATGGGACACGAGACAGTTCATTATGAGGCACCTGAGCCAGAACGTGTCCCGGAGGAAATGCACAGGTTCATCAGATGGGTGAATACAGAGAATGAGATGGATCCTGTCATCAAGGCCGGCATGGCTCACTTATGGTTTGTTTCAATTCACCCATTTGACGATGGGAACGGGCGTATCACACGAGCCATCACGGATATGCTGCTCGCCCGAAGTGAGCACTCATCGAAGCGGTTCTATAGTATGTCAAATGAGATGAAGATAATGCAAAAAGACTATTACAATGTGCTGGAAAAGACACAGAAGGGTGATGGCGATATTACTGAATGGCTCTTGTGGTTTCTGGATTGTTTCAGGAAAGCACTTGCTTCAACAGAAGAAACACTTTCATCAGTTCTTGCAAAATCTCATTTCTGGGAAAGCCATAAGGACATTGCAGTCAATGACAGGCAGCGTAAGATTATCAATATGCAGTTCGATGGATTCTTCGGCAAGCTGACTTCTGGCAAATGGGCGAAAATCGGGAAATGCTCGACGGACACGGCTCTCAATGATATTCGGGATCTTGTAAACAAGGGTATACTGAAGAAAAACGATGAAGGTGGTCGAAGCACAAATTATTCACTGGTCATTGATCCTTCGGACAACGGATAGTCATTATCAAGTTTCAGCCATTTCAAAAGTGAAACCGACTATCCATTTCAGCCCCGATGCAGGAAGCTGTAATTATAATATCTTGACAACAAGATAATTACAATGGAGCTATGGCTGATTTAACGAGGAGGAGTATTAAGCCGTTAGACGATTAAATATTAGTCATTTAATGAAGCGTCGGTTCGTTTTGCGGGCTGATGCTTTTTTTAATGACCTTCAACAAATTTGCTTATTTTTGCACAAATAAATTGGATATGTCTAACCGAGAAGTTTAAGATATGGTGTTCCAGTTATTGCACGATGCAAACGTAAGCCTTGGCTGTCAATTTCTGCTCTCATCAGTTCCGAGAATAATCTACGTCTTGCCAATGACAAGGCCGAGGACCTTACGATTAATAAGCTCACTTACGGAAATCCAACGATGAAGCAGAAGTTTGATGAGT
Organism: Firmicutes bacterium TM09-10; assembly: GCA_963650755.1. Lineage (GTDB taxonomy): Bacteria > Bacteroidota > Bacteroidia > Bacteroidales > UBA932 > Cryptobacteroides. Next base: position 194,194 of record CAVJMH010000001.1, on the reverse strand, counting down.
CGAGGGAACGTGGCCGGCGCAGATGTTAGACAGGAGAGATTATTCTCTTTTCGAAAAAAATACTTACCTTCGCGAGGTTGTGAAAAGACATCGTAGCATATTTTTTAATTCTACTCCTCTGAATATTTTGAATGGGGGGGGGTAAGTTACTATAAATTAAAAAGTTATATTAATAAATCCGACACGTGGATACAAGCCATGTGCCGGATTTTTTCGTTCCTAAGCTTTCGCGAAATACATAACCAACAACATACATTTCTAATTACAAAACAATTTTATGAAACAAAAAGTATTAAAGGACTTCTACGAGAGGCCTCTTGTGGAAGTTATTGACATTCACCACGAAGGGGTGATTTGTCAAAGCAATGTGAGTGAGTGTTATATCGAAAACGGCAGTTTATCCGGCTTCGATGAAGAATGGAAGTAGAATAAGTAAAATGAGAAAAAGATGAAAAACAACTGTTTATCTTTCGTGGGGGTGCTTGTAGCAGCTTTCTCCGCGTTCTCTTGCTCGGAGAAACTTGACACGGGCGTTGAACTTAGTAATGAACCTCTCGTAAGACTCACGGCTTCGGTGGACACTCCTCAAACACGTGTGGGAATAGAAAAGGCAGAAGATGGAGCGCTAATTAGATGGCATTCTACTGACGCCATTTTCGTGCAGGCCATAAATGGAACGGAATACTCCGGGGCGAAGTTTGAAGCTGTGGAGGGAACTGAGAATGGCGCTGTCTATGCCACGTTTGAAGGAAAACTAAACGGCGCGACTCTCGGAAAGTATGCTGTGTATCCTTATAACTCTAAACATAAATTCACCGGGGAGAAAACTCTAACCTGTAATCTTCCATCCTCTTATATAATTAGTAAAGTGGAGAGTGCAATATTTTCTACAAGCAGTGATTATCGTAGCACAAGTGCCAATATTCCTATGATTGGCAAAATTTCGGGAGGTTCGATATCATTTAAGCATCTTGGTGGTCTGGTTGTCATCCGTATAGATGAAATGCCATCGACTTCCGGCACTCTAACTGTTTCTGCTTCACAAAAACTTTCCGGAGATTTTACGGTAAGTGATACATCTGTAAGCGGCGCTGTAATAGAGACTTTTTCGGCATCTACCGGTAATTCTGTAAAGTTCATTTTTAGCGGGGCCACGAAGGGCTCGGCGGGAGTGTTCTATCTCCCTTTGGCGACTGGCTCTTACAGTGATCTTAAGATTGTGTTCACCTACGGTTCTGCCACTAATACTATAGAATATGGCGAACTTACTGTCAGTCGCGCCTCTATAACGGCACTTCCTCTTTATAATAACGATGGCACAATCGGCAAAGAGAAAGATGGCAGTAAAGAAATCAATGGGCACTATTTTGTTGATCTTGGGCTGAGTGTGCTTTGGGCCTCCACGAATATCGGAGCAACGAGTGAAACAGAAGCCGGAGGCTACTACGCTTGGGGAGAAACATCTACAAAGGAGTCCTATTCTTCTAAAAATTATAGGTATGACGGCGGCTCAAAGCCGAGTAAGTATAATCAAACAGATCAAAAGAGTGTTCTTGATGATGCCGACGATGCGGCCATAGTCAACTGGGGAAAAAGCTGTCGTATGCCGACAAAGGAAGAAGCCGAAGAACTTATCAGCGGATGCACTTGGACGAAGACGACTAAAAATGGAGTAAAGGGCTTCGTCGTTACCGGTAAGAAAGAAGGTTTTACAGGAAATTCCATATTTCTTCCTCTCACTGGGCAGTATCAATACCAAGTGGGTAATTATGGTGAATCGGCGTGTTATTGGACACGTACGGTTGCGTCTTATGTTGGATACTATTATATCAAATTAGCTTATGACCAATATAGTGTAACTACTGCGTGTTTGAAATCTACTGATTGGCTAAATCGTGTTATTGGAAATCCGGTACGGGCAGTCGCTGAAAAATAGTTATCGTAGCGAGGGTTAAAAAAGTAGCAGCCATGGCGGAGGTTTTTCGAAGCATTTGCCCGTATAGGGTCGCGAAGAAAAACCTCTGTTATTTCTTAGAACAGCGACTTTTTGGAGACTGTGGCGATGAAATCCTTTAGGTAGAAAGGCTCGAAATAAGCTACATCTTCTTTTTTATCAGCAAGATAAAGTTTATAGGCGAGCCTTCCCATTGCCTTGGCCGTAGGGTGGGATTGGCAGAACTGTGCATTGGCATCGGTAATTATGGATGCACATTTTTGAGCCCCGTCCCCGATAAAAAGAACTTTACCTTTCTGTAGATATTCGCTGAAACTCTTAGGCTCCACTATGACGCTATTCGTGCTGAGTATCTGTTCCTCGCCCTTGAATACAGCGGCATAAACCTCCATTCTGCGAGCATCTATCATAGGGACGGTGTAGTCGCAGTTGTAGCCAAGTCCCATCTCGGCGAGAATATCCATAGTGCTTACGGCGAACAGCGGAATCCCTGCGCCGAAACACAGCCCTTTCGCGGTGGACGCTCCTACTCGAAGTCCCGTATATGACCCCGGCCCCGAACTTACACACACACCGTCGCAGTCGCTGACCTTCAGCCCTGCCTCCTCCAAGACCTCCTGCACGAAAGGTGCGGTAAGGCTTGCGTGAGCTTTAGCCGTGGTGCTTTCTCTATATGCTGTTATCTCACCATTATGGCAGAGCGCCACTGAACACAGAGAGGTGGAAGTCTCGATAAGAATTATATTAGCACATTTTTGCTCCGGCATCGCTGATCTGATTAAAAATATCTTTTATAAAAGGGAAAAGTGTCTCCGTTATTCCGGAAATCCATTTGTATATGATGGACGAGTCCATAAAAGAGGTGTCTATATGAAATGTGCTGGTGTTAAAGGAGTTAAGAATTGCGAATATAACACCTATGATGAGAGTGGCATTCAGAACGGCAAGCAATAGGCCAAGCGCGGAATCGACCCAGCCAAGCGAAAGAGTTTTGATTACTCCAGTCAGGAATTTGGCGAAAAACCGCAGCAGGAACACCGTCACTATGATTATCAGTATGAATGCGATTACATATAACACTTCCTTGCTCACTCCGCTGATGTATGCCGTTAGCCAAGTCCCGACCTTGTCAGCAAACAGATAGGCCAAATAAGCACTCAGGAAAAGCGAGGCCACGCCTATCACCTGTTCTATAAGACCCTTACTTATTCCTCTGACTATGGCGGGGATGAACAGCAGCAGCAGAATTATGTCCAAAGTGTTCATATTTGTAATTGCTTTTCGAATTCGTTATATTTGCAAGTTCAAAATTAGATAAAAAAAATGACATTCAAAGAGTATAAGGGCTTGGATTTGGTGGATACGGGGAATCGTGTCCTTGAGAAGTGGAAAAAAGAGGGAGCGTTCGAAAAATCTCTCAAATTGAGAGAGGGTGCACCTTCATTTATTTTCTTTGAAGGCCCTCCAAGTGCCAATGGTATGCCTGGCATCCATCACGTTATGGCTCGAAGCATTAAAGATGCCATTTGTCGTTATAAGACGCAGAGCGGTTATCTCGTGCGTCGTCGTGCCGGATGGGACACTCATGGGCTTCCGGTCGAGCTGGGAGTGGAGAAGAAACTTGGCATAACTAAGGAAGATATTGGCAAAAAGATAAGCATAGCTGAATATAATAAGACTTGCAGACAGGAAGTTATGAAATATACGGCCCAGTGGCGCAGCCTCACCGAGAGGATAGGCTATTGGGTGGATATGGATGACCCTTACATCACTTATGATAACAGGTATATAGAGACTCTGTGGTATCTTCTGAAGAATATTTATGGTAAGGGATACCTCTATAAAGGCAAGTCCATACAGCCGTACAGCCCGGCGGCCGGAACGGGACTTTCTTCTCATGAACTGAACCAGCCGGGGTGTTACAGGGATGTCAAGGACACGACTTGTTGTGCGCAATTCAAGGTGGCAGGTAAGGAAGACGAGTATTTTCTGGCTTGGACCACCACGCCGTGGACTCTTCCAAGCAATACAGCCCTTTGCGTCAATCCTAACATCGACTATGTCAGGGTGAAAAGCACGAATCCGTATACAGGGAAACCTGCCGTTTATATATTGGCCCAGGCGCTGGTGCCATCGTGGTTTAACGATAAGATTCCTTATGAGATTCTTCCCGGCACTTTTAAAGGACGCGAACTTGAAGGGATGCAATATGAGCAACTTATCCCGTGGTTTAATCCGGGTCCTGGGGCTTTCCGCGTGATTTTGGGCGACTATGTTACTGTGGAAGAGGGAACTACGGGTATCGTGCATATTGCGCCTACTTTCGGTGCGGACGATGCCAAGGTGGCTAAAGCCGCCGGTGTACCAGGCCTTTATGTTATAGACCGTAATGGCGATCCGCAGGCGCAGGTGGATCCACAGGGCAGATTCTACCGTTTGGAGGATCTGTCCGAGGATTATGTGAAAAGGAATGTCAATGTCTCTCTATATAAGGAGTGGGCCGGACGTTATGTGAAGAATGCTTATGACGCGACGCTCGCGGAAGATGCCCCTACGCTGGATGTGGATATCTGCGTGATGCTTAAGGGTGAGAATAAAGTCTTTAAGATAGAAAAACACGTTCATACATATCCTCATTGCTGGAGAACGGATAAGCCTGTGCTTTATTATCCTCTAAATTCGTGGTTCATAAAGGCTACCGCGGTAAGGGAGAAGATGATGGAACTTAATGCAGGGATAGTCTGGAAGCCGGAAGCTACGGGCACGGGACGCTTCGGAAAATGGCTTGAAAACATACAGGACTGGAATCTGTCGCGTTCAAGATATTGGGGAACGCCTCTTCCGATATGGCGCACCGAAGACGGTAAGGAGGAGAAGTGCATAGGCTCTTTAAAAGAGTTGTATGCCGAGATAGAAAAAGCAGTAAAGGCCGGATTCATGACGTCGAACCCATTGGCAGATAAAGGCTTTGACCCTTCGGACATGTCTAAGGAGAACTATGACAAGATAGATCTTCACCGTCCTTATGTGGATGAGGTTTATCTCGTCAGCGACAGTGGCAGGAAGATGAAAAGGGAGAGCGATCTCATAGACGTGTGGTTCGACAGCGGCGCCATGCCTTATGCTCAGACCGGACTCAGAGGCTTGAACACTCCGGATTTTGGTGCTACTGCCGATTTCATCGCAGAGGGCGTGGATCAGACCCGCGGATGGTTCTATACGCTTCACGCCATACATACGATGGTGAGCGGCACCCCTGCTTTCAAACGCGTTATCTCCAACGGATTAGTCCTCGACAAGAAGGGGGAGAAGATGTCTAAGCGCCTTGGAAATGCGGTCGATCCGTTCCAAGCACTCGACACTTACGGTGCGGATGCGCTTCGCTGGTATATGCTAACTAACGCTCAGCCTTGGGATAATCTGAAATTCGACGAAGCCGGCGTGGATGAAGTTCGCAGAAAATTTTTCGGAACATTATACAATTCTTATTCAGTCTTCGCTCTTTATGCCAATATAGACCAATTTGACCCTTGCGCACAGGCTGTGCCTTATTCCAAGAGACCGATGTTCGACAAGTGGATAATCAGCCGTCTGAATACTTTATGTTCGCAGGTGGAGGCCGCTTATGAAGACTATGACATTACGCTCGCAGGACGCCTGATACAGGATTTTGTGTGCGATGACCTATCTAATTGGTACATTCGTCTTAATAAGAAACGTCTCTGGGGGAGCGGTATGACCGAAGACAAACTTTCTTCTTATCAGACTCTTTATGAGACACTTAAGAGTATAGCTTTGCTTGCGGCCCCTATAGCACCGTTCTTTATGGACCAGTTATATTCGGACCTTGCTCCTCAGGCGCAGGGGGTTCACTACACCGCTATGCCTAAGGCCGATGAGTCTCTTATAGACACAGAACTTGAGGAAAGCATGGCATTTGCACAGAAGGCGTCATCTATGGTATTGGCATTAAGAAAGAAAGTGGGCATTAATGTCAGAAAGCCTTTGGCTAAGGTTCTTGTCCCTGTGGTGGATGATAATGTGAAGGCTCATATAGAAAGAGTTAAGTCCATATTCCTCGCAGAGGTGAATGTTAAAGAGCTTGAGTTCTTGCACGACACCGTGGGCATAATCACGAAAAAGATAAAGCCAAACTTCAAGACTTTGGGTAAAGTCTATGGAAAACAGATGAAAGAGATAGCCGCTGCATTCGCGACACTAAGTCAGGAGCAGATAGCTCAGATAGAAGCGGCCGAAGATGAATATAAGTTGTCATTGCCTGCCGGAGAGGTCGTTCTGCACAAGGGTGATTACGAGGTTAATTCCGAGGATATGCCGGGCTGGCTTGTAGCGACAGAAGGGACACTTACGCTGGCTCTCGATATAGTTCAGACACCTGAACTGGTGCGCGAAGGCAATGCACGAGAACTTATACATCCTATACAAAATCTGCGAAAGGAAAGCGGATTTGAGATTACGGACCGCATAAATACCGTGATTTATGCTGATGGGAAGGCTTATGAAGCCATTTCGGACGCACTTTCCGAATATAAGGATTATGTTTGTTCCCAAACTCTCAGCACGGCGCTGGCGCTTCAAAGGCTTGAGTGCGCTGACGCCGATGCTGTGGCGGTGGAATGGGATAAGGATACAATTAAAATCAAAGTTAAACGTTAACAGTTATGGCAGAAGAATTAAAAAATCGCTACTCGGACGAGGAACTCGCTGAGTTTAAGACCATTATTGAAGACATGCTTGCAAAGGCGAAAGCCGAATATAACACTTATAGAGAATTGGCGCGAAGTGGCGGTGCGAACGATGTAGATGACACGTCTCCATCCTTTAAGACAGTGGAGGATGATGGCGCGATGCAGCGTTCTAAGGAGGAGGCGAGCCAATTGGCACAGCGTCAATACAAATTTATCCAGAACCTTGAAGCCGCTCTTGTCCGCATAGAGAACAAGACTTATGGGGTATGCAGGGTTACAGGAAAGCTTATCCCTAAGGAGAGGTTGAAGCTCGTCCCTCACGCAACCCTTACCGTGGAAGCTAAGGAGATGCTTGCCAAGCAAGGTAAAAACTGATGTCATGAAGATTTCGAAAGGCGTCAGACTTCTTGCTTTAGGTATTTTTCTTATCATAGCAGACCAGATAATAAAGGTTCTCGTAAAGACCAATATGTCTTTGGGAGAGGTTATTCCCGTGTTCGGGGATTGGTTCAGAATCTGTTTTGTGGAAAATGAGGGGATGGCCTTCGGTATGAAGTTCGGAGGGGCCGTAGGCAAATTCATCCTTTCGTTTTTCCGTGTGTGCCTGTCAGGATTTCTGATATGGTGGATTAATAGGCTGCTTAAACAGGGGCAGACCCCGAACGGCGTGTTGGTCGGATTGACTTTTATAACTGCCGGCGCGATAGGTAATATCATAGACTGTCTGTTCTATGGGCTGATATGGGGTTATGCTCCTTTCATGTTCGGCAGAGTGGTGGATATGTTTTCCGCGACTTTTTTCCCGCCGGTGTTTAATTTCGCTGACTCTTGCGTTACCTGCGGAGCATTTTATCTGATTATATTTCAATGGAAATATTTCTCGTCGCTGGATAAGAAGAATAATAAATAAGCCAATGCAGATAAAAGAAATAATTCGTTTTTTCAAATTCGTCGGATTCTCCATCAGTGCCGGCGTGATACAGATGGGCTCGTTCGCCCTTTTTAATGAACTGGGACATTGGCCATATTGGTTATCATATCTTTGCGCTCTCGTGCTCTCAGTTTTCTGGAATTTTACGCTGAACAGAAAATTCACTTTCAAGTCCTCTGCCAATGTTCCTAAGGCTATGGCTCTGGTCCTGCTGTATTACTGTGTGTTCATTCCGATAACTACATTTTTTGAGCACTATTTCACCGGGACACTATGGTGGAACGAGTATTTCGCCACTATCCTTAATATGCTTCTGAATTTTGTTACAGAATTCCTCTATCAGAGATATGTCGTTTTTGGAAAAACCATAGACAGCGCAGCAAAGGAAGAGATATTGGCAAGTGAAATTTAAACTTGAATCGACATATAGACCTGCCGGCGATCAGCCTAAGGCCATAGAACAATTGAGCGCGGCTCTTGAAAGCGGGGTGAGTGATGTCACCCTGCTTGGCGTTACGGGCTCTGGTAAGACTTTTACCATGGCCGGAGTCATAGAGCGGCTTCAGCGCCCCGCCCTTATATTGAGCCATAACAAGACGCTCGCAGCACAGCTCTACGGCGAATTCAAGTCCTTTTTCCCATCCAACGCGGTGGAGTATTTTGTGTCGTATTACGATTACTATCAGCCAGAAGCCTATCTTCCGACCACGGATACGTATATAGAGAAGGATCTTTCCATAAATGACCAGATAGAAAAACTTCGTCTTTCCGCTGCCAATGCACTTTTGATCGGACGAAGGGACGTGATAGTCATATCTTCGGTAAGCTGTCTTTATGGTATAGGTAATCCGGAGGATTTTCACGCGCAGACCATACATGTAGTAAAGGGCGAAGTGCGTAGCCAGACATCGCTCCTGTATAAACTTGTGGATGCGCTTTACAGCCGTACGGAGGGGGATTTTAAAAGGGGGAATTTTCGCGTTAAGGGAGACACGGTGGACGTTTATCTTGGAGGAGCGGATTATGCTGTGCGTATCGTTTTCTTCGGGGACGAGGTGGATTCCATCTGCTCGATTGAGCCTTCTTCTGGAGCCGTTATCGAGTCAATGGATGAAGTAAATATCTATCCTTCAGGCAATTTTGTTACCACTAAGGAGCGCGGTATAGCGGCTGTGAGCTCCATACAGGACGACTTATATCAGAGAATCAATTATTTCGAGGAGATTGGCCGGCCGCTTGAAGCAAAAAGGCTTCAGCAGAGAGTGGAAAACGACTTGGAGATGATAAAAGAACTGGGCTATTGTCCAGGAATAGAAAACTATAGCCGTTATTTTGACGGCAGAAAGCCAGGGCAGCGACCGTTCTGTCTGATAGATTATTTCCCTGAAGATTTCATTACCTTCATAGACGAATCGCACGTTACTCTTCCTCAAGTACATGCCATGTTCGGGGGAGACAGGAGTCGAAAGCAGACACTTGTGGAATATGGATTTCGTCTTCCGGCCGCGTCCGATAACAGACCGCTGACTTTTGAAGAATTTGAGCAGGTAACGGGGCAGAAGGTTTATGTCAGCGCCACTCCTGCTGAATATGAACTCGAAAAGAGTGGAGGCCTCGTGGTGGAACAGGTCGTTCGTCCTACTGGCCTGCTTGACCCTCCTATAGAAGTTCGGCCTATCGAGAATCAGGTGGATGACTTGGTGGAGGAGATAAGAAAACGTACGGAATTGGAAGAAAGGGTGTTAGTTACGACACTTACTAAGCGTATGGCGGAGGAATTGGACAAATATCTTCGAAATATAGGGGTAAGATGCGCATATATCCATTCCGATGTAGATACGACGGAGAGGGTGGAGATTATAGAGAATTTTAAGAACGGTCTGTTTGATGTGCTGATAGGGGTCAATCTTCTTCGTGAGGGACTTGATATTCCGTCCGTATCGCTTGTGGCCATTCTGGATGCCGATAAGGAAGGGTTCCTTCGTACCACGCGTGCTCTTACACAGACGGCGGGACGTGCTGCGCGAAACATACACGGACAGGTGATTATGTATGCGGACAAGATTACCAAGTCTATGGATGAGACAATACGCGAGACGAACCGCAGGCGTACCAAACAGATAGAATACAATAAACTTAACCATATAGTTCCTACTCAGGTGGAGGTTAAGCATAATGTGCTCTCCGGTGAACTTTCCGGGAGGGTCAGCGCTGCCAATTCTTATGATGACCCTCGCTATATTCCTAATCCGTCAGATCTTGGGAAAGGGAAAATCTCAGTGGGTCTTGGACACGATTCCTTGCGACTTCCAGGCGCTGCATTTGATGGTGAACATATAAGGGCTGACCTTGCCGCCGTTCTTCAGGACCCCGTGATAAGGAGCATGTCCCGTTCCCAAGTGGAAAAACTTCTGCAGGAGGATAAGGATAGAATGCACGAAGCTGCCTCCGCGCTTGAATTCGACAAGGCCGCTCACTATCGCGACGAGATGTGGGCTCTGGAGCAGTACCTCAAGGTCTGGAAGGAATAGATATAGTCACGGTGGGGGGGGGTATCTATAGCCGTTACGCCATTTTCCAGCCGTCTATGGTGTGGGTTTCGGAAGAGAAGTTTATTCCGAGTTTTATTATTTGTTTCCCGGAGGCGAGGAATGGCTGTGCGTAGCCCATTTCTTCTATTTGTTTGATAGCCACTTCCGGAGACTGGTCGCGCTTCAGCTCTATGATATAGACATATTTGTCGGTGTCGATGGTTATGTCTATTCGTCCTCGTGATGTGCAATATTCCGTTCGTACATAGAGGCCCATCATTCGGAACATTATGTACATCGTGTTTTGGAAGTAAAGTTCGAGATTACCTTGTATTTCGTAACTGTTGCCAGCGAGGAATGCAGAGAAACGGTCCATAAAACCCTGAACATCTCCACTACGAATATCGCGGACAAATCTGGAAACAGAGAATTCCCCTTGAATGAGGGCTGGTGCATAAAGTTGGCTCAGTGAATTAAGAAAACCCTTTCTGACCTCTTCATTCGGGTAGCCCAAAGTGTAAGTCATAAATTCAGGGTCGTAGCCTGTTATCGTCAGATACCCCGTTTGGTACATAAGAGATATTGGCTGAGGATTTGTATAGTTCGTTCCTGTCAAAGCCTCTACTGGAACTTCGTCTTTCGAAATTCCTTCAAGATCATAGTTCCCTTTCTTAAGATAGCGCACGAGGAAAGACGGTATGCCTGTCTCAAACCAATACATACGGAAACGCTTAGACTTGAACGTATTCAGCAGACTGAATGGGTTATATACTCCACTGGCGTCCTCGCTAAAGTGGTATCCGTCGTACATCGTTTTGAGTTTTCCGTAGCACTCGTCCTTGCTTAAGCCGTTTGCTATGGCGAGTTCTTCTACGCTTCCATCAAAGTTCGCTTTAAGCTCGGTCTCCGACACTCCGCAGATGTCCGAAGACTGGAGGTCCATCGATATGTCATTCAGATTATTAAGTCCACTGAAGATGCTCATCTTCCCGAGCTTGGTAACCCCCGTAAGGAAAGCGAAGCGGATGTACTCATCTTTGCCTTTGATGACGCTGTAGAAACCCTGAAGCTCACGGCGGAATGTGTCTGCAAGTTCGTCGTTGTCAATGTTATCTATGACAGGCTTCTCGTATTCGTCGACGAGAATAACCACTTTGTTCCCGGTTTTCTTGTAGGCAGCGTCAATCACGGCATCGAACCTCACATCTGCGGTTTTGAAATCTCCGATTTTGCCGTAGATTTCTTCCCATTTTATTAGGTGACGATTAAGTTTTTCTCTTAGGTCTTCGACGGAGGCATATTTGCTCCCTGTGAAATCCAGATGTAAAACAGGATGCTCTGTCCAGTCTTTTTCAAGATTTTCCATTGCCAAGCCTTTGAATAGTTCTTTTTTTCCGCTGAAGTAAGCCTCCATCGTGGAGATGAGAAGGCTCTTGCCGAAGCGGCGCGGACGACTCAAAAAGTAATAACTCCCAGTCGCGGCAAGATTATAAATCTGCTCGGTCTTGTCCACATAGACAAATCCTCCGGTTCTTATTTTCTCGAAGTTCTGTATTCCAATAGGGTATAACATACGGCTCTCTGTTTTTGACATTCCTCGCAAATTTACAAAAATCGTATGATTATGCAATTCTACAGCTTTTTGACTCTACCATGTGCCAAGGATAAATAAAAATTTGCACAGAATGATAAAAGGTAGTAAATTCGCGTCCCGAAAAATTAAAACCTCATCGGAGGGCTATCAAATAAGGTATATAAGAGGCCGGATAAGATGAATGGGTAACACCGTCATCCTTTCCAGCCTTTTTTGGGCTACATAGAGGAGCATCATCCGTAAGGGTTTTAGAGGAATGTTGAGTTAGTAATTATAAATATATGGAATTAAAAGGTAAAGATTCTATCGATTTAGGGACGCTCAATGTTTATCGTCTCTTTAGTAAGTACTTCTTTCCTACTCTTTTAGGAATGGTGTCCATGTCGGCGATGACCGCCATAGACGGTATTTTCGTAGGGCACCGTGTGGGTGGCGAAGGTATAGCCGCTGTCAATATATGCGTGCCAATTCTTATGATTACCAATGGATTAGGCCTAATGATAGGGGCTGGTGCCAGCGTGGTGGCTTCTTATCATCTTTCACAGGGTAAAGAAAAAGCCGCAAGGCTTAATATAACTCAGGCCTTCATTTTCGGTTCTGTCTGCATTCTGCTTGCAAGTATACTTTTTCTGTCGTTCCAGGATGCCACGGCCACATTGCTCGGTTCGTCTGCCGAGTTGCTCCCTATGGTGAAAGATTATCTCAAGTGGTTCGTGCCAGGACTTATTTTCAGCGTTTGGAGTGCACTCGGACTGTTCGTGATTCGACTCGACGGCTCTCCGCGTTATGCGATGATGTGTTCATTGGTCGGTGCGCTTTCGAACATCATTCTTGACTATCTTTTTATATGCGTTTTCGACTGGGGCCTTGCCGGTGCTGCCGCCGCTTCGTCGTTAGCGATGTTTTTGGGCGGAGTGATGGCGCTCATTTATATATGCTTCTTAGCGAAAACCATGCATTTCGAGCATATCAAGGCCAGCAGAAACAGTCTTCGTTATTCGATTCGAAATATAGGGTATCAGTGCCGCATAGGTTCATCCGCTTTTGTAGGGGAGATGACGATGTCCATATTGGCCTTGGTAGGGAATTATGTGTTTATGCATTATCTTGGCAATGAGGGAGTTGGCGCTTTCGGGATAGCTTGCTATTATGCTCCGTTCGTGTTTATGGTGGGTAATGCCATAAGCCAATCTGCCCAGCCTATCATCAGCTATAATGCCGGACTTGGCGCTTCTGCCAGAGTGCATGAGGCGTTGCGGGCTTCCCTTTTGACGGCGCTTCTGTGCGGAATAATGGTAACAGCGGCTTTCGTGCTTTTCCCTAAGGCCTTGGTCGGTTTATTTATAGACCCTGCGTGTGAAACTGCGCAGATTGCCATCAGTGGATTCCCATACTATGCCTGCGCGTTTATCTTTTTCATAGTCAACCTTTCCTGTATAGGATATTACCAAAGTACGGAAAAAGCCGGAAAAGCGCTCGCATTCTCTCTTCTTCGTGGCATCGTTTTCCTTGTTCCAAGTTTTATAATTATGCCAATGCTATTGGGAACCAAAGGAATATGGCTTGCGCTTGGAGTATCGGAATGCCTGACTTTTCTTTGTATTTGCATTGAACATCTTCACAGAGTTCGAACATATAGGCGAACAAAAAAGAACGCTTAGTCGTTCAAAATCTGACAGATCGTATGAATGACTGCATTTCTTCTTCTTTGGCTAGGGCGCTCTGGAAGAGGGTGAACTGATTACGAGCCCTTACCAGATTGTGCTCCGGGTATTTGATCTTATAGTAGGTGTCGCCGTTAATGTAGTCGGCGAGGAAGCGGACTCCTTGCATGAAGGCAAATAATTCTACCGCGTAGGGGAGCATCTCCGTTTCAAGAGGAGTAAGGAACTCCCCGGCGGTGGAAAGGTATCCCTTGGTGAAGGCCCTGAAGATGTCCATGCTGAGGTGTATCTTCTCATATTCGGGACTGTCTTCTGGAACAGGATTTCCAGCCGTGCGCATAAAATCCCCGAAATCGGAAAAGACGAACGATGGCATAACTGTGTCTAAATCTATGACACATAGTACTTTCCCTTCTTTGTCGAAGAGGATGTTCCCTACCTTTGTGTCGCAGTGGCAGATGCGCTTAGGCAGTTTCCCCTCGGAGTGAAGTGTCTCGGCACTGCACATTTTCTCTGCGTATTTCTCCGTTATATCTAAAAGGTCGTGCACTTCATTCACGCGCCCTTTCGGGTCAGCGGCTATGGCTTCGCGAAGCTGTCTTAGACGCAGCGGCATATTGTGAAAGTCCGGAATGGGTTCGCCTAATTTTTCGGGCAAATCTACCAGCATAGCTTCGAATTCTCCAAAAGCTGCTCCGGCGAGTTCGGACGATTTTTCGTTAACTTCGTTTATGTTTCTGCTCCCTTCTATGAAGGCTGATATGCGCCAATACTTCCCATTTTCATCTATAAAGTAGGTTTTCTCGCTGTTTTTTAACGGCAAGAATTTCAGGACTTTTCGCTCTATGTCTTGTTCGCCCTGTTCTTCAAGTTTTTCCCGTATGTGGGCGGTAACAGATTCTATGTTATGCTGAAGTAGTTCCACGTCTTGGAAAATGGAATTATTGATGCGCTGCAGGGCGTAATGCTTTTCTCGAGTTGTAACCTTAAATGTGTCATTTATGAGCCCGTCGCCCAGAGGACAAATGTCCACGACACTGGAGTTAATATTAAACGCATCGACGATTTTTTCTAGTTCTTCTTTAGTGTACATGAGTGAGTGGTTTTGACTATAGTTTATTTTACAAAGATATAAAACGTAATTTATAGTTAGAACCCGTTTTGAAATGGTTATAGAATTATATTTCGCTGAATTTCGAGTCGGTTTTTACGTTTGGAAGAGGTCGCATAGTAGCTACGTAAACATAGACAAAGAAGAACGTAGAAAAATTGTCAATCGTAGGCACGACTAAAATGCTATCTTTGTAACATCGTAAATAGCACAATATATGGCAGGAAAGAAATATTCACTCGGAATAGCATTTGGCGGAGGTGGGGCTAAGGCAGCTGCGCATTGTGGTGCACTTCAAGCACTTAAGGAATTTGGAATAAAACCTGATGTGGTAAGCGGAACCAGCGCGGGCTCGCTTGTAGCGGCTTTTTATTCAGCGGGGTTCACTCCCGTGCAGATGATACAGATGTTTCTTAAGATGAATTTCTTTAAGGATATAGTGGAGGTCTCTGCCCCTGGTGGCGGACTTTTCGACTCGTCCCCGCTCATGAAGATAATAGAGACGCATTTACCTTTCCAAAATATTGAGGACTTGCCAATCCCCACCTACATAGTGGCTTCCGATATGGACCAAGGTAAAGTCAAAGTGTTTTCTAAAGGCAAATTGGCCCCAAGACTCGTGGCTTCATGCTCCATACCCATAGTGTTTAAGCCTATGGTTATAAGTGGAGTGCACTATATAGACGGGGGAGTCTTTCAGAATCTTCCTGTCCCGGCTATCCGTTCGCTATGCGACAAGGTCATCGCTTTTAGCGTGAGGCGTTTGGATAAGGAACCATATAAGAACACTCTGCTACATGTCGCTACCAGGGCGTACAGCATGATGTTTATGTCCAATATCATGGCAGATTCTGCATTGGCAGATATCTATATAGAACTTGACACGTCAGGATGCGGAGTATATGATATTTCGTGCATTACGGACCTTTTCTTTAGAGGTTACCTTGATGCCTGTGCTGCCCTTGAACGCGCTGGATACGAAAGGGTTATGCCTGCTGAAAAGATAGAACTTCCAAGTAAGGAAGAGCTTATAAACGCTAAGAAAAAGGAATTTCTTTCTCGCGGTCCCTTCCGCCGGTAAAAGGTTTTATAATAGCTTGGATAATCTATCCTGGCGCCAGTTTCGAGTCCGTATCGCCAAAAAAACGCTGCTGAATTCCTATTATTTACTTAGGGACGGTGCTGCTCGCAGTGGCTGATTGATGTGGTGTAGGGCGTTGGCAGAAGGAAAAGGGAAGAAAACAGACAAAAAAAGAGAAAACCGTTTTTAAAATTGATAAAATAATTTAAATTTTGAACTAAAAGAGATTTGTGATGCTCGATGATTTGTCCGGATTTTCCTGCATTTCTAACCTCGCGGCTTCGCGTATCTGAGTGGAGGAGATGTCCACCAGAGGCATGTCGCTGAGATGTATCCGGTAGAGTGGGTTTTCGCGCAGCAGGGCGTCCCTGTCCGCTGCCATATCGTATCCTCGACGCGGGAAAACATCCACTCCGTATTCAAGCAGAATTTCGGAGTAATTACGCCAGCGCGAAAGGCAGTTGAGATTATCCGCCCCCATAATGAGTGTAAGAGAGTCAGATGGATACATTTTCTGAAGCACATCGAGTGTCCTGCAAGTGTACTGCGGCGCACTGAGATTGAATTCTATGTCGCTCACTTCCACTTTTTTAAGTTCCCTGTGACGTGCTATGGCCTCGCGGACGTTTTCTAAGCGGGGATTGGCATTCATGGCCTTTTCATTCCCTTTGAACGGGTTCTGCGGCGATACGACGAGAAGCACTTTGTCATAGGCCTTTTCAAGATGTGAGAGGATGGCCAAATGTCCTTCGTGCAGGGGATCAAAACTTCCGGAATAAACAGCTATTTGCATAGAAATGAGTCTATTTCGCGGTAGGTTTGTTCAAGTGCCGTATTCAGGTCGTCATTTAGAATCTCGACGTCGAATTTCCCGCGGGCGAAGTCTATTTCGCTTTTAGCCTTGGAAAGTCTCGTGCGTATGTCTTCTTCGCTGTCGGTCCCTCTTCCTCGCAGTCTTTTTTCGAGAATTTCCATGCTTGGGGGCATTATGAAAAACGAGCGCGCCCTATCCCCGAAATATTTTTTCAGATTATATCCGCCTTTGACATCCACATCGAAAATTATGGTTTTCCCGTCGTTCCAGATGCGCTGAACTTCAGATTTGAGGGTGCCGTAAAAACGGTCGTGATACACTTCTTCGTGCTCCACGAATGCATCCTCGGCTATGAGTTCGCGAAAACGCTCCGCCTCTATGAAATAATAATCCACCCCGTCCTGTTCCTGTCCTCGTTTTGGACGTGAAGTGGCACTTATCGAAAATTCGAAGAGGCCCGGGTAGTGTGCCAATATATTTTTTACAATAGTGCTTTTGCCTGCTCCCGATGGAGCGGAGAAGATGACTGTTTTTCCTTGCATATTGATAATTGCTCTTTTTCACGATACTTCCGTGAAATGCACTGCAAATATAGTAATCTTTTCTCCATACATCTTTGCAGACCGGTATATTCCTAGGTCAAGTCCTGTAAATTACTTAGTATAAGGCTTGTCGTTGATGTTCGTTATACGCGATTCTTCTCCGTGGCACGGAAGCGGCTGATATACGACCACCTCCACTTTTTTCTTATGTGCATCGATACACTCAAAACGGTAATTCATGCCCCCGACGACCTGACGCGCCACCTTCAACGGCTTCAACTGCAGGCCTTCGCGCTCCAGCACGACAGTTCTAAAAAGTGAGTCTTCCTGCGCTGTCAGTTTCCTGGCATCATCGTATGCTCCTACCATAACGGTTTTCCGGCTATTGAACGTACATGCTGTTAATAAGATAGATATAAATGCCAATGTCGCTGTTTTCGTGTGTCTCATTTTTGTTTCATTTTGCGCTTTCATAATAGTAAATCCGGAAATCGCGAAATCTTGCCTCAAGAATGAAAATTCGGCAAATCTTGATGTTTGCAATAGTAATATATCATTAAATCTCTTCGGGGAACGGACAGTTATAGCTTTACATTCAATAACGAATGATTGAGGAAGCACGGAGAATTGTTTTTGAGTGATGATTTGAATAATTATCCAGGTCCGCAATTATTCGGTGTAGCAGAATAGGGAATTGAATTTTTCGTAATTTTTATTAAATTTGCGCCGGTTTAAGAAACTGTTTTGAAATGGGGACCGAATTTTATTATGCTGAATTTTCAAGATAGTTTCGATTTTGAAAGAGGACGCGTGGCAGTGGCCACGTACCAAAGATGAAAATGGCCGAAAGGCTGTGTCGGAAAAGAAAGAAATTTTACGAATACTAAATATTTACATTTATTATGGTATCATTTAAAGAACTTGGCCTTGTAAACACCCGCGAGATGTTCGCTAAGGCTGTAGCTGGCGGCTATGCCATTCCAGCATTCAACTTTAATAATATGGAGCAGCTCCAAGCCATCATTCAGGCCGCAGCTGAGACCAAATCTCCAGTTATCCTTCAGGTAAGTAAGGGCGCACGTAACTATGCTAATCAGACTCTTCTTCGTTACATGGCAGAAGGTGCTGTAGCTTATGCTAAGGAACTCGGTTGGGAGCATCCTCAGATCGTGCTTCACCTTGACCACGGCGACAGCTTCGAACTCTGCAAGAGCTGCGTAGATATGGGATTTTCATCTGTCATGATCGACGGTTCTGCTCTTCCATACGAAGATAACATCGCTCTCACTAAGAAGGTCGTTGAATATGCACATCAGTTCGACGTTACTGTAGAGGCAGAGCTTGGCGTTCTCGCAGGAGTGGAGGATGAGGTAGCTGCCGAAGAGTCTCATTATACTAAGCCAGAGGAAGTTATCGACTTTGCTACACGTACTGGCTGTGATTCGCTTGCTATCTCTATCGGTACTTCACACGGCGCATACAAATTCAAGCCGGAGCAGTGCACACGTGACCCTAAGACAGGTCGCCTCGTTCCACCGCCACTTGCATTCGACGTTCTCCACGAGGTAGAGAAGAAGCTTCCTGGATTCCCTATCGTTCTTCACGGATCTTCTTCTGTTCCACAGGAGTATGTAGATATTATCAATGCCAATGGCGGAAAACTTCCTGATGCCGTAGGTATTCCGGAGGAGCAGCTTCGCGAGGCCGCTAAGAGCGCAGTCTGCAAGATTAACATCGACTCAGACTCTCGTCTGGCTATGACCGCCGCTATCCGTAAGGTATTCAACGAGAAGCCAGGTGAGTTTGACCCTCGTAAATATCTCGGACCAGCTCGTGATGAGATGAAGAAACTTTACATTCATAAGATTGTAAACGTTCTCGGTTCAGACGGAAAGGCTGAGTAATTGATTTAAAATATAATAAGGAGGCAGCTCTCATCTGAGGGCTGCCTCCTTTTTGTCTTGAAATATGGTTTTTTCGACTTTTATGTTATACCTTCGCACTCATTACATAAAATATGTAACATAAAATATGGAATAACGCGAGGGTTATTCCACTATTATTTCGGAGCAGAGGATATCGCCTTGGGCGAGATAAGCGGTGACTTTCACATATCTGGCGGTGGTGTCAAGCCCTCCCGCGAACAGGATGTCTGTCCAGCAATCCAGCAGTTTGTTAGGCCAATTCTCATAGGCCACGGTCTTCACTTTCTTGAAGTGCTTGCCGTCAAGAGACACTTCCACTTCCATACATTGCGGAATAGTGTAGTCTTCAGGATAGTAGTTGCAGAAATGCGCTGCCACCTTGTCTATCTTCTTTTTTGAGCCAAGGTCAAGAGTGCATTCCATCTTGCCGCCTTCGAATACTTTCCACGCTTTGTCCGAAGGATTTTCCCATCCGAAGTCACCGTCGCTCAGCTCTTTAGGCCCATTGACCACTTTATATGTCCCGAAATCCTCTCCGCTGTAGATTCTTTCCAGAGTTTTCCATCGTGGGTCGCCGCCCTTCCAAGCCATATAGTCGGAATAGAGTTCATTGGCATAAACCATTTGACCCACAGGATATTCAGAGCCAGGTTTGTCGAACATGCCGCATACTATGAAGCTGACCACTTCTTCGGCTCCTGCCTGGCTTACCCCCACGAGCTGAGAAAGTATGCGTGAGAATGACGCAGGGATGAGGGTAGAGTACCAGTTGTTAGGATTACGATCCCAAGTGAAGGATTCGATATTGGCCCAGAAATCTATGCCGGCACGGCGGTGAATTTCGCCTACCTGTTTGAAGTGCTCCTTCATGTTCTTCATAGGGAACTGTTCGCGCACGCATCCCACTTCGTCCTGGTAAGCTATGATGTCCACATCCAGCGCGCGAATGGAAGCCTCGAATTTAGGATTGTCTATTTCAGCCCCGTAAAGCCCCCATGGGGAGATGAGCATTTTAGCATTTGGAGTGAGTTCGCGGGCATGTGCTGCTATCTTGTTCACTCCTGTAACTGCGTGATCTCCAAGGTATGGGATAAAGCAGCCTTCCACCGGAATATACCAGCCATAGAAAGATGGTCTGTTACCATATAGAGAGGCCAATTCATCCATAAACTGGCGGTTGGTTTTTATAACGAACGGGTCGGACAGGTCGTCAAGCTGGTCCTTTGCCCAGCCGCATCCGAGAAATACCCGCATTCCGAGCTTGTCGGCAGTGTCCATTATGGCTTCTACCGGACTTTTACGCTCCGCCTTATATCCGCGAGGCATAAAATCGCTCGGGTACATGGCCAGCCCTTCATTGGCCACGGTGACGATTATCAGGCAATCCACTCCCATTTCGTGCAGTTCGGTAACCTTGCACTCCCATCTGTCCGGGTCGGTCTGATCGACATTGCGACGGTTAGTGTAGTTGTTCCTTTCGTCCTGCCAGAAAAAATTGATGAATGTTCCGCCAAGTGGTTTTACTTCTGCACGTGAAAAAAGTGAAGTAAAAATTAACAATGTTACAAGTAGTGTTCTTTTCATATGATTTTGTCTAAATTGGATTGCGAAAGTATTGAAAAAATATGAATTTATCAGTATCTTCGGGCAAATTTTAGCAAAAGGTAATAGAAAAGGTAAAAAAAGGCTTTCATGTACATTTCTAAAAAGTAGAATATAATTATAATAAAAGTATGAGATTTAACAGGTTTATTTTCTGTGCTACGGCGGCTATTGCGCTGTTGGCTTCGTGTAAAGAAAAGGAAGACCCTACGAGCGGAGAGGCTTCCATTACACTAAAAAGTGAGAGTTCTATTACCCTGACTAAGGAGACGCAGTCTGTGGATATAGAGTTTTTGACGAACCGCGAGTGGACTGCATCTGCTAAAGGTGCGGAGTCTTGGCTTAATATAGCTCCGGCTTCAGGTTCCGCTTCCTCTGATGTACAGAAAGTTACTGTTACAGTAACGCCTAATGATTCGTATGACCGTTCGGCTACCATTACCATTTCCATAGGTGTAACTAACAAGAAAGTGACTATAAATCAGAGTGGAAGTTCAGCCGCTCCAGACGGCTCTAAGGGGACAGGTACTGAGGCAGATCCTTTTAATGCCGCTGCAGCTAATGAGAAATGTGAGGAGATAGGAGCTACAGCCAGCACTGAAGAATATTATGTTAAAGGTATAATCAGTTTCATCAAGGAAATCAGTACCGATTACGGTAATGCTACATTCTATATTTCAGACGATGGCAGTACCACGCTTGACCAGTTCTATGTGTTCCACGCTTATTCATTTGACGGAGTGAAGTTTGTTTCAAAAAATCAACTCAAAGTAGGAGATGAAGTGGTGGTCAAGGGTAAGCTTGTCAATTATTATGGGAATACCCCTGAGATGGCTAACGGACAGCTCGTATCTGTAAATGGCGGGCAGGATGTAAGTTATCTTTCTGTTGATGAGCCTAATGAGGTATCGTCAGAGGCAGGAGAACTTACTTTGAATGTATCTTCAAATCAGAGTTGGACGGCATCTACCGAGGCTACTTGGCTTACGGTAAGTCCTGCATCGGGAGAAAATAACGGCACTGTGGTCCTTAAGTATGAGGCTAATAGTGGAGATGCGCGTTCTGCTGAAGTGATTTTTGAAGGTAATAAGGGAAGCAAAAAAACCGTTACACTTAATCAGGTGGCTGCAGGGGAAGAGGCGTTTACAGTGATTACTTGGAAGAAAAAGGAGTTAGTGGCAGAATGGGGAGAAGATAAACAACTGTATCAAGCACCCGAAATTACTCTTATAAAGAGTGGTTATACTATCGTGTTAAGGGCAAACGGTGGAAGTAATAACCCTTATGGTAATGATGATGCCTTCCGTGCTTATGCAAAAAATACTATAGAGATATCTTGTGAGACGGAGATGACAGAAATCGAATTTGAACTTAATTCAAGTGGAGCAAAAAGATATGCTAAAATAACTCCTGATTGTGGAGAGGTGGGAGCGCAGGCAGAAGGGGATGAAAAAGTAACGTGGACAGGCTCTTCTAAGAAAGTTATCTTTACTGTAGGTGAAAAATCGGATTATGGTACAGAGGCTGGAAAAGCAGGACAGTTCCATTTTAAAGCTCTTCGTATAAAATAATATTTATACATCATTAACGTGGTGGCTGTTGTGAGATGGCCTCTAAAGCTGAACAATCATTAGAATAATGAGGCGAATCATTACGTCAATAATATTAATCATATCTATATCAATGCTGTTCTCCTGCAGGGAGGGCAGCATTGATATTCATAAGGATGAGGTGGAACTTGGCCTTACGGTTCAGAGGACGGAACTTTCCCGCACTAAAGACTATGTCTTCGTCAATGTCGTGGCCGCAGGGGAGTGGACTTTGGAACTTAATTTCGGTGAGGACGTTACTCCATGGGCTCAGATAGCGCAGGAGAGCGGCACTGGAAGCAAGTCTGCCATACTTCTTTCTTATGAATCATATACCGGACGTGAGGCGAGAACGGTGGACCTTGTGCTTTCTTCTCAAGGGGAGAGCATAACCTGCACTCTTATGCAGCAGGGGCTTGCAAGCTCGGCCATGTATCCTACAGCTCAGGCCAAGTGGATGGAACTCCCTGAGACTAAGGAAGATGACGGACTCGAATGGGGCTATCACACCATGTCTTCCTCAAGCACTGGGACGGTGCGTAATTATTCCTATTATTACGATTACGATAATCTGGTGTCGCATTGGGTGGCCTATCCTCTTAACAGTTCTCTTATGGGTAGCGGCAGCAGGACCAATGCTTGGGGTGTGCTCGACCCTAATATGCCTTCTTCACAGCAGGCAGTATTGGCTGGAGCTTATAACAAAGGCTATGACAGGGGGCACCAGTGCCCTTCAGCGGACAGACTATGGTCAGACGCTAATCCTCAGACTTTTTACGGCACTAACATGACCCCTCAGATAGGACTGAAATTTAATCAGAGTATTTGGGCGGCTCTTGAAGGAAAGGTGAGAGACTGGTCGCGTTCGTGCGATACCCTCTATGTGGTAACAGGCTGTGTGGTCGCGGAGAATTCCACTACGTCGGGAGGCCAATACGAAGTGGGGGGCTATGTCTATGATAATAACGGCAAGCGTGTGGCCGTGCCTGTGGCATACTATAAGGCCGTGCTCCGATATAGCAAGTCTTCAAGCACTTACGGATACTCCGGTTACTGCGGAGCTGCCATCTATATGGAGCATAAGGAGTATTCTAACAGCTCCATTTCTCAGTCCGACCTCATCTCTATCGACGCATTGGAAGAAAAGATAGGAATAGATCTATTCGTCAATCTTCCTTCTGCGATAGGGGCGAGTCAGGCGGCCAGGGTGGAGGCGCAGGATCCGACGAAAGTGGCCTGTTGGAAGTAAATAATCACATTAATTGATATGAAAAAATCCTTAATCCTCTTAATCTGTATTTTTGCGACACTCTTCAGCTCTTATGCGCAGAAGACTAAGCAGAATTACGTGATAGGGTTCTATAACCTTGAAAATCTTTTTGACATTTACGATGACCCGGTAAAAAACGATGACGAGTATCTTCCCGATGGAAAAAACAAGTGGACTCAGGCCAAATATGACATCAAGCAGAGGAATATGGCGCGTGTGATAGCCGAAATGGCTAAGAACAACGGCAGATTTCACACTATCCTTGGCGTTTCCGAGGTGGAAAATCGCCTCGTGCTGGAAGACCTTGTTAGTCAGCCTTCTATCGCGGAAGCTAATTATCAGATAGTTCACTATGACAGTCCGGATCGCAGAGGCGTGGACGTGGCTCTTCTTTATAAGCCCGATCAGTTCACCTATATGGACAGTGAGGCCATTCCTTTCACTTTCGAGGGTTCGGACATAGATTTTTCCGACACGGACACGGATTATTTCCGTACGCGCGACATCCTTATGGTCTATGGTCTTATAGATGGAGAGGAGTTCGCCTTCTATGTGATGCACCTTCCTTCACGGCTTGGCGGAAAGGGTGGTAACCTTCGCTGCCGTGGAGCTGAGATAGCTTACGCCCATGCGCAGAAGATGGAGGCTCTTCATCCCGGAATCAAGATAGTGATGATGGGCGATATGAACGACGACCCTTTCGACGAGTCTATGTGCACCTATCTTCACGGACGTGAGACCAAAGAGGATGTAGGCCCGAATGATTACTATAATCCTTACATTTCCATGATTAAGGCCGGGTACGGTTCGCTCTGTTATCAGGGTGTATGGTGCATCTATGACCAGGAACTTGTAAACTATAACTTGACATCCGCTCCTAACGGAGGACTTAAGATACAGCCTGTAACTAAGGGCCGCGGAGTGTGGTACGACGGCGTCATATTCAAACGTCCGTTCATGATAACGCAGAAGGGAACGTACAAGGGATATCCTTTCCGTACATATTCGAATGGAGCATTCGTGGGCGGATATTCAGACCATTTCCCTACATATATAGTCGTGGGTAAATAATTAAAATATAACATAATGAATAGAAAACTAATCAGCATCTGTGCGGCTCTTTTGCTTCCGCTGCTTTCGTTCGCCCAGCAGGCGGGCGGTGTAAAGGCGACTGTCGTAAGCCGTGCGGGCAGAGCCCCGATAGCAGGTGCGACTATCACTGTGGCGCAGAATGGCGAAGTGGTAACTTTGTGTAAATCAGAGAGTGACGGTACTTTTGTAATCGACGGACTTCAGGACGGCAAATATAAATTGCTGGTGGAAGCTCCTGATTATGTCTCTTCTGAAATTAACCTTTCAGTCGAGGGATTTGTGCGAGACCTTATGTTCGTCTCTTTGGTCCCGGCACAGGCTGTCGCAGAGGCAGACGATTCCAGCTATGCCGAATTCGATATGGAGGATTCCGGATACTCGGATAATCCGGCCATTCTTTTCGGAGCAAACGACCCTTATAATAACATAGTCGGTTACGGCTTCAGCGATGTACGCTTCAAGAACAGAGGTTATAACAGCGAGACGCAGGATGTGCTTTTCGCCGGCATTCCTCTCAACGATGCCCTCACGGGATATTCTCCATATTCGCTGTGGAGCGGACTTAATGAGGCGACCCGTTCTAAGGAGACTACCATAGGACTTGACTCTCACGAATATTCTTTCGGAGGATATAACGGCGTCACATCCATAGACGGTAATCCTTCGTCTGTGCGTCCGGGCCTGCGTTTCAGCGTGCTTTCTAACTCTGCGCTCTATCGTCTCCGACTTATGGCCAATTACGCATCGGGTGTGATGGACAACGGCTGGAGCTATGCCGTGAACGTATCTGCCCGTCTTGGTGGAAACGACTGGGTGAAAGGTGTTTACTATAAATACTTTTCATACTATGCCGGTGCGGAGAAGAAGTTCTCGGATGAGCATAAATTGGCATTCATGACTTTCGCTACCCCGGGAGAGAGAGGTGCGCAGAACGCCTCGACACAAGAAGTGTACGACCTCATGAAGGACAATATGTATAACTCCAACTGGGGTTATCAGAACGGAAAGATTCGTAATGCACGTGTGCGCAGCACATTTGAGCCTGTTTTCGTGGCTAAGTACAGTTATATTCCGAGCACGGAGCTTGAGTTGAACGCCACAGTGCTTTTCCGTACCGGACGTAACGGCTATTCGGCTCTTGACTGGTACGACTCAGCTGACCCACGTCCGGATTATTACCGTAATCTTCCAAGTTATTATTACGACGAGAATCCTGATCTTTCGCGTTATGACATCTATCAGGCCGCTCAGCAGCGTGAGGCTTGGCTTTTCGATACGTCCACACAGCATCTTAACTGGGATTTTCTCTATAATGTGAACTATAATTCCGCTGACGGACGTTCCAAGTACGTGCTTCAGGACCGCAGGACAGACCAGAACGATCTTAACCTGGCGTTGAGCGGAAAATGGTCGCCTGTAAGCTGGTTCACCCTTAATGGCGGACTTAATGCCAGGATTAACCGTACGGAATATTTCCAGACCGTGAAGGACCTTCTCGGAGGTCAGTACTATGTGAATATCAATAACTTCGCGGAGCGTGACTACGCATTCAGTGAGGCTAAGATACAGTACGACCTCGACTATTGGCTCGATAAAGGCACAGCCCAGATTCTGAAGAAAGGCGACAAGTATGGTTACGACTACTATGCTCAGGTGCGCAGTACCAAGCTTTGGGCTAACGGTAAGTTCGAGAGCGGTCCTTTCAAGGCCAATGTGGCCGCACGTGTGGGCTACGAGAGATTCTGGAGAGACGGACTTATGCGTAACGGTCTGTTCCCGGGGACTAAGGCCGACGGGTCCGATTACATCATAGACGGAGTTAACCTTACGCAGGATGGCGGCGGACAGTCTTCTTATGGAAAGAGCGAAGTGGCCGGATTCGTGGTCGGTGCAGTGAAGGGCGGAGCAGAGTATGTTCTTCCTGGCGGACATCGTTTCTATGCCAATGTGGGTTACTTCGAGGACGCTCCTAAGTTCAGCGGAGCCTTCCTTTCTCCACGCACGCGCAATACTCTTATGGACGGTCTTACTAACACTAAGACTTTCTCGGCGGACGTTAATTATCAGCTCAGTAACGGAGGCTATAATCTTCGTGCGACAGCATTTTACACCACCATCAAGGACCAGAGCAAGGTGATGAGCTTCTATGACGACTCGTATAATTCTTTCACTAACTTCGCTATGACGGGCATAGATGAAAGACACATGGGCGTGGAACTCGGCTTCAAGGTGCCGTTCTTCATCACGAACCTCACTCTTCAGGGTGCGCTGAGCCTCGGTGAATACATATATACCTCTACTCCTATCATGACGGAGACTGTGGATAACAGCTCTGCCATATTGGTTGAAAATGAGCCTATTACATATTGGAAGGAACATCCTGTATATGCTAAGGATGCTGATGGTAACTACATCATAAGCGAGGATGGCAAATACCAGCTCTCCAAGGTTCAGAAGCATTACGTGCCTTCTACCCCGCAGCTCGCTGCCAATATTGGCCTTAACTATCGCCTTCCTTCTTATTGGTTCTTCTCGCTTGGCATGAATTATTATGCCAATTCATATCTTAGCATGAATCCTCTTTATCGCACGGAACTCGCTGTCGTAGGTCCTGATGACTCGCTTTCCGCTACATCACGTGCAGAGCACCGCAATTCTTGGTATCTTTCAGAAGATATAGTAAACCAGGGACTTAGCGCCGAGGAGATAGAGTATATGGCTTCGCAGGAGAAATTTGACCCTGCTTTTGTGCTTAATTGCAGTATAGGAAAGTCTTGGTATATACAGAGAAAATATCAGTTCGGATTCTCTCTTGAGATGAAGAATCTGCTTAATAATCTGGACATTAAGACCGGAGGTTATGAGCAGACCCGTCTTATCAAGAGCGGAAGCTACACCCGCTATTACCGCTTTGACAGCAAATATTTCTACATGCAGGGAGCCAATTATATGTTAAACCTTTATTTCAGATTCTAAGGAGGATTTTATATGAAAAAGCAATTGTTTACAGCTATCGCTCTTTGTGCTCTTCTTAGTTCCTGTGAAGAGTTTTCTCCGGTTTTCACTTTTAAATATGATGACCCTGAGCGTTATGAAGATGTGGAAGGCTCGCAGGTAGTGGAGCCCGGTGACATAGAGGTCACACATACTATAGCGCAGCTTTCGAAGCTTTATACTAACGGTCAGCCTTTCGTTATCGAAGACGATATCGTGATAGCGGGACGTGTCATATCAAACGACAGGCCTGGTAACTTCTATAATCAGATCTATATTCAGGATGAGACAGGCGGTATAGAGGTGAAGATAGCCAAGAACGCCCTTTATAATGAATATAAGCTCGGACAGAAGGTTTACGTCAAATGTGGACCTACGGAGCACACCGGAGGCCTTTCGCTGGGTAGTTACGGCTATAAGTCAGGCAATTACGGCGGTAACGGAATGGTTCAGCTGGGTTCTGAATTTTACTCCGGGACTTATGGGACGGCGTATGAGACCTCTTATATACGTTCGGGCCGTGTCATCAAGGAGCACATTTTTAGGGAAAGTCCCGAATCAGCGGAGCCTGTTACCCCGGTAGTTATAAAAGAAAGCGATCTTCCGTCTAAAAATGCTACCCTTTCTACTTGTAAATATCTCGGCTCGCTTGTTACCATTAAGGGCCTTAAGTATGCAGGTGAAGTTTTCGCCCTTCTATATCTTAGTGGCGAAGAGTCAAGCAAGAATTCCAAGAACCGCGTGTTCCTTTCGGATGAAACTTGGGGGATAGACTGCTGGGCTATGAGCAAGTCTAATTTCCTTACCCGTCTTCAGAGAGGTGATTGGGATTCCGCAGAAATCGGGAATTCGGGTGATAACAACTACGGAACTGTGGGCAGTGTAGATTTGGACTATCTTCAGACAGCCGATGCTCCTTTCTACGAGAATGTCGTAGAGCTGAAGGATGAGGCCTATTGCCGCAACGTATATTATTGGGTATATGGTAAATATCCTGAGGCAGAAGAGGATAGTGCCCTCGCGGAGGATCGTCTCCAGCCGGAGAATCTCGTGAAGATGTGGGCAAGGTACTGTCTAGCGAAGAATGCCAATGGCTACTCTGTAAGTCAATACTTCAAGATGGGAAGCACCGAGATACAGCTTCGCACCAGCGGATATTCCAAGTTCTGCGACCAGAAGATTCCTCAGGCCGTGCTTGACGGGACCGCCTCTGTGTCTCTTACCGGAGTACTTACTCTTTATCAGGGAAATATACAGTTCATAGTTAATAGTCTTGACGACATAGTAGTCGAAGAATAAGAAAATGAAAAAAATACTTGCAACAGTTGTTATGGCGGTTTCTTTAGCGTCTTGCAATAGCAATCCTTTTCTCGAACAGTGGAATACCCCTTACGGTATTCCACCGTTTGACAAAATAAGGACCAGTGATTATGTGCCTGCCGTAGAGGCGGGAATCAAGCAGCAGCGGGAGGAGATAGAAAAGATAACTTCTAATCCACAGGCCCCTACTTTTGAAAATACGATAGCGCCTCTCGAACTTTCCGGCGACATACTTTCGCGTGTTCAGGGGGTTCTTTTTAATGTGGCCGAAACTGACCAGACACCCGAACTTGACGCCGTTCTTGAGAAGGTCATTCCTATGCTCAGCGACCATAGTGCGGATATTAATTTCAACAAGGCTCTTTATCAGAGAGTTAAGGCAGTGTGGGTGGGTGATCAGAGTACACTTACCCGTGAACAGCAGATGGTGCTTAAGAATTGGTACGAAGGATTTGAGCGTGAGGGAATTGGCCTGAGTGAAAAGGACCAGGAGGAGCTTCGCACGATAAACAGTCGTTGTGCTTTCCTTACGCAGAAGATAGGGAACAATATCTTGGCGGAGAGTAACGCCTTTCAGCAGAAGTTCGGTTTCAGCGTGAGCGAATATCCGACGAAGATGACTTCTACCGTCGACCGTGAACTTCGCAGGCAATATAACGAGGCATATCGCAGTCGCGGACATAACGGTAACGAATACGATAACCGTGCGCTTATCCTTGAACTGGTGTCGCTTCGCACACGTAAGGCTAATATCTTGGGCTATCCGACCAGCGCCGCTTTTACTCTGTCGGACAAGATGGCTTCTACTCCTGAGACTGTGGATACCTTCCTTAAAGGCATTATGGACGCTGCCGTGACTAAGTCTAAGGAAGAACTTCGCGATATGCAGAAGCTTATGGACCAGGATATTAAGGCCGGACTTCTTCCTAAGGGCTCGAAGATAGAGCAGTGGGACTGGTGGTATTACGCCGAAAAGGTACGTCGCGCTAAATATGACCTCGACGAGAATCAGGTAAGTAAATACTTCAAGGCCGAGAACGTGCTTAACGGCATCTTTACTGCGGCCAAGATTCTTTATGGGGTTAACGCCGAGAAGATAGAGGGTGTTCCGAGTTATAATCCGGAGAAAGTTACCACGTGGAAAATCACTTACGACGACGGCTCGCTTGTGGGTATTCTTACCACGGATCTTTTCCCTCGTCCGAGCAAGAGGGGAGGAGCGTGGATGAACAACGTCCGCGGTCAGTGGGTCGATGCTTCAGGGCACGATGTCCGTCCTATCATAGTGAACGTGGGTAATCTCTCCGAATATATGAGCATAGATGATGTGCAGACTACTTTCCATGAGTTCGGACATGCTCTTCACGGACTTCTTTCGAAGTGTCATTATCCTTCTGTGAGCGGCACTAATGTGAAGCGCGATTTCGTGGAGATGTTCTCGCAGTTTAACGAAAACTGGGCTTTCCAGAAGGAACTTCTCGCGCTTTATGCGAAGAATGATGCCGGTGAGGTTATTCCGCAAGAGCTTGTGGATAAGGTAAATGCGGCGCTGAAGTTCAATCAGGGCTTTATGACCACCGAGCTATGCGCCGCTTCCATGCTTGATATGCGTTGGCACGAACTTACTTCCACCGAGGGTCTGGATATAGATGCTTTCGAGGCCAAGGTGGCCAAGGAGATTGGCCTTCCTAAAGAGATAACTTTCCGCTATCAGAGCACATATTTTAACCATATATTCGGTGGTAGCGGATATGATTCAGGGTATTATGGATATCTTTGGGCCGAAGTTCTGGATAAGGATGCCTTCAGCATATTCCAAGCTTCAAAGAACGGGGTGTGGGATAAGGAATTGGCATACAAATTCAAGACTACATTTCTGGAGAAGGGTGGAAGTGAAGAGCCGATGACGCTTTATCGTGAATTTGCGGGTCGCGAGCCTGACTCTGATGCAATGCTCAGGGCGCGTGGACTGAAATAGACGGAAGGTGAAGTGAAGAAAACGGTAGTGTATTTTGAAAAAACTTAAGATATGAATAGAAAAGTACTTTTAATGATTCTTGATGGTTGGGGCGAAGGACGTCACGACCATAGTAATGCCATTTATACACAGGGCACACCTAATATAGATGCTCTTCGTGCCAAATATCCATATTCGCATCTTCAGGCTTGCGGTGAGTACGTGGGGCTTCCTGACGGACAGATGGGTAATTCGGAAGTGGGGCACATGAACATAGGAGCGGGACGCATCGTTTATCAGGATCTGGTGAAGATAAATATCGCTTGCCGTGAGCATAAGCTTCTTCAGAACAAGGAGATAGCGGCGGCTTTCGAGAATGCTAAGAAGACGGGCGGCGATCTTCATCTTATGGGGCTTTGCTCTCACGGCGGAGTGCATTCTTCCCTTGATCACGTATATGAGATTCTCGCCGAGGCTCACAGATATGGTCTGGAGAAAGTCTATGTGCACTGTTTTATGGACGGACGTGATACTGACCCTCATAGCGGACTTGGCTTCGTGAAGGAGCTTGAGGAGAAAATGGCGCAGTCAACAGGTCGCGTGGCTACCGTCTGCGGCAGATTTTATGCTATGGACCGAGACAAGAGATGGGACCGCGTCAAGGCGGCTTATGATATGCTCGTAGATGGAAAGGGAGCGGAGTTCACAAGTGCGCAGCAGGCGATACAGGCATCTTACGATGAGGGAGTTACAGACGAATTCATTAAGCCTGTTGTAATTACGGAGGGCGGTAAGCCGCTTGCCAAGATAGAGGCCAGAGACACCGTCATATTCTTCAATTTCCGTAACGACCGTGCGCGTGAGATGACTTCCGTCCTTACTCAGGCCGATATGCCGGAGCAGGGGATGCACACCATTCCGCTTTATTACTGCTGTCTTACTCCTTATGACGCTTCGTTTAAGGGCTTGCACATTCTTTTCGATAAAGAGGTGGTTTCGGATACGCTTGGAGAGACCCTTGCCAAGGCCGGAAAAAGGCAGCTTCGCATCGCAGAGACGGAGAAATACGCTCACGTTACGTTCTTCTTCAACGGCGGTCGTGAGGCTCCGTTCGAGAACGAGGACAGAATTCTCGTCAATTCACCTAAGGTGGCGACTTATGACCTTCAGCCTGAGATGAGCGCTCCGGAGGTGGCTTCCAAGTTGATAGACGTAATAAAGACAGAGAAAGAGGATGCCATCATTCTTAATTTTGCCAATGGCGACATGGTCGGGCACACCGGAGTATATCCTGCTATCTGCAAGGCTGTGGAGGTAGTGGATAATCTCGTAGGAGAGGTGGTTAAGGTGGCCGTTGAACACGGTTATGTAGTTCTTATGACTGCCGACCACGGTAACGCCGATTATGCTGTAAATGAAGATGGTACGCCTAACACCGCGCACTCTCTCAATCCTGTTCAGTTCGTGGTCATCAATGCCGACGACGAGGTTAAGAGCGTAAAGGATGGGGCGCTTTGTAACATAGCTCCTACCATTCTCAAGTTGATGGGCATTCCCCAGCCTGAGGCTATGACTGCTGAACCGCTTATATAAATTGACAATGTATAAATTCGAACCTATACTTAAGACGATGGTCTGGGGCACGGAAAGTTGGGTGCTTTCCTCTGTCCCGGGCTCTGAGTCTGTAGTTTCCGACGGCCCTAAGAAAGGAGCGAAGATTACGGATATTTTCCCGGGAGAATTCCCTCTGCTTATTAAATTTATCGATGCCAAGAGGGATCTTTCCATTCAGGTGCATCCCGATGACGCTTTGGCTGCTGAAAGGCACCACTGTAAGGGCAAGACGGAGATGTGGTATATCATCGATGCTGCGAAGGGCGCCCACCTCATAAGTGGGCTGAAGCAAGCCATTACTCCGGAAGAATATGCCCGTCTGGTGGAAAAGGATAAAATCACCGATGTGCTTCAGGATTATGAAGTTAGCAAGGGGGATGTGTTCTTTCTTCCGGCGGGTAGAATTCACGCCATAGGTGGAGGATGCTATCTGGCTGAGATACAGCAGACTTCTGATATTACCTACCGCATCTACGACTACGGCCGTCTTGGTCTTGACGGTAAGCCTCGTCAGCTGCATACGGAGCTGGCTAAAGATGCGATAGATTACACCGTCTATCCGGATTACAGAACGCATTACTCTGTACAGGAGAACAGGGCGTGTGAACTCGTGCACTGTCCGCAGTTCTGCACGGACCTTTTGTCTCTCACAGAACCGTTCAGTCAGTCTTTAGGGAATGCTCCTTTTAAGATTCTGATAGCCGTCGAGGGCGAGGTCGCGTTGGAGTCGTCTTCCGGGCGGGCACATCTGGCGCCAGGTGAATGTGCACTGGCACTTGCTCTCGAGGACGAAGAAATAAAACTCACACCTCTTTCTGGGAAAGCTACCCTTCTGACAAGCACTTGTTAGAAGGGTTTTTTATGCTGGCTCCTGTGTTCTATTTGCAAAAGTTTACACGTATAAACTTTGTAAAGGTGTCTGAACTTAGCAAGAGTGTATTTGGGGGCTGTGAGATTGTCTGGATTTTGAGGATAATCAATAATTACTGAAGTCTGCCGGTGGTCAATTCGCTTTCGAGGTAGTCATAGACATAGGTTGTACTTTGAGAATACAAGCCAGTTCGAGTGTCAATAATTTTTGTGTACGTCTCGGAGTTGTATACTATGTCCAAGGCGTCTTTCAAGGAAAGATGTTTTTCGTCAATGAGTCTTAAAACCAATTCTTTGACGAGTTCTTCGATTACGAAAGTTTCCTGACTCATAACTTTTTTAAGAATTTGAGGGATTTCGCTGCGAATTCATTGATTATGGCAATTATATATGCCAATTTATTTTCATCCGAATAGCTCATGCCTAAACTGCTTATGACGTAAAAATAAAAAATTTCACATCAAATTCAAAACGTATGTTCAATATTACGTTGATTTTGCGGAGCCGGTCGTGAATGTGTTGGAAGATGTGTTTGCTGACTGTTTGCCTGTACATCATAAGACAGCTGCCATATACAAGGGCAGGTAGAAAATCCCGTCTTCTACTTTTACATCCTTTGAATGGAGTACATATGGTGTCGCAAGAGATTCTCCGAATTTGTCCATACATTTTCTCAGCGACGACAAGGCATATCTCTGACCGCTCTTCACTTCTATCGGGGAGATGTTGTGACGGCTGGTGACTGTTTCCTTCTGTATCAGGAAATCAATTTCCATTCTATTGGCCGGATTCTCATCGCTCCGGCTATAAAAATACAACTTGTGTCCTCCGGCTTTCAGCATTTGAGCCACGATATTCTCCACAAGCATGCCTTCGTTTATCTCCAATTTGTCAAACATCAGTTTCTGATATATCTCTTTTGACATAAGACCTCTCGTGTTGAAAGTGTGGCTGAGAAGAAGTCCGGTGTCGGCCATATAACATTTCAGTGTCGTTCGTTCTTCGTTCAGACGCAAACCCATACCTGGTTCAGAGGTGTTATAGCAGCAGTTGATTATCTTCGCGTCATCCAGCCAGAAGAATGAATCCTTATAATCTCTCATCCTTGCATCGTCTTTTAGAGAGGAAAGTCGAAACTTTTTCTCGTGTCTGGACAGCTGGGCAGGAATCTCGTCGAAGATGGCGGTGACTTTAGTTTCATAGTTGTCGGCATATTTCCGGATGTCGTTGCGGTAGAGCCTTAATATCTGTCGTTTGATCGAATCGACTGCTGTGAAATCGCGTGATTCGATGTAGCTGTTCACTGCCTGAGGCATACCGCCGATAATCATATATTTCCAGAAATAATCCATAGCGCGGCGATGAAATTCTCCCATTGGTTTCGCCGCATCGAACTGTTTGCGGATATAAGGCATCATCATCTCGTCTCCCATGGCCCAGAGGAACTCTTCGAAATCAAGAGGGTACATATCGACAGCATCTTCTTCTGACGGGATGAGAATGTTTTTGACATTCTTTTTTATGGAAATTAGCGATCCCGTCTCGATGTAGTCAAAGCGTCTGTCGGCCACCAATGCCTTTATGGCTTCCCTCGCTCTGGGGCAGGCTTGAACTTCATCGAATATTATCAGGGATTTACGGATGGGAAGCCTTTTCCTGTAGTGCAGCTGGATGTTCTCCAGTAGTGTGTCAACATCTTCCAGATACTCGTCGAACCATGACTTTACTGATGAGGGAGTCTTGGTGAAATCTATCAGGATATAGGATTCGTATTCATTTCGAGCGAAGGATTCCGCGATGTAGCTCTTTCCGATACGCCTCGCCCCTTCTATCATCAGAGCCGTGGCCCCGTCTTTTTTCTGCTTCCATTCCAGGAGCTTATCATATATCTTACGTTTGAGCATATTTCACCTTTTTGAGATTATTTTGTAGGCAAATTTACACCTTTTTGAGATTATTGCAAATTTTGTGGTTTATTTAAGATCATAGCAATCTTTATGGTCGCTTCGTTCCTGGTGATACCGGAAAACTCACAATTGACGGAGTTACAGATACCATGGTCGAGAAAAGTCCCGAAAATAATGACTATCTTTGCAAGCGCGAAAACGAAATTAATTATAGACTCGAACTTTAATAATCGTTAAAAAGTACTATTTAATCATTCGATGAAGAATTTTGTAGAAGAATTGAAATGGAGGGGGATGTTACAGAACATCACTCCCGGGATTGAAGAGGAATTGGCCAAAGGACCTATGTCGGCTTATGTGGGGATAGACCCTACCGGAGACAGTCTTCATATAGGGCATCTGGTTAGCATTATGATACTCAAGCATTTTCAGGCTTGCGGAAACAAACCTTATGCGCTTGTCGGCGGAGCTACCGGTATGATAGGGGACCCGTCTATGAAGAGCCAGGAAAGAAATCTCCTGGATGAGAAGACATTGGCCCATAATGTAAAATGCATTAAGGCACAGCTCGGGAGATTCCTCGATTTCGATTCTGACGCTCCTAATAAGGCTGAACTTGTGAATAACTATGACTGGATGAAGGATTACACTTTCATCAATTTCACGCGCGACATAGGTAAACTCATCACTGTAAACTATATGATGAGTAAGGACTCGGTCAAGAAAAGGCTCGCGCGAGACTCCTCCGAGGGGATGTCCTTCACGGAGTTCACGTATCAGCTTCTTCAGGGCTATGACTTTATGTATCTATTTCAGCATAAGGGAATTAAACTTCAGCTTGGCGGAGCGGACCAGTGGGGTAACATCACCACAGGAGCGGAACTCATAAGAAAAAGTCTCGGTAAGGAAGTATATGGCCTCACTTCTCCTTTGATTACCAAGGCGGACGGAGGCAAATTCGGTAAGACCGAGAAGGGGAACATCTGGCTCGATGCAGAACGTACCAGCCCATATCAGTTCTATCAGTTCTGGCTTAATGTGAGCGACGAAGATGCCCAGAGATATGTTAAGATATTCACCATGCTCGATCGTGAGACTATAGAGGCCGCCATAGAGGAGCATCTGCAGGATCCGGGCCGCCGCTCTCTGCAAAAGCTTCTGGCCAAGGAAGTTACCATCATGGTGCACGGCGTCCGGAATTATGAGACTGCCCTGAAAGCTTCACAGATGCTGTTCGGAAAGGCCACTTCGGATGACCTTCGTTCGCTGGACGAGAAGACTTTTCTGTCCGTTTTCGAGGGGGTACCTACATTCGAAGTGTCTAAGAGCGATCTTCCTGTAGGAATCCTTGATTTTCTCGCAGAGAAGACGCAGATATTCCCGTCTAAGGGTGAGGCTCGCAAGATGATACAGGGGAACGGCTTTTCTCTTAATAAAGAGAAGGTTACGGATATTGGGCGTGAGATTTCCCTTTCGGATATCATAGATGGGAAGTACATATTGGCCCAGAAAGGAAAGAAAGATTATTTTATAGTGACAGTTAAATAGGATGGAAGGTCAGTCAACAAGACAGCAGAGAGTCAGTCGGGAACTTCAGCGGGATTTGGCAGAGATTCTGCGAGGCAAAGGCATGGCCGCATTCGGAGGGGCTATGGTTACGGTGAGCGAGGTGCGGATAAGTCCGGATCTATCTATCGCCAAGGTTTATGTGAGCATTTTCCCTTCTGCCAAGCAGGATGAGGTTATGAAGATGCTTGAAGAAGATAAAAAACGCCTTCGCGGTGAGCTTGGCAGGCAGGTGGCTAAACAGCTTCGTATAGTGCCGGAACTGGATTTTTATCTGGATACGACCCTCGATTACGCTGAGCATATAGAAGAATTGTTGAAAAAATAGCAGAGAATTGGCATTTGTAGGAAAAATAGCGAAGCGGTATCTTCTCTCGACGAGGTCCAGTAGCATAGTCACGTGGATTTCGAGGATAGGAGTGATAGGAATAGCCATAGGCAGTGCGGCGCTCATCATAGTGCTGTCTGTCTTCAATGGTTTCACTTCGCTCATAGAAGAGAATATAGATGCCAATTCCCCTTTCTATCGTGTGGAGCCCGCTAACGGTAAGGTGATAGAGGCTTCCGACGAGAGGGTGGAGATGCTCTCTCTTGTGGAGGGGGTGGATTATGCCGAGGCTGTGGTAGAAGACAGAGTGGCAGCTTCTTATGAGGGGACCCAAGGAATAGTGACGCTGCGCGGATTATCGTCGGCCGATGGCATCTCGGTGAGTCCGGAAGCGGTTAAGATGTTGGGGATAAATATTCGTCTTCTTTCGCCTCTTGAGCTATATTATCCTGCTGTTTCTCAAAGGAATACTCTTCGCTCCGACCTTAGACGCGAAAGCGGGAGGCCGGAAGCCATAGCTAATGTTACGGGTACCGTCGTGGTGGCTCCTGCCGGCAGAGTTCGAAGGCTCCTGGGTTGGAAAGATGGGTGCGCTTCGTATATCAATCTTTATTGCGAAGGGCTTGGCGCTGAACCTCCGTCGGCTCAGATGCTGCGAAAGATGCTGGGGGACGAATTCATGGTGCTTAACCGAGTGGAACAGAATGCTCAGATCTATAGGGTTATGCGTGCGGAGAAATGGGCCATCTATATGATACTGCTTTTTATGGTGGTTATCGTGGCGTTGAACATCTACTCAAGTCTTTCCATGCTCATTATGGAGAAGAAAAAGGACATTTTTTCTCTTCGAGCCATGGGCGCAGGAAAGAAATCCATAGGAAGGATATTTTTTACAGAAGGGATGATGATGACTCTTCTCGGCATACTGGCAGGGGCTGTGATAGGGCTTCTTGTATGCTTCGCTCAGCAGAAGTGGGGCTTTATCGGTATGCCCGGGAACGGAATAGTGTCTTCTTACCCTATAAAGGTGAAAGTGCTGGACATTATCCTCAGCCTCGGAGGGGTTACGCTCATCGGGGCGGCAGTTTCCAAAATCAGCCTTTCCGCGATAGATTATTAAGAATTATATGAAAAAGAAAATTATCTCACTTGTCTTGGCACTGACGGTTCTTCCGCTTTCAGTGTATTCGCAGCAGAAAGGCGGTATTTCCCCGGAAATGCTGTCCGATTACAGACACAGTTTTAAAAACACTCCGGAGCAGAAGGCTATTCGTAATGCTCTGAATACCACGTCTATATCCGCGCTTGCGGTGAATGCGGAAAATGCGGCGATGATAGACACCCATTTTTCTGACAAAGTGCCCACTAAAGGCATAACGGATCAGAAACAATCCGGCCGCTGCTGGCTTTTCACGGGCTTGAATGTCCTTCGTGCACAGGCTATTCACGATAATGCTATGGGTGAATTTCAGTTTTCCCAGAGTTATGTCTTTTTCTATGACCAGCTTGAAAAGGCTAATCTTTTCCTTCAGGCCATTATAGACACCCGCAGCCTTCCTATAGATGACAGAAAAGTGGATTGGCTTTTGAGCAATCCTATCTCGGATGGAGGCACCTTTACCGGTGTGGCCAATCTGGTAATGAAATATGGCGCAGTGCCTTCTGATGTGATGCCAGAGTCTCTGATTGCCAATAATACTTCGGCTTATGCCTCACAGATGCGCTCGCTCCTTCGTCAGGACGCCCTTGCACTTCGTGCCGCCAAGTCTGAAAAGGCCGCGCTTAAGCTAAAGAACGACATGCTCCGTGAAGTTTATAGGATACTGTGCCTGAGTTTCGGTCAGCCTCCTGTAGAGTTCGAGTGGACATTCTACGATGAAAAGGATAATAAAGTTAGCACCAAGACTTATACCCCTCAGTCTTTCTATCAGGAATTCGTGGGCCTCGACCTTAATCACGACTATGTGATGCTGATGAACGACCCGAGCAGGGACTACTATCAGGTCTATGAGATAGAGTATGACCGTCATCTCTACGACGGCGATAACTGGCTCTATGTCAATCTGCCTATAGAACGCATCAAGGAGATGGCCATAAGCAGCATCAAGGCCGGTAAGGCTATGTATTTCAGTTGTGATGTCGCTAAATTCCTTAATCGGGCCAATGGAACTCTTGATTTGGCCAATTTTGATTATTCTTCGCTTCTGGGAGTAGAATTTACCATGGATAAGAAACAGAGGATACAGACTCACGCCAGCGGTTCTTCACATGCTATGACTCTTATGGCGGTGGATATCGCGCAGGATGGGAATACGACCAAGTGGATGGTGGAAAACAGCTGGGGCAAGACCAACGGATACAATGGCCATCTGATAATGACGGACGAATGGTTCAACGAATATATGTTCCGTCTGGTGGTGGAAAGGCAGTTCGTTCCAGAAGATGTGCTGAAAGTGCTTGACCGTAAGCCGATTAAGCTGCCTGCTTGGGACCCTATGTTTATGGGAGAAGAATAGAAAGTTTAATATTTTCTCGGCTGCTCCACAGCCAGATATGTTCACCATCAAGTTTAACGACTTGCATGGTGACATTTTTTTTAAACTTGTCCGTCCCGTTTTTCTCTGTCCATTTCAGGTATGAAGCGTTCACCTCCTCACCCTCTGCGGTAGGTGTGCTGTCTAGACGTACAAGAAAATAGTCGGACATATTGTCCGTATGAGCACGGAATTCACATCTGCCTGAATTATATGCATATTGGCAAGTGGATGGAGAATATTTGAATGTGTGCTTCTTACCTATCTCCATACGAGGAGTGTCGTCTGTAAGGAATTCCGGCGTGAATGTGTTCGTGTTACAGGCGCTACCGAGCATCAAAAGGCTTGCTGCGAATATGAGTGTGTGGCGGAGTCTCATCGGATGGTGATTTCTTTACAGATTACATCGCTCGTGGAGTCGTCGAAAAGTAGTTCAGCTCTTAAAACTCCACTTTCAGTAAGAGTGTAACGTCCTTTGGCGTCGGGAGTTATCTTCTTCCCATTGAAAGTCCAATTAATCTCCGTCGCCGTATATGAGTTATAGACATACAGAGGAATGGATGTGCCTTTAGGGTAGGAGCCGTCGTCATTTTTAGGTACTCCCATTATGAAGATGAACGGGATGGTGTTTCTCTCATCTATGACCATGGTCTTGAAGTGGCTTATAAGAGAGAAATCTTCGTCCTTGAAATGTACGAGAAGTTCTGCCGTGTATGATGTATTTTCCTGAAGGGCAGTAAGATATATGTTGATGTTGTTTTCTTCGTCTATTTTTTCTCCTGGGATGATGCTTGCCACCTGCTCCCCATCGTTCTCTAAGTAAAGTTCATAGGATACGAAGTCTTTCGCAAGAGACTCATCTACGCTCCAGCTTAACTGTGCTGCATCTTGAAATGCCGTGATGGCAGTTTCTTTAATCGGCTCCAGCACATCAAAACTTACGCTTCCATTTTCTTCTAAAGATATGTTTTTGAGGGCCAATTTATTACCCATCCCGCTCCAAGAACGAAGCGAAGGCGTGGACTCGCTCGACAGGGTCTGACCCTCTTTGTGCGGGAAGAACACTTCCGATATGTTTTCCGCCCTGGGGAATGCCTCCAGAAGTATGGCACAAGGATGATCCACTCGGCAGTTCACCTGATTATATTCCCAACGCTGCGCTGCGGAAAGTATCTTATCATAATATGTGGAATATCCGGCCTTGTTCGAGGAACGGTCTATGTGATAGACAAGTAGCCCTTTCCCGCCTATAAAACTGTCCCAGCCTTCCTGGGCGCGGCATTCAAAAAGAAAATACTCGTCGGTCTTGTCTGTCGGAAGCAGACAGTATGCTCCTCCCTGTGTGGCAGGCTTCAGTTCATAGTGTCCGGTCTTGAGCGTATCGACCTTCCCGGAAAGCCCTAAAAGATGCCTTTCCACGGCACTCAGCATGCAAGGAGTGCGACATTCATCGTTTCTGTCGCCTTTATCCATGAGGGATATGCTTCCCCATAGGCCAATGCTCTCGCCCCCGCTTTTCTCCCCGTCAGTGTCGTAAAGGTCATTGAGTCCGAGGAGGTGGGCATATTCGTGGCAGAACGGACCAAGAGGAAGGCTGAGGGATTCAAAAATCTCGCTCATCGCGAAGTAACGTAGCCCTGTTCCTCTGATGGATTTTTCGTGAGGCCATATATCTGAGCCGGAAAAGATTATTCCGAAGTTATCCGCGTAGTCGCTCATATTAATCTTTTTCGAGCAGGCTTTATAGGCTTCCAGCGCTGCCATAGAGGCGGTTTCGCTCGTGTACGTGGCAGAAGTTATAGTAATGGTGGGTGCAAGTTCGAAGGAAGATGAATATCTCCCATCCAGAATGCTGTAATAGTCTCCCGCCTTTTTAAGCATTTCTTCCATGGAAGTTCTTTCGCAGGAAAATGCTACAGAATTGATTTCTACCGGAATAATCAAGGTCTTTTTTTGGGCGTATATGCTCCCCTCTGACATTAACAGAAGAGTCAATGCCCACAAAAAACCTATTATGCCGTTCACTTTTTTCATTCGAGTGCTCCTCCGGCGAGGTCGAGTATCTCGGATGTAATCTTAGCCTGTCGGCCCTTGTTATATTCGAGTGTCAGTTCATCGAGCATATTGTGCGCGTTGTCGGTGGCAGTCTGCATGGCCACGGTGCGTGCTGCATTTTCAGACAACAGACTGTCTATCAACGCTGCATAGACCTTGAGTTTAAGGAGTTTGTCTTCGATTACGGACCGAATTCTATCTTGATTTGGCTCCAGAATAAGCCTTTTTTCTATGTCTTCCCCAGAGATGGCCTCCTCTTGTTCCGTATTTTTTATAAGCGGAAGCAGGTCTTCGTAAAGAATCTCCTGTCTGCTGGTGGAAATATAGTGAGTGTAAAGCAGTTTGACGGAAGTGAATTCCGCGTGGAGGAACCTTTCGCACGCTTCAGCGGCGAGTTCGCTGCACGACTGATAGCTTGGATGATCTATGAGGCTGTCAAGATTCCTTCTGCTCCTAACTCCGCATCTTGCCATGGCTTCCTTAAGTTTCTTGCCAATGAAGATGCATTCGGCATCTTCTCCCAAAGGGAGGATGATCTCTTTGGCTTTTTTAATCAAAAAGGCATTATATCCTCCGCAAAGAGAAGAATTGGCCCCGAAGGCTATTATGAGTGTCTTCCCGTCGTCCTTTTTAGGACAAGGGCTTTGCGCCGTAGGACCGAGTTCCGCAAGGCTGTTTTCCAGTTCCGTGCGATAATTCTGCAAGGGCTGAGCCATAAGGCTGTACTTATGGAGTTTGGCACTGGATATGAGCTTCATCGCGGAAGTAATCTTCAGCGTGCTTTTTACTGAGGCTATATGACCTTTTATTTCTTTAAGGGATGCCATTTTACCTTTTACTTAAAGCTCGCGCAGACGGCTTGAGCCGTTTCTTCTATTATGGCCGTGTCGGCGTCGAGAACTTTCCCGTTTTCAAGATTCTGAAGGACATCGGCGTGGCTGGCTTTCATGCTGTGCAGGAAGCGCTTTTCGAATTCGGCCACCTGTCCCACTTCTATGTCCCGCATAAGGGCGTGCGTGCCGCAGTAGAGGATGGCTATCTCTTCGCCTACGCTCAGAGGAGAGTATTGGCCCTGAACGAGAAGCGCATTGTTCTTGCGGCCCTTGTCCAAAGCGTCCATCGTGACTTTGTCCACGTCGGAGGAGAATTTGGAGAAACTCTCAAGTTCGGTGTACTGCGCCTGTTCTATCTTGAGCGTTCCCGCGATTTTCTTCATACTTTTAATCTGCGCCGCACCGCCGACACGTGATACGGATATGCCCACGTTTATGGCAGGACGGAAGCCTTGGTTGAAAAGAGATGTCTCCAGATAGATTTGTCCGTCGGTGATGGAGATTACATTCGTCGGGATATATGCCGACACGTCACCGGCCTGGGTCTCGATGATAGGAAGCGCGGTCAGTGAACCTCCTCCCTTAACTTTGCCTTTAAGACACTCCGGAAGGTCATTCATCTTTTCGGCCACGCTCTGCTCGGCGATGATTTTCGCGGCTCTTTCAAGAAGACGGGAGTGGAGGTAGAACACGTCTCCCGGATAGGCTTCACGGCCGGAAGGTCGTCTTAGGATAAGCGAAACTTCACGATATGCCACTGCCTGTTTTGAAAGGTCATCGTAAACGACGAGCGCCGCACGTCCAGTGTCGCGGAAATATTCGCCTATGGCGGCTCCGGCGAATGGGGCATAATATCTCAGCGCCGCCGCATTGGCCGCTGTTGCAGCTACTACTATGGTGTAGTCCATGGCACCTTGCTTACGCAGGGTCTCCACGATGTTGGCCACTGTGGAACCTTTCTGTCCTATGGCCACATAGATGCAGTAAACAGGATTGCCTTTAAGGTAGTTATCTCTCTGGTTAATGATGGTGTCTATCGCCAGAGCGGTTTTTCCTGTCTGACGGTCGCCGATGATAAGCTCTCTCTGACCTCTTCCTATAGGAATCATGGCGTCCACGGCTTTTAGTCCGGTCTGGAGAGGTTCACTTACCGGCTGACGGAATATGACGCCGGGGGCTTTACGCTCCAGAGGCATGTCCAATTTGTCTCCGCCGATTTCTCCCATTCCGTCGAGCGGAGCTCCCAGAGGGTTGACGACGCGCCCTATCAGACCTTCTCCTACGGGGATGGAGGCTATTTTCTTGGTTCTTGACACCCTCATTCCTTCGCACACCTGGTCGGTGGCTCCGAGAAGGATGGCGCCCACATTGTCTTCTTCAAGGTTCATGGCCACTGCCATGATGCCGTTTTCGAAACGCAGCAGTTCGCCTGCCTCACAATTCTGAAGTCCATAGATACGTGCCACACCGTCGCTTACCTGAAGCACATATCCCACCTCTTCCCATT
Organism: Firmicutes bacterium TM09-10; assembly: GCA_963650755.1. Taxonomy (GTDB): domain Bacteria; phylum Bacteroidota; class Bacteroidia; order Bacteroidales; family UBA932; genus Cryptobacteroides. The sequence continues at coordinate 150,300 of CAVJMH010000001.1, read as the reverse complement.
GGGCGGAGGTGTCTATTCCTTTGAGTTGTTTGAGCAAAACCTCGGAGATTTCGCTTGCCTTAATGTTCTGAGCCATCAAACTAATCGTTTATTCATTTCATCCAGGTCGTAGCGGACAAGTGCCAATTGGCGTTTAACGCTTGTATCCAGCACATTATCTCCCACTTCCAATACAAATCCCCCTATAAGGCCGGGGTCAACCTTAGTAGAAAAGTCAACTTCTTCCGCACCGTACCCGAGGAACATCGTCTTCAGCTTTTCTTCAAGAGCTTTCGATTCCCGGGCTACGGTCAGATTGGCCTGACAAATACGTTCCTTTCTGCGGTATTTCCGCGTGAAAGTCCAAAGAATCTGTTTAAGATATTCGGTCCTGCCGTTTTTTATCAGGAGTGCTGTCAGCCTCTCCAGACTGTCTTCCAGAGGGTCCGGAATTCTGCCTGCGAGCATGTACATGGCTTGGTCATAGACTTGTTTCCCACGTCCTGTCTGCTCCACTAAAAGAAGCAGCGCCGTAGCATATCTATTGCAGATTACTCCTGTATTCATTACCCGTCTATATCTTTAAACACTTCGTCGAGATACTCCTGTTGACCTTTCTCGTCCGAAAGTTCTTTACGGAGTATTTTCTCCGCCACTTTAAGGGACATTTCGCTCACTTGTGCGCGTATCTCCCTCTGTGCGTTTTCCTTCTCGGTCTCAATCTGCTTTCTGGCTTCTTCCAGAATCTTCTCGGTGAGAGCCTGAGCGTCTTTCTGTGTTTTTTCGAGCAGTTCCTGTCTTTGCTGCGCTGCCTGCGAAAGTAATTCCGCCTGCTGTGTGCGTGCCTGAGACATCATCTGCTCCTGCATTTCTTTCAGGTGCTCTACCTTCTCCCGGGCCAATTCGGCATCCTTCAGACTTCCTTCTATCTTTTCTCCACGTTTGTCTATCATGGAGGTGATGACAGGAAATCCGAATTTCGCCAACAAGAAGAACACGATGGCGAAAACCAAGGTCATCCAGAAGATGAGACCGCTGTCGGGAGTAACCAGATTCATTATTTAAGTACGCCGAGCAGGCAGATTAGAATTGCGAAAAGACAGGCACCTTCCACAAGCGCACCTATGATGATGGCTGTAGACTGGAATTTGCTGCTGTATTCAGGCTGTCTGGCTCCGGCCTCGAGAGTGGCCTGTCCGATTTTACCTATACCGTAAGCGGCTGCAAATGCTGCTATTGCGGCTCCGATTCCAAAAAGCGCCGTTCCTATCCCGGCAGATAAAACATCTAATGGTAACATAATTTATTGATTTTAATGTTGTCTTGATAATCCTATAAATACGCTCGACAGCATGGTGAATACATAGGCCTGGATGTACGCTACGAGCAATTCCAATACGTCCAGGAACACACCGAAGAGTATGGCTACCGCGCTTAGGCTTCCGTTAAGAAGGGCTCCCATCTGTGCGGTAAGGAAGATGACGGAGATGACTCCGAGCAGCATGATATGACCTGCCGTGATATTGGCAAAGAGTCGTATCATCAAACTGAAAGGCTTGGTGAATATTCCCACTATCTCGATGAGAGGCATAAGCGGAATAGGGGCCTTCAGCGGAATAGGAACGTCCGGCCAAAGTATTTCTTTCCAATAATGCTTGTTCCCGAAAATGTTGACTGCCAGGAAAGTGAATACCGCAAGGCACAGGGTTATGGCTATGTTTCCCGTAACATTGGCCCCACCCGGGAAGAAAGGCACTATCCCCATAAGGTTATTGACGAAGATAAAGAAGAATGCGGTGAGCAGATAAGGTGAATACCTCTTATAATCTTCTCCTACACAAGGCTTTATGATGTCGTCTGTAACCATGCAGACCATCATCTCCACCAGGCCTGTAAATCCTTTTGGAACTTCTTTGGTGGCATCGTGCTTCCGATACCATCTTGCGGGTATGAGGATGATGAGAAGTAGCACAAGGGAGTTACAGAAAAGTGCGAGCACGTTCTTCGTGATGGATATGTCGAGAGGCTTTTTAAGCGTGCCGTCATCCAGACGCTCCATAATCTTACCGTTCTCGCCTATGACGAAGTTCTGGTAGGAGCCGTCGTGAACTATATGTTTTGAAGAGAAAACGTGCCACTCGCCGTGGCTGTCTCTTAAGATGACAGGAAGATAAATGCTTACGGGATTGTCGTTTATGGTGGTGATATGCCACTCGTAGGAATCGGTGATGTGGCCCAATATGAACGCATTCATATCGGTGCTCTCCTCTTCCGCCCTAAGATTAAGGACAGACAGGAATGAGAACAATACTATGAAAAGATATTTTTTCATAATTCCACGCACGCTACCGCTTCTCCGTTTTTTATTTTTACTATTCCCGATGTTATTTTTTTCTCCGTGATGCTGCCGCCTTGCCTGAGCCGTATAATTCCGTTCGTAAGGACTGAAAGCATATCTGCGTGATGGTCAAGCACTTCAAACTCTCCGAGCTCACCCGGAAAGAAAGCGGCATCGACCATGGCGTCGAATACGATAGATTCAGCTGACAGTAAACGAACTTTAAACATTGGCCTGAGACATTAGTTTTTTACCTTTTTCTATAGCGTCTTCTATGGTGCCTACGTTAAGGAAGGCCTGCTCCGGGATGTCGTCGCACTGACCGTCAAGTATCATCTTGAAGCCTTTGATGGTGTCGTCTATTTCGACCATTACGCCCGGAAGCCCCGTGAACTGTTCCGCTACGCTGAACGGCTGTGAGAGGAATCTCTGGACTTTTCTCGCGCGGTAAACTGTAAGCTTATCCTCGTCTGAGAGCTCTTCCATACCCAGGATGGCTATTATGTCCTGAAGTTCCTTATATCTCTGAAGAATCTGTATTACGCGCTGTGCCGTGTTATAATGGTCCTCTCCCACTACCAGAGGGTCGAGAATTCTGGAGGTGGACTCCAACGGATCCACGGCAGGGTAGATACCCAGTTCGGCTACTTTTCGGCTTAGCACCGTAGTGGCGTCAAGGTGAGAGAAAGTCGTGGCTGGAGCCGGGTCGGTAAGGTCATCGGCAGGCACATAAACGGCCTGTACCGAAGTGATGGACCCGTTCTTGGTGGAGGTAATTCTTTCCTGCATCTGTCCCATCTCGGTGGCCAATGTAGGCTGGTATCCTACGGCTGAAGGCATACGTCCCAGGAGGGCTGACACCTCACTTCCGGCCTGAGTGAAACGGAAGATGTTATCTATAAAGAAAAGAATGTCCTTAGGGTCGTTCTTGTCGGTGCTGTCTCGAAAACTTTCTGCCAATGTAAGTCCAGAAAGGGCCACTGCACTACGTGCTCCAGGCGGCTCGTTCATCTGACCGAACACCATGGCGACCTGGCTTTTTTCAAGCTGCTGCTCATCGACTTTCGAGAGGTTCCAATGGCCCTCTTCCATGCTCTTCTTGAATTCGTCGCCGTATTTAATGACTCCCGATTCTATCATTTCCCTCAGAAGGTCATTTCCCTCACGGGTTCTTTCTCCTACGCCGGCAAATACGCTGAAGCCGTTATGCTTTTTCGCGATATTGTTGATAAGCTCCTTGATGAGCACGGTTTTTCCTACTCCGGCTCCACCGAACAGACCTATCTTACCTCCTTTTAGGTAAGGCTCCAAAAGATCTATGACTTTGATGCCCGTATAGAGAACTTCGCGGGATGTCTTGAGATCTTCGAATTTCGGAGGGTCCCGGTGAATCGGAAGCGCTCCTTTACGGTCAAGCGCGTTCAGTCCGTCTATAGGGTCTCCCGTTACGTTCATAACGCGACCCCTTATCTGCGCTCCTTTAGGCATGCTGATGTAGGAGAATGTGCTGACCGCTTCCATACCGCGGGTAAGACCGTCGGTGGAGTCCATAGCCACACATCTCACGGTGTTCTCCCCGATGTGCTGCTGGACTTCTATTACGAGCCTGCCGGCATCGGGTTTATTGATATAGAGAGCTTCGTGAATGAGAGGAAGTTCCGGCTTTTCTCCTTCCGGAAAATCGAAGTGGACATCTACTACAGGTCCTACTATCTGAGAAATATGTCCTATGAGTTTATCTGGCATATCGCTGATTTTTTATTTCTTAATTTGGTTCAATAAATATACCAAAAATACATTGAATTCGGCTTTTTAATACCTATTTTTCCACATTTAGCGCCATTTTGTAAATGGCTTCACGGAGAGGGCAGAGTTGAAATATCGCTTGTCGGAGCTCACTTCTTCACCTATCCACGACGGAATGTCAAAAGTGTCATTTTCGTCCCCTAATTCGATTTCCGCCACGACAAGTCCTTCGTTCTCTCCGTAGAATTCGTCCACTTCCCAGGTGTGGATGCCGTCGGCGTTTTTTATAAGGTATCTGGTTTTGTCTATCACGCCTGGTTTGCAGAGTTTTAAAAGTTCGCGAGCGTCTTTCGAAGGAATCTCCATTTCCCATTCGAAGCGGGAGGTCAGTGTCTCGTTTCCTTTACCCTTGACAGTTATGTAACCCTTGTCATCCTTCATCCTGATGCGTACAGTGCGCTCCGGGTCAGAACATAAGTATCCCTGCGTTATGCTCATTCTCTTGAATGCCAATGGCTTGAATTCGCCGCGCACTAAGAATTTCCTTTCAATTTCTTTGGCCATAACTTCTTGTTTTCTACCAGATAGCTCCGTAATTTTTGTATGCGCTTTTCTTTTCATACAGATATTCCGAAAGATTAATCTCTTCGAAAGGATCTTCTGTAAGGGTGTTAAGATTTGTTTTCAGGGTCGTGGTGACGGTAGGAGAGCCGCTCCCCTCGGTTATGATGGCCAGATAGCACACTTTAGAATTCAATCCGTACCACGCTGATGCGGAAGTGAGTTTACCTTTGAGGTTATCGCTCTCGATGTCGAAATTACACTTCAGGATACCGGCCACTCTGGTATCGTTAGCAGGTGTCCCGTCTGATTTTTCGGAATACGTTGATGTTGAATAGATTAGATTGGCATTTATGGATAGGGACCCTCGCACCGAACCTAAGGTGAAGAATGGTCTGTATCCGTTACGGAACTCGTCCAGATAAGAGGAATTGTCCACATTATAGAAGGTGTTGTTTTCAATGGACAGGCTCTTGGCCGGGACGCCTTTCTGTTTATCTGTCTGCACGATACGGAATTCGTGCGGAGTGCTGCTCCAGAATATGCTATTCTTTACCTTGATGTTGGAAATGGAAAAGTGATCGCTGGTGGCTGAGGCGGTGTTGATGATATAAGTGCCTGTACTTTCGTCCGTTGGGTCTACTATGAAATCGGAATCCTGTATGGTCAGGGCTCCCAGGCATTTCGAAGCATCTGTTCTATCCAATACGCTGCCGTGCAATGTTATGTGGCAGTCGTCAAATATTAGCTTTTTTATCTCGCCGCTTGCCTCGATTAGGTTTCCGCTTTCATTGGACTCCATCTCTATGCTTTTAAATGCCAATACCGACGGCGCTGTGTAATAAAGAGTGCCGATAGGGGTGAGCTTGGCCATGGAATAAGGATTGTTGCTTATGTAAATGCAAGTGCCGGCGGCGTATGCCGGATACACGCTGGCCTCTTCGTTTATGAAAAATACCCCGGAGCCGTTCGCTTTGCCGCCTTTCTCTACCAAGGTGGCGTCTCCGTATGTGGATTTGTCGTATTTTACTCCGTCTATTTCTACGCTATATCCGTCCTGCCATAGTTCGTAAGGGGTCATAGCACTATACTCTAAAGTCCCTAAATCCACCAATTTACCTGCTACCGCAGTGAAGGACTTGTCTGTCCTGGCTTTGATAAGCATCTCATCATTACTGTTATAGACGGTGAGGGTGAATCCCTTTGAGAGGGTGATGCCGCCCGGAAGTGCGAGGTAACAGTCCTCGTCCCATTCGTTGGTCCTTACGACTATGCTTTTATAGACATATTTTTCTACAAAGTCATAAGAATAAAGTTCAGCGTAGCCCTCTTTTCGAAACCTTATGCACCCGGTAATATCTTCATTATCATTACCTTTGAACTCTATTTTGGCCGCCCCTTCGCTTATGGTGTCGAACTTTAGAAGTGTCATAGGGCTCTTGAATACGAATTTATTTTCTCCTTTTGCGCATTGAGCCCATGCTGCATGTGGAATTCTCCCTGCGGCTATATCGTTAAAGGCGGAGTTAGTGGAATATATACCTATACCGGAGTGTGTGCTATCGAAAATATAACCTTCTGAAACTAAAGCGTAGTAATATCCTGATTCGGTATCTGTCGTTATAGAGAATGTGGCAGATCCGTCAGGGTTGATATTGCTCTCTTGCAGGGTAACAGTCTGGGTTTTTCTTAGTCCGTCCCAGACTATTATGACGTCGCCTGCGGTAAACGAGACCATTGCTTTTCCCTTTGCTTCATCTATATTTATCGCCACTTTCGAAGATGGTTCCCCGTTATCCATTATGGCAGTGAAAGTTATAAGTTCCGTCTTCGGCTCTATTTCTTTTTTACATGCCAATGTCCCAAGGGCCAATACCGCTAAAAGCGCTAAAAACAGGGCCTTTCTACCATTCATATTTTTCATAATCATAATCTATATTTTGATGAGATTCGGCAAATATGTTTTCGCATACTATGTCTATCACTTCGAAAAGCGGTGGTGTATATGTCTTTTTCATTAGCAAATGACTGTTTTAACGATTGCTTAATTAAGTAAGCGGCAAACTTACATAAATTCGGCGAATTTACACTTATTTTTTATTTTTACAGACTCAATGGACGAGATAAGAAGAATATTTAACTCAGAACACGATTTCTGTCTGGCTAATAACGACATAAGTTATGTGCCCGGCGATGCGGCTTGTATGTTCAGCAGGGATTGTGCCCCCATAATGCGTTATCTTGAAGACAGTTCGGCTTATCCCTTTATCGTATGGGGCTGGGATAAAGTCTTAAAACATAAGCTTTTAAAAGAGGGTATAGATATAGATGTGCTTCCGAGCGACGAGTATCTGGAGCAGGTGCGTGCGCTTTCTCATAGAAGGGAAGCCATAAGATGCCTTTCCTATATTAAGAAAAGACTGAACGCCGGGGAGATGGATTCAGTCTGCGATACGGCCCCTGTGGAGGTAAGTGTTTTTGAGAATGTACTTAAAACGGTAGAAGAATACGAGGACACGATACTTAAATCACCGTGGTCAAGCAGTGGGAGGGGCCTTAGGATGGTAAATCTTCACTCGTGGACTGAAAGTGACAGGGGATGGTGCAGGAATATCATTGGCAAACAAGGAAGTCTGATAGTAGAAAAAAGGGCGAAGCCGGTGCTTGATTTTTCTATGCAGTTCGCTACTTCTTCTAAGGGTGTAAAGTTTTGGGGATATTCCATTTTTAAGGCCACGCACGGGGCATATCAAGGTAACTTATTGGCTTCTAACGAATATATGGAGGCTCTCATTACTAAGTATGTAGGTCTGGATTTGCTGCGAAAGGTAAGAGAAGTCGTTAGTGATTTCCTTCAGAGTGAATTCGTAGGGAAATACGATGGTAACCTCGGGGTAGATATGTTCGTATCCGAAGACGCGTCGGGGCGCTACAGCCTTAACCCCTGTGTGGAGATTAATGTAAGAAATAATTTCGGCCTTGTCGCCAGGCTCTATTTTGACAGATATTTTCGGCCATCTCATCCGCAGGCTGACGGACTTTTTCAGATGAGCGTTTTTTACTCTTCGAAGAGCGGAGACCTTAGGCAGATGATGCCTTCCGGGAGCCTTATCTTAAGTGGGGAGGTTCGGGAAGACAGTCATTACGCCATAGCCGTAGTGCCGGAAAACTGACTATTCCAGGTTACGTACGGCGTCTTCGAAATCATCCCTTGAGCCTTTGGCCTTATTTTTAATCTTCGCGCGGTAGTTATAGATGGTGTTTGCGGAATAGTGCAGCAGTGAGGCTATGCGGCTCGATTCACTTATGCCAAGTTTGATGAGCGCAAATATTCGCAGTTCCGGGGTCAGGATGTCGTCGCCTTTAGGTACGATTTCTTCTCCGTCCGCGAGCAGGGCATTGAATTTTTCTACAAAATCGGGATAGATGTTCACGAAAGTCTGGTCGAACATCTTATGGAATTCGAGTATATCGTCATCTATAGGCGCTTGATTTTCAATCTCATCGGTCAGTTCTTTCGTTTTTCCTTGACGTATGTACTTCAGCACGCGGTTACGGTATTGGCGTGAGGCGTTTATGTTGTCTGACACTATCTCCAAGAACTGTGTTATGTACTCCTGTTTTACTTTGTCGGATTCTTGTATCTTGGCATTCAACGCTACCAGTCGGCTGTTTACTTCCATAAGCTCGTGGTTACGTCGGTCTATCTCGTCGTAGGATTTCTGTAGTTCCGCACGTGTTGAGCTCAGGATTTGCTGTCTTTTATAAAGAAATGCGAGCAGCAGAAGGGTCAGAATCAGCAGACCGGTAATGCATGCGAGAAGCTCGTAGGTGTATTTGTTCTGAATGGCGTGTTTTTCCTGATATGCGTTTTCTATCTCCGGAAAGAAGGACATAATCTGCCATATACGCAGCTTGCCGTTAAAACGGAGGGCATCCATCATGCAGTGGTCCGCCGCATATCGGAAGGCTCTGTCTATATCTCCTTGATTGAAAATCATTCGCGCGATTTCGTTCAGAGACGCATAATCTTTCGTGGCACACATTACATCCGCTATGGCAGAGCGTAACAGCCATTTTTCATAGCCTGCTTCGTCTTCGTTACGATGCCTGGCGTGTGCGTAGTAGTATGCGGCTTCGGCATATTCTCTGGAGTTTTCCTTGCTTGTTTTCAGCATGCCAAGTGAATATTCTTCGAAGGCTTTGTTGTCCGAGGCTTCGTCGGCTTCTTCTCTTTTCAGATTATACCATTCCCAATTTTCCCCCTTGACCATTGGCATTAAAAGACATCTGAATTTGTCTCTTTGTGCCAATTTATGCTTGTATGATTCTGATGTAGAGGAGTATGCCATAGTCTCTCCCCAGTAAGTGTGTTCGGCGCGGTAATAATCTTTGAGCACCTCGTTGGGGATTTTCTTGTCGCGGTAGTTTTTAAGTATGTCGTCGGCTTCCACCTGATACCCGGCTTTGATGTAGGCCGTGGCCGTCAGAAGGTCCGCTTTCGCGATGCGAGTCCGGCTTTTAAGCGCGGCGGCGATTTTTCGCCCTTCCCTAAGATAAAAAAGGGTGGAATCGAGGCTATTGACTTTGTATGAATCGGCGATGCGCAGGTTTATGTTGTATTTTTGTTCGGCATCCGTCTGTTCTGCGAGCACGTCTTTAAGGACTTTCGCTCCATCGTTAAAATAGCTTTCATAGACGGCCTTGTCGCTTAACACTTTATCCAGTTCGCTAAGGTCCGTGGAATTCTCTTTCGTGGCCTTGCATGTCCATAAAAGTGGTATCATCCCTATTATCAGTAATTTATGTGTGAGCCGCATATTAGTTCTATCGTGTATGGTTAGTGTAAAGGTAATAAAAAAGTGGTATCTTAAAACAAAATTTTGCTTTTTTATGGGGGGCGGTAGAAATCATTGACAATTAGTTTTCTTATTTTAAAACTTTAGCTTGAAAATTTTTAATCGGCTCGGAAGGTTCCTTCCGGGCCGTATTGTTTTTCTTGAGGTCCTGTTTTTGGGAGCACTAAAGCTATAGTTATTCTTGCTGGTGGTAGGTGAACTCATTGAGGACTTGAGTGAACGGAAGAGTATAATTAAGGTTGAATAGAGGTAAAAAATGGTGTAGATGACAGAAATAATTGGCTCAATGGATAAAAAAGATTAAATTTGTGGGATATGGCAATTAGTTTCTTTCAACGCATCAGTAGAGCCGTAATAGGCAAGTCGAGAGTGGATGATGACACGCTTGACGCTATAGAGGAGGCTCTGGTAGAATCCGATATGGGAGTGGACACCACTCTGAAGGTTATAGATTCTTTAGAGGAGAGGGTTTCTAAGGATAAATTCATGTCCAAGGAAGAACTTTTTTCTATGCTGAGGGATCAGATTTCTTCTTTAATGGAGGAGGAACCTGTTTCGGAGAATTCATTGCACCCGAAGGTCATTCTGGTTGTGGGCGTCAACGGGGTAGGAAAGACTACCAGCATAGGTAAATTGGCATATAAATTCCGTAATGAGGGTAAAAAGGTCGTTCTGGGTGCTGCGGATACTTTTCGTGCCGCCGCTGTGGATCAGATAGGAGTGTGGGCTGAACGGGCTGGAGTGGATATAGTAAAACAGCAGATGGGTTCAGATCCTGCGGCTGTGGCTTATGACACCGTGAAGTCCGCTGTGGCTAGGGGTGCGGATGTGGTCCTTATCGACACTGCCGGCAGGCTGCATAACAGGGTGGACCTTATGAACGAACTCACTAAGATACGTAATTCCATAGGAAAGGCTTTGCCAGGTGCGCCGTCGGAGGTGATGCTCGTTCTCGATGCCAGCACGGGGCAGAATGCTTTTGCTCAGGCCCGGGAATTTGCCCGCGCGACGAACATAACATCTCTGATGCTCACTAAGTTAGACGGAAGTGCGAGGGGAGGAGTGGCCGTGGGGCTTGTGGACCAGTTCGGCATCCCTATAAAATATATCGGTGTGGGCGAAGGGATAGACGACGTTAAGGAGTTTGATAAAGAGGAGTTTATAAAGACTCTTTTCGATGAAGATAATTTGAAATAAAAAAGATATGAAGCTTGATTATAATTGGCTTAAAGATTACATCAAATGTGACCTCACAGCGGCTCAATTGGCCGATATTATGACTTCCATAGGGATAGAAGTTGATTCTGTGGAAGAGACGGAAACTATAGAGGGAGGATTGAAAAATGTAGTGGTGGCCGAGGTTCTTACATGTAAGGAACATCCGGATTCCGATCATCTGCATATTACTACCATTAACGACGGCGGGGCTGAACCGGTGCAGGTCGTTTGCGGTGCTCCTAATGTGGCGGCCGGGCAGAAAGTCCTTTTCGCGAGGGTAGGTGCGGTTCTTCCGGGTGATTTCAAGATTAAGAAGTCTAAAATCAGAGGTGTCGAAAGCCTGGGTATGATATGCGCGGAGGATGAACTTGGCATAGGTGAAAGCCATGATGGCATTAAAGTTCTTCCTTCCGATGCTCCTGTGGGCGTTCCAGCTAAGGAGTACCTCGGCATTCCGACGCGGGCGGTCATTGAGTATGAGATAACGGCTAATCGAGTGGATGCGGCGTCTCACTACGGAGTGGCGCGCGATGTCTATGCTTATCTTAAACTTCGCGGCATTCCTTGCGAACTTTGTCGTCCTGAGGCTGGAAAGGCGGTCTCTGCTGCGGGTCCTGTGGCTCCTATAACGGTGGATGTGCAGGATGCGGAAGGAGCACCTCGCTATATGGGACTTACTGTCAAGGGCATAAAGGTCGGGTCTTCGCCTAAGTGGCTTCAAGACAGACTCTCGGCTATAGGAAGCCGTCCTATTAATAATGTAGTGGATATTGCCAATTATATTCTTTTCGCTTTCGGTCAGCCTCTTCACACTTTTGACGCAGACAAGATAAAGGGAGGTAAGGCCATAGTCCGCCGTGCACACGAGGGTGAACTTATCCGCACGCTCGACGGAGTGGAGAGGACGCTCTGTGACAGCGACATGGTTATTGCTAATTCAGAGGGGCCTATGTGCATAGCCGGAGTCTTTGGTGGAGAAGACAGCGGAGTGAGCGACGGAACAGTAAATCTATTTTTGGAAAGTGCCTATTTCGATCCGGGCAGCATCCGAAAGACGAGTAAAAAGCAGCAGTTGTCCACCGACGCTTCGTTCCGCTACGAAAGAGGGTGCGATCCTGCCATTTGCCTGTTTGCGCTCAAATATGCCGCTGATTTGGTAGTGGAGTTGTGCGGCGGAGAGGTCGTGGGAGACATTCAGGAGAATTATCCTAAGCCTATAGAGAAGAAAAAGATAGAGCTCGATTATGGGCGCATCTGCCGCTTCATAGGAAAGGAGATAGGGGATGAAAAGATAGACCTTATTCTTAATGCGCTTGGCTATGAGTTCCTTAGCCGGGAAGGACGTAAGGCCGAAGTTCTTGCTCCTACTTATATGGTGGATGTTTACAGAGAGTGCGATGTGGTGGAGGAAATCCTCCGTATATATGGCTATGATAACGTGGAACTGCCTTCGCAGATGCGTATGTCCGTGAATGCCACTCCTTCTCCGGAGCCTGAGGCTGTTCGCAGCATCATATCTAATTTCTTGGCTGCCAATGGTTTTGTGGAGACTATGAATAACTCTCTTACGAAGGGGGATTATTATTCATCTCTTACTACATTCCCTTCTGAACGTTGCGTAAGAATACTTAATCCTCTGAGCCAGGACCTTAATGTGCTGAGGCAGACTCTCGTGCTTAACGCGCTGGAGGTGGTATCCTATAATATTAACCGTCAGATGCCTTCGATGAGGATTTTCGAATATGGCTCTGTTTATCAAAGACTTCCGGAAAAGAGCGGAGAAACTCTTGAGGGTTACGAGGAGCATCAGAATTTCTGTCTTGCCATAACAGGCGGCAGAGAAAAGACTTGGCGTAATGCGGCCGTTAAATCGGACTATTTCGAACTCAAATCCTATATCGAGCTTCTTTTAAGACGCTTTGGCGCAGATATTTATCAGCTTTGGAACGAGCCTGCTCCGAGCGATATTTATAGCGAAGGGATGTGCTATAAGCTGCCGGGAAGCGGAAAGGTATTGGCAGTTATGGGAAAGGTGTCTTCGTCTCTTGCTAAGAAATTCTCTATTAAGCAAAATGTCTATGTAGCGGAGATTTCGTGGCCGGTGCTATTCGAACTGATAAAGCGTAATAAGGTGTCGTTCAAAGAATTACCTAAATTCCCTGAGGTGCGTCGCGACTTGGCTCTGCTTCTCGATGAGGGAGTGTCTTATGCCGACCTTAGAACCACAGCCTTTAAGCATGCTAAGAAACTGCTTAAAAATGTTTCCCTTTTCGATGTCTATCGTGGAGATAAGATACCGCAGGGAAAGAAGCAGTATGCTTTGAGCTTTACTCTTCAGGATGCGGAGAAGACGCTTACCGATCAGGATGTGGAAAAGGTTATGAACACTATTTTCGCGGCTTTCCAAAATAATTTCGGCGCTCAGCTTCGTTAGTTTGCTATTTTGAGTTTCTTGGGTCCTTTGGTTAAGGCGGCAGAGGGTAATTATTTAGGCGAATCCTTAAAGAGCATGCATAATAATGTGAAATACAGTCTGATAGGAGTGGTGCTTATGGCGCTTCTCCTTTCGGCTTCGTGCTCGAAAAAGGGTCGTGTGATTCCGGAGGACAAGTTTTCCGAAATCTATGCCGAGATGTTTCTTGCCGACCAGTGGCTGACTTCGCATTATTCGGAACGCACTAAGGCGGATACTTCGCTTTTTTATGAACCTATTTTTCGAAAATACGGCTATTCGCTTAAGGATTACGATGCCTCTGTAAAACATTATATCAGAAAGCCTGACGATTATGCGAAGATGTTGAAAAGCTCATCTTTAAGATTGGATAAGAAGGCCAATTATCTGAAAAAGGTGGATGATTATTATAGTAAGAGACGCTCTGTCTCGCCGTATGAGCCGAAGAATTTTGATTTGCAGACTCTTATGGCGGAGGACACTATGATGCGTTGGCACATAAGCGATACGGCGCGTGTGGTGGAAGTCGTAGAATCTGCTGACACGCTTTCTGATAAGCCTTGCGCTCCTATTGATTCATTGGCAGGGAAAGTCCTTCCTGATAGCGTGAAAGTGTTTGAAAAGACACTGGTGTTAGATACGGTAGCTAAAGGCTCCTCGCTACGGAATATCGCCATCCGAGAGCGTAGCATCCAGGAGAGTTCTTCTTCTAAACCTAAGAAACTGTTTTGAAATGGAGGCTGCCGAATTTTGTTGTAGTGAATTTTCGAGGCCGTTTAAGTAAATAGATTTAAATAGTTGAATATGAATAGAATTGATATTTTGAAAAAATGTTTTGCCTTTATGGATCTCACGACCCTTCGTCCGGAAGATACGCCGACGAGCGTAAAGGCTTTGGTGGATAAGGTTACGGATTTTCACAATCTTTACCCTTCTTATCCGCTTCCTGCTTCGATATGCGTATATCCTAATTTTGCGCATGTCGTTAAGGATAATCGCATTAGCAGCGACCTTCATGTAACCACCGTGGCAGGGTGTTTCCCGTCGTCGCAGAGTTTTCTTGAGGTTAAAAAGGCGGAGGTGGAATTGGCTATAAAGGGAGGGGCGGATGAAGTGGACATAGTTCTTGCCCTCAATGCATTTTTGGATGGAGATTACACTACGGCGTCAAAGGAAATAGAGGAGATAGCTGAGATTTGCCATTCTAATAAGGTCATTCTTAAAGTCATTCTCGAAACCGGCATTCTTAAGACAGAAGATTTGATTCATAAGGCGTCAATGCTCGCGATGTCATCCGGAGCGGATTTCATAAAGACCTCTACCGGTAAGGTGAGCGTGAACGCTACGCCCGAGGCTGCCACCGTGATGTGTAAGGCTATACGGGAGTATTACGAAAAGACAGGACGTAAGGTCGGCTTCAAGGCTGCCGGCGGAGTCTCTACTGCGGAAGAAGCTCTTCAATACTACGAAATAGGCCGTTCAATTCTCGGAGAAGAGTGGATGAATAAGTCGTTTTTTCGCTTCGGCGTGAGCCGATTGGGCAATTCGCTCATTTCTGCTATCGAAAATAAGGAGATAAAGTTTTTTTAATCAATATTTTATAAAAAAAGCCGTGTAAATGATACTTACACGGCTTTTTTTGTATACCTTTGCAAAAAATAAAACTTGAATATGAAAGCTTCTAAATTCTTATTGGCCTTATGGCTACCGATTAGCGTCTTTTTTTCATGCACGCACGAATCTTTACCGACAGACAGTCTGGTCCAATGGAGTGACATCGATAACGTCTCGCACGATATGATAGTGCTCGGTGAACAGCTTGACGATCCATATTCTCTTTCTAATATGACTAAGGCTTTCGCGGCGCTTTATCCTACGAAGACCGGGGTGGTGGAACTCAGTGCTACTGATCATTATGTCAGATTGCTTCCTTCTTGTAAGGAGGACTTGGATGCCCTTGAAAAGATGGGCGTCAAGATGCTTGATCATCCGCTTGATTATCAGATTGTTCAAGAAGGGGATTATTATCACGACCCTCAAATCTCGGAAGATGATATTACTTGGCAGTATGCAGTCGTGTCTCCGGATTTTGTTCCTCCTGCTTCCGTTCGATGCGAACTTCTGCACAAATGCTATCTTGCAGAGGCTGAAAATGTTACCAAGGCGGGTCTAGATTGGGTGGACTGGGACGCTGTAGAAAGAGAGGCTTATAGGATCTCCGGTAATGAAGACCTGCTCGTTCCTATGACGAAAGGCGAGAGCGAGTCCCATATCCCGAAAGGGAGGATTTGCATAGTGGACAAGGATCATGATCCCGATACGGTGGGGGTGTCCGGAGTACAAGTGTCGTGTAACGTGTTCGTTAAGTTCGACAGGTGTTTCACCGATAAGGACGGTAATTATCAGATGAAGAAGAGCTTCAAGTCTAAGCCACGCTACAGACTGGTTTATACCAGCAGTAAAGGGTTTACGCTCGGGTTTAATGCCGTTTTTGTGAAAGGTTCCATATCTACGCTCGGTAAACAGCCATCGACAGGGTGCAGCGTTACGGTAAGTGAAAAGTCGGGCGGAACCATTTTTAAGAGGTGCGCTATAAATAACGCCGCTTATGACTACTATGACAGTTGTTCCTCAAACGGGGTGAAGATAAAGACTCCGCCTTCGAACCTGACTATTTGGAACATTGGCTTTATGGAAAGCAGCGCGACGCTTATGCTTCATCAGGGCGCCATCTTGGATATGGATATGATAAGTGATGCTGTAGGAGCTTATCTTCCTATAATAAAGTTATTTATGCCAGATATAATCCTCGGAACCAAGAATTATCAGTCCTATAGTCAGATATATCATCTCGTGCATCACGAATTGGCACATGCGAGCCATTATATGCAGGTGGGAAACACGTATTGGGACAGTTACGCTATGCTTATTCTGGAGGCTTATCTTAATTCGGGCGGGGTTACTTATGGGGCTGGAACTGAGGATAATGCAGGGTATTGCGAAGTGGGAGAGATGTGGGCTTATTATATCGAGAACATTCTTTATAGGGAGAGGTATGATGACTGGACGACTACTTATGGAACTAAATATTGGTTCCATCCGGAGACGCTGATCTACCTGGATAACAGAGGATTGAATCGTTTTAAGATATTTCCTGCTCTTACTCAGGACGTGCATTCGAAAGAGAATCTGCGTTCGCGTCTGATTACTCTTTATCCAGAGTGTAAAAGTATTATAAATGAGGCGTTTAATAGATATTTATAGAATCTGATGATGGTTTTGAAAAAATTCATAGTTTTAAGTTTGTTGGCGGTGGTGCTGCGAATAGGCGCAGCACCTTTGGCGGCGCAGGAGTATAATAAGGTGGCCCTTTCTACCAATGTGGCCGATTATGTACAGGGCGGAGGTATGAATATAGATGCTTCTGTGGGTGTGTCGCAGCATTGGAGTCTGGTGGCAAGTGCAAGGTATAATCCTTACTCTCAAGATAGCCGGCAGCGTAGTTTTTCTGTGGGGACAAGGTATTGGCCGTGGTATCTGTATGCCGGCTGGTGGATAAGTGCAGATGCTACTTATCAGGAATATAGTCAGACGGGCGATTTTCTTCGTGAGGGTGATAGGTACGGAGCTTCACTCTGGTTGGGTTTTTCAAGACTGCTCAGTAAACATTTCAATCTTGACGCAGGATGGGGTTTATGGGGAGGCTATGAGTCATATAAAGTATATGGATGTGAGACTTGTTCGAGAATAAGAGAGGAAGGAGATAATTACTTCTTGGCTCCGAATAGGATTATTTTGAGCATATCTTACATATTCTGAATAATTTTATTATATTTGCAGTCCCTTTTTGCGCGGGTGGCGAAATGGTAGACGCGCTAGTTTCAGGAGCTAGTGTCATTACGACATGTGAGTTCGAGTCTCATCTCGCGCACAGTTTATGATGTGCTGACTTGGTTCGGCGGGATGAAGTTGCTTTTGTGGCAACTTCGTGTTTTTTCGATAGACAGGTAATAGACAGAGGCCTGTGAATCGGCGAAAGTGTATGACAGAAATCAGAAATATAGCGATAATCGCGCACGTTGACCACGGTAAGACTACTCTCGTGGACAGAATGATATATCAGGCTAATCTTGTTCGTCAGCCTGAAAATCTGGGACAGCTTATTCTTGATAATAACGACCTTGAACGCGAGAGGGGTATCACCATCTTGGCGAAGAATGTATCCGTTACATATAAGGGCGTTAAAATCAATATTATAGACACTCCGGGCCATAGTGATTTCGGCGGTGAGGTCGAAAGAGTGCTTAATATGGCGGATGGCGTTCTTCTGTTGGTGGATGCTTTCGAAGGGTGCATGCCTCAGACGCGTTTCGTTCTTCAGAAAGCACTTCAGTTAGGGAAGAAACCTATAGTGGTGATTAATAAGGTAGATAAGCCGAATTGCAGGCCTTTCGAAGTTCAGGAGGAAGTCTTTGACCTTATGTTTAATCTGAACGCCACGGAAGAGCAGCTTGACTTTAAGACGGTCTATGGCTCTGCTAAGCAGGGTTGGATGTCTCTTGACCCTAACAAGCCTACCGGGGACATTATTCCGCTTCTCGATGTTATCCTTGAAGAGATACCTGCACCTCAGATAGTTGAGGGTACACCACAGATGCTTGTCTCTTCTCTTGAGTACAGTCCCTATGTAGGAAGAATCGCGGTGGGTAAGATTACTCGTGGAAGTCTTAAGGTAGGACAGAACGTTAGCCTTTGCAAGCGTTACGATGTCATCCAGAAGCAGAAAATCAAACAGCTTATGGTGTTCGAAGGTCTTGGCAAATCTCCTGCGGAGGAGGTTAAGTGTGGGGATATATGCGCTGTAGTGGGAATAGACGGGTTTGAAATCGGAGACACTATCGCGGATTTCGAGAATCCGGAGGCACTGCCGCCTATAGCCGTGGACGAGCCTACGATGAGCATGCTCTTCACTATAAACAATTCCCCTTTCTTCGGGAAGGACGGTAAGTACGTAACCTCGCGTCACATTAAGGAAAGGCTTGATAAGGAACTTGAAAAGAACCTCGCGCTTAAAGTGAAGCCCGGTCTTACGGCCGATTCGTTCGTGGTGTACGGAAGAGGAGTTCTTCATCTGTCCGTTCTCATAGAGACCATGCGTCGTGAGGGATTTGAACTTCAGGTAGGACAGCCTAAGGTCCTCGATAAGACTATAGGAGGTCAGAGGTGTGAGCCTATAGAGGAACTTTCCATCGAGGTTCCGGAGCAGTTCGTGGGTGCGGCCATAGAGATAGCCACTCGTCGTAAAGGAGCGCTTGTGCACATGGAACCGCGCGGAGACAGGACACTTCTCGAATTCGAAATTCCTACCCGTGGACTTATGGGGTTGAGAAGTAATCTTCTTACAGCATCGCAGGGAGAAGCTGTTGTAGCTCACAGATTTAAGGATTATCAGCCGTATAAGGGCGATATAGAGAGAAGGAATAACGGTTCTCTTGTTTCTTTGGAGACGGGTACTTCGAGTGCTTACTCCATGAACAAGCTTCTCGACAGGGGACGTTTCTTCGTGGAGCCGGGAGAGGAGATATACGCCGGGCAGGTAGTAGGAGAGCATACGAGGGAAAGAGACCTTAACATTAATATATGTAAGACCAAGAAGCTCACTAACGTGCGTGCTGCAGGCTCCGACGATAAGATTATCCTTCCTCCGGCCATTAGGTTCTCATTGGAAGAGGCATTGGAGTACATTCAGGAGGATGAACTTGTGGAGGTAACTCCTCATTATATGAGAATTCGCAAGATCTTGCTGGACCCATTGGCCCGTAAGAGAAATAGCGATAATATGGATTGATATTAGAAAATATTTTGTTAACTTTGCAACCCTTTGTAGTAGACCTTAATGGTATTGGCACTGGTGAGAAATCATTTAGTGCCGTGGCTGATGAGAAGTTCTTTGAAAGTTTCGAGAATACCGACATTCTCGATGCGGATTTGGCTGTGGAGTGCAAGCTAAGGAATAGAGGGGCCAGCGTAGATGTTAACTGCCGTATTAAAGGAACTGTTACGGTGAGCTGCGATCTGTGTCTTGAGCCATTGGCCTTGGAAGTGGAAACGGGATTTGAGGAGACTTATACGCCGCAAGGCAGTGAACTGGACCTCAGTCAGGACATATATGATTATGTTATCACTTCTCTTCCGCTTCGCAGAGTGCATCCCGACGGAGAATGTAACGAAGAGACTATAAAGTATTTAAGTAAATAATAATTTAAAATAATAAGAAAATGGCACATCCAAAACACAAATTCTCTAAACAGAGAACAGCTAAGAGACGTACGCACGATTTTGCGCCTGTACCTACTCTTGCTACTTGTCCAAATTGTGGCGCTACAGTCATCTATCACCGCGTATGTCCAGAGTGCGGTTTCTATAGAGGACGCCAGATAATCGAAAAGAGCGCTGAGTAATCAGGACTCTTTTTAGGTATGGTCTCTTAGTTCAACGGATAGAACGAAGGTTTCCTAAACCTTAAATACAGGTTCGATTCCTGTAGGGACTACAAGGAAATGAACGAAGAACTTAAGGAATTAACTTCCAAGGAATATAAAGAAGGTTTTGTAACGGATATAGAGCAGGAGTATGTTCCCAAGGGGCTTTCCGAGGACATTATCCGTATGATTTCCGAGCGGAAAGGGGAGCCGGAATGGCTTCTTGAATTCCGATTGTCAGCGTTCAGGCGTTGGCAGAAGATGACACCTCCGACGTGGGGACATCTTCGTATCCCTAAGATAGACTTTCAAGACATCGTCTATTATGCCGCACCTAAGAAAAGCGGCTCTTCATCTGGGGAAATAGATCCCGAACTCGAAAAGACATTTGACAAGTTAGGCATTCCTATAAAGGAAAGGGGTTTTCTTTCGGGCAAGGCATATTCTAATGTGGCCGTGGACGCTGTTTTCGATTCAGTCAGCGTGGCTACCACTTTTAAAAAGACTCTTTCGGAGAAGGGCATCATTTTCTGCTCTTTTTCCGAGGCGGTGCGTGATTATCCTGATTTGGTGCGAAAGTACCTGGCTTCGGTGGTTCCGGTTGGGGATAATTTTTATGCCGCTCTTAATAGCGCCGTATTTTCCGACGGGTCATTTTGTTACATTCCTAAGGGGGTCAAGTGCCCTATGGATCTTTCGAGTTATTTCCGTATCAATGCCAGTGGTACGGGCCAATTCGAACGTACTCTCATAGTGGCAGACGAAGGCTCTTCTTTGAGCTACATGGAAGGATGCACGGCGCCTCGCAGGGATGAGAATCAGCTTCACGCCGCTGTGGTGGAGATAGTGGTGGAGGCAGGAGCGGATGTGCGTTACAGTACGGTTCAGAACTGGTATCCTGGCGATGAAAAGGGGCGTGGAGGCATCCTGAATCTGGTTACAAAGAGGGGAATATGTAAGGGCGCAGGCTCTCATTTGAGCTGGACGCAAGTGGAAACTGGTTCTGCGATTACGTGGAAGTATCCGTCTACCATTCTTAAAGGAGACGGCAGTTCGTCTGAATTCTACAGCGTGGCTCTTACCAATAATTACCAGATGGCGGATACCGGCACTAAGATGATACATCTCGGGCGTAATACGAAGAGCCGTATCGTTTCCAAGGGCATAAGCGCCGGGCATAGTGAGAATTCTTATCGTGGACTTGTGCAGATGGGCCGTCTCGCTGACGGGGCGCGTAATTATTCGCAGTGCGATTCTCTTCTGATAGGTCCCAACTGTGGGGCGCACACTTTCCCTGTCATTAAAAGTGCCAATCCTCGTGCGATAGTGGAGCACGAGGCTACCACATCTAAAATTAGCGAAGAGCAGATGTATTATTGTGCTCAACGTGGAATAGATCCGGAACAGGCTGTGGGACTTATAGTTAACGGCTATGCTAAGGATGTACTTCAGCGGCTTCCTATGGAGTTCGCTGTGGAGGCTCAGAAACTCTTGTCTGTTTCGCTTGAAGGTTCAGTCGGTTAGTAAGTATGAATTATTTTGATATAATATCTTCTGTTCTGGGTCTTACTTGTGTGGTATTGGCCGGAAGAAACAGTAAATATAACTTCTGGGTGGGGTATCTTTATACTTTGGCCCTGGCTCTGTTGTTTTGGAACAAACACTTGTACGCAAGCTTGTTCCTACAGCCTATATCTTTATGTATTAATATTCTGGGGCATTGGCGTTGGACTCATCCTGCAGAGGATGAACAGTCTAAAAAAGACAGCAGTGCGTTGAAAGTAACTTCGCTCACTTGGCCGCAGAGGGCATTGGTGGTGTTCTCCGTGTTGTTTTTGGCCTGGGGATGGGGTGAACTTTTACAGAGATTGGCTTTGGGAGACCCGGTTCCATATCTGGATGCCTGTGTCACCGCGCTGATACTTGTGGCTCAGCTGCTTTCTGCACTGAAGAAATGGGATTGCTGGATAGCCTGGTTTGTAGTTAATATTACGCAGATTATTCTGCATATCAAGGTGGGTCATGTGTTTATGCCTATCGTGTGTGGCTTATATCTGGTGAACAGTGTCTGGTCATTGGCAAGCTGGGTAAAAACTTATAAAAAAGGGGAATAGCTATGGGTGATATTTTATTGGAAATCAAAGGTCTAAAGGCGAGCGTGGAGGGAAAGGAGATTCTTCACGGCGTAGATCTTACTATAAATCACGGAGAAGTGCATGCGATTATGGGGCCTAATGGGGCCGGCAAATCCACTCTCGGAGCTGTTCTTACCGGTAAGCCCGGGTATGAGGTGACGGGGGGAAGCGTGCTTTTCCTCGGAAAGGATTTGCTCTCGATGAGCGCCGAGCAGAGGGCTTGGGCTGGGCTTTTTTTAAGTTTTCAATATCCTATAGAGATTCCTGGGGTGAGTTTGATTAATTTTATGAAGGCCGCCATATCTTCCAAGTGCAAGGCTCTCGGACAGGAGGAACTTTCTCCTGCGGAGTTTTTGAAGCTTTTGAAAAGTAAGATGGCCCTCGTTCAGATGCGTCCTGACTTGGCTAAAAGAGACGTGAACGTAGGTTTTTCCGGCGGAGAGAAAAAGCGGTGCGAGATATTTCAAATGGCTATGCTTGAGCCTGTCCTTTCCATTCTTGATGAGACAGACAGCGGTCTTGACGTGGATGCCTTGAAGGTGGTGGCGCAGGGGGTCAATGCTTTACGTACGCCGCAGACTTCTTCCATAGTTATCACGCACTATCATAAACTCTTGGAATATATCGTCCCGGATGTCGTGCATGTGTTGAAAGACGGATTTATAGTAAAGACTGCCGGAAAGGAACTTGTCTCACAGATAGAAACTTATGGATTCGAGGGAATAGATGGAAAGTAAGGATAAAATAGTCGTACTGGGAAGAGACACTTTGCCTTCTGTAGTTAGACTCCGCGAGGGAGAGTCGCAGAAAGTGGTCTTTGTGGCTCCTTTCGGGGAGAGCGGCACTTTCGATGTAACTTTTGAACTCGATGGCCCCGGAGCGGAGCTTTCTTTATATGGCCTGTATCTTTGTGAAGGGCAGCAGACGGTGGATTTTAAGATAAATGTCTGTCATTTGTGCGGGGGAAGCAAGTCGCATCAGCTTTTTAAGGGTATAGCTCAAGGAGAGTCAAATGTTAAGTTCGAGGGACTTGTATATGTGGCCAAGGGGGCGGATAAGACAGAGGCGCTTCAGGAAAATCATTCTCTTCTTCTTTCCGAGAAGGCCAATGTTCAGAGCCAGCCTCAGCTTGAAATTTATGCAGATGATGTAGTTTGTTCGCATGGTGCGACGGTGGGTGCTTTGGATGAACAGCAGCTCTTTTATATGTGTTCGCGCGGGATTTCGAGGGAATTGGCACAGAGTCTTCAGATAAGATCTTTTCTCTCGCCTGTACTCGCTCAGTTGCCTGAAGAATTGGTAGAGCAGATAACGAAAAAAACGACCTGAAAATCAGATCGTTCTTCGTGCGGATGATGAGACTCGAACTCATACAGGCCAACGCCCACTACCCCCTCAAAGTAGCGTGTCTACCATTTCACCACATCCGCATTTCTACTTTGGGACTGCAAAAGTAATACTTTTTATTAAATTTGCAAAATTTTTATGTTGGAATTAGCTCCTCCGAAGGGACGAATATTACTGCACTGCTGTTGTGCTCCGTGTTCTTCTGCCATACTTGAGTGTATGTTGCAGAACCATTTGGATGTGGCGGTGTTTTTTTCTAATTCTAATATAGTTCCGTTTGAGGAGTACGAGCATCGTAAGGGAGAACTTATTCGTTATTGTAGGGCGCAGGGGGTAGAATATTTTGAGGACGAATATGATCACATGGTGTGGCTTGAGAGAGTGGCTTATTGCAGAGAGCATTTGCCGGAGAGAGGAGGACGATGCCAGGAATGTTTCTCATTTAGACTTTCACGTGCAGCGCAGTTCGCCGCTCTTCGTGGCTTCGGGGTGCTTACGACTTCGCTTTCTTCTTCAAGGTGGAAAAATCTTGACCAGATTAATGTCGCCGGAGAACAGGCCGTGAAGGGTTTACCTGTGCAGTGGTGGGGAATGAATTGGCGTAAAGGTGGACTGCAACCGCGTAGAGTAGAGATAATTAGCGAACAGGGATTTTACAATCAGCAGTTTTGTGGGTGCGAATTTTCGGCGTGCAGAGACAGTGTCCTTCTTTTTCCTCCGGCCAAAATCAATCTCGGGCTTAATGTGATTTCGCGTCGCGAGGATGGTTTTCACGATATAGAGACACTTTTCTACCCCGTGTATGCTCTGCACGATGAATTGCACATAGAGAAAAGTGAGGATTTTAGCGTTCAGATAGAGGGGGCCAATTGGCCTTTGGAAAAGGATTTGTGCGTGAAAGCTTTTCGTTTAATGCAGGAGCGCTTTGGTATAGGAAATGTCCGGCTTACTCTTAAAAAGAATATTCCTACCGGGGCTGGTCTTGGTGGAGGTTCGTCAGACTGCGCATATACCATTAAGGGTCTTGATGCTTTATTCCGTCTTTCTCTTAGTGATGAGCAGTTGAGGGGCCTTTGCTCTGAACTTGGTTCAGATTGTGCATTTTTTCTGAAGTCCAGACCGCAGTGGGGAGAGGGTAAGGGCGATGTTCTTTCAGATGCTCCCGATGTTCTTGAAGGATATGATGTTAAGGTCGTAATGCCAGAAGGGGAGAGTATTAATACGGCTTTGGCATATAAAGGGATAAAGCCTTGTGGAAACCGTCCTTCCATTCGCGAAATTCTGCTTGAAACTCCTATTCAGCAGTGGCGCGACACTTTGCATAACGATTTTGAGGACAGCGTGTTCCCTGGGCATCCGCATATAAAAGTGGAAAAGGAAAAATTGTATGAACAAGGCGCCGTGTATGCTTCTATGAGCGGAAGTGGCGCGGCGGTGTATGGGGTATTTAGAAAGTGATATGAGTTATATTTTTATACTGATTTATCTTAGCGGCTGCATTGGCGCTGTGTCTCTCTTCCGAAATGTTTTTCAAAGAAAAGATCTGAAGGTTTTGGCGAAGATGGGCCTATGTCTTTATATTTTGATTTTCAGCTGGATAGGGTATTTTACTTATACTCTGGCTGTAAAACCGATTCTTGATGCGCGAAGTAAGCCTCGCGAATAAGGCGTCGTTTCGCCTAAAGAATTAAAATAGTTTTTAGTATAGTCCTTCAGGAAGTGTTAGCTTCATTTCCTGATTCTGTTCGTCCAGTTCGTCTATGAAATCTTCGTGTAGGGGGATCATAAACTGGTCTTTGCTCCCATCGATTGGCTTTATGTTAAGGCACAAATTACCTGGAATGGGTTCGATGCTTTCGACTGTGCCTATCAGCTCCTCTCCGTCCAACACTTTCCATCCTGTGAAGTCAAAGTCTGTGGCGGACTCTGTCGTCTCGTCTGATTCTACGAAGATGTCGCGTCCGGTCATCTCTTCGGCGTCTTTAAGTGAATTTACGTCGTTAAGATGAATTATGTATTTGCCGGTGCCGCGTTCTGAACAGTTTTCAATAAAAAAGGGAACCGGCAACCCATCGAAATAGATGAGTACCGGTTCGGTAAAGTCTGTCAGGTCAAATTCCGGAGCGCTGACAAGCACTGCTCCGTCTGTCCCGTGAGATTTAAGAATTTTAGCTATGCGAAGCATTAGGCCTCAGCTGGAGCCTCTTCTGCTGCAGGAACTTCTTCTGTCGCTGCTTGTGCTGCCTCTGCCTCCTTGGCTGCCTTTTCAGCAGCAAGTTCAGCGGCGCGTTTAGCGATAGCCTCTGCTCTAGCCTCATTAACCTTTACTTCTTCTGCCTTAGCTGCATTGGCCTTAGCAATGGCATCATTACGAAGACCTGTTACTTTAGATGCTACTTTAGCGTCGTGCTGAGACTTCCAGTCGTTGAATTTCTTATCTGCAACTTCCTGTGTAAGAGCTCCTTTAGCTACACCGCCGTCGAGATGATGACGAAGAAGAACACCCTCGTAAGAAAGTATCCTACGACATACCAAACTTGGCTGAGCACCTACCTTAATCCATGCAAGAGCTTTCTCGAAATCGAGATTGATGGTGGCTGGATTAGTGTTAGGATTGTAAGAGCCAATCTGCTCAATGTAACGACCATCACGTGGAGCACGTGTGTCTGCCACTACAATGTGGAAGAATGCGAAATTCTTCTTACCGTGGCGCTGAAGACGAATTTTAACAGCCATTGTGAATCTGTTTTTAAATTAATAATTAGTTAAATATGCTCTTCTCGAGAGCGGGCACAAATATAGTTAATTTTTCTTACTCCGCAAGCGCCGAATCATGTTTTTAAGTACACCGCTATTTTTAGTAAGTATCACTATTTCGTCTTCTGGAATCAGAGTCAAAAGATGCTTGATTATGTTTCAGTGATATGGTGTAAAATACAATTTTACGGTGTTGTATTTGTAGCTGCGGAGAAAAATTCTACCGCGGCTAAGAAGCTATTTTGAAGTTATTGCCTAGACCGTTTACGCCATTTTCCAGCCGTCTATGGTGTGGGTTTCGGAAGAGAAGTTTATTCCGAGTTTTATTATTTGTTTCCCGGAGGCGAGGAATGGCTGTGCGTAGCCCATTTCTTCTATTTGTTTGATAGCCACTTCCGGAGACTGGTCGCGCTTCAGCTCTATGATATAGACATATTTATCGGTATCGATGGTTATATCTATGCGCCCTCGTGATGTGCAATATTCCGTTCGTACATAGAGGCCCATCATTCGGAACATTATGTACATCGTGTTTTGGAAGTAAAGTTCGAGATTACCTTGTATTTCGTAACTGTTGCCAGCGAGGAATGCAGAGAAACGGTCCATAAAACCCTGAACATCTCCACTACGAATATCGCGGACAAATCTGGAAACAGAGAATTCCCCTTGAATGAGGGCTGGTGCATAAAGTTGGCTCAGTGAATTAAGAAAACCCTTTCTGACTTCTTCATTCGGGTAGTCCAAAGTGTAAGTCATAAATTCAGGGTCGTAGCCTGTTATCGTCAGGTACCCCGTTTGGTACATAAGGGATATCGGCTGAGGATTTGTATAGTTCGTTCCTGTCAAAGCCTCCACTGGAACTTCATCTTTCGAAATTCCTTCAAGATCATAGTTCCCTTTCTTAAGATAGCGTACGAGGAAGGACGGTGTGCCAGTTTCGAACCAATACATGCGAAATTCGTTAGATTTGAACGTATTAAGTAAACTGAAAGGATTATATACCCCCATCGCCTTGTGATGGAAATGGTATCCGTCATACATCGTCTTGAGTTTTCCGTAGCACTCGTCTTTGCTTAAATTATTCGCTGTTGCAAGTTCTTCCACACTGCTATCGAAATTGGCTTTAAGTTCGGCTTTCGATACTCCGCATATATCCGAAGACTGAAGGTCCATCGATATGTCATTCAGATTATTAAGTCCACTGAAGATGCTCATCTTACCGAGTTTGGTAACCCCCGTGAGGAAAGCGAAACGGATGTATTCATCTTTGCCTTTGATAACGCTGTAGAAACCTTGAAGCTCACGGCGGAACGTGTCTGCAAGTTCATCGTTGTCAATGTTGTCTATGACGGGCTTTTCGTATTCATCGACGAGAATGACTACTTTGTTCCCGGTTTTCTTGTAGGCAGCGTCAATCACGGCATCGAACCTCACATCTGCGGTTTTGAAATCTCCGATTTTGCCGTAGATTTCTTCCCATTTTATTAGGTGACGATTAAGTTTTTCTCTTAGGTCTTCGACGGAGGCATATTTGCTCCCTGTGAAATCCAGATGTAAAACAGGATGCTCTGTCCAGTCTTTTTCAAGATTTTCCATTGCCAAGCCTTTGAATAGTTCTTTTTTTCCGCTGAAGTAAGCCTCCATCGTGGAGATGAGAAGGCTCTTGCCGAAGCGGCGCGGACGACTCAAAAAGTAATAACTCCCAGTCGCGGCAAGATTATAAATCTGCTCGGTCTTGTCCACATAGACAAATCCTCCGGTTCTTATTTTCTCGAAGTTCTGTATTCCAATAGGGTATAACATACGGCTCTCTGTTTTGACATTCCGCTCAAATATACGAAAAACATTTCACATTCTCTGCGCGCGACACTATACGGGCAAATGCTGGGAAAAGTCAAAATTTCAAGCATTTTGAAAAATTTGTGGTCAAAGGGTCGCGAAGCAACTGCGCAGAAAAACCTCTGTCGGGGCTGATTAATAGTGCGAAAAATTAGCGATAATTCGAAAGGGAACAAGAAATTGTGTAAATTTGTGGGATATGACTACAGGAGAAGCCATAGTGGTTAAGAATGCGGGCAGTCATTTCCTTTTGACTTGCCTTCCGCAGTGGGCCCCGTTCCCTGCCGTTCTTCGCGGTAAGGTACGGATGGACGGATCTTTCTCCACGAACCCCGTGGCAGTAGGTGATAGGGTGGAATATGTATGGGAAGTGGAGCCGAGTACACTGCACCCTGCGCAGATCGTTCAAGTCAAGCCGCGACATAATCACCTTATACGTAAATCCACTAATCTTTCACGCCAGTCGCATGTTATCGCGGCCAATCTTGACAGAGCATTTCTGGTATGTTCTCTGTATTTTCCCGAGATAAAACTCCCATTTCTTGATAGACAGCTGGTTAGCTGCGAGATGTTCAAGATTCCGGTTACGATAGTTCTTAACAAAGTTGACTTGTATAGGGCTGAAGTCCCGGACCATGTGGAAGACTTTGTGGAGACTTATTCTAAAGCAGGCTATCAAGTGGTTCAGACTTCCGTGAAAACGGGGGAGGGAATAGAAACTCTTCGTGCGCTGTGTAAAGGAAGAGACGGCGCTCTGGGGATTAATCTGATAAGTGGCGAAAGCGGAGTAGGCAAATCCTCCATTATCAAGGCTATAGACACTTCGCTTGACCCTAAGGTGGGAGAGATTAGCCTGTCTCATCTTCAAGGCAAACACACCACTTCCCTTTATGAGATGTATCCCATAAACAGCGGAGGCTATCTGATAGATACTCCCGGTCTTCGAGGATTTGGCCTCTATGGACTTGAAAAAGAAGAAATTGGCAATTATTTTCCTGAAATGCTCTCTCTTGCAGACTGTTGCCGCTTCGTGCCGTGCACTCATACGCACGAGCCTGGGTGCGCCATAAAACAGGCAGTGGAAGAAGGCAGGATTTCCGATTCCAGATACGCTTCATACCTTGGCATGCTTGAAGAAGACAGTAAATTCAGGTAGTTAAAAACAGTTTAAGAAATTGATGAAGATGTTAGATACCATAAAAGAACAGGTGGAGCAGATTTTTTCTTCTACACGTTTCCCTTTAGAACCAATCGGCCTTTATGATCCTCTTCGCTACATGATGCAGATAGGAGGAAAACGTATTCGCCCTACATTATGTCTGCTCTCATATTCACTTTTCAAAGAAGGCTTTCCGGAGCAGGTGCGATATCCGGCCGAAGCGTTGGAAGTATTTCATACATTCACTCTCATTCATGACGATATTATGGACCGTTCATTCCTTAGGCGAGGAAAGACTACGGTATGGAAAAAATGGAGTGAGGATACGGCTATCTTAAGTGGCGATGTGATGCTCATCGAAGCGTATAAACGGATGAGTTATGCACCACAGGAGTGTTTCCGTGAGGCACTTGAACTTTTCTCTACCACGGCAGCGCAAGTCTGTGAGGGCCAGCAGTATGATATGGATTTTGAGCAGAGGGAAGATGTTTCTATGTCTGAATATGAGGCTATGATTGGCCTGAAGACCGCTGTGCTTCTGGCTTGTTCTGCGAAGATGGGAGCTTTGATAGCTGGCGCCGGTGCTTGTGAGTGCGATGCGCTTTATGAATATGCTTACCAGCTTGGTCTTGCCTTTCAGGTTTGCGACGATTATCTCGATGCTTTCGGAGATGAGAAAGTGTTCGGAAAGCCTATTGGAGGGGATATTATGCAGCAGAAAAAAAGTTGGCTTACCATAAGGGGCTTCGAGGTGAGCGATAATAAGGAGATGTTCGTGCAGACATTCCGGAGTCGCGATGTGGAAAGGGTTAAGGCTGAATATGTTAGGCTCGGTGTGGATAAAGATGCATTGGTCCAGATAAAAATGTATAACGAAAAGGCCGTAAAGGCACTTGAAAAGGCTGATTTTAAGGATTCTGATATAGATGTTCTGAAGGAATTTGCTTACAGTCTGGTTGGAAGAGTAAAATAAAGGTTAATGGATAAAAAGGAATTGGAAATAATGGCCCCGGCGGGCAATTTTGAGTGTCTTCGCGCTGCCATACAGGGAGGTGCCGATTCTGTGTATTTCGGGGTGGGAAGGCTAAATATGCGCAGTCATTCGGCCAATAATTTTTCCCCTGAAGACCTTCAGGAGGTAGTAAGGATATGCAAGAAAGCCGGGGTGAAGTCATACCTGACGCTTAATATCTGCCTTTATCCTGAAGATATGGATGATGCTCGTGAGGCTCTTAGGGCTGCAAAGCAGGCTGGGGTGAGCGCTGTTATCGCTTCTGATATGGCGGCTGTTCTTATGTGCCGCGAGCTGGGACTTGAAGTGCACATTTCTACGCAGCTTTCCATTTCTAACGCCCTGGCTCTCAAGTTCTATTCGCAGTGGGCCGACGTGGTGGTGCTGGCCAGGGAACTTAATTTGGGACAGGTTAAAAGCATCTATGACACCATTCAAAAAGAAGAGATTAAAGGCCCTTCCGGAGAGCTTGTGAGGATAGAGATGTTCGCACATGGGGCTTTGTGTATGGCCATCAGCGGCAAATGCTATCTTTCTCTCCATTCTTATGGTGCTTCTGCCAATCGTGGTGCCTGCTATCAGATATGCCGCAGAGGCTATGAAGTAACGGACCTTGAGACGGGGAATAAGCTGAACATAGACAATAAGTATATAATGTCTCCTAAGGATCTGTGTACCATAGAGTTTATGGATAAGATAATAGACGCAGGCGTGAAGGTGTTTAAGATAGAGGGCAGAGCACGAAGTGCCGAATATGTCAAGCGTTGTGCTCAGTGTTATCGCAGGGCGGCCGATGCCGTGTGCGAGGGAAAATATACTCCGGAATTGGCATCGGAACTGAAGGAGTCCCTTTCGGAGGTGTTTAACCGAGGCTTTTGGGATGGTTATTATCAAGGTGCTTATTTGGGAGAGTGGAGCAAAGTTTATGGAAGTCAGGCCAAATTGAAAAAGGTTTATGTGGGGAAGGTGACCAATTGGTTCGATAAGATAGGAGTGGCTGAAATTCAGATTGAAAGCGCTGCGCTTCATAGGGGCGACAGGGTTATGGGTATTGGCCAAAGCACAGGGGTGGAGGAATTCAGCGTGGAGGATATGAGAGTAGATTTTCAGAGCGCGGATGTGGCGGAAAAGGGTGTGAGGTGCTCTGTGGCTGTTCCTGCTCCGGGAAAATTAAAAAGAGGAGATAAAATATACAAATGGGAGGAAAATATATGAAAAACAAGATAATAGCTCTATTGCTCTGCCTTTTCGCAGGACTAAATCTGTGTGCCCAAAGTAAGAATTTCAAGATGGGCAAATGGGTGGAGATTCAGAATGCCATTCTTAAGGAATTGGACAGATCTTATGTGGACACTCTTCCTCTGGACAGGATGGAGAAGGCCGGCATAAAGGCAATGCTCGCAGAACTTGATCCTTACACGGTGTATGTTCCGGAGGAGGAAATGGAAAGTTTTTCTATGCAGCTCAGCGGAATGTATGCGGGTGTAGGCGCGATTATCTATAAGAAAGAGGGAGAGAATATAATCATCAACGAGCCTTATTGGTTCGCTCCCTGCGTTAAAAGCGGTATAGAGTCGGGAGACGAGATACTCGAGATTAACGGCGAGGACGTGAAGCCTTTGGATTCCAAGACTTGCTCGGAGAAGATGAAAGGGCAGCCCGGGACAGTGGTGGAGTTTCTCGTAAAGAAAGTATATACTTCTGATACTCTGAAGATTAAAGTGCGTCGTGAACAGATACATCTTCCGGATATAGAATACGCAGGTATGATTACGGAAGACACGGGCTACATCCTTCAGACGGGCTTTACTGAAGGCGTTGGAGACGATATGCGTCAAAAAGTCAGTGCTCTGAAGTCGCAGGGCATGAAAAAGCTGGTGCTTGACCTTCGTGGTAACGGAGGCGGTCTGCTTTCAGAAGCCGTCAAGATAGTGTCCATATTCGTTCCTAAAAATTCGCTTGTGGTAACGTCCCGAGGCAGAGACGGAAAGGTGGCGCAGGAATATCGCACCCAAGAGGCTCCTCTCGATGAGAAACTCACGGTGGTGGTTCTTGTTGACGGAGGTTCGGCTTCTTCGTCGGAGATAGTGAGCGGTGCGCTTCAGGACCTGGACCGTGCTACCATAATGGGCACGAGAACTTATGGTAAAGGCTTGGTACAGAGCGTGAAGAGTCTTCCTTATGGAGGAGAATTGAAAGTTACCACTGCTAAATATTATACTCCGTCGGGGCGTTGCGTCCAGATTAAGGATTACAGTCATCGTAATGAAGATGGTAGTGTGGCCAATATCCCAGACTCCCTTACGCGTGAATTCAAAACTCTTAACAAGGGTCGTATTGTTCGAGATGGCGGCGGTATCACTCCGGATATAATTTTGGATACTCCACAGTATGATGATATAACTATCTCACTGGTACTCAGTGGTCTTGTAGGCCAATATGCTCTTCAGTATAAGATGAGTCATCCGTCTATTCCGCCTTTGGATGATTTCCACTTTAATGATATGGCAGATTTTATTGAATATGCCAAGGCAGAAGTGGTCGAGGATGCTGTGGTGAAAGTGGAAAGCGTTACACCTGAGCAGATTATCCCTTTCATAGAGGAGGAGATAGCCACGCGTTATTATTATCAGGAGGCAGGCATAAAGCTTCGTCTTCGTTACGATGATGAACTTCGCGAAGCTTTGAGCAAGGAGCCTGTCCTATGACATTGATTTTCGCCACGCATAATAAAGGCAAATTAAGGGAGGCTTCCGAAATACTTGGCTCTCAGTTCAATCTTCTTTCTCCTCAAAGTATGGGGATAGAGGGAGAGGCTCAGGAAACTGCTTCTACGCTCGAAGGTAACAGTCTTCTGAAGGCACAGTATATCTATGATAAATCCGGCGGAAAGTCTTGTTTTGCAGATGATTCCGGGCTTGAAGTAGATGCTCTGGGAGGTGCTCCCGGGGTTTACACTGCGCGTTTTGCAGGTCCTGAATGCAGTTTTGAAGATAATATAGATAAACTTCTTTCTAAACTTCAGGGTGTGCCAATGGAGAAGCGTACTGCGAGATTTAGATGCGTGGTAGCCCTTATCGTGGACGGAAAAGTCAGCGTCTTTTCGGGCTGTATGGAAGGGAAGATAGCTTTTCAGAGGAAGGGGAGCGGAGGATTTGGCTATGATCCCGTGTTCATTCCGGACTTTAATGATGCGCAGATGACGCTCTCTGAACTTGGCGAAGAGCTTAAGAACACATTTTCACATCGTTTCCAAGCGCTCGATGCCATGCGTAAATCGATTCTTTGTTCGAGTAATTGAGTTTGTCCTTTGGGCTTTCTTGTCCGGCTGAGTGCAAGTGTCAAATTTTTTTACACCCGTGTAAAGTTTCTTTACAAAGGTCGAGAGTATCGGTATATATAATAGGTTTACTGATAATCAATTAGTGTATCTGGCACATTTGTCGTTCCATATACTTTCAAAAGATAGTGTGATGAATTTTGAAAGTTATATGGCTGCGGCGTTTAGGACACTGCCGGCAAAGGGACGTAGGAATGGCCTGAAAGTGCTGACACTCGGAATCGGGCTTGCAGTGGGTTTGGTGCTGACCTCGAAGGTGTGCTTTGAGCAGACCTATGATGACTTCTACGATGGTGCGGAACGGATTTTTTATCTCAGTGAAACGGCGGAGACGAGTGGAGAATGGAAGGTCTATAGTCATACGAGCGGCGGAATAGCGCCGAGGATGAAGGAATATTTCCCGCAGGTCGAGGAGGCGACGAGGCTCACCTGGTTCGAGTGGGACGCCGACCTCATCATGCACGGGACAAAGGCGAGAATCGAGGCCGGACGCACCGGGCTGGCGGACTCGGCGTTCTTCAGAGTGCTTGATAGAGAATGCCTTGCAGGAGATATTACGGAGGCCCTTGATGTGGAGAGCAATGCTGCCGTGTCTTACTCTGTGGCCAGGAAAATCGCGGCGACGATGCAGAATGAGACGGAAACGTTTTCGGATAGAAAGTCGGTCGCTGAAAAGGTCATCGGACAGAGGTTCTCTGTCGCAGGTTGGGGAAACGGGTATGAATTGACGATAAGTGGAGTTTTTGAGGACTATCCGCTGAATTCGAGTTTCCGTCCACAGGTGCTTATCTCGCTTCCTACTACAGGAATGTTCATTTATGACGGCTCGGACGGGGTCGTCGGCAATGACCGCTACAGCACGTTTTTGAAATTGCGTGAGGCTTCCGATGCCGACGGGCTAAATGGTAATTTCAGCGGATTCATGAACACATACCTTCCTATGGAACAAATGAAGGCCGCAGGCTTTGATATGGATTTCATTGTCAAGCCGTTGAGAGGATTCCATAACGAGGACCAGAACCAGAGAAATATGACGCTGCTGCTCGCGTTCGTGGCATTCGCGTTGTTGCTGACTTCAGTGTTGAACTATCTGCTTATAGTCCTTTCAACCACTGTGACGCGTAGCCGCGAGATGGCTCTGCGCAAGTGTCTTGGAAGCGGGCGAGACGAGATGTTCGGGATGATGTTCGCGGAAGCTTTCGTTCATACGTTACTTGCTTGCGCGCTCGCCGCCGTTCTTATTTTCTCATTTCGAGGCACTGCGGAGGAGATTCTCGGAGCTGATGTTTCCTCGCTCTTTTCCGGCAGGCCCCTGATTCTATCAATTGCTGTCGTCATAGTGCTCCTCTTTATAAATACTGTGATGCCGGCACATTTTTTCAACAGAATTCCTGTGGCTGCGGCTTTCAGAAACTATAGTGAGGGCAGACGCAGATGGAAACTCGGTCTATTGGCTGTGGAGTTCGCGGCAGTTGCATTCCTTTCTGTCGTGATTTGTGTGATTTCGCTGCAATATGATAAGATGGCCAATGCAGATCTTGGATTCGACTACGGAAATGTCGCGATGATAAGCCTTAAGGAGGCGACCCACGAACAGAAGAATACGCTTATGGCGGAAGTGCGTGCGCTTTCTGATGTGGATGATGCGGCTTTTGGCTACCAGAACCCTTTTGACGGCTACTCGGGCAATAACATTTCGGTGCCGGGAGAGGACAGGCAGCTATTTAATATTAGGGATGCCTATTATGTTGACAGTCATTGGGCCAATGTCTTCGGAGTGGAGATTATTGAAGGGCGCAATTTTGACGAAGCGCTTGCCGCTGATAGAGAAATACTTGTGGATGAGAGATTTGTAGATAAGATGAAAAAGACTGCCGGATGGAGCGAAGTTCTCGGACAGGATGTAGATGTTACGGGGCACGAGGCTGGGGCTAAGAGTATATGCGGCGTGTTCAAAACCATAAACCAAGGGTCGTTCAGTCTGGGGGACAGTTTTTATTCCACTCGCCCGATGGTTGTCTTTTACTGTAACCCGCAGCAATATACAGCTATGTTCCGATTCATTTTCGTGAAATATCACAAGATTTCACCTGACGCTTTGGAGCATACGCAGGCCGTGGTGAATGAAATCCTGCCGGGGCGGGGGAACAGAATCACTGCGTGCCGCATGGCCGCTCTTGAGAATTTGGCGGATACGAAGAATACGAGAAACGCCGTGCTTATCGGCGGTGTCGTTTCACTGATAATCGCTCTTTTGGGTCTTGTGGGATATACGATTGACGAGGTGCGCCGTCGTGGTAAGGAGATTGCGGTGCGTCGTGTGAACGGAGCCCAGTTCTCGCAGATTCGATCGATGTTCCTCAAAGACCTTATGTGGATTGCAGGGCCGTCAGTGGCAGTCGGGTGCGTGTTGGCCGGGATTGTGGCGGCGCGGTGGGAGCAGCAGTTTACGGTGCAGGCGGGGCTTCCGTGCTGGGTGTTCGTCGCGACTTTCATCGCCGTGCTCGGCATTGTCGCTGTCGTTTCGGACGTTTATGTACAGATTGTGGCGAACCGCAATCCTGCCGAAAGCATTAAGACGGAGTGAAAAGGTTTAATACATTGATAGACAATAAATAAAACATAATATTATGATTAAGATTACAGACATTTGCAAGGTCTTCAGGACCGAAGAGATCGAGACTGTAGCTCTCGACAATGTTTCTTTTGAAATTCAGGACGGCGAGTTCGTAGCCATTATGGGGCCTTCCGGCTGCGGTAAATCCACGCTGCTGAATATACTCGGCTTGCTTGACAATCCGACCTCTGGTAGTTACAAACTTCTTGGGCAGGAGGTCGCACAGCTCAAGGAGAAGGAGAGGACCAAGTTCCGTAAGGGAAACATCGGATTCGTGTTCCAGAGCTTCAATCTGATAGATGAGCTCAATGTTTTTGAGAACATCGAGCTTCCGCTGAGGTATATGAATTTTTCAGCGGCTGAAAGACGTGAAAAGGTTGAGGCTGTAATGGCACGTATGAACATCAGTCATAGGGCCAAGCATTTTCCGCAGCAGCTCTCGGGAGGTCAGCAGCAGAGGGTGGCTATCGCCCGCGCTGTAGTGGCTTCACCGAAGTTGATTCTCGCCGATGAGCCTACAGGAAACCTCGATTCTAAGAATGGTAAGGAAGTGATGGACCTGCTCTGCGAGCTGAACCGCGAGGGAACGACCGTTGTAATGGTGACCCACTCACAGAAGGACGCGGCTATGGCTCAGCGAACTATCGACCTATTCGACGGTCACATCGTCAGCGATGTCAAAAATGAGTTGTAATGCGATATATATTCCATAATTTTATTAATACTCTGCGGCGGTACAAGGTGTCGAGTCTGCTGAATGTCATCGGGATGGCGGTGGCGTTTGGAGCTTTTTATGTGATTTTGACGCAGGTTAGCTGGAACTTCGGGTATAATCAGAAGCTCAAGGACGCGGACCGCACATTTGTAATCACCCTGCCTTCGAACTATTATCTGGGCAAATACAGTCCTTGGATGTGCCGTCCGCTCGGCGAACAGCTGGTGAACGGGGCGGCGGAAGTGGAGTGCGGTGGAATGTTTGATAGGTTCGGAGGCTATCCGGAAATATGCTGGACGCGCAAGGACGGAGTCGCGAGAAAGCTGCATTTGACTGCTCTGGAATATTCCGCCGGAGGCATAAGGACTATGAATTTTGAAGCCGTCGAGGGTTCTCTTGACGAACTGTCAAAACCACACGTCGCTCAACTGGATGGTCTTCGCGTCCGCGCTTCTCTCGGTGCTGGTCATCACGGTGCTCATCGTGACACTGCGTAGCTGGAGGGCTGCTACATCCAATCCTGTCAACTATTTGAAAGTGGAATAATTGCCATCCAATCACGATGCGAATGTAGTTCCTCACGTCATCACTTTATGACCGCCGGTAGAATAGCTTTCCACCTTCGGCAGATTATAAAACATTTTATCCAAAAGTCAAGGCTATGGATTCTTTAGGTTTTGGATATTAGATGGAATGAGAGTAAATTGCGAGCGATTAGCGAAGGTCGGCGTTACGATGTGGTCGCGGCGGATGTAAATTATGAAGAAAGGAAAAATACTGGTCGTTGATGACAACAAAGGAATCAGGGACGCTCTAAAGATACTTCTTGGAGGATGTTTCGAGCAGGTGGAGGCTCTCCCTTCGCCTGTGTTGCTGATGCGAACGGTAGAGAGTCTCAGGCCCGACGTAATCCTTCTGGACATGAATTTCAAGACGGACATTAACACGGGAAACGAAGGCCTTTATTGGCTTTCAGAACTTAAATCAAGATGGCCGGAGCAGGCAGTGGTGTTGTTTACGGCTTATGCTGACATAGCTCTTGCTGTGGAAGGAATGAAGCGAGGTGCGGATGATTTCGTCGTGAAGCCCTGGGACAATGCGAAGTTGATAGATACGCTTACGGGAATACGTGATAGGAAAAAGGCTGCGACGAAGGCCAGGACGGCAGACGACGGCCCGAGGATGTTTTGGGGCGGGAGTGAGGCGATGGCGCAGCTGCACGATGACATCCTTAAACTTGCTACAACGGATGCCACGGTGCTAATCACGGGCGAGAATGGTACAGGAAAAGATGTACTTGCGCACGAAATTCACTCTCTTTCAGTACGTTCCGCAGGGCCACTCGTTTGTGTGGATGCAGGTGCTATAACTGAAACCCTTTTTGAAAGCGAACTGTTCGGACATGTCAAAGGAGCATTTACAGATGCCAAATCTGACCATGTCGGTAAATTTGAGCAGGCCAATGGAGGTACGCTTTTTTTAGATGAGATAGCCAATATCCCTCGGCAGTCGCAGGCTAAATTGCTTCGCGCTCTTCAAAGCCGCAGCATAACGAGAGTAGGCGACACGAAGAGCATCCCCGTTGACATACGTCTTATATGTGCGACTAACGCCGATGTCCCAGCCCTTGTAAGGGACGGACTTTTTCGAGAAGATCTCTATTACCGATTAAATACCATAAGAGTTGAACTGCCGCCATTGAGAAAGCGTCCGGAAGCGATTGTTCCGCTCGCGAAGCAGTTTCTCGAAGAATTTTCTGAGAAATATGGGCGTGTACTAAGCGGGTTCTCACAGGCCGCCGTCAGCGAAATGGAGAACTATGGCTGGCCGGGGAATATCCGCGAGCTGCGCAATTGTATCGAGAAGGCGGTGATTCTTTCCGACAGCCCGACGATAGGAAGCCTCGGTCTTGAATGCTCCGTCGTTAAGAATGTCTCTGACACTGAAATATCGGTAGGAGATACGATGGACAGCATTGAGGAGAAGACTATACGAGCCGCGATGAGCCGTTTCGGCGGGAACATCTCTCTTGTTGCCAAGTCTTTGAATATCAGCCGTCCTACGCTTTATGCGAAACTAAAAAAATACGGTATATGACTATAGGTCATCCGGAAATCGTCTGTGCCGCTGTCGCAGTAGTCGCCGTCGTTCTTGCCGTTATAATTACGGGCTTTGTTACCAAACGTAAAATTATCGGCAAGATTGACTTTATGTCCGATGCTCTCGGTAGTGGCGAGTCGGCTTTTCGCTATTCCGAGACCAGGCGCGGTAACCGCAGACTTAATCGTTCGCTGAATCGTCTGCGTGCCATTTTTGATGCCGATAAGAACGACATCCGCGAGCGTGATCGCTATTTCGCTCTTATGCTGGACCATGTCCGTAGCGGTGTTATCGTTCTCGACGGAGATAAGGTAAACTATAGTAACGCAGTTGCACGCGGTTTACTTGGAATGGCGGGTATATCAAATCTCAGACAAGTCGAGCGAATATCTGCTGAACTTGCGGAGGCTTTTCGAAACGCGGATGAATCGGAAATTCAAGCTTCGTTTCAGTCGGAGCGCGGAGCGGTTCAATTTTCTGTCAGCGCCTGT
The DNA here is from genome assembly GCA_963650755.1 of Firmicutes bacterium TM09-10. GTDB lineage: Bacteria > Bacteroidota > Bacteroidia > Bacteroidales > UBA932 > Cryptobacteroides. The sequence goes on along the minus strand of CAVJMH010000001.1, from coordinate 111,153 downwards.
ACTGCACGGCTTCATTCGGTAGATGTTAGAATAGTGACATTCAACGACATAACTCGGGAGATGGAGGATAATGAGACGGAGTCGTGGACGCGGCTCATCAGGGTCCTGACTCACGAGATAATGAACACTGTTACGCCTATTGCATCTCTCAGCTCGGCGCTTTCACAGAATCTGGACTCTTACAGCGAAGATGACGTGCGCTCGGCGCTTGGAACCATAGCCTCGTCGTCAGAAAGTTTACTTGGCTTCGTCCAATCCTACCGTTCCCTCACGCACATTGCAGCTCCGGTACGCAAGGCCTTTTATCTCAAGGAAGTAGCGACCGATGCCATGAACATAGCCAAGACAAATTGGCCGGAAGTCAGCGTCTGCTACGAAGAACTTTTCGAGGATATCATCCTCTATGCCGATCAGGGGCAGATTTCACAAGTCATCAACAATCTTGTGAAGAACGCAGTTCAGGCTGGGGCGCGGAACATAAGGATAAGCGCAGAGCTCGACAAACTCGACCGCACGATAATTAACGTCGCCAACGACGGAGCCCCCATCAGCGAATCCAGTCAGAAACAGCTTTTCGTGCCGTTTTTTACAACTAAAGGCAGTGAAGGCACAGGAGTGGGGCTCAGTCTTTCGCGCCAGATGCTCCGACTCAACGGCGGCACTGTCAAACTATCTTCCAGCACTCCTGAGGGCACTGTCTTTACGATTATCCTATAGTAGGTTACTCGGCCTTTAGTTTTTCGATCGGATTTTCATTTGCGGCCGTCCAAGTCTGCCCCAGAATCGAAACCGAGGCGACAAGGAGAGTCAGCAGAGCAGCCGCCGGAATCACCCACCAAGGAAACGCGATGACATTGTAGAAATCCCGGAGATACCAGCGTATCGCCAGGACGCATAGAGGTGCGGCGACGACGACAGCGACAGCCGCCATCAGAAGAAATTCCCGGGAGAGTGTCCACACCGCCGTGCGGACATCGGAGCCGAAAATTTTGCGCAGGGCGATCTGGCGGGACTGCTGGTCGGTGTAATAGACCGACATCGCGAACAGCCCGAGCGCAGAAATCAGAATGGCCAGAGCCATAAAGGTGTTCACAAGCGACATCGTGTTGCGCGTTCCGGTGAGGGCATTGTCCAGAAAATCATCGACATAGTCTATGTCAACGACCTTCGGGACGCCGATATAATCCACCGCGACGCCCCGCCACACGCCCGAAACCGCCTCAAACGCCTCCCTGCGGTCGCCCCTCACCTTCACTATCATCCGTGCGCACATCGACGATATGTTCATCACGGCATTGTGGCTGTCCTCCATCGGACGGCTGAGCGCGTCGTTCGACCGGTAGTCGGCGATGATTCCGCAGCATTCATATTCCGGAGCCCCATCATCTCTTTTCCCGACAGTTCTGTTGCTCTCGGAAACCCCGTAACGCCTCGCGGCCTCTTCCGTAAGCCAGTATGTCCCCTCCAGTGGTTCGGAATATCGCTCCAACATCTTGAACCCGAAAATCCGGAAACTTGTGGAATCCAGAGCCGCGACTTTCATCCACGACATTTTTTCGTTCTCCATATGCACTCCGTTGCTTCCGCAGGCGAAAGGAGCTTGAATGGCCGTTCCGACGGACTCAACCTGCGGAAGGGCGCGGAGACGGCGGACGAGTTCGTTCTGAGCGTCCATATTCCTGTATCCCAGAGCCCATGTTTTCACGCTGATGATGTTCTTCGTTTCATAGCCCGTCGGCAGGTTCACGAGATGCCGCATCTGAAGTGTCATCGTCAGCGCGACGGCGATCAGGACGGTGCTGAGTACATTCTGGCACACGATGAAAACCTTGCTGAAGACCATCTTGCTGCGGAAGCGGAAATCGCCCTTGACGACATCGACAGGCTTGAAGCGGGAGACCATCGCGGCGGGCAGAAGTCCGGAGACGAGCGATATGGCGCAGAGGAACAGGACTGCGCAAAGGACATCCGTCGAGCCGGGGTTCAGGACAATGTCCGTCGTGAGCAGCCTTTCCATCCAAGGGCGGAAGCAGACGGCGACAACGCAGCCGAGGGCGAAACAGCCGGCCGTGAAGAGGAATGACTCCCCGATGTAACGGCGGACAATCCCCGTCCGCGACTCTCCGAGAAGACGGCGTGTCGCCATCTCCTTGGCGCGCTTGCCGGTCTGGGCCACGGTGAGGTTGATGTAGTTGAATATGGCGGAGACAAGAAGCACGAGAGCCACGACCAGCAGGACTTCGACCGTTCTTCTGTCACCCTTGCGGAAAGGACTATAGACATCACGGCTGCTGAAATAAATCCCGTCAAGCCGGGTGAGCGAAGAGCCGTAGAGAAACCTGCCGTTGGATGCGTCGCGGTCGAACCAGTCCCAATAGCCGCAGTATTTGTCGAGGAGTTTCGCCGCGACATCGTCCGGGTCCGCGCCGCCGGAGAGCGTCACCAGGGTCAGCGTTGACCCGAACTGGTCCATTTTCATCACCATCCCGTCCATCACCTTCATACTCAGGAAGATGTCTGCGGGGCGGAACAGGTCATAAGGCCCGAAGTCTTGAAGGACTCCCGTGACTGTCAGGTTCTTCTTACTGAAGACGACGGTTCTGCCCACAGGGTCGTCGCCGCCGAAAGCCCTCTTCGCGAAAGATTCGGAGACAATCACTTCGTCCTCCCCCGCCAGAATCCTGTCGCGGCCACAACCGGTGAGCCGATAGTCGAACAGCTTCAGAAAATTCGTGTCAAGCGCCACGGCCTCCACCGAATGATATTCTCCGTCAACCGTTACGTCCGCATCTCCATACGCCGCGACCCGCGTCCACGAGCTTATCTCCGGCATCGAAGGGAAAAACTCCTCCCCAGTTCCGAGCGTCATCCCGACCATATCCTCGGTTCCGATGGCGTAGAGCTGTTTCGACAGCGGCTGCCGCGCCCCGACGCTGAACTCCGTGCGGGCGTAGGAGGCGAGGAGAATCACGAACCCGAGCGCCACCGCAAGCCCGAACGCCTCGATTGCAGCATATAACTTATTCTTAGACAGAAATTTAAAATATGTGTTCATATCTACCTTATTACTAATTCATCCTTGTCGCCAAAAGAGTCGTATGACGATATTATAACCCTGTCGCCCGAATCGAGTCCTTCTATAACTTCATAATATTGAGGATTTTGTCTGCCAATGCGGATGCTGCGTTTCGTGGCTTTGGTGCCGTCTGCATTCAGGACATAAACCCACTTGCCGCCGGTGCTCTGGTAGAACGAGCCGCGAGGAATTAGTATGGCTTCGGCGCTTTGCCCGAGTTGAAGATTGAGGTAGTAGGTCTGGCCGGTGCGGATGTTCTCCGGCTGCTGCCCGTCAAAGCGGAAGTCCGCCTTGAATTTGCCGTCGCGTACTTCCGGATAGACCTTGCGGATGACGGCGGAGTATTTCTCGTTCTGGCGTTCGAAAGTCGCCTCAAGACCCGGAGTCACGCGGTCGATGTAATGCTCGTCAATCTGCGCCTCGATCTTGTAGGAGTCAAGATTGTTTATCTGGCCTATCTTCGCTCCGGCCGCGACCGACTGCCCGAGTTCGACGTCGAGCAGACCGAGTTCTCCGCTTATCGGAGCTTTGACGGAAAGATTGTCCTTGCGCCGGCGTATCATATTCATATTCAACCTCATATTCTCAAGGCTTTCGTGCATCTGGGCAATCTGCACGCTGCGGTAGAGACTGTCCTGACGCTCGCGGTCTGTGACGAGTTCAAGCTTGTCGCAGGCAAGTTCGTAGTCTTCCGATGCCTTGAGATATTCCTCCCTTGCGATGAGTTTTTCTTTGTAGAGTGCTTTATTCTGCTCGTATGCGCGAAGGGCACGACGCACTTCTATCTGGAGACTGAGCCGTTCCTGACGGACACTGAGTTTCTGCTGCTCCATCGAAATCATCGTATTACGCAGGATGTTTTCCTTTTCAGCGAGCTCGGCTTCGGAGTTAAGGATTTGCATATCAAGGTTTTCATTACCAAGAATTACGATGACATCGCCTTTATTCACGTGGCTGCCTTCTTCTGCTACTATCTTCTGGACATTTCCGCCTTCAGAAGGGCTGAGTTGAACTGTGGTCATAGGTTGCACTTGTCCGTTGACGCGGATGTAGTCGCTGAATTCGCCACGACGTGCTGTAGCGGTGAGTATGGAACTGCCGTCCACTCGAAGGACAGAACGTCGTCCTGTGAGTATCAGTGCGGCGACAAGAATTACAAACGCTCCAAGCCCCCACCATTTGACGGCTTTCGTGGTGAACGCCGCCGCGATGCCTTTTTTCTTTTCAATTACTTTATCCATTAGTATTTTCGTTTTTTCTTTATAATTCGCTTTATCTCCACGTATTTTATAATTTAGGCCTGTTTTGAAATGGTCGCCGAATTATTTTAGACCGGCTTTTTACTGCTGGTCAATATAGCGTATGCCCCCGTAATAATCTACTACGCGGCGTTTTAGCTGCCATTGCAGCAAGGCATTAAGTCGCTCAGCCTTGGCTTTTAGAAGATTGGAAGAAACCGTGTTGTACTCTATGGTAGAGATAAGCCCCTGTTCGAATTTTTTATGATTCAGACGGAAGGCTTCTTCCTGCGCGGCTGTGCGACGTTCGGCTTGAAGTAAAGCGGCTTTCGCTCCGTCGCGGTCGCTTATTGCCCGACGAACTTCCGACTCAATATCACGAAGCGACTTGTCATATTCGATTTCAGCGCGATGAAATTCGCTTTTGCGCTTCGAGAGTTTCGTGAATTTGCTCAGGCGGTCATAAATAGGGATATTGAGCGAAAGTTGGATATATTCTCCGCCGTTGTTCACAAATTGGTTCCAATAAGGAGTCGGGGTGTATCCGCTCTGCCCTGGGTAGGTGTAGTAACTCGTGGACCAGCCGCCGTATAGATTGAGCGTAGGAAGAAATTGCCATTTAGCAGTGCGTAGGGCATATCCGGCATTGTCAAGTGACCCTTTGGCCACAAGAACCGAAGGCATTGAAAGTTGCGCCTTTCTAATAATCTCCCCTATAGGGCGCACGTCATTAACATCTAAACTCGGTTCTGCTTCTGATGTGATGTCCTTAGCCTCTGAAATAAAACTTCGAGTGTCTATCTCAAGAACTTCTCCCACAGGCCAAAGCATCACGTCCTCAAGTTTTATTTTCGCGTCCACCAGACTGTTGCGCGCGGCTACGAGTTCATATTCCCTGTCGGCGAGGTCAGCTTCCATCTGCACTACGTCAGCGTGTCCCTTGACTCCGAGTTCTTCCTGTCGGGATGCGAGGGCGAGCGCGGATTGCGCATTTTCGACTTGCGAGGAAAGAATGTCTGTTAAAGTGGTATAATAGACGACATTAAAATAGGCCTCCATCGTGGCGAGACAGACTTTGTCCTCCTCTTGCCGTTCTTGCGTAAGGCCCATAGCAAGTGAAGTTTTAGTTATCTTTATGTTATTGAGTGCAGAAAAACCGTCGAAAAGAGTTATTCCTGCCGCCACTGACCACCCGTTATTCAAAGAGGTCGTGTTGACATAGGTATTCGTTTCAGGGTCAATCGAACGTCCCCATCGATAGTAGCCGTAGGTCGAAGCTTCGACCTCTGGAGTGAATGCCGTGAGTATGGCATCTCGCCGTTCCAGTCTTGCATCTCCCGTCTTTGTCCGTCGAATCTGCACATCTGCGGAGTTGGCGACAGCATATTCCATACAGTCTTTCAGCGTCATCACTTTCTCCGTCGCCGTCGAATCTGCCGTGCACGGACGCACTATCGAAAGAACAAGAAGTATAAAAGATATGTTCATAGTTATAACCTTTTTCGAAAATAGCGACACCTACCGTGCCAGATGATATAAGGTCGTACAGTTCAGTGATTTATGCTTTGAATGCCAATGCCTTCGTGTAAAGAAATTTTACACTCCTGTAAAAAATCTTGACACTTCGCGCTCAGAAACTGTTTTGAAATGGTCGCCGAATTTTATTATGTCGAATTTTCGATCGTCTTTATGCGTACAGTTCGCGTAAAACTCTAAGGGACTGAATGTCCAGTCGGCTGTCAAGGTGATAGGAGAGGTACTCTAAGATGATTCTGGCTATATCGTTGCGCTTTTTCCCATCAAGGGGGTACAGCAGAAATTCCCCGAAATCCATATTCAGTAAACGGTTAAGGTCTTCGAGGTATTCATCGGCAAATGGAGCCAATCCCTCAATGTCTATTTTAAAACCCAGTATAGCCGCATATTCCAGAAGAAATTTGAGATGAAATGAGGCATAATCGCTTTGCAGGGAATCGAGCGTAAGAATCATCTTTCGACACCACTCGTATAGCCCTTCTTCATTGGCCCCATCCCTAAGGCTGCGATAAAGCACTTCGCTTAAGAAAAGCGTGGTAGTGTTCTTATGTATATTGGCGCGGGTGCTGCTAAGTGGATATTCGGCCATTACATTACTCGCTCTCCAAAGCTCTGTCTTCGTACTTTCTGTAATCTGCGCGCTTAAGATGCTGAGTGGAAGATACATAGATGTGCTTTTCTGAAGGCGCACTATGAAACTGTGCCTTCCGTACTGCTTGCTGAGGCTATGAAGAACCAGTGAATTTTCTCCCACTTTGGTGGTGGAGAGAAGTATGAATTCCACTTCGGTTGTCTTTCCCGTCATTTCGAGCCTATTAAAAGTAGCGCCATTCCGAGCATTAGAACTAAGATGTTGACACTCTTACGTTTAAGGTTCTTCTCCTTAAAGAATAGGGCCCCAGCTACGAAAGTTACCAGAACGGAGCATCTTCTCAGGAGGGACACCACACTAAGCAGAGCCCCTTCTCCCTTTATGGCGAAAAAGTAAAGGGCATCTGCTCCCGTAATAAGAACAGCGATAAGAAGCAAAGTCCAGTCCCAATGGAATTTTTCTCCCTCTCCGCTTACCTTTTTTTGTCCGATGATGCAGATGCCAAGTAGGATGGTGATATAGAAATTTCCCCAGCTCTGCACTGTCATCGGCTCGAAACCTGTGATTATGTGTTTGTCGTAAAGTGCCGATATGACGCCTGTAAGAATGGAAATTCCCATAGCAAGAAGTCCTTTGTTGCTTTTAAAGGTTACCCCTTCTTGCTGACTTGAGCGGCTGAGAAGCATAAGCGCTATAAAGGCCGTAGCTACACCGGCCCATTGGCATAAATTAAGTCTCTCTCCGAAAAGTAAGATAGAGAAAATCACCACCAGAAAAGGTCTGGTAGCTTTGAGAGTGCTTACCGTAGTGATAGGCAGCATTTTAAGTGCCACCATTCCGCTTATCCACGAAGACGTAACTATGACCGCTTTAAGCAGCAGGAGAAGATGTTCGTGCCCCGTAACGTCATATTTAAAAAGCCAAGGGCTGAGAAAAAGAGTTGACAGGGCAGTGGCTACCAAAAGAATCTGTAGCACGCCGTTATTCTGGGATGCTTTCTTTTTCGCTATGTCATATAGGCCAAGCATCAGGGCCGAGAGAAGAGCAAGATAGAGCCACATGGTTTATCTAATCCATTCGCAGGCGCTTTTTTCACCTGCAAGCCATACTTTGTCGCCGAGTTCAAAATGAAAATCGGCTTTAGGGTTAATAATGAAATCTTCACCGTGCAGTACGCTTATAACCATACACTTATAGTCCCGAAGCGATGCCCCTCGAAGGGTCTTGCCGTAGAGACTTGAGTCTTTATCCACGGTTATGCAGCAGACTTTAAACTCGTCGTTATGACTTTCTATGGTCGGAGCCTGTGTGAACATTTCTTTTAGGAGACGAATCTGTTCGCTGCTTCCCACGGCTAGCAGTTTATCGTAAGGGTAGATTACCTCATCGGATTTAGGGATGATAATGCTCCGTGTGCCGCGGTGAATTTCTATGATGTTAGCTCCGCTCGCCTGACGTATAGGGATGTCTTTAAGTTTGTTACCTATAAGAGAAGAGTCAGCGGGCACTTCAAATTGTTCGAGGTGCACGTCATATCCTGCCAAGGTATCCTGAACGGAAGTCTGTACGGCTGCTTTATTCCTCTCCTGTATCTCTTTTCCGTTGAAGTTATCGAAGAACACTTTCTCTATGTTAGAGCTATGTTTAAGGTTTTTTCTGCCCATTAGTACGCACACCGCACCGCCTATGAGAAGGAGCACAGCAGTCCATCCTGCGAGAGTGAAATGGCTGGCTATCACAGATATTACTATCCCGACCACTAAGAAAGTGCGAAGCAGAGTGAGAGTTATTATCGGCCATTTGTTGGACGCTTTTGCCTTCAGAAGTTTACTTGCGGAGGCGTTGATGCTCCCGGAACTGATGCCCATTCCATAGAGGAAGGGTCCCATAGCTATGAGCGTAATGACCGTAATTATGAGAGAGCGCAGAAATTCACTCCACGCCGAGAAAATCCTGTTTACGAAAGGCTCCAGAACTTGACGGGAGACGAGACTGACGGCTATTAGCACTACTCCGTAGATGAGGATTCTTGTGAAATAGGCTTTCAGAAGTTTTTTCCATTCGCTTGTCTCGGCATTGGTGCTCGTCGCGTTCTGACTTTGGTCTTCGTCTATTTTTTCGAGTATGCCGGAAGGTAGTTTTCTCTGCAGGAGGTTATATAGCGGTGTGGCGGACCTTATGACAAATGGCGCTATCAGGTTGCTTATCACGAACACTGCTATTATGACAGGGTAGATATAGTCGCTCACTACGCCCAGGTTTACTCCTAAGCTGGCGATGATGAATCCGAATTCTCCCATCTGCGCCAGGCTAAGTCCGGTGTGTATGGCGTTGTTGAGCCCTCGTCCTGCCAGGAGCACTCCTCCGGTAACGAAGATGCTGTCGAATACGAGCAGAACCGCTACCAGAAGAAGGATTACGCCCCAGTTCTCTGCTATGACCTGCGGAGAGACCATCATGCCGACTGAGACGAAGAAGATGGCTCCGAATAGATCCTTTATAGGACAGACAAGCCGTTCAATATGTTCGCTTTCAATGGTTTCCGCCAGGATAGAGCCCATAATGAACGCGCCCAGTGCCGCAGAAAATCCCAGGCTTTCGGCCAATGCCACCATCCCGAAGCACAGCCCTATGCTCACGATAAGAAGAATCTCGTCGTTAAGGTAACGTTTGGCCTTTTTAAGCAGGGTCGGAATGACATAGATACCTACTATAAACCAAAGAATTAGGAAGAATGCCAATTTACACAAGGCTCCTATAAGTTCCCCTCCGGAGAATTTGGCCGACACCGCCATAGTGGAGAACAGCACCATAAGCACGATGCCTGCTATGTCTTCGATGATGAGCGTTCCGAACACTATCCCGGCATAAGGCTTGCTCTTGAGGCCCATCTCCTCGTAAGATTTGGCCACCACCATGGTGGACGACATAGGCAGCATACCGCCGAGAAAAATGCTCTCCATCGAGGTCCAGCCGAGTGCCTGACCTATGACATAGCCCATCAGGAACATCCCCAGGAGCTTGCAGGCAGAAGTTATTATGGCTGAACTGCCGCTTTTAAAGAGTTTTTTGAAGCTGAACTCCAGACCCAGACCGAACATCATGAAGATGATGCCGATTTCTGACCATTGGTGCACGCTTTCCATGCTGGTGATTCCGGGGAAGAATTCGATGCTCGGGCCAATCAGGAAGCCGGCCACGATGTACCCCAATATAAGCGGCTGTTTTAGAGCCTTTGATATGATGGTGAAGACTCCGGCGGAGATGAGTATCACTGCCAGGTCTCGAACCAGATTAAGTTCTTCTGACATGTTTTGATGCTCTGCTTATTCTTTCGTTTTGTTCTATTCTTTCTTTTTCGTCTTCCCGCAGGGCGTATTCCTCGAATGACTGCCAAATCACTTCGACCGCAAGCGTGCTTGGGTGCACGAGGTCGTCTGTGTAGAAGCGATAGTCGCGCAGTTGGTCGAGAAGAATCTCGTAGGCGGGAAAATAGTTGACTCCTGTGGCGTTGATGCCAAGGTGCAGTAGGCTTTTACTCAGTGTGTTAGAGTGTGCTCCATCGCCAAGGTGCCGTATGGGGCTGACGGTGAAGATTATCCTTTTTTCTTTATGGTTTTCGACTATGCCATTCAAGTACTTTTCGATTTCAGAAAGTGGAAGCATATAGTGTTCGAACTCTGTCCCCGGCCTTTTAAGGCAGTTGCTGACGATTTCTCCTCCGTGCGTCCACACGAATGCCGTGCCCAGCGTGATTATGACCCATTTGCTTTTATGCCAATCCTCCCGTGCTTTCGTAAGTGAAGCGTTGGCATTCTCAAGAAACACCTCTTTCGTGGGACGGGCGAAACTGGTGTGATGGGCGAAAGAACAGAATTTATCCACTCCCGCGCCCATTTTTACGCAGTCTTTTTCTTCGAAAAGGCAGTCGCCATCCAGCATCCGTATGGCTTTGGCTATGGATGCCGGGTTATAAAGAGTACCGAACGGGTTGGAGTGCACCTTAAAGCCCGCATCTTGGAGTTTAGAAGATATGTTATCCACAAAGCAACTTCCCAGAAGCGTAATGTCGTCTTCGAGGCTGATTTTCTCCTCTAATGAGGGGCATGATACTATGGTGCTGAGCTTCAGTGGCATGGCGCCGATTTACTTAATGTTCGGCTCTTCCAGTCCAAGGTGCTTTTTCTTGTCCAATGCTTTAAGGTAAAGAGCCACCAGAAGGGCAAGTATGCCAAAGCAGGCGAAGATTATAAGCGGAATGGTGTAGTTATAAGGAACGAATGAGGCTCCGGCTTGCTTGGCCGCTATGACTGCCGGGTTAGCGGCGTTAGAACTTTCGAGCACGCTTCCTATAAGTTTCGGAACGAAGCACAGGCCTATATTCTGCACCCAGAATATTAGACAATAGGCTGAACCGAGTATCTTTTCGTCTATGATTTTAGGAACTGAAGGCCAAAGTGCCGCAGGAACAAGCGCGAAACTTACTCCGAGCACTACGATGGTGGCGTAGGCGAGTATTCTGCTTCCTGTGGCAGGCAGCGCGAATGCAAATATCAGATGACAAATTATTAGAAGAAAAGCTCCGTAGATGAGCATAGTGGCGCCTTTTCCTTTCCTGTCCAGATAAGCTCCGAGGAACGGGGTTATCACGGCAGCTCCTATAGGGAACCATCTGAATATCTTCGCGGCCACTTCCGGAGTTAGTCCGTTAAGGTTACATTGTAGCATGTTAGCCCCGTATCTTTGGAAAGGGAAGATGGCGGAGTAGTAGAGCACGCACAGAAGGGCCACTACCCAGAAACTCTTGGAAGAAAGAATCTTACCGAGGTCTGAAATCTGGAATTCTTCATCGCTGCTGTCAGTTTTCCCTTCTTTTTCTCCGGCTTCGGCGAGCTGTGCGTCGAATTTCCTGTCCATAACGGAGAATACGAGGAAGTTGATTACGCCTATAAGAAGCAGGCAGGTGCAGAATCCTACTGGAGCGGCGATGGTGCCGAATTTGCTCGCGATGATAGGGCTTATCGAGAAAATGGCGAAGACTCCCACTCGGGCTATTGCCATCTCTATACCCATCGCGAGTGCCATTTCTTTACCTTTAAACCATTTGGCCAATGCTTTTGACACGGTGGTTCCGGCCATTTCGCATCCGCATCCGAATATCATAAATCCGAGAGAGGCGAGTTTGGCACTTCCGGGCATGCTTGTCCACCATGTGTTAAGCCATGCTTCGAACGCAGAGCCTGCGAACAGTGGACTTACTGCGTAGAATTTGATGATGGCTCCTCCCAGCATCAGGGAAGTGGACAGAATACCTGTGAATCGTATGCCCATCTTGTCCAGGATTATTCCGGCCAGAATCAGGAATCCGCATACGTTGAGTATGTATTCTGAACTTGCGTATGTTCCGTAAACGTTAGGCGTCCAGCCTTTTTCTGCCTCTACGAGGGCTTGGATAGGGGACATTACGTCCACGAACATGTAGCCGAAGAACATCGCAAGCGCGATGAGCACCAGCACGGACCACCTTGCGGCTGGTTTGTCGTTAATGAAACGATAGATTTTTTCTGACATGATATCTGTTGTTTTTGTAATCTTTTTTAGGGCGTGATGGAAGAATCACATCATTGCAACGTGCTAAGTTACTAAAATTTTAAGACAACGTATTGTTCCTGATTACTATTTTGAAATAAAGTAGTACCTTTGCCCTCCTATGTCGAATCTTCTTGATAATATAAATACCCCTTCGGATCTGAAAAAACTGAACATAGAGGAACTCAGGGACTTGTGTGCTGAGATACGTTCCTATATGGTTCAAGTCTGTGCCGATAATCCCGGCCATCTGGCTTCGAGTCTCGGGGCAGTGGAACTTATCGTGGGAGTACATTATGTCTTTGATACTCCGGAGGATAAATTCGTCATCGATGTCGGGCATCAGGCTTATGCTCATAAGATATTGACAGGACGCCGCGAGGCTTTCCGCAGGTTGCGCCAGGCTGGTGGGCCGAGCGGTTTTCCTAACATTTTTGAAAGTGAATGGGATGCTTTCGGCGTGGGCCATTCTTCCACGTCCATAAGCGCGGCTCTTGGATTTGCCGAGGCAGCCAGAATTAAGAATCTGGGATACAAAAGTATAGCGCTTATCGGAGATGGTGCCATGACAGGGGGATTGGCATACGAAGCTCTGAATAATGCAGGGGAGAGCGATGCGGATCTTCTGGTCATCCTTAATGATAATAATCAATCCATAGATAAGGCTGTCGGAGGGCTTCATAAGCATCTGCTGCGTTTTACGACCAGTGAGAATTATAATTCGCTCAAGAGGCGTGCGTGGAATATAATAGGGGATAATTGTCTGCGGGGTTTTATCCAGAGACGTGTGCGTTCGTTCAAGGCCAGGCTTGTAACCGGAAGCGGGGGAGACATTTTCGAATCCATGGGCATGCGCTATTTTGGCCCGATAAACGGTAACGACATAGAACAGGTGGTGCTTACGCTCCGTAAACTGAAAAGTCTGAAAGGCCCGCGTATTCTGCACTGTATCACGATGAAAGGTAAAGGTTACGCCCCGGCTGAGCGGAATCCATGTTTATGGCATGCTCCTGGCCGGTTCAATCCTCAGACAGGGGAAAGGATAGTTTCACACTACGATGTGCCTCGTTATCAAGATGTGTTCGGAAAGGTACTTTGTGATTTGGCTGAAAAGAGTGACGACGTGGTGGGCATCACTCCTGCCATGGCGAGCGGATGTTCCATGACGGAGTTTGCTTCCCGTTTCCCATCGCGCTTTTTCGATGTAGGTATAGAGGAAGAGCACGCGGTAACTTTTTCGGCAGGTCTGGCTGCCGCGGGTCTTCGTCCGTTCTGTAACATATATTCGTCTTTTTCGCAGCGTGCTTATGACGAGATAATCCACGATGTGGCTCTTCAGCGGCTTCCTGTCATTTTGTGCTTTGATAGGGCCGGTCTTGTGGGGGAGGATGGTGCGACTCACGCAGGGTCGTTTGACATGGCGGCTTACCGCAGTATCCCGAATTGCATCATCGCAGTGCCTTCAGACGAGCTGGAACTGAAAAATATGATGTATTCGGCCTTTCTGTCTAAGACCGGCCCTTATATAATAAGGTATCCTCGCGGTCTTGCCGAGGGGCGGAGGTGGGAGGATGTCCCTTATGATAACATTCCGCTTGGTAAGTCCGTGTGCCTTAAAAAGGGAAGCAAGGTGGCTGTCGTAGCACTCGGTCCTTGTGCCCATCGGTCCGTGGAGGCTTCCTTGGAGTTCGGATCTCTTGTGGGTGTGTATGACTTCAGATTTCTTAAGCCGCTCGATACGTATGCGCTCGATGAGATTTTCTGCCAATACGAATCTGTACTTACCGTGGAGGACGGATGTCTTAAGGGCGGTTTGTACAGTGCGGTCTGTGAGTATGCTCAGGAAAAAGGTTCATCTGTGAGAATATCAGGTCTTGGCATACCGGACAGTTTCATTTATCATGCTCCTCAGGGTGAACAGAGAAGGCTTTGTGGCATAGATAAGGACGGGATAGAGAAAGAACTTCGAAATCTTATATGATTTTTTCAAGAAAGATTTTTGTAATTCGAAAAACTTGTTTATCTTTGCAATCCCTTTCGGTTCGGCCAATGGGGGATTGAAATATTTTTTTGCCGATGTAGCTCAGTTGGCCAGAGCACGTGATTTGTAATCTCGGGGTCGAGGGTTCGAATCCCCCCATCGGCTCGCTTAAGCCAAGCGTATTGGCATATTTAAGGGCAAGTACCAGAGTGGCCAAATGGGGCAGACTGTAAATCTGCTGGTTATACCTTCGGTGGTTCGAATCCATCCTTGCCCACCACAAAGGAGTAAATCCTCCATGCGGGGTTCGTATAATGGCTATTATGCCAGCCTTCCAAGCTGGAAATGGGAGTTCGATTCTCCTACCCCGCTCCAAAGATTGCCGATGTAGCTCAGGGGTAGAGCGCATCCTTGGTAAGGATGAGGTCATGAGTTCAATTCCCATCATCGGCTCTTTTTGTGTTTATGAAAGGCAATAGATTATAACTTTATACATAATATTATGGCAAAAGAAGTATTTAAGAGGGATAAACCTCATGTTAACATTGGTACAATTGGCCATGTTGACCACGGTAAGACTACTCTTACCGCTGCCATTACTACTGTTTTGGCAAAAAAGGGTTTGAGCGAAGTTAAGTCTTTCGATCAGATCGATAACGCTCCAGAAGAGAAAGAGCGTGGTATTACCATTAATACTGCACACGTCGAGTATCAGACCGCCAGTCGTCACTATGCGCATGTCGATTGTCCGGGCCACGCTGACTATGTGAAGAACATGGTAACAGGTGCTGCTCAGATGGATGGTGCTATCCTTGTAGTTGCCGCTACTGATGGTCCTATGCCTCAGACTAACGAGCACGTTCTTCTCGCAAAGCAGGTTAACGTACCTAAGATGGTCGTTTTCCTTAACAAGGTTGACCTTGTTGAAGATGAGGAGATGCTTGAGCTCGTTGAGATGGAGGTTCGCGACCTTCTTAACAAATACGACTTCGATGGTGATAACGCTCCTGTAATCCGTGGTTCTGCTCTTGGTGCTCTTAACGGAGAACCTAAGTGGGAGGAGAAAGTTCTCGAACTTATGGATGCTGTTGATACATACATTCCGCTTCCTGTTCGTGAGAACGAGAAGCCATTCCTTATGCCTATCGAGGATATCTTCTCTATCACAGGTCGTGGTACTGTAGTTACAGGCCGTATCGAGACAGGTACTATCCACGTTAACGATCCTGCAGAAATCGTTGGTTTCAGCGATAAGCCTAAGCAGACAGTCGTTACCGGTGTCGAGATGTTCCGTAAACTTCTTGAGCAGGGTGAGGCCGGAGATAACGTAGGTCTTCTTCTCCGTGGTATCGACAAGAAGGATGTTAAACGTGGTGAGGTTATCGCTAAGCCAGGTTCAATCACTCCTCATACCCGTTTCCTCGGACAGATTTACGTCCTCAAGAAAGAAGAGGGTGGACGTCATACTCCATTCCACAACAAGTATCGTCCTCAGTTCTTCATCCGTACTCTTGACGTAACAGGTGAGATTACTCTCCCTGCAGGTGTTGAAATGGTTATGCCTGGTGATAACGTAGAGATCGATGTAAAACTTATTACTCCAGTTGCACTTAACGAAGGTCTTCGTTTCGCTATCCGTGAGGGTGGACGTACAGTAGGTGCTGGTCAGGTTACAAAGATTCTCGAGTAGTCAATTCCTTATAGGTGGGTTTCCGGTTTCGGAGATCCACCGTTTTAGGGGAATAGAACAAGGGTAGTTCAGCGGTCTCCAAAACCGTCGATGTGGGTTCGAATCCTGCTTCCCCTGCAAATATCAAAGGTTACGCTTTGATTATTGTTTAACAGACACGGCTTTCCGCTTCCAACTTGTCGTGTCCATTAAATGTAAAGATGGGTAAGTTTACAAATTCAATCAAAGAGTCTTTTGTAGAGCTAACTAAGAAGACTACGTGGCCGTCTTGGAGCAAACTTCAGAGTTCTGCTATCCTTGTTATGGTCACTACTGTTATCCTTGCGGTTGTGCTCTGGCTTATCGACTTGGCTTTCCAATCTCTCATGTCTGTAATCTATACATTGTAATTATCGTACTTCTATGGGCGAAATGAAATGGTATGTTCTGCGGACGGCGGGCGGAAAAGAAAAAAAGGCTGCGGAATATCTCCAGAAAGAAATAGAGCATAGCGGCCTTAACGAGCAGGTGGCACAAGTTCTCGTGCCTATAAAAAAGGAAATAGTTACACGTAATGGTAAGCGTACGGTGGCCGACAGGTTGCTGTATCCTGGCTATGTCCTCATTCAGTGCGAACTTTGCGCTAAACTCGAAAACATCATCCGCAATCTTGTTCCCGGAATGTCGGGTTTCTTGACAGAAAAGAGAACTATCGGAAATCAGACTGAAAGAATCCCTGTTCCTATTCGTGAAGAAGAGGCACAGATGATTTTGGGTATTCAGGATCAAAATGCCGACAGCGCCGCTCAGACAGTCGTTAATTATGAGGTAGGTGAATCCGTAAAGATTACCGACGGTCCTTTCGCCGGTTTCAACGGAACCATCGACGAGATACTTACAGACAGGAGCAAGGTCAAGGTCAGTGTCGTGATTTTCGGCAGAAAAACAGGGCTCGAGCTCAGCTTTACACAAGTAACAAAAGAATAACAAAGTATTATGGCAAAAGAAATTACCGGATATATCAAGCTTCAGATCAAAGGTGGAGCTGCTAATCCAGCACCTCCGGTAGGACCTGCACTTGGTTCAAAGGGCCTTAACATTATGGACTTCTGCAAGGCTTTCAATGCAGCTACGCAGGCTCAGGCAGGTAAAATCCTTCCTGTAGTCATTACCGTCTATAATGACAAGTCTTACACTTTTGAAGTTAAACAGCCGCCGGTTGCGGTTTCACTTAAGGAAGCGGCGCATATCACTTCGGCTTCAGGTGAACCTAACCGTAAGAAAGTGGCTTCTATCACATGGGATCAGGTTAAAGAGATTGCAGAAGGCAAGATGCCTGACCTTAACTGCTTTACCATCGCTTCAGCTATGAAGATGGTTGCAGGTACAGCGAGAAGTATGGGTATTACCGTAACAGGAGAATTCCCTAAGGATATTTAAAAGATACAAGCATTATTATGAGTAAGTTAACAAAAAATCAAAAAGCTGCGTTGGCTACATACGAGCCATCAAAGGCATATTTGCTCTCTGAGGCTTGCGGTCTTTTGAAAGGTGTTTCATACACCAAATTCGATGCTTCGGTAGAACTTGCAGTTAACCTTGGTGTTGATCCTCGTAAGGCTAACCAGATGATTCGCGGTGTCGTTACTCTTCCTAACGGAACAGGTAAGACAGTGCGTGTCCTTGTGCTTTGTACTCCAGATAAGGTAGAGGAAGCTAAGGCAGCGGGCGCAGACTATGTAGGTCTTGATGAATACTGCGAGAAGATTAAGAATGGCTGGACAGACGTCGATGTCATTATATGTACTCCTTCCGTTATGGGTAAGGTCGGTGTTTTGGGTAAGATACTTGGTCCTCGCGGACTTATGCCTAACCCTAAGACAGGCACCGTTACCATGGAGGTAGGTGCAGCCGTAAAGGAAGTAAAAGGCGGTAAAATCGACTTCAAGGTAGACAAGACAGGTATTATTCATACAGCTATCGGTAAGGTGTCGTTTGCTCCTGAGCAGATCGCCCAGAATGCCGCTGAAGTTCTCAACGCTATCAGTAAGCTTAAACCTCAGTCTTTGAAGGGTAACTATATGCTCGGTGCTTCTATCTGCAGCACTATGAGCCCAGGTATTAAAATTGACTTGAAAGCATTCCTTAACGGTGCTGAGTAAAAATTCAATATTATGAAAAAGGAACTTAAAAATCAAATTATTGAAAGCATCTCAGCTCAGCTTAGTGAATATCCTGATTTTTATATCACGGATATAGCAGGACTTACAGCAAGTCAGACTACAAAGCTTCGTCGCGAGTGCTTTAACCAGGGTGTTAAACTCTGTGTCGTAAAGAATACTCTTTTTAATCACGTTATTTCTGCAAGCGAAAATGAAGAGATCCGCTCTCTTTCTTCTGCTCTTGTAGGTAATACCGCCATCATGTACACTAATGTACCTGCGGCTCCTGGTAAACTTATCAAGAAACTCCTTAAGGAGGGACTTCCTAAGCCGGTAGTAAAAGGTGCTTATGTTCAGGGCTGTGCTTATCTCGGTGCAGACAAACTTGATCAGCTTGCAGCTATCAAGACTAAGGAAGAACTCATCGCAGATGTTGTGGCTCTTCTCCAGTCTCCTATGCGTAACGTGGTATCTGCTCTTCAGAATGCTGCTGAAGGAAAAGCAGAAGACGAGAAAATCAATAGTAATATTAACAATTAAAAAATTATATAATTATGGCAGATGTAAAAGCCCTTGCAGAAGAGTTGGTAAATCTTTCTGTTAAAGATGTTCAGGAACTTGCACAGGTTCTTGAGGAAGTTTATGGTATCAAACCGGCTGCAGCAGCAGTTGTAGTTGCCTCTGACGGTAACAACGGCGCACAGGCAGAAGCTGAGCAGACTGAGTTCGATGTTATTCTTAAGGCAGCAGGTACTGCAAAACTCCAGGTTATCAAGGTCGTTAAAGAGGCTCTTGGTCTTGGACTTAAGGAAGCTAAAGACATCGTTGACGGTGCACCTTCAACTGTTAAGGAGAAGGTTTCTAAAGCAGAAGCAGAGCAACTCAAGGCTACTCTTGAGGAGGCTGGTGCTGAGGTTGAACTTAAGTAAGTCCAGCCCTTTCCCTGCTTGAAAAAAGGGAACTCAACAGGTTTAGAGCTGGGATAATAGGCTCTAAACCTTTTTTCCGTCTTAAAAGTTTTTTTCTCAATGCGCATAAATTTCGCCACATCTAAAATATTGGATTACCCTGATCTGCTTGAAGTTCAGTTGAAATCATTCCGTGATTTCTTCCAGCTTGAGACTACCCCCGAGAACAGGAAAAACGAGGGTTTGTATCAGGTTTTCCAGGAAATTTTCCCGATTGAGGATACGAGGAACAGTTATAAACTCGAGTTTATCGATTATTTTATTGATCCTCCTCAGTATTCTATCGAAGAATGTCTCGAAAGAGGTTTGACCTACGGAGTGCCGATGAAGGCTAAACTCCGTCTTTCTTGTACTGATCCGGAGCACGAGGATTTCGATACTATGGTTCAGGATGTGTTCCTGGGCAATATCCCGTATATGACACCGGCCGGCACGTTCGTTATTAATGGTGCCGAGCGTATCATAGTGTCTCAGCTGCACCGCTCTCCGGGTGTATTCTTCGATCAAAGCATGCATACTAATGGCACGAAACTTTATTCTGCCCGTATCATTCCTTTCAAGGGCTCATGGATAGAGTTCGCTACGGACATTAACAATGTCATGTATGCGTACATAGACCGTAAGAAGAAACTTCCTGTAACTACGCTTCTTAGGGCCATAGGATATAATTCCGACAAGGATATCATAGATATTTTCAATCTTGCGGATGAAATAGAAGTCACAAAGGAGAGCCTTGAGGCTAACAAGGGTCGTTTTCTTGCCGCTAAGGTCCTTAAGACATGGGTGGAAGATTACGAAGACGAGGATACAGGCGAGGTTATTCCAGTCGAGAGGAACTGCCCTATAGTGGAACGCGGGGGCGTCTTGGACGACGATTCTATCGCGGCCATTCTTGACACGGACACTAAATTTATCCTTCTTCAGAAGGACGAGGCAAGTACCGCAGAGTACAGCATAATATTCAATTCCCTTCAGAAGGACCCTACTAATACTGAACTTGAGGCTGTAAGTTACATCTACAAACAACTTCGTAATTCTGAACCGCCTGATGAGAACACGGCGCGTGACGTAATCGATAAGCTTTTCTTCTCTGAAAAGCGTTATGACTTGGGTAATGTAGGTCGTTATCGTATTAACAAGAAACTTGGCCTTAACATCGACCCGAGCACACGAGTTCTTACAAACACCGATATAATAGAGATTATCAAATATCTCATTCAGCTCATCAATGCGAAGGCTACCGTGGACGATATTGACCACCTTAGTAATCGTAGGGTGCGCACGGTGGGAGAGCAGCTTGCTAATCAGTTCAGCGTAGGACTTAGCCGTATGGCACGTACCATAAGGGAGCGCATGAACGTAAGAGATTCCGAGCAGTTCAAACCTGTCGAACTTATTAATTCAAAGACACTTTCTTCTGTCATCAATTCGTTCTTCGGAACCAGCCAGTTGTCTCAGTTCATGGACCAGACTAACCCTCTGGCAGAACTTACGAACAAGAGACGTCTTTCGGCTCTCGGCCCTGGCGGACTTAGTCGTGATCGCGCCGGATTCGAAGTTCGAGATGTACACTACACTCACTATGGACGTCTTTGCCCTATTGAGTCTCCGGAAGGACCTAACATCGGACTTATCTCGTCTCTTTGTGTGTACGCACGTATAGATTCACTCGGATTCATAGAGACTCCTTACCGCCATGTAGAAAACGGAAAGGTGGATCTCTCCGATACGGGTTACAGCTACATGAGTGCCGAGGAGGAAGAGGACAAACGTGTTTCTCTTGCCAATGTCAAGATGGATGACGAGGGTAACATTCTTGCCGACCGTATACAGTGCCGTCTTGAGGCAGATTTTCCTGTAGTTACCAAGGAGGAAGTAGATTATATGGATGTGGCTCCTAACCAGATGGCTTCAGTAGCTGCATCGCTTATTCCGTTCCTTGAGCATGACGATGCGCACCGTGCATTGATGGGTGCGAACATGATGCGCCAGGCCGTTCCTCTCATCAAACCTGAGGCTCCTATCGTAGGTACCGGACTTGAAGAGAGAGTCTGCAAGGACAGCCGTACACAATATATAGCTGAACGTGAGGGTACTGTATCCTATGTTGACGCTAATGAGATACGTATCAAGTACGATCTCACCGACGATGAGAAGTTTGTAAGTTTCTCTCCTGAAGAGACTGTTTATAAACTCCCTAATTATCGTCGTACTAATCAGAGTACTACCATTAATCTTACCCCTCTGGTCCGTAAGGGAGACAAGGTGCATGCCGGACAGGTTCTTACCGAAGGTTATGCGACACAGGGTGGCGAACTTGCTCTTGGACGTAACCTTATGGTGGCTTTCATGCCTTGGAAAGGTTACAACTACGAGGATGCCATTGTGCTTTCAGAGGAGATGGTCAAGTGGGATATCCTTACTTCCATTCACGTGGATGAATATCTTACCGAAGTTCGTGATACGAAGCGCGGTCCGGAGGAACTTACTTCAGACATCCCTAACGTAAGCGACGATGCTACCAAGCGTCTTTGTGAGAATGGTATCGTGATGGTCGGCGCTCATATCGAGCCGGGCGACATCATGATAGGTAAGATTACTCCTAAGGGCGAGAGCGATCCTTCTCCGGAGGAGAAACTTCTTAAAGCCATTTTCGGTGATAAGGCCGGCGATGTTAAGGATGCTTCTCTCAAGGCCAATCCTTCTCTTAGTGGAACCGTCATAAAGACAGCGCTTTATTCTAAACCTAACGAGAAGACGGGGCGTAAAAATACTGCCGCTAAGGCAGATCAGCAGACCCGTATCAGTCTTCGTCAGGCAGAGTTTGAACAGAAGGCAGAGCGTCTGCGCACGGATTTCCTTCAGAGACTTATAGTTCTTACCAAGAACCGTAAGAGTAACGGCGTGTTCGACCTTTATGGCGTAGAGATTATCGCCAAGGATAAGAAATTCTCCGCTGATGTTCTAAAGAGCATTGATTATCAGAATATAAACTCAGGTAATTGGACTTCTGACGAGCATAACAGCGAGATGATTCGCGATCTTATCAATAATTACTGTCTCGCAGTGAAGACCGAAGAGGTTATCTGCAAGCGTGAGATAGACAAGATTAAAGTCGGAGATGAACTCCCTAACGGAGTTATGCAGTTGGCTAAGGTATATATCGCCAAGAAGCGTAAGATTACCGTGGGTGATAAGATGGCCGGACGCCATGGTAACAAGGGTATCGTGGCTAAGATTGTCCGTCAGGAAGATATGCCGTTCCTTGAGGATGGTACTCCTGTGGACATCGTTCTTAACCCTCTGGGTGTGCCGAGTCGTATGAACCTCGGTCAGATTTATGAGACCGTGCTCGGATGGGCCGGAGAAAAGCTTGGCCTGAAGTTCTCTACCCCTATTTTCGACGGTGCAAGTCTTGAGGAGATATGCGACCTTACAGATAAGGCTGGTCTTCCAAGATATGGTAAGACACAGCTTCGCGACGGTGGTACTGGAGATTACTTCGATCAGTGTGCGACGGTAGGCATCATCTACATGATTAAGCTTGGTCATATGGTTGATGATAAGATGCATGCTCGTTCTATTGGCCCGTATTCACTTATCACTCAGCAGCCTCTTGGAGGTAAGGCTCAGTTTGGTGGACAGCGTTTCGGAGAGATGGAGGTTTGGGCTATCGAGGCATTCGGTGCCGCTAATGTCCTTCAGGAGATTCTGACCGTGAAGTCCGACGATGTAACCGGTCGCAGCAAGACTTATGAGGCTATCGTCAAGGGTGATCCTATGCCGCCTGCCGGTATTCCTGAGTCGTTGAATGTACTTCTGCACGAACTTAGAGGTCTTGGCCTTAAGGTAACGCTGGATTAATTATAGTAATTTTGATTAGATAGAAATATGCCTACTTTCAATAATAGAGAAACAAAGGTTAAGAGCAATTTCCAGACAATCAGCATCTCTTTGGCTTCCCCGGAGGACATAACCGAAAGGTCCTGCGGGGAGGTCTTGAAGCCGGAAACTGTCAACTACAGGACCTACAAGCCGGAGAGAGATGGTCTTTTCTGTGAAAAGATCTTCGGTCCTACCAAGGACTACGAATGTTACTGCGGCAAATATAAAGGCATCCGTTATCGCGGTATCGTCTGCGACAGATGTAATGTCGAGGTTACGGAGAAGAAGGTGCGTCGCGAAAGGATGGGTCATATCGCGTTGACTGTACCGGTGGCGCATATATGGTATTTCAAGAGTGCTCCTAATAAGATCTCTGCTTTGCTTGGCCTCCCGGCCAAAAAACTTGAGTCTGTAATCTACTATGAGAAATACATAGTGGTTAAGCCAGGTAACGGCGGGGTTGAAAAGATGGAACTTCTCTCTGAAGACGAGTATCTGGATGTGGTTAGCCGCATCCCGGGCAATGACCATCTTTCTGATACGGATCCTGACAAGTTCATCGCGAAGATGGGCGCCGAGGGTATATATGACCTTCTCAGCGAGATAAATGTAGAGGAACTTGGTTACGAACTTCGCCAAAGGCTTGCTGTAGAGACGTCTCAGCAGAGAAAAGCTGAACTTCTCAAGCGCCTTCAGATAGTCAAGTGGTTCCAGGAGTCAAACGGTAAGAACCGTCCGGAGTGGATGGTTATGAAGGTGATACCTGTCATACCGCCAGATCTTCGTCCGCTCGTCCCTCTCGATGGTGGAAGATTTGCCACTTCAGATATCAATGACCTTTACAGAAGGGTTATCATACGTAATAACCGTCTTAAGAAACTCATAGAGATTAAGGCTCCGGAGGTCATTCTGCGTAATGAAAAGCGTATGCTTCAGGAGGCTGTGGACAGTCTTTTCGATAACTCGAAGAAGTCTTCAGCCGTAAAGAGCGAACAGAACCGCGCCCTTAAGTCTCTTTCAGATTCCCTTAAGGGTAAGCAGGGACGTTTCCGTCAGAACTTGCTCGGTAAACGTGTCGATTATTCAGCGCGTTCCGTTATCGTCGTCGGTCCTGAACTGAATATGCATGAGTGCGGTCTGCCTAAATATATGGCTGCCGAACTTTATAAGCCGTTCATTATCCGTAAGCTCATCGAAAGGGGTATCGTTAAGACTGTAAAGTCAGCGAAGAAGATAGTGGACAGAAAGGATCCTGTCATTTGGGATATTCTTGAGAATGTGATGAAGGGTCATCCGGTTCTTCTTAACCGTGCACCTACTCTTCATAGGCTTGGTATTCAGGCATTTCAGCCTCGAATGATAGAGGGTAAGGCCATACAGTTGCATCCGCTCGCTTGTACTGCGTTCAACGCCGACTTCGATGGAGACCAGATGGCCGTGCATCTTCCGCTTGGTAATGCCGCCATCATGGAGGCTCAGCTTCTTATGCTCGGTTCTCATAACATTCTTAACCCTGCCAATGGAGCTCCTATCACCGTGCCTTCACAGGATATGGTGCTTGGCCTTTATTATATAACCAAGGATCGTAAGGGTGCTAAGGGAGAAGGAATGTGCTTCTATGGACCGGAGGATGTCATCATAGCATACGATGCGAAGAGGATAGATATGCACGCCCTCATCAAGGTTCGTCTTCCTAAGGATAAGATGGATCTTTCGAAGGGTTACGAACTCGTGGAGACCACTGCGGGACGAATTATCGTCAATCAGTATGTCCCTGACGAGGTGCCGTATGTGAACAAGCTTTTGGGAAAGAAGCCTCTGCGTTCTATCATTACCGACGTCATCAAATACACCGGTGTGACCCGCACAGCTAAGTTCTTGGACGACATTAAGAACCTCGGTTACTATCAGTCGTTCCGTGCAGGTATATCATTCAACCTTGGCGATGTTATCATCCCAGCCGAAAAGCAAACCCTTATCGATGAGGCTTATAAGAAGATAGAAGAGATTAAGGGTAACTATGCGATGGGATTCATTACTAACCAGGAACGTTATAATAAGGTTGTGGACCTCTGGTCAGCAGTCGATAATAATCTTACCGCCATAGTAGGTCAGCAGATTTCTTCTGACCAGCAGGGATTCAATCCTGTCTTTATGATGCTTGATTCGGGAGCCCGCGGTTCTACCCAGCAGATTAAACAGCTCTGCGGTATGCGTGGTTTGATGGCTAAGCCTCAGAAAGCCGGTGCTTCGGGAGCGGACATTATCGAAAACCCTATTATTTCCAACCTTAAGGAGGGAATGACCGTGCTTGAGTACTTCATCGGTACGCACGGAGCTCGTAAGGGTTTGGCAGATACTGCACTTAAGACAGCGGATGCAGGTTATCTTACCCGTCGTCTCGTGGATGTATCTCATGATGTTATCATCACGGAGGAGGACTGCGGAACGCTTCGCGGACTTGTAGCTACAGCCATCAAGGATAAGGATACGGTAGTGGAGTCTCTGGGCGAGAGAATTCTCGGACGTACTTCTGTGCACGATATTTTCAATCCTCTTACCGGAGAACTTATCATACGTGCCGGGGAGGAGATTCGTGAGGCCCAGGCTTCTCTGATAGATTCTCTACCTATAGAGAGTGTGGAGATTCGTTCAGTGCTTACTTGTGAGAGCCGTAAAGGTGTGTGTGCCAAATGTTATGGCCGTAACCTTGCTACCAGCCGTATGGTTGAGAAAGGTGAGGTGGTCGGTGTTATCGCCGCACAGTCAATCGGTGAGCCTGGTACCCAGCTTACACTTCGTACTTTCCACGTCGGAGGTACCGCGTCGTCATCCGGTGCCGATTCAAGTATAGACTCTAAGTATGACGGACGTCTCGAATTCTCAGAACTTCGTACTATTGAACGTGAGAGCGAAGATGGGATACAGACCGTCGTAGTGGGCCGTATGACTGAACTTCGCATAGTGGATGAAAACACCGGCATTACGTTCTCTCAGTATGATATTCCTTATGGATCAGTCCTTTATTTTAAGGATGGCGATAAGGTAAACAAGGGAGATCGCATCTGCGAGTGGGATGCTTACAATGCTAACACTATCGTGGAAGTGGCCGGAACGCTTAAGTTCGAGAATCTGGTAGAGGGAGTCACTTTCCGTAAGGATTCTGCTGACGAGTATTCTACATCTAACGATAAGGTCATCATAGAATCTAAGGACAGAACCAAGAGTCCTGCAGTGGATATTGTGGATGCTACCGGAACTGTCATTAAACAGTATAACCTTCCAGTAGGTGCGCACGTTATGGTGGAGGACGGTCAGGAAGTGAAGGTCGGCGACATCATCATCAAGATTCCTCGTGCATTTGGTAAGGCGAGCGATATTACCGGAGGTCTTCCGCGCGTTACCGAGCTTTTCGAAGCGCGTAACCCAAGCAGCAGTCCGGCTATCCTTTCCGAAATCAATGGTCAGGTTATAATGGGTACCGTCAAGAGAGGTAACCGCGAGATTATAGTGAAGAACCGTTCAGGAGTCGAGAAACACTACCTTGTGCCTCTTACAAAGCAGATTCTCGTTCAGGAAGATGACTATGTAAAGGCCGGAACTCCGCTTTCAGACGGTGGCATCTCACCTTCAGACATACTTAATATTCTCGGACTTGTAAAGGCTCAGGAATACATAGTAAATGAGGTTCAGGCAGTCTATCGTCTTCAAGGTGTGAAGATTAACGATAAGCATTTCGAGATTATCGTCCGCCAGATGATGCGTAAGGTAGAGATTACCAATGCCGGTGATACCGAATTCCTCCAGGAAGAACTTGTCGATAAGATGAAGTTCATGGATGTGAACGATGCCATTTACGGCAAATATTATGTCGAAGATGCAGGCGATTCACAGAAGTATTCGCAGGGCTCTGTCATAGGGGTAAGGGAACTTCGTAATGAGAATGATTCTCTCTCCCGTCAGGGATTGAAACCTATGGTCGCTCGCGAAGCAAAACCTGCCACTGCGAAACTTGTTCTTCAGGGAATTACCCGTGCTGCATTGCGTACGAACAGTTTCATCTCTGCGGCTTCATTCCAGGAGACTACGAAGGTTCTCAGCGAGGCAGCTATCCGCGGCCGTGTCGATCATCTTGAGGGTCTTAAGGAGAACGTTATCTGCGGACACCTTATTCCGGCAGGTACTGGACTTAAGGACTACCAGGATATCGTAGTAGGACGTAAGGACGAAGCAGTCGCTGAATTGAACGAATTGTAATAGACGCTTCTAATTTATTGAATGTGAGAGTGTTGGAAGGATTTTCAAAACTCTCACATTTTTTGTATCTTTGTGTTTCTGTGTGTATGTAAATGGTTAAAAATAAAGTAATTTGTTTTTAGAGGCTTGCTCGGTGGTATCGCGTAATAAGTTGACAAATGAAAAAACAGAAAGGTTTATATTCTTTAACAAATTGGTATTTTAGCAAACGGACATTACCATATTGGCTGGTGCTTTTCGTTGACTGCTGTGTTGTTCTTTTCTCCTATTTTTTAACGTATTTTTTCTATTCGGGCAGAACAGATTTCATAAGTGATCCCACCTCGTTGTTACGTGCGATGGCAGTGATTATGGTGGTGCATGTCGTTTCTTTTAGGGTATTCCGGACATACACGGGGATCTTGCGATATTCTTCGTTCAGAGATCTTGAAAGAGTGGGACTTGCCACATTGACTTCAGCTGTTGTCTTTTATGTTTCTCAATTCCTCTGGTCATCGCAGGGAGAATTTTTGTTCAATTTTAAATATGCCCTTACTGCGTTTCTTTCCACCACGTTTGTGATGTGGGCTGTCCGGGTCGCGGTTAAGGTACTTTATGATAAATTCCGCACAGAGAATGCCGAGAACGTCCTGATATATGGAACTGGAGACGGAGGTGTGTCTTTGGGAAAAAGAATAAGAAGCGACAAACCGGCCAGATATAATATAGTCGCTTTCATCGATCCGGAAGACGGAGGGACCAAATCGGATAATCTTCTGGGCGTTAAGGTTATTTCGTATCGTAAGAACTTTCCTGAGTTTCTGATAAATAATAAGATTAAAGCCGTGCTGGTCCCGGCCAACAGGATTGAGGAGGTAAAGGATAAGGAGGAAGTGCATAACGCCATTATAGACTGTGGGGTGAAACTTCTTTTTGAGCAGCGTCTTACGGATAAGGAAAAGGCTGTTACTTCATACAGTCTTCAGTCTGTAAAGATAGAGGATTTGCTTCCAAGAGAACAGATACAGGTGGATTTGGATTCGGTATGTGCGGCACTTGAGGGTAAGAGAATCCTGATTACGGGTTCAGCCGGAAGCATAGGAAGCGAAATCGTAAGGCAGGTCGCATCTTTTTCTCCTGCAGAGTTGATTCTTATAGACCAGGCGGAGACCCCTCAGCACGACCTCCGTCTTATGATGGCTAAGGATTTTCCGGGCATCAAATCGCATGTCATAGTGTCTTCAATAGATTCGGCATCCAGAATGCGCAGAGTTTTCGAGACTTACCGTCCGCAGTATGTTTTCCATGCGGCGGCGTATAAGCATGTGCCTATGATGGAGGATAATCCTTGTACTGCCGTTCATAATAACATACGCGGGACTAAGAACATAGCTGATTTGTCTGTGGAGTTCGGTGTGGAGAAGTTCGTTATGATTTCTACCGATAAGGCGGTGAACCCTACCAATGTCATGGGATGCTCGAAGCGTATATGCGAGATATATGTCCAAAGCCTTGACATAGCACAGAAAAAGGGCATCGTAAAAGGTAATACGCAGTTCGTTACGACCAGATTTGGAAATGTTCTTGGCTCGAACGGGTCTGTAATCCCTATTTTCAAAAGCCAAATAGCTGCGGGTGGACCTGTTACGGTCACTGATCCTAATATCATCCGTTATTTTATGCTTATTCCGGAGGCTTGTAAATTGGTCCTGGAGGCAGGTACCAAAGGTGAAGGCGGGGAGATATTGGTCTTTGATATGGGAAAGCCGGTGCGTATTGCAGACTTGGCCAAGCGTATGATAGCGCTAAACGGTGCCACGAACGTGCAGATAAAATATACCGGACTTCGTGACGGCGAAAAGCTTTATGAGGAACTTCTTAACGAGAAAGAGACTACCAAACCTTCATTCCATGAAAAAATACGCGTCGCTTCTGTCAGAGAATATGATTTTGATGACGTAAAGGGGCAGATAGAAGAATTGATAGATATAGCAGGCACTTATGATGCCATGGAGACAGTGCGTAAGATGAAAGCGATAGTCCCTGAATACAAAAGCAATAATTCCGTTTATTCAAAACTTGATAACTGATGGCCGATATACAGGTAGTGATAATGGCGGGGGGAATTGGCTCAAGGCTTTGGCCTTTAAGTACTCCCGATCTTCCGAAACAGTTCGTGGATGTCCTGGGACAGGGTAAGACTCTTATACAGATGACGGTGGAGAGATTTCTTCCCATCTGTCCTGCGGAAAATATGTGGGTGGTGACTTCCGACCATTATTCGGAAATAGTAAAGAAGCAGCTGCCTGATATTCCTTCTGAGCACATTCTTCTGGAACCTGTAGGCCGTAATACAGCTCCTTGCATAGCGTATGCGTGCAGAAAAATATCGCTTCATCATCCAAAGGCGACCGTGGTGGTTACCCCTTCCGATGCGCTTGTCCTCAAAAAGGATAAATTCAAAAAGACGGTGGGCAAAGCCATAGAGTTTGTGGGTAAAAGTAAAGATCCGAGGATAGTTACCATAGGCATTGAACCTTCTCGTCCTGAGACAGGCTATGGTTACATCTGCGCAAGTAAGGCCGTGAGCGGTAAAGTGGTTAAGGTAAAGCAGTTCTGTGAAAAACCTGACTTCGACACAGCCGTATCTTATCTTTCTTCGGGGTCTTATTTTTGGAATGCCGGCATATTTGTGTGGAAAGTGAGCACCATTCTTTCGGAGTTGAAATCACACGCTGCACAGATAAGTTCTGTGATGGACCAGTTGCAGCCGTACTTCTACACTCCGCAGGAGCAGGAAAAACTTTCGGAACTTTTCCCTACTTGTGAGAAGATTTCCATAGACTATGCAGTGATGGAAAAAAGCCAATACATCTACGTGATAGCGGAGAATTTGGGCTGGAGCGACCTGGGTACATGGGGCTCGCTTAAGAAATTCCGCAAAAATGTGGGAGACGTGGAACTTCACGACTGCCAGAACTGTACGTGTGCCATAGAGGACGGCCAAAGGCTCATCGCAGTAGGCCTTAAAGACTACATAATAGCGGTGAAGGACGGTCGTATCCTCGTGTGCCCGCTTGACAGAGAGCAGGAGATAAAGAAATTCGTTTAGACCTTAAGGAACACTTTTTTCTTATAAAGAAAATATAAAAATCCCCATTCCAGCAGGAATACCCCTATACAGAGCAAAAGACGTCCCTCCGCTTCTTCCGGCATTAGGGATGCGGCGCCTTTGAATAGTTTACGTGCGGTATATCCGAAATCCACAAAAGCCATGGCCATATAGATGGTGATGGAGTTCATACCTATCACTTTGAGCGGGAAAGCCCATTTCCTGTGTCCGCGTACATCTATCAGGAAATAAAAAATGGAGAACATAAAGAGCGAATAGGCTCCTACGACGAGAGCGAAGCTGCTGCTCCATAAGTTTTTATTGATAGGAAAGATTAGATTCCATAGAAGCCCCACGATAAGAAGACCTATGGCTCCAAGTAGCATAAGGGCTGTCTTTTTTCTTCCGGAGTGTCTTGACTCGCGCACAAATTCTCCGGTGAACATACCCATCATGGCTGTGGCTGTGGCAGGCATGAGTCCCAGCAGTCCTTCCGGATCGAATGTGCCGAGATATAGACGTCCAGGCATTATGTTTCGATCTATATAGCCGGCCAAATTCCATTCCAATGAGAACGGGTCCGCACCTT
Organism: Firmicutes bacterium TM09-10; assembly: GCA_963650755.1. Classification (GTDB taxonomy): domain Bacteria; phylum Bacteroidota; class Bacteroidia; order Bacteroidales; family UBA932; genus Cryptobacteroides. Next base: position 80,520 of record CAVJMH010000001.1, on the reverse strand, counting down.
GGGGAAAGCCGGGAATGTGGCAGAACTGCATAAGGAGGTAGTACACTATAAGAAGGGCGGCGCAGATGGTGATACGGCATTTTCTTTCGAAGTGAACGAAAAGAAGGGCGGATATCATCCATGCCAATCCTATTCTCCCAAGAACGCTGCAATATCTGATGTGTGCGAAGTCGAGGCTGGCGAGAGCTCCGTTGTAGATTACGCCTAAAAGAACCAATATCAGTGCTCTGCGAAATATTTTAAGGTGAATTCGGGCGCTGCTGTGGCCCAGACTCCGTTGTTTGGCAAGTGAAAAAGGAAATGAAACGCCTGCGATGAAAAGGAAGGTCGGGAAGATAAGATCCATGAATGCCAGACCGTTCCACTTCACGTGCTCCATCTGCGAGGATATGAAATCACTCCATGCTCCGGGAAACATAGAGCAAATAACCACGACTATGGTTTCAAGACCCATAATCCACATCATGTCGAAGCCTCTGAAGGCGTCCAGACTTTCCAATCTTTTATTTTCCATCGGTGTAAAGATAGTAATTATTTGCTGACCCTGAATTCTGCATAGACGGGAAGGTGGTCAGAAGCCGAGGTGGCGTCAAAGTCGGCAGGACCTTTTTTGATTACATGGCTTTTAACAGCGCTCAACTTACTTCCTTTAAGTACGAAGATGTAGTCTATGCATTCGCGCGGATTATCGCTTGGAAAGGTCGCTTGCGAAGGGCTTACCTGTATCCAGAAATTTTTAAGGTACTCCAGTTCTTTACTTTGCGCAGCGCTGTTAAAGTCTCCGCATAATATGACGGGTTTTCTGCTCTCTTTGGCCAATTTTGAAAGTTCCGCTGTAATCTGACGGCATTGCTCAAGCCGGTCCGTGTGGCTGATGTGGTCAAGATGGGTTACGGCGAAGATGACTTCTTTTGTCCGGGCTATGCAGCACACACGATTTTCTGCTCCGTCTTTTTTATAAAGTGGCAGTACGTGGCTTTCCAAAATAGGGTATTTGCCGCTTATAAGCATTCCTATTCCATATTTTCCCCCTTGGAAATTTAAGGCCGGAGCGAATATCATCTGATAATCGCCTTTCATCTGACTTTTAAGACTGTCAAGCTGGAAATCGCCGCCGGTTCTTACGGTACAGCTGTCTAATTCGCATAGGCCCACGAAATCCGCTTTTTTCTTAGAGAGCATCCGTGCAATCATCTCGCTGCTGTTCTCTCCAGATTTGTTGAAGACTCCTACGTTATAGCTTATGACTTTTATATTGGAACTGCATGCGCTGAATAAAAGTACGGCGCTCGAAATTAAGATGATTTTTAGAAATCGCATAGAATGTTTACTTTGTGGTTTTTAGACAAGTGGTGTGGACACTGTGCTGTTTCCCATAATGGGCTCGTGCGTGAACGTAGTCCCCGTCCTGGGTCACTTCCACTGTGGCTTCTGGAATCAGTGAATATGTCTTAATGTTACCGTTTTCTATCTTAAGTCCCGGCTGAGGGATATGAAATCTTAGGCCAAGGATTTCCCAGCGAGGCATTTCATTATAAACTACGGTGCTATAAAAATGTGAAGGGTTGACATCGTTGGAAGCGTTCCACGCCCGTTCGAAAACGCCGAGCATCTTAGGAAACATATCGTAGCACACGTCGTCAAAACTGCGTATGGTCTCGGTAAATAATTGGCCTTGAATGCCTATTATATGTGGATGTTTGCGAATGGGAATGGTGAGCGAGCGAGTGTCGTCGATGTAGTGTGCCCAACTGTGGGCTATCTCCTCTTTGTTAGGAGAGTAGGCTTGGTCCGCATAGGTGTAGTCCACGTTCGAAAGCACGACGGGATAAGCTTTATCGGCTAAAATGTACGGAAGTTCAGCGCCTCCTGCCCACGCAGTGTTCCAGACATTGGTCATGAAAAGGACCTTTTTAAGTTTGTCCGCTACATCCTCGTCTGTACATTCGCCAAGTTCCTGCCAGCCGGCTATCTTTACGCTTTTTTTAATCGCTATGTCCGCCACTCTGCTAAGGTATTGCTGATGCAGGTCTTTGCCTTGCCATGCTCCACGCGCCACCTCATCACCTCCTATGTGTATGGCTTTTAGTGGAACATCTGCGCGAGCGTAAAGTTCTATGATGTAGTCGAATAATTTTTCTATAAAGGTATAGACGCTTTCCATTTCCACGTTCATCACATTATCCGTATATCCTTGTGCTGAGCAGTAGATGGAATGGTCGTTAGGGTCTTGGAGAAGAAAGGTGGGGTCGTGGAACTTTTCTGCTCTTACCGCCATTGCTTTAATGGCAGCGCGGCTATGTCCTGGGGTATCGAATTCCGGGATTACCCTTATGTGCCTTTCCCATGCGTATCGCAGTATGTCTATGAAGTCTTCTTTAGTGTAGTATCCGTTGGAGAGCGCGTCTGAGTGAGGGTCAGCATTACCGTCGTATGAGGGCTGTATTCCTTCCTGTGTCAAAAGCGAGTGTCTAGCGCCTATCTCGGTTAATTCTTCGAGTCCATCCACGGCAAGTCTCCAACCTTCATCGTCAGAAAGATGCAGATGAAGATAATTCACTTTGTATGAGGAAAGCAGGTCAATGAGCATGAAAAGATTGGCTTTTGTGGTGAAATTTCTGGCGACGTCCAGCATGAATCCGCGATATTGAAAATCGGGCCAATCCTCAATTGTGGTGTCCGGAAAGGATTTGCCGTGGAGATTTTCTTTTATTCGCTTTAGCGTCGTTTCCGCATAGAACTGACCGTCAGGGTCATTGGCCTCTATAGTAGGTTTGCCCCCGGAAATGGATATTCTGTACCATCCTTCGGGTCTGGTCGTGGAGACGCAGTTTTTAATGGAAGGAATTATATCCAAGGGAGATGTTTTGGATACGGTGATGGAGTGATTGTAGTCCATCCATTTGTCTCCGTCAGGTTCGAGAGGCAGAAATTCATATCGGCAGGAAAGTTTCTTAACTGATGTGCCTTCCTGTAGGGAAAATCCTTCAGGAGCCCAGGAGTGGCGCTTAAGCGGGTCGCTTTCATAACGTATTATTAGAGAATCACCGGTAGCGTCGGCAGAAAGGGGAGTGATGCGGTAAAGATTGGCCTGAACAGGCTCATACAGGGCATCTGACCCTTCCAGAGTTTTTACGCTGATGGGCATTTGAGAGCACCAGATGGCCCAGTCGCTGCTTTTTAGAGACCTTGCTTTTTTAATGACGATGGTGTGGACGGCGTTTCCACTGTTTAGGGGTTCTCCTTCTTTCCAGATGATTTCAGGAGTTGAGGAGCATGAAGAGATTAGCAACGGAGCACTAACGAGCAATGGTATAATCCGGACCAAGTTCATTTTTCGTGGTGTTTATCAGTGAGTTATAATTTGAAAGGGAATAGATGGACCCATGGAATTTTTTCTAGTGTAACTATGGAGCTTTTGTTTATACACTGTAATTATCAAGCACTATCCACTTACCAGCATTCACTTTGCCTTCGTGACGTATGATACCAATTTTTTGTAGTGTCGCCAAATCACGTTCTATAGTACGTTGCGTTACTGACAAAGTTTCCGACAGCTCTTTCCCTGTAATATAAGGATTTGTTTTTATGGCAGAAAGAATAAACTCTTGACGGTAAGTGAAGTTTGTTTCCGACATGTTTCCGACATTTGTTTCCGACATGTTTCCGACATTTGCTATTGTTTTGCGATAGATGGTAATTAGTGTTCCATTGATATGATTCTCTATTTTTGGATCGGGAAGTCCTATATTCTTCAATCCTTGGCGAATCTTGTTAATGCCACGTCCCCATGTCTCGATGAAGCCAGCCTTATAAAACGCATTGGCAATGTTGCGGTTGCGAGGTTGTGATGCGTGTTCGGCGAATAGCTTTTCTTGGTCGATGCCTTCAGGTAGTTTTCCGTCATTCCAAAGCGTGATATAGTCGTCGTACACCTTCATTTGTGTATGAACACCCATATAGTCGCGATGCACTATAGCGTTACAAATAGTTTCGCGCAGCACGTCTTCGGGTATTTCAAGTTGCTCAATGCGTGTCAGCCCTTCGTAATGAATCGGAGAAAGGAGATATTTAGAACGTAGCAATTCTATGATGCGGTTTACCATTTGTAGAATATTGCCTTCCACGATATCCTGCGTTATTAGGTCGCTTTCGTTATTTCGGAAGCGTCCAATGCGAAAGTCGCATGATACGAAGTAATGCTTTGGATTTTTGCCGAAGAGTAATAAGGCAGCTTGCTTGAGCTGTCCATTCTCTGCTATCAAGTTCAGACTTCTCAGCACAGCCTCAGTAGATGCAGTGTATGCATCGCCTGAGATTCGTCCTACCTCGATACCCTTGCGTAGGAAGTAGTCAATAGCCTCGCGGTCAATGTCATTAAGTGTGGCCCCCACCACGGGCATGTCATCCCAAGACCAGCCCATTTTCCCTAAGATGAAGTTTTGCAACGCTAAACCTTTTAATTCTTGTTTTGTAGCTCCGCTGCGGTAATGATAGATACCTTTGTATGCTATAGGTACATTACTTGGTGGAATCACGATTTCGATGTACTCTTTGCTATCTTTTGTGAGTAGGTTAACGTCTGTTACGATGCCGAGATAGTTAACTATCTTGTTAGGAATATCTTCCATAAGTCTTTTAGCATCAGAAATGCCTATTACCTGTTTCTGGTCGTTCACGCCAATGTAAATGTGTCCACCTTGCGCGTTGGCAAAACCGCATATCCATTTTAGATACTCGTCTCGCCATGATTCTTTGTATTCTATGTTTTGATTTTCGTTAAACATACTTTTCATTATTGCCAATCCGCTAAAGGTGTTTACAACTTCGCTGAATTATTAGAGATAATACTCGCTTATGTCCGAGTAGTGATATTACGAAAGTCTATTGCCTTATACCGGTGAAAGTATATGTTATTTTGGCTGGATAAGATATTCCGTTATTTGTCCATTCCCCTGTTGATACTGCAGTCCATGTAAGAATATTTCCAGACAATGTGCCTGCTCCAAAAACTGTAGTCATACCTGCGGATGAAGTGAATGGCTCAAAGTAAACTTTGTCTCCAGTCACCTCTCCATAAGTATCGAAATAATTGTATGCATGAACTTTTGATGTTGATACCTTTTCGATGATAAGAGTATAGGTGTTTGTATACGTTCTATAGTAATTGGAAGATGGCACTGAAACTTCTTCAATGGTGCTGACAGAGTATGTTCCTATAAAAGCATCAGCATCGCTTTCTATTAAATTTTCACACGAAAAACATAAAAAGATACTGAATAGGATGGATAATAAATTTTTGATTTTTGTCATATAGTTTTTTTTAAAACAAGAGTGAGTTCTTCTTAAGTCAAGCGCCTATTTTATTGAATTTTTCAAAGGTAAGTGCAATGAATATGATGCCAAGTTAGTTATTCTTTTCTTCTTTTACAAGTATTGTTTAATTCATACTGTGGGCAGTGGAATACACAATGGTAGTCGTTTTGAGAGCTGGCCTTTGATATCGTGTAAGTCAAATGTTTAACCTATGACAATTTTTAATTTCGTTTGCGATAGGTTAAAGGGGACACTCCACAGCATATCTTAAAGCGCGCACTGAAATATCGGGGAGTGGAGTAGCCTATTTGATCTGCGATTTCCGCAACGCTTAAAGAAGTGGTTTTCAATAGTTTTTGGGCCTCTTCCATTCGCTTTTCTTCTATATATTCTCCTATCCCTTTAGAATATGATTTTTTTACTTTTATGTATAGGGAGGCTCTGCTCATGGCCATTTGTCTGGCGATTTGTTCTACATTCAGGTCGTTTTCATAGAGATGCTCGCTCAGATAGTTCTCAAATTTATTCATGAACGACAAATCCCTTTTGTTCATACTTTCATTAATCTCTTCTATCATTTTTTTCCTGAGAAGGAAAATAAGAAGGGCCAATGCGCAAATTATTAACAGAATGTATGTTATAAGCGACACCGTGGACAGATACCATGGAACGGCCTTTCTTATGGTAAGAATTTCTTGCGGCGTGCTCCAATTGTCATTGTCCTTAAGGTAAGATACATATAGGCGGTATGTCCCTGATTTTTGGATTGGAACTTGAAAATTTTCTTCAAAGGTGGTTGTCGTGTATGAGGATGCGCCTTCTAAGACGTATTTATAAACGATTCTTTCAAGCGGATCAGACTGAGACAGAGAGATGGTTACGGTAAAGTCTTTCCCATTGTGCGGAATCTTAATCGAGTTATGAAGTAGGTTGACGCTTTTTCCGTCCAAATTAACATCTTGCAGTTTAATCAGTTTGTCATCATCTTCTTCCGGGGTGTCCTTGTCTTCTTTTTTTAGGTATAGGAAACCGTTAGAGCCGGACAGATATATCGCTCCGCCCTGGTCTATCGCACCTTGTGTAATCTCATTTGCCGCCACTCCTTTGTTCTCTCCTATAGGGGAGAAAATGCCGTTGTTGTATTTGAACAGTCTATTGTCTGCGCCAATCCATAAAGTTCTGTCTTTCGCGTATTTTAAGCCTGTAACTCTGTGGAATAGTTCTGTTGGTATGAGGTCTGTGGTATAATTTGCGGTGTTCATCGAATAGAGGCCGTAGTCCGTTCCGAATACGAAACTGCTGTCATTATATGCGATACAGTTGATGTGCCCTAATTCGGGAGTATAGGCCAATGCTCTTCTAATTTTGTTTTGCTTGACATCTATATTATATATGCCCTCTTGGGAGTAGGTGTATATGGAATCTGTCTTGTGAGATGTATTATATACGGCTTTAAGGTCGGCGGCGTATTCTTCCGGATTGTCTTCCATTTTCGTGAAAGTGTGATTTTTTACGTCATAGATGTAGTTATGTCGTGCAAAAATCAAGAGCCTTCCGTCCTGCAATCGGTATATTTCCGGCGAATTCCCATAAAAACATTCAAGGTCGTTAGTGTTTTTGTTAATGATTATAAAGGGCTCAATGTGACCATTTTTACAGTTGTACGTGTAAAAGCCTTTATTGTAAGCACATAGAATAATGTGTTCATCATCGAAATCTGCTATGGTGGTTATTTCCATTTCTTCTGTCCCCCGAAGTTGGATTTTTTGATCACATTTCTGCGAGTATGCCCATATTCCTTCTCCATTTGTTCCAATGTATGTATTTCCTTTACTTTCTGATATATAGAGGCAGTTGATGGTTGTGTTTGTCAGAAAAGTTCTTATTTGAGATGATTTCAGCCCTATCAGACCGAAACGTTCACCGCCAAGCCAGATATTTCCTATCGGGTCTTTAAAAATGGCAGTTACGGCTTTAGGTATTTCAGTTCCTGGGTTAGTTGAAAATAAGTGTTCAAATTTGTTGATGGAGTCATCCTTCGGATTATAGACATATACGCCATCTCCGTCAGTTCCAAGCCATAGATTGTCGTCTATATTATTAAGGGATAGTACTATGGCAGTTTCTTTCAGATTTTTGCTTATATATCCTTTCGGAGTTCTGCTTTTCAGATCGTATGCGAAAACGCCTTTTCCCAGTACGGAAAGATAGAGGATATTTGAATCTAAGCAGGATGCCATTAGGGTATGCCCCTCTATTTCCTGTATATCGATACTTGTGTGAGAGTATCCTTTTAATAGACGTATCCCATTTTTCCTATCTATGCAAAGCAAACTGTCGCTATAGGAGTAGATGCTTAAAATGTCTGTCCATATAGGAGATTCTTCTCCTTCCAATATCCCGCTTTGAGGATTATAGTATAAGATTCCTTTGTGTCCGCCTACGAATAGTGTGTCATTATGCTGAGCAACACAGTTCATCGGCTCGTTCGCTATCTTTTTAAATATGCCGCCGTGTTTGTCGAATAGGTAAAATCCATTAGCACTACATACCCAAAGTCTGTTTTCTGAGTCGCAGAATACATCGTTGATGTAACTTCCCTGCATTCCGCAATTCTTCTTGGTGAAGTCTTTAATCCTGCCGTTACTATATTCATTTAGTCCGAAACGAGTCCCTATCCATAGCTCCCCGTCTCGGTTATATGCGATGCTGGTGATACTCGCCTGAGACAATCCGTTCTCTATGCCTATTTTCTTACCATAATAATTCTCGGCGAACGAAAGTATAAAGTTCAAGACGAAAATGGATGCCAATAGATATTTTTTCATTACTTGTATTGCTTTTTAGACAAAAATAGACTTTTTATAGATAAAAGCCAATGGAGTGTTCGTAAATAAATATAGAATTTTGCATTGCCACATTATGACTAATCATAAAATTTATGATAAACATTAAACTATTTTTTCGCAAGAATATTGCAATGTTGGGACTTCTGTCCCTTTTGGCTGTCCCGACTCTTTCTTTTGCACAACAGAGCCGTATTGTTACAGGACAGGTGCTGGACGAGAGCCTTCAATCCGTCGTCGGAGCGGCGGTCATGGAAAAGGGCGCAAAAGCGGGGGTCATTACCGATTTGGACGGAAACTTTAAGATTACCGTTTTTGGAGACACCATCATCGTTTCTTGTATGGGCTTTGAAGATAATATCGTAAAGATAGTTTCTTCAGTTGGACTCAGAATCATTATGAAAGAGGATTCGAAGTTTCTCGATGAAGTGGTGGTTACAGCTTTTGCCACGCAGAAGAGAGTTAATGTTACGGGCGCCATCACGGCTGTAAAAGGCGATGAACTTCTATCTGCCCCTGTTGCGAATGTTTCGTCTGCGTTGGTGGGTATTACTCCCGGTCTTAGTGCCGTTACGGCCAGCGGAGAGCCTGGACAGGATGCGGCTGACATCGCGATTCGCGGTATCTCCTCTTATAATGGTAATACAGCCCCGCTTATCGTTATTGACGGTATAGAACAGCCGTCGAATCAAGCGATGAGCATTTTGAATTCGTTAAATCCAGGAGATATTTTGGGAATAAGTGTCCTGAAGGATGCTTCGTCAACGGCCGTCTATGGTATTCGCGCCGCTAACGGTGTGATAATCATTACTACACGGCGTGGCTCTGAAGGTGCTCCAAAGGTTAGTTTTTCGGGTAATTTCGGACTTACGGCTGCTACAAATCTTCAAAAGGGGCTTTCTTCTTATGAATATGCGCTTTTCCGTAATGAGGCGATAGAAAATGAGGTGGCGGGATATGGCAGTACTCCGCTAAGAAATTATCTGTTTACGGAAGATGATTTGTGGAAGTTTAAGAATAACAGAGATTTTACGCCTGCTGAGATAGAGGCGATGCCTTTGACTGCGGCTCAAAAACAGGAATTGCTGAATAGTCCGGCTTTATATTATGGCTCTTCTGACGCTTATTCGGAACTTTATAGCAGGGTCGCACCTCAGTGGCAGGCAAATATCAGCGTCTCCGGAGGAGCAGAAAGGGTGAAGTACTATGTTTCGCTGAATTACTTTGATCAGCAGTCCATAATGCAGAATGCCAATTACTTCGGTGTTCAGACAGGTTCCCGTTATCAGAGGTATAACGTTCGTGCGAATATGGATTTTGACATATTTGATCACACCACACTTTCGGTTAATACCAGCGGACAATTCAGTTCAAATTCCGGTCCCGGAGTAGGAAGCCTTTATAGCAGGTATAGTGGGATAATGCAGATTATATATGAGGGAAATCCGTTTACTAACAGAAGTATGATTTCGGATGGCAAACTCATTTCCGATTTCGATTATCCTCAGAATTCCGTGCAGGACGCTTTACGCAGGAGAACTGCAAATGAGATGACAGGAGGATGGTTGCCTTCGCTGTTGAGCCAATCCGTGGGGACGACTACAAGTACTCGTGCGGATATATCTTTACGACTGCGCCACGATATGTCGTATTTATTGAAAGGCCTTGACTTTCAAACGAGTATGCGGTATCAAGAGAATTATAGTAAGGTCGTTGTACAGTCTTATGCCATACCGTCATATACTGTTAGAAGAAGCCTGACTAATCCTAACGAACTGGAATATTTCGGGGGAGAGACAGGCTCGGATAGTTATTCTGCGGGTTCGTGGGGAGGAATGAGAGATTTTTATGCGGATGCCACGTTGAATTATCAAGGTAATTTCGGAAAGCATAACATAGGAGCTTTATTGTTAGGCAGAGCCACAAAATACACTATGCCGGATGATGATTTCAATACTCCGAGCGGACTTATCGGAACTTCGGCTCGTCTCACGTATGATTATGACACCAGGTATATGCTGGAGATGAATTTTGCCTATAACGGAACGGAAAATTTCGCCAAAGGTCATCGATTCGGATTTTTCCCTGCGGCATCGGTCGGTTATGTCATTTCCAATGAACCCTGGTATAAGAAAAATACTGTTCTTTCGTTTTTGAAAGTCAGGGCAAGTTATGGTCTTGTCGGCAACGACCAGATAGGCGGTCGACGCTATCTGTATCTTCCAGGTACGTATTCCGTCAATATGGGTCCAGGCAGCTTTACCAGCACTACTTCTTCCGGATCTTTGCAAAGCAATTATTATCAGTTCGGTAACAGTACGGGGACATATAACCCTATTTATTACGGCTCGGCGGAGGGTACGCTTGGAAATCCTGACGTAACATGGGAAAAATCAGAAAAGATAAGCGCAGGAATAGAGGCGAAATTTGCAAGCGACAGATTGTATTTTACCGGTGATTACTTTAAGGAAAATAGAAGAGATATTCTTACGACACTCGGAGTTATCCCGACCACATTCGGTGTTCCTTCGTGGGATACGGCTCCGGTAAATGTCGGTAAGGTGAGCAACAAAGGTTTCGAACTCGTTCTTGGTTGGTCAGATAAGTTTAGCGACTGGGGGTATTATATAGAAGGAAATGTAACCTATGCGAAGAACACTATCGTTTATATGGCGGAGGCTCCCAATCCATATCCGTGGATGAATCAGACGGGACACAGCATAGGCCAATATTATGGTTATAAGGTGGATGGCTTCTATAACACTTTGGAGGAGTTGAATAACCGTCCTTATTTTCAGGATTCTGCCAATGCAGTTACTCTCGGAGATATAAAATATCTGGACTTGAACGGAGATGGTCTTATCAATAATAAGGATATGGCTCCAATCGGGTACCCAAATCGTCCTTTAATGCAGTTTGGCGGCAAAATAGGCTTCAATTATAAAGGCTTTGATGCAAAGGTAGTGCTTTCCGGTTCTGCTATGGGTTCGTATTACATATCCAGAATTACGAGTCCTTTCTTCAAGAGGGCGGGAAACGCTTTCAGATGGCAATACGAAAACAGATGGACAGCAGAGCGTTATGCTGCAGGGGAGAAAATAACTTATCCTCGTGCGGTATTTGACGCCGACCAAAGTCACTACGATTTCGGGCCTAAGAGTGAACTCTGGGCGTTGTCAAGCGACCATTTGAGAATTAAGAATATAGAAATAGGCTATACGTTCCAGGAAGGGTCCGCATTTTTGAGGAAGGCAGGAATTTCTTCCCTCAGGCTTTATTTTAATGCCAATAACATTCTCACACTGTTCGACATGATGAGCCAATATGGGATAGATCCTGAGACAAAGGATAGTCTGGGCAGTACGGAGGGGAACATCTCTTATGTATTTCCTCTTACAAGGACTACCAACATCGGTATTAACATTCAATTTTAAGCACTTATGAACAAGAATATTTTAAGGCTGTCGCTTTGTGCACTTCTTGTCAGTGTAAATTCCTGCGATTATTTTCTTGAAATGCCAGAAGTGACAGGAAGCGTTTACAAGGAGGATGTTTTTTCCAACAGGAAAGATACTGAGGGCATGTTGTGGCGTGCATATCACAGAGGTCTTCGCGAAGGGCTTCCAGAAGGCTGGGGTATAAATCATGGAACTTTGGCCAGTTTGTCAGGAGAACTGACGCGTGGGTACAGTTGGCATGCCGGATACAATCTTGTGGTAAATGGTCCGTCAACTAATCTGGATGCTTCCGGCCAATATCAAGGTTCTCCTGCGGATTTTGATGAAAATTGGCAGGTGATAAGGGCATGCTGGCTCATTATCGAGAATATAGACAGTGTTTCCGACGAGGAGATAAGCACTCAAATGAAAGAATATATGAAGGGAGAAGCTTATGCTTTGATGTCATACAGGTATATGGGGATGTTTATCCGTTGGGGCGGAGTACCTATAGTGCGTCAGGCTAACAGTATGACAGACGACATTGATTTTCCTCGTGCCACGGCGCAGCAGACCTTGGATTATGCTTTGGAATTGATGTCTCTTGCGCTTGAGCGGCTTCCTGATACGTGGACTGATATAGAGGCCGGAAGTGGACACAAGTGGGAGGGTCGCATAACCCGAGGTGCCGTTCTGGCTATGAAGGCAAGGCTACTCACTTTTGCCGCTCGTCCGTTATTCAATTCCCAGAAGCCATATACATTGGAATATGGGCTCAAATATCCGGAAACTCAGCAGGAACTGATTTGGCTTGGCTCTTATGACCAGAACAGGTATCAGCAGGCTCTTCGGGCCAATCTTGATGTCATCGAGTGGGGTAAACAGAACGGTAAGCAGCTCATTTATACGGCCGGTGAAGGAAATGTGAATGATTTTGAGCAGGCTATCAGTGATTATGGACGAGGAGTTTCTGAATTGAACGGCCCTGAAACTATATTGGCATTCAAAATTGAAAGCGATCAACAGGTCTATAATAATATGACCGAAGGATATAATTTTTCCGGATACGTCGAAGCCGGAGAACGTTCTCAGAGGGGAGTCCTCACTAATTTCGTGCGTCTGTATCGCGACCGTAATGGGGATGAAATCGATTGGCCTAAGGTAGGGGAGGCGGAACCTCGTCCTATATCTGACTTTGCTGCGAATATCGATAAGATTGAAGCTCGTTTTAGAGTGGATATTTGTGTGCCAGGAAAATTCGGCAGGTCAAATGATGGGGATGCTAATTGGAATGAGGGAATCTGGTATATGGGCAGTTTTACGGAAAGTACTGAAATGGCGGCTTCTATGGCACGGGCTACAGAGGGTCGTTCGATAGGTGTCCCTACTAAATTTTATTATGGAGCCGGGGCTCGAAGGTGGTTGGAATTCCCTTTGTTCCGCTTGGCTGAAAATTATCTGCACGCCGCGGAGTGTTATAATGAACTTGGACAGACGGACAATGCCCTGCGTTATTTGAATATAATTCGTGGCAGAGCCGGCATACCGCTGGTAAGCGGGGGTACTCAAAGTGAGGTTAGAGAATTGATAGTAAGGGAGAAAGCCCTTGAATATTTTGAGGAGAATCACAGATATTATGATGTCAAGCACTGGAAGCATCCGGATATAGGGACTTCAATTCTTGGTGGAGATATGACGGAGATTTCTTTTTTGCGCACTGGGTCAGACAATACCATGTCCGCATTGGTTTCATATTGGGACGCATATTCTTATACAGGTTATTGGCATCCAAAGTGGTTTCTTGAACCGTTCCGTCAAGACGAGGTCAATAAGGGAATCATAGCACAGAATCCAGGGTATTAACGGGTAAAATGAGAGACAAAATGAGAAAATATATTATAGCTTGTTTAAGTTTAGCTGTATTATCGGCTAATTTTCAAGCCGATGCTCAGGATTTGAATAATTATCTGGAAGGCCTTGCCGGGAGGTTGCCGGGCGCGATCATAATAGATAATGACGCAATTCCCGGGAGCGGAACCCCACGCATATTAGTAAGAGGTCTGGCGTCTTATGCAGAAGGGACTTCCACTAACACAGTAAAGTTCTATGTGGACGGTTTCGAAGTTCAGAGCGACTATGTGAATTATCTTGACCCTGAGGAGATAGAATCAATTAAGGTCTTAAGGGATGCGTCGGCCTTGTCCGTCTATGGAATGAACGGAGCTGACGGGGTAATATACATAACTACGAAAAAGGGTAATATAGGAGCGCCAGTCATTAGTTTTAGAGCGAGCGGCGGCGTGCAGACTCCGATAAATGTCGCCAAGCCTGTATCCTCTTATGATTATGCCAATCTTTATAACCAGGCGTATAGCAATGATAATGGTCGAGAGTGGGATATGTTCTATGACTATGAGCAGCTTGCCGAATATAAGAACGGAGGAGTGAATGTCAACTGGTACGACGAGGTTGTGAAGAAATCGGGACAATATTATGATTCTTCACTTTCTTTTCGTGGAGGTTCAAATTTCGCCAAATATAATGTGATTCTTGACTATGCTTCCCAAAAAGGATTTCTTAATGTATCCGATACGGACAGAACATCGAATTTGGGATTTGACAAATATGGCCTTCGTACTAACTTGGAGATGCGCATTAATGATGTCCTTACGGCGAGTGTGAATATTGGCGGAAGACTGGAAGACAGAAGCCGTCCAAATTATAGTGTCTATTCTCTTTTCGAGAATGTTATGCGTTACCCGTCAAATATTTACCCTATATATGACGAGTTGTCCACTGACCCTATAAGTAATTATTCCGGGACTGCGATATATCCCGATAATCCTGTAGCTTCCCTGAAGGGCGTTGGTCGTACAACGAGTAGAACTAAGCTGCTTCAGGCGAATTTTATATTCAGGGAAGATCTTTCGGCTCTTTTGAAAGGTCTTTATCTGGAGGAAGGTCTGTCTTTTTATTCGAAGACCATAGGAAATATGGCCAAAACCAGAACTTATGCCAGATATTATGGAGGCGTTGCCCAGACAGCCGATGTGTCATCATATCTGCGTTCAAGTGCTTACTGGTCCTCTGGAAAAGAAAGGTGGATACAGGGGCTCGTGAACTTAGGTTGGAACGGGACGATAGATACGAATCAATTTGGAGCCGTAATAAATGCTCATCTTTCAGATTTTAATGGAGATGGTTCTGAATTTTATAATTGGAAGTATCGTTATGTTAACTACAGCGGTCGTTTTGATTATTCGTATGACGGCCGTTATGAGGCTTCACTTGCATTTTCGTATTTCGGAAGTGATGCTTATGATTCGAACTACAGGTATGGATTTTATCCCAGTATTTCGCTTGCGTGGAGGGCTTCAGATGCTTTTAAATTAAGAACTTCTGTGGGGACAAGCGGTGCTTCACAAAGTTATGTCGGGATAGATGGTTTTCTTACGGACGGACGGTATTTATATCAGCAGTATTATGGATGGGCCGGCGGTTTCGTTACGGGAATGGGCCCGAATTATGGCGAGGGGACAAGTGGCCTCAAGCCTCTTTTCCGGAGTAACCCATCTGTTCATCCCGAGAAGAGTCTGAAGGCCAATGTAGGAACAGATGCCGTTTTGTGGCAAAAGTTGAGCGTTAGCGCAGATCTTTTTGTAGATAACAGAACGGATATTCTTACTCTTGATAAGAGCAGGATGTCTTGTTTCGGAGAAGATATCTATTATTCTAATATTGGTAGGATGGTAAATTATGGGGCGGAGGTAAATCTTGCATATTCTTCAAGTGCAGGGAAATTGTCTTATTCACTGTTCGCCGCTTTGATGTATGCCCGTAATAAGGTTTTGGAAATGGGGGAAGTGGGAGTGCGTTATCCATATAATGCTCAGACTGGTCTGCCTTACGGCTCTCAAATGGGATTGGAATGTGTGGGCTTTTATACCTTGTCCGATTTTGATCTTGACGGAGAATTGAATCCGGGGCAAAGCGTTCCTCTTTTCGGCTCTGTTCAACCGGGAGATCTGAAATATAAGGACCAGGATGGGGACGGAGTAATAGACGAGACGGATTTTGTAAAGATAGGAAATCCTGAATATCCTTGTGTATCATTTAGTTTCGGTGCAGACTTGAAGTATGGTCCATTGGATATGTCTGTGCTTTTTACTGGAGCTGCCGGCTCTTCTGTAAACTTGTTGAATTATTCTCAGTGGCGTGCATTTGAAAATTACGGAAATGCTTTCCCGTGGGTAAAAGGAGCTTGGGTATATTATCCTGAAGCTAAACTTGATAGCCGTCAGACAGCTACATATCCAAGGCTTTCGACTTCCACTAACGAGAATAATTATACGGCAAGTTCTTTCTGGATAAGAAACAATAATTACTTGAGGCTTAAAAATCTGGAAATAGGCTATAACTTCAGTTCATGCAGGGTTTTCTTGCGAGGATATAATCTGCTTACGTTCAGCGATTTGCTTAAGAATTGTAAGATGGATCCGGAGACATTGAATTACAGTTACCCTCAAGGTCGTTCAGTAAGTCTGGGTATTCAAGTAACTTTTAAGTAGGAGAAATCAGTTATGAATGCACAAATAAAATCAGTTGTTTTGTTAGTCTTTGGCTGTGTTATCACCGCCGGGTGCTCGGATTTTTTAGATACTCGTCAAGATGTGTATGATACGATGGATCGTCTTCGAACAAGAGCATCTACGCTAAATAATTTTGCGGCGGCGTATTATACCCCTATGCAGTCCGGATTTTCTGTGATAGACGATAATCTGTTTGCCACTGCTTCAGATGAGGCCATGCAGGCTGCCGAGGTTTCAGACGTGTCGGTATTCAATAAGGGCATAATTTCTCCGGAAAGGAATCCTCTGTCATATCTTTATGATAAATATTATGAAGGTATCAGGGCAGCTCATTTCTTTTTGGACTACGCTCGCGATGGAGAAAAATTGCTGGCGCAGAATAGGGATACTTCCACCGTGTATAATTCTGACGGAACTATATACAGCACGGATAAGCCTAAGGCATATAAGCGCGATGTCATCAATCTGGAATGGCAACGCGCCGAGGCCAGAATAGCGGAGGCATATTATTATGCGGAGCTTAGCAAGATGTATGGCGGCGTGCCTATTATAGGAGATGACGTTAGTAATCCGACTATGACTGTAGCCACATACGACGAAGTGGTCGAGCATATCGTAAAGTTGATTGACGATAATGCAGACAAGGTTAATTTGGACTGGCGTGTGGCTTTGCCTGTAACTGAGGATAATGAGATAGCGGATGTCCAAAATTGGAATTTCAGAGACAATGTGGGCCGTTTTGACAAGACATCGGCTCTCGCCATTAAGGCTCGTGTCCTGCTTTATGCGGCGAGCCCCCGAAATAACTCGGAAAATGTGCAGACAAAGTGGGAAAGAGCGGCTGCAGCGGCCGCGGATGTAATCAATCTGCGAAAGGTCATTTTTGAACGCGGGTTTGGCTTTGGTGAGGATGCGAAGACATATCCGAGTTGGCATATGCCGGCAAATAGAAATTATGCGTCTTATTTTCAAGGGAATAATGCCACGAAAGACGTGGAATCGATTTTTCTTATCCGTCAGGCTGCCAGTAATGAATTGGAAGTTAAAAATTATCCGGTAGGCACGAGAGGCGGGAATAGTGGCGTCTGCCCTTCTCAAAATCTTGTGGATGCTTACGAATACATAGGAAAGCAGACGATTAACCCTTATGAGAACAGAGACCCTCGAATGGCTGCGACCGTTGTATATAACGGATCGTCTTGGAATGGGGTGAATGATTTTGATCAGAGTCCCGCAGGCCAATTCTCTCAAAAGGCTAAAGGTGCCAGTAAGACAGGATATTATCTTAAGAAGTTTTTAGCTTCGAACTTGAATCTGATAGAAGGAGGCATGACAGATCATATCTGGGTGTCATATCGTTATGCAGAGGTTTTGCTCAATTACGCTGAAGCCATGAATGAGGCTTACGGCCCGGATGCCGATCCGAAAGGATATGGAATGACCGCAAGGGAGGCTTTAATGGAGGTTCGTAATAGCGCGAGCACGCTGCTTCCGGAGGTCGTAGCCGCATCAAAGGCCGACTTTCGAAATGCCATAAAGGCTGAACGGAGGGTGGAATTGGCATTTGAAGACCATCGTTATTGGGATTTAATCCGATGGAAGGATGCCGCTTCCGTATTGAATAAACCTATAAAGGGAATGGTGATAAAGAAGAATAATCTTGGCGGTTATGTCTATTCCCCTACTACAGTGCAGACGAGAACTTTCGAAGAAAAACAGTACTATCTGCCGTTTAGCAGAGAAGAGATTTCTAATGCCAATGGAACATTGGCCCAAAATCCATTATATTATGAATAAATTAGTTAAATGTATTTTTGTGGGGATGATCTTAATGTTCTTGTCCTTTTCTTGTCAGGAGAGTGACGCGGACATGGACTATGGTTTTCCTTTGATATACATACCGCAGGCGACGGTTACAGGATTGGATAATTCCTATCCTATACCTAACGGCCCTTTTGGCCAGAACTCTATATATACTTGCAGATACGATGAAAAAAGCGGTAAGCTTGAAATCGCTCTCGGTGTAATACGCTCAGGTGCCATTGCTGATGCAAAGGGATTCAGTGTCTGTCTGAAGGTATCGGAGGAGCAGACGGAAAAGAAATTGTCTGAATATGCGGACAAATCTGTCGATGCCATGCAGCTCCCTCTCTCTCTTTGCGACATCCCTGCGCATATAACTGTCGATAAAGGGAAGAACAGTGGGACGTGTTATATAGGCGTCAATATGAAGGAGTTGTCTTCGATGTCTTTATATGATTCCGGGAGGTATAAGATGCTTGTTTTGGGATTGGAGATAAGCGACCCTACGGAGTATTCTTTGGCGGAGGAAAATACGAAGGTGGTGATAGTTCTTGACCTTAACAGCGCTTATTGGGACGATATAGCCGAGAATTTGCCGGAAAGCGAAATAAGAGATTTATTTCCAATATATTAACAACACATAAATTAATTCAAACAGATGAAAACTAACTTGAAATTATGGGCAATACTATGTGTTGCCATTGGCCTGGTGTCTTGCACCAAGTCCGACAATCCTTCTGATGATAAAACAAAGGATGAGGAAACAAGCAAGGTTACTGCCGATTTTACATTTGCTGCAGACGGTCTGAATGTAGTGTTCACAAACAAGTCTGAGGGTGCAACTTCTTACAAATGGGATTTTGGCGATGGTGAGACTTCAAAGGAGGTGTCACCGACACATGCTTATCTTTCTTCCGGAGAGTACACGGTTAAGTTGACTGCTGCCAATCCAGATGGCGGTATAGATAAAAAAGAGCAGAAGGTTACCGTTGTGGGGGTTGTAAAGGCATATTTTACATATACGGTTTTAGACGGAAAGTCAGGAAAGTATGGAAAAATAGTCAGTTTTGATGCTACGTCTTCGCAGAATGCCGCTTCTATTTCTTGGGATTTCGGCGATGAGCAGAACGGAACGGAGTTTAAGTTAAACCATGAATTCCCGGATTTCGGTAAATATCAGGTAAAAGCTGTCGTAAAGGGAGAGACAGGCCTTACGGATACGTATTCTGTAGAACTGGAACTTGAAGCGAAGACTGAACTTCTTAAAGGAGGACAGATGAACGAGGGCGATGAGCAGTACTGGACGATAGCTCCGATATGGGCTGATGTAGCGGACGAGGCCGGAGAATACGATTATGTCGGAGATGAAGGAACTTACTGTTGGACTCCTACATTCGGATATACGGACGATAAGCCTTCAGGAGGAGAAGGTGGATGTCTAAAACTTTCTTCTGAGAATCAGGCTCACGATTTTGCCAATAATTTCTGCATGTACCAGGCTATAGAGGTCGAGGCTGGAGATGTGCTTCGCGTGTCTGCTGAGATGAAGTGGGGCGAAAACAATAATGATGACGGACTTCTCTGGTTTGGTTTTTCAAAGGATGAGCCTACTGCGGGTGGTGCTAAAGATGGTACGGCGGTTATAGAGATGTATAATTATTGGAACGCAGAAGGTGTATCCATTCCTGCTTATGATGGTAATTTTGCCGGAAATGAGAATTGGCTTAAGGCTAATGAAGAAATGGAACTTGGCTATAGCGGGGACGGGCAGACTCCTTACGTGGAATATACTGTCGAAGAGACAGGTACATTATATTTCTATATGGATTATCGTAATGTCTGGGGTCTTACTTTTGGCCCGGGAAGAGATATGTATTTCGATAGTTTCAGCGTTAAAATAGTAATATGAATATAAAGACAATTTTTCTTTCGTCTGCCTTGTCGCTGTCCGTAAGTCTCGGAGCGCAATCGGTTGTGGATGAGGATAGCCGCTTCATGCGTGCATTTAAAGAGGATTTTTCATCTTCGACATCGTCGTTCTTTGAATTCAGCGGCAGTTCGTTTCGCTATAGTTGCGGTGTACCTTCTTTTTCTGAAAAAAATACAGATGTGCTCATAATGCGCATAAGTCCAGATGATCCTGCAGGTGCCGGACGCGGTCCCGAGATAGCGACATCTCGAAGAACACATTTCGGTACATATTCTGCTCGAATTAGAGTTCCGGACATAAAGAAGGTACAGCCGAATGTGGGTTCTGTTGTAGGTTACTTTACTTACAGGTTGGATGAAAACTGGGGGCTTAGTGAGATAGATTTTGAATGGTTAATTGCAGATCCTGAATTGATATATATAGGGACATGGACTGGCCCCGACTGTAATCAGCGAATAGGAAGGACTATAAATTTGGCCAAGGGAAATATCCTTTACACGACTTATCGTTCTGCCCATGACGGAAATGTGGATCATAATTTCACGGATGATGCTTCGACTTCGCCAAGGAAAATAACTGCCATAGAGGATTATAATGCGTCAAAGCGATTTTATGTTTATGGTTTTGACTGGTATCCGGACAGGCTTACATGGTGGATAGAACATCCTGAGACGGGAGAAAAAATTGTCTTATGGGACTATAGGGGCAAGACCCCTAACTTTTCCGGTATTCCGCAGTCCCCTACAACGTATCTGCTAAATTATTGGCACACTAATAATTGGCCTGTTGATACCAATCCTCTTTCAGTGGAGAAGCCTGCTTATCCTTATTCTTTGGAGATAGATTGGATGAAGTATGAACCATTCGATGAATTGAATGTGGAATGGCGCAAACAAAATAATTGGTAAGATGAAGTCGGCTTCGTTAGTAGTATTATGCTTGATTCTCTTCTCCTCTTGCAGACATTCGGCAGAGGTGGTGAATCCTGACCCGACGCCGCCGGCCCCTGATGTGCCTGTAGTTTTAAGCGGGCCTATCAATGAGGATTTTACCGGGCAGATGTCCTCGCTTTTGAAATGCAACGTGCGAACTGGTAGAGACGATTTTCGTTATTATCCAGCCTTTCCGTCCATAAGCGAGAGAAAGAGTAAGGTAATGCTTCTTAGAATTGATCCTTCCGATGCTGCTGGTATAAAGCGAGGACCTGCCGTTTGTTCCGAAGACAAATGCTGGTATGGAAGTTACAGCGTGCGTTTTCGTGTGCCGAATACTATACTGTCGCAGCCTGATTTGGGAGTGTGCGCTTCGATGAATCTTGTTGGAGAGCAGACGTCCCTGTCCGTGGAGGTTCGTCTTTCGGAGCCGAATTCTATTTATCTACTTTATGGGGAAGAAGAAACCATAATAAGTCCTGATGATTTCAATGCTAATTCCAAATTCTATGAATACGGCATAGATTGGACTTCAGATAAGATAGAGTGGTGGTTGCGACGAAGCTCTGATGCGCAGAAGACCATTTTAATGGAAAAGTATAATGATGACGTCAATGTCCCGATGTCCCTTTCGTTCAATTACTATTACAGTAAACTTAAACCGGTAAAAAACAGACCTACATCCATTCAGGCACCTTTGTATGCCTATGAGTTGGAACTGGATAATATGAATTATACTCCTTATGACGATGAGAAATAGATTATTGGTTTTCTTTTTGACATTTTTTGCGTTCCAATGCACTTTTGCACAAGGCCAGGACTTGTGCCTCTCTGAAGGCTGGAAGTTACAGTCAAGCAAACATTTGGACGAGCCTTGGCATCAAGTTGGCGTGCCGTCGACTGTTCGTGGCGCACTGGGGTATAACGCCGATTTTTCTTCGTCATGGGTATATGAGAAACAGTTTTCACTTTCTGAAATGGATGAGCGTGAGAACGTTTTTCTTGAGTTTGATGGTATTAGTTACAGGGCCAATATTTGGCTAAACGGAAAGTTGGTTGCCGACAAGGAAAGTGTTTATGGACCATATCGACAATTCCGTTTTAATGTAACTGAGTTACTCTCGAAAGACAATGTCTTACGCGTTGAGGTTTTTCCGGCGAAAGTGGGGGAATTTAATATCGGTTTTGCAGATTGGAATCCTCGTCCGGAAGATGAAAGCATGGGCATTTTCCGTCCTGTACGGCTAAGATTTTCTCGCGAAGTGAGTGTGCTCAATCCTGTCGTGAGGTCTAAGGTGGATACTGCTTCGTTAAAAAAGGCGTGGTTAAGCGTTGAGGCCCTTTTGGAAAATAATTCTACTAAAGAGGTCTCAGGGGAACTTGTCTTAAAGATGGGAGGAAAGCGTTTTTCTTCGAAAGTTCTTTTAGCGCCATTGGAGAGTAGGAAAATCATGATAGACGATTCCGTAGCAAAGATGTTGGCTGTGAAGAATCCTAAACTGTGGTGGTGCCATAATATGGGTGAACCTGCTATGCATACCATGTCTGTAGAATTCAAAATTGACGGAAAGGTATCTGATGCCAGGCAGATTGATTTTGGAATTCGTCAGATAGACAGCTATTTTACCCCAAAGGGGCATCGCGGATTTATGCTGAACGGTAGAAAGGTCTTGATAAAGGGAGCGGGATGGACGGACGATATTTATCTGCGCAATACTGACGCACGTAACGAGATAGAACTCTCTTACGTGAAGGATATGAATCTCAATGCAGTGCGTTTCGAGAATATATGGGGAACGTCTCAGAATCTTTATGATTTGTGTGATCGTTTAGGCTTGTTTGCTTTGGTGGGATGGAGCTGTTTCTGGGAATGGGAAGTATATACCGGCATCCCTAATGATGCTTTCGGATGCATTAAGAGGGAGGAGGATATGAATCTGATGGCAGAATCACTTCGAGATCAGGTACTTTGGTTGAGAAATCATCCGTCTGTCATTGCGTGGCTTGTAGGCAGCGATATGCTTCCCCGTCCGGAACTTGAAAAGAAATATATGTCAGTTCTTGCGGAAGTTGATGCTTCCAGACCATATATCGGAGCGGCAAAGGCTCTTGTGAGCGAAGTTTCAGGCCCTACCGGTATGAAGATGGTCGGTCCGTATGATTATCAGGCACCTTCTTATTGGTATAGTAAGGAAGCTCCAGGAGGGGCGATAGGATTTAATACTGAGACTGGGATAGGGGCTCAAATGCCTATGAGAGAAAGCATTGAGAAGATGATTCCTAAGGAGGAGCAGTGGCCCATCGGGGATGCGTATGACAGGCACTGCACTACTGCGACAGAAGCCATGAATTCTTTAGATGTTTTGAAAGACATTGTAAATCAGAGATATGGTGCCTATGTTAATCTTGATGACTTTTTGAAAAAGGCTCATCATCTTGATTACGATGGCACGCGTGCGATGTTCGAGGGCTTCAGAGTTGCTCGTCCTTCGACGACAGGGGTGATTCAATGGATGCTCAATTCGGCATGGCCGTCATTATATTGGCAGTTATATGACTGGTATTTGACGCCTTTGGCAAGTTATTATTCCGTAAAAAAGGCTTGTTCACCTCATCAGGTGGTATTTAATTATAAGGATAGATGTATCTATGCTGTCTGTGATGAAGGCTCTTCTTTTTCGGGGAAGGTGACTTATGAACTGTATTCTATGGATGGCACCCTTTTGTCGAGGGGAGATACCGATGTAAGTCTTGACGCTGATTCTGTACTTCGCCTTGAGCAGATACCCGAGGAAGAAGGAGTGTCATTCTTGTTCTTAAGACTATTTGACAATAAAGGCAGGACCGCTCAGAGTAATTTCTATGCCCTTTCTTCAAAGGAAGATATAACTAATTGGGAACAATATAATTGGATACGAACTCCTTTAAAACAGTGCGCCGATTACAGTTTGCTTTCATCTATACCTAAGGCTGACGTGGATTATACGTTTAAGAAAAAGGGGAAGGATGTTTATGAAGTTGAACTTGCCAATAAATCATCCGTAGTGGCGTTTTTCCTGCGTCTTTCTGTGAAGGATAAGGATGGAGAATTGATAATTCCATCTTATTGGGAGGATAATTTTGTATCTCTGTCTCCAAAAGAAATTCGTAAAGTGCAGGTTAGAATTCCGCATTATGGCGGCGAGGTGAATTTCGAACTTGAAGGCTGGAATTTGAATGATGTTCAGTAGGATAATTGGAATAGATTTGGGTGCCACGAACATAAAAGGCGGAGTAGTGGCGGACGGACATATCGAAAGGATAGTTTCGTATCCCACAATGGCTTCTGACGGTGGAGATACGACGCTTGGAGTGCTAAAGCGTGTAGTAAGAGAGCTGAATCCTACGGAATGCAGCGCTATAGGGCTTGGAGTCCCCAGTGTTGTAGATAGAAGGGAGGGCGTCGCTTATGAGTTCAGTAATATTCGCGGCTGGGACAGGGTCCCTTTGAAATTCATTCTCGAAAGGGAGTTTTCTCTTCCGGTCTATGTGGACAATGATGCCAATTGTTTCACTCTCGCCGAAAGGCGTTTTGGCAGGGGCTCTCTGTTTGAAAATTTTGTAGGTATAACTCTTGGAACTGGCGTGGGTGGAGGTATAATTACTGGTGGAAAACTGATGACGGATGCCAATTGTGGTTCGGGGGAGTTCGGAATGATGCCATATAAAGATTCTATTTTAGAGGATTATTGTGCAAGCAGGTTCTTTATCAATCGGTTTGGAATGAGTGGTGCTCAGTTGTCGCAGAGGGCGCAGAATGGAGATGTAGCGGCGCTAAGTGCTTTTGATGAGTATGGCGTGCATCTTGGGAATTTGGTTAAGATAATCATGTATGCGGTTGATCCGCAGGCTGTTGTTTTCGGAGGGTCAATCGCAAAATCTTTTAGTTTATTTGAGAGAAGTATGAAAAGGGCGCTGCGTGACTTTTCCTTTCCCAAGTCAGTGGAGAAGATTCAATTACTTCAAGCTGAATGTGAAGAGAGCGGGATACTTGGTGCCGCCGCCATTTGCCTTTAATCCACAATAATTCAACGGGAATTTTCCGGAAAGTTCCTCTATTTTTGATTGTAATTCACGCTGAATCATATTGTTGTGATTATTCTATGCAAATTTAAACTAAAAAAGTGAATTTGCATAAAAATAAGCAGGAGGCCACGAAAATTCGTAACCTCCTGCTTTTGAAATGGTCGGGATGAGGCGACTCGAACGCCCGACCCCTACGTCCCGAACGTAGTGCGCTACCAACTGCGCTACATCCCGATATTATTGTCTGTTGATAAAGCAGTCTATCGTATTCTCCATCAGAGAACATATCGTCATAGGTCCGACTCCTCCGGGGACCGGCGTTATGACACTCGCCTTATCTTTCACATTTTCAAAGTCCACATCGCCGCACAACTTCCCATCTACGTGGTCTATCCCCACATCTATCACTACGGCCCCCTCGCGCACCATGTCAGCTTTTATCAACTTCGCCTGTCCTACCGCCACTACCAGAATTTCGGCGTCTCTGGTGATGTCCCCGAGATTTTGAGTGTGTGAATGACAAATGGTTACAGTCGCATTTTCATTCAGCAGAAGTTTAGCTACCGGAAGACCGACTATATTACTTCGGCCTACCACTACGGCTCTTTTCCCTGCGATTTCCACATTAGCGGCTTTTAGGAGCCTAATGATTCCGCGCGGTGTACAAGGCACGCAGTATTGCGGATTAGGTTCCGGTTCGGTACGCCTTCTCCAAAGCGCCGCCACGTTTTCCGGATGAAACCCGTCCACATCTTTCTCCCGCGCTATCGCATAGAGAGCTTTCAGTTCGTCAATGTGCTCAGGAAGAGGTAATTGCACCAATATTCCATCTACTCCTTCATCCTCATTCAAAAGTCTTATCTGTTCTAATAAAGCCTCTTCCGATGTCTCCGCAGGAAGATGTATGGTAGTGTTCTGTATGCCAATCTTCTCGCACGCTTTACCTTTGCTTCTGACATAAGTGGCGCTTGCCGGATCATCTCCTACCAAGACCACTGCCAAATGAGGTACTCTACCATATTTGGCCGGGAAGGTGGCCACTTGCTGGGCAAGTTGAGCCTTGATATTATCCGATAATTCTTTTCCGCTCAAAATCACGGCGCGAAGATAGCAATAAAATTTGTATATTTGAAGGCTATACTTAAAAATTTGGTAAGCGTCAAAAAACATCTGCAAATATAGAACAAGACGTTGTTTTGAAATGGTTGCGAAATTTTTATGGTGAATTTTTGTGACAGCTTCTAAATAAATTGGAAATTATATGAGAGTATTCAGACTTACTAATACAGAAAGTCATCAGAAGGAGGTATTTACACCTATCAACCCCGGCAGGGTAGGCATGTACGTGTGTGGTCCTACAGTTTATGGGGAGGCACATCTGGGACACGCCCGTCCGGCCATAACATTCGATCTTCTGTTCAAGATGCTTACACACCTTGGCTATAAGGTACGTTATGTGCGAAACATCACGGATGTGGGACATCTTGAGCACGATGCCGATAGCGGAGAAGATAAGATTTCGAAGAAGGCGCGTCTTGAACAGTTGGAGCCTATGGAGGTCGTTCAGACATATACTCTGTGTTATCATGAGGCCATGAGAGAGCTTAATGTGGCTCCGCCGAGCATAGAACCGCGAGCAAGCGGGCATATACTCGAACAGATAGAGGCTGTAAAAAGAATTCTTGACGCCGGTTATGCTTATGTAAGTAATGGAAGCGTGTATTTCGATGTCAGAAAATATAACGAAAAACATCATTACGGAGTTTTGAGCGGACGAAATCTTGACGACACCCTTGAAGGGACCCGTTCGCTCGACGGACAGGAAGACAAAAGGGCTCCGTACGACTTCGCTATATGGAAAAAGGCTGAACCTGAACATATTATGCATTGGCCTTCTCCATGGAGCGAGGGATTTCCGGGCTGGCATCTCGAATGTTCCGTGATGGGAGAGAAGTACCTTGGCGAAGAATTCGATATTCATGGTGGCGGAATGGATCTCATGTTCCCTCATCATGAGTGTGAGATAGCCCAGAACGTGGCGTGTCGCGGAACGGAAGGTGTGCATTATTGGGTTCATAATAACATGATTACCATCAATGGGCAGAAGATGGGAAAGAGTCTCGGTAATTTTATCACCCTTCCTCAGATGTTTTCCGGAAAGCACGAGAAACTTTCCCAAGCCTATAGCCCTATGACGGTGCGGTTTTTTATACTTCAAGCGCACTATCGCGGAACTTTGGACTTCTCGAATGAAGCGCTTCAAGCTGCGCAGAAAGGTCTGGAAAAGCTACTTCAGTCCGCGCACGTACTTTATGAATTGGCCGGAAGAAAAGCCCCTGTTTATGAATATGGTAAGCTTCCTACAGGTGTCGCTCCGGATACTTGCGAAGCCACTTCGCCAGAGGTGAAGGCTGTGTTCGAAGGAGTGTACGATACTCTGTGTGACGACCTCAACACTCCTGGCACTCTTTCTTATCTATTTGATGCAGTGAAGATTATTAATAGTGCAAAGGCAGGTAGTGTAAAACTTTCCGAGAAGGACCTCAGCACTCTCGTTCAGATTTATGACGACATAGTATTCGGTGTGCTTGGCCTTAAGGACGAAAGTAACGAGGGTGTCAATACAGAGATTATAGACGGCTTGATGCAGATGATTTTCGAACAGCGTGCAGCGGCCAAGGCTAATAAGGATTGGGCTACTTCAGACCATATACGGGATACACTGAATAAGTTGGGTATCAAGGTGAAAGATACTAAGGACGGAGCGGAATGGAGCCTATAAAACTCATCAGTTGGAATGTAAACGGGCTTCGTGCCATAGCGGCCAAGGGCTTCTGTGATATTTTTGAGAGTTTCGATGCCGATTGCGTCTGTCTTCAGGAGACTAAACTTCAGAAAGGGCAGATAGACCTTGAATTTATGGGCTATTCGTCGTGGTGGGCTTATGCTCAGAGGCCTGGATATTCGGGGACGGTCATTTATACCAGGCTTCCCGTGCTTTCTTCGAGTGAGGGGATAGGAGATGAGCGACACGATCAAGAGGGCAGAGTAGTAACTCTCGAATTTAAAGATTTTTATCTGGTGAATGTCTATGTGCCTAATTCTCAGGATGAATTGAAACGCCTCGATTACCGTATGCTTTGGGAAGATGCTTTCAGGGGCTATCTCCACTCGCTCTCTGAAAGAAAAGGGGTAGTAGTATGCGGAGACATGAATGTGGCTCACGAAGAGATAGACCTTAAAAATCCTGCTACGAACCACTTTAACGCAGGCTTCTCTGACCAGGAGCGGGCTAAGATGTCGGAACTCCTGTCCTCAGGCTTTATAGATACGTGGCGTTATCAGCATCCGCAGGACGTGAAATACAGCTGGTGGTCGTATCGTGGAGGAGCAAGGGCGAGAAATGTAGGGTGGAGAATAGACTATTTTCTTGTAAGCGAAGCCCTTAAGAGTAAGGTCCTATCTACGGAGATTCATAACGAGGTCCTTGGTTCCGACCATTGTCCCGTGGAACTTACGCTTTCCCTTTGACGGCAGATAGAATACTGTCTTTGTCCGGAGCTTTGCCTGTCATAAGTTCATATCCGAGTATGGCTTGCCATGCGAGCCAGATGGTGCCTGGGATATAGTTTTCTACTCCCGGAAGCGAATAGCAGCAGGGCGTTTTATAATTGGCCTCTATCAGATTATGACAGTGCAGGTTTTCTATCCCTTCCACCCGCGAAGGTAGAGTGAAAACTATCGTGTCGGACTCTATAACGTGTTGAAGTTCATCGTGATGAAAAAGACGCACCTTGGCGGCCCCATTGTCTTCTGCAGCTTTAAGTGCGGCTCTTCCTGCACCACCGCCTCCCACTACCGCCACATCAGAGGAGCCTTCAAGAAGGTGTCTAAGAGCCAGATAATCAGAATTATATGCCAATATTTCTTTACTCCTCTTGACCAGTATATTAGCTGCCATACACGCCTCAGCGGATTTGTCGGCTTTCGTGCTTACTTGCAGTGCGTCTGCCTTAAATGGGGCCGTAACGTTGACTGCTCTGTATGGACCCTGTAAAAATGTCTCAAAGCACTTCTGAAAGGAAGGGTCTTCGATAAGTTCGTATTTTTCTTCTCCCCTATATGCCGCATTGAAAAGCATAGGGCTGAGCGAGCCTTTGATGGGAAATCCTATAAGCCCGTATATGTCTTTATTCATGTCGTTGTCTTACTGCTTCGAAAAGAAGAATGGCCGCACTGACTGACACGTTCAGCGAGTCCATTTCACCTAACATCGGTATCCTTATATGTGCGTCCGCGGCCTTTCTGAAAGTATCACTGAGCCCCGTTGATTCCGTGCCCATGACTATGGCCGTGCCTTTTTTCATATCATATTTATAATATAGGTGAGAATCCTGAAGCTGTGCTGTAAGGATTTGTATGCCTTTTTCTTTGAGAAACGCTATGCATTCTTCGCTGGAGCAGGCGATGGTGGACACCGTGAATATGGCTCCTATGGAACTGCGTATAAGATTAGGATTATAGAGGTCGGTAAGCGGGTCGCACACTATGAGCGCGTCTGCGCCTGCGGCATCGGCGCTTCGTAGGACGGCTCCCAGATTTCCCGGCTTTTCCACGCTTTCGAGCACGACGATAAGAGGATTTTCACTGAGCGAAAGGTCCTGCAGTTTTTTTTGCGCGGCGTTCACCTGGGCTATGATGCCTTCCGTACTTTCCCTGTAGGCTATCTTATTATAGACCTCCTGACTGACTTCATATCTTTGAATTTGGACCGGGAGAACGGAAAGTATATCAGCGTTTTCTCCTATCCCCAGAAGTGAAGGACAGTAGAAGATGCAGTTGATGGTGTAGCCGGCCCTCAGACAGTGCAGAACCTCACGTTTACCTTCCACCGCGAACATCCCTCGCTCTCTTCTTTCGGATGATTTCTGCTGTAAGGCGCAGAGTTCTTTGATTTTAGGGTTATGGACACTGGAAATAAAAAGCTCCATGATTGTTTCTTTTTAAGCAAAAATAAGTTATATTTGCCAATATTAAAACCTTATTATTAACAAAAACCAAATCGAAATGAAGAAATTTTTTCTTTGCCTTGTAGCTGTTCTTGGCCTTGGCGTTGCTGCTTCAGCAGCAAATTACACGATTGATGAGCAGGCAATTGATGCTATGATCGAGAATGCGACAGAGGTAACTCCTATGTCTCTTGATGCAGCTCAGAACAGTCTTACTGATCCTACCTTGAAGATTGGCGAAGCACCTCAGCCTATTATAGCGTGCGTTCTTTCTTTCTTCTGGCCTACAAGCTGGCTCGCAATTCACCGTATGTATTTGGGAACATCAGTATTAACTGTAGTTCTTCAGATTGTTACCGGCGGTGGTTTCGGTATTGTATCTCTTGTTGACTTCGTATGTTTGCTCCTTGGCACTATCGACGGAGACATCAGCCAGTACTGCAATAACCCACATTGGTGGATGTTGCTTAATATGATCTAGTATATTGGCACAAATAAAACATATACTCCTTTCCGGTCTATTGCTTTTATGTTTGGAAGCATCCGCTCAGCGCAGAGTTTCCGCAGATGTTGAAGTAAAGACTGTTACCGGAGGAAATGTAACCACAGTTACCAAAAGCGTCTATTGCCTGAGCAATGGACGCTTGGTGACTTATTTCCGTTCTCCTTTTGAGTATGTGATGGAGACCAACATACTTGGAGAATGCAAGTTTTATTTTCCGTCTTCCAATGAAGTCTATATCGATAATTCCGGAGGAGTTACATCTAAGGACGAGTTGCTGTCCCTGCTGCTTTCGGGACGTTTGGAAGATTTGGGAGTTTCCCTTTCGGGATATGGACTTAAAACTACTGAAAGACTGCCTGACGGTTTAGTCAAGAAGACCTATCGCGGTTCTGTGTCAGGAATGCCGTCGCTTTGTGAGATTGTCTATAAAGATTATCTCCCCATTTACAGTGCCACTCTTACCGAAGATGGCCATCCTCAGGTAAAAGTTTATTATTCAAGGTACGAGAACGTCGGTTATACCCCGTTCCCGCTTAGGAACACGGAGATAATATATAATTCGCCTAAGGATTCGACGGTAGTCCGCACGATTTATTCTAATATCGTTCTGGATGGCACCGATCCTAATTTTGATTTTGTCATTCCGGAAGACGCCAAGCCTTTAGATATGTCTCCTAATTTAAAAAAATAAGGGGAGGATGACGAGTCGCCTTTCCAGATTTCTTTTCTTTGCTGCGTTGTCGCTTTTTTCTTGCTCCATTTCTGCATGGACGCAGAGTTTAACTCATTTTACACCCTCGCATAGTGAATATTTTAAGCAGGCCTTAAAAGAGAAAGGCCCCCTTGTCGCTGTACTTGCCACTACGGACAGGTTCGTCCGCGATACACGCATAGGGCTCGCTTCCAATCATTATATAAAACGCGACGGCCTTGTTCACGAGGATTTTTTCGGGCCTTTGAGTTTTGATTATAATTATCCTACTTTTAATCTGGAGGATCGTAGCGATTGTCTAAAACGAGAAGGGTATGTTACGCCCGAACTTGATTTTATAGAGTATCTGCTTGGTAATAATCTTTCCAGAGATGCGGTGTATTATCTTCACGGAAGCGATTTCGCTCCTTCAGACACGCTTGACTATTATAAGGGGTTGTCTTTTTACACCGCTGGAGCTTTTGACCAGGCAGCTTCATCTTTTAAGAATGTGAGTGCGTCATCCGCTTATTTTGAGCCTTCTGTGTTTCTTGGCGCTGTGTGCGATGTTTATAACGGGCACTATGCTGAGGCGAAGACTTTTCTCGACTCTTATAATGGGCCTAAAAAGGAACTGAGGTCGTATCAGGCGGCGGCTTTAAGTCTTCTGCAAGATGACGCGGATGCTTATCTGTCTTTCTCTAAGGATTTTACTTATGCCAATTACTCGCTTGCCGAGGGGGAGAAGCTTTTTGATAAGGTTTATCGTGAGCGATTTGAGAACCCGAAGAAGAGTCCTTGGCTTGCAGCCGGTCTTTCCACGGTAGTTCCGGGTCTTGGTAAATTTTACTCCGGGCGTTATGGCGAGGGAGCGGCGTCTTTTCTTTTGGTTGGAGCTTTCGGTGGGATAGCGGCTGAAAGTTGGATAAAAAATGGGGCAGGAGACTGGCGGACCATAGTTTTTACCGCTGTGGCTTCACTTCTTCACTTTAGTAATATTTATGGGAGTTATATATCTGTGGGACTCTATAATTCGTATTTGAAAGATGCTCAGAACGAGACCATTGTTTTTCATATTCATCTTCCTGTGCGCAGCATTTTCCGCTAAAGCCCAGAGTGAGAGTTTTTATTACCGGGCGGCTCTATGCGAAAAGGAATCTTTCTATGCGAAGACTCCCCTGGAGTTTAATTCCGCTATCTTGAGCAAGGCCTCTGTTTTAGGGGAAGCGGGAGATTTTAAATCAGCGCTTTCGTCTCTTGAACGTGTAAAATATTTTGCGCTTAATCCCGCTCAAAGGGATTCTATTGGCATTCAGAAAGCATATTTTGCCTATAAGACAGGCGATTATGATAAGTCATTTTCGTATCTGGAGGAGGTAGGCAAAGCTCCACTGTATAAAGAACCACGAAAAAAGAGCGAATGGGCGGCTATGGCTTTGACTTTTCTGGTACCTGCAGGTTTTCTTTATGTCGGCGATCCGGCGGGGGCTCTTGCATATACGGGCGCCAATGCGCTTTCAGTGGGCTATATTTTCTTGCAGATTTCTTCGTCGTGCTATTTCGGAGGCATAGTGGGCGGTGCTATGGCGCTTAATTTTTCCTTTATGGGGGCACAAGAAAAAGTTGCGCTCCTTACGCAGAAACGCAACTCTGAAATATCAAGAGAAGCCCAAAGGCAGGCTCTTAGTTCATTTTTTCAGGCCTCATCTGAGGGAAGAACAGAACGTCCTGAATAGTAGTCTGTCCTGTCATAAACATTGTCAGACGGTCAATTCCCATTCCGAGCCCTGAGGTTGGGGGCATGCCGTATTCGAGAGCTCTTACGAAATCCATATCTATATACATGGCCTCGTCGTCGCCTTTGCTTTTAAGCGCAGCCTGCTCTTCAAATCTTTCGAGCTGGTCTATAGGGTCGTTAAGTTCCGAGTAGGCATTGGCCAATTCCTTGCCGCACACGAAGAGTTCAAATCGTTCGGTGAGTGAAGGATCCTCTCTGTGCCTTTTGGTAAGAGGGGACATCTCTACAGGGTAGTCGGTTACAAACGTAGGCTGTATAAGTTTTCCTTCGCAGAATTCCCCGAAGATGGCGTCGATGAGTTTCCCCTTTCCCCATGAAGGCTCCACCTCCACATTGAGACGCTTGCAGGTAGCGCGAAGTGCGTCCTCATCCATGCCTTTCACATCCACTCCGGCGTATTCTTTTATGGCCTCAAGTATAGGAAGACGGCGGTAAGGGCCTTTGAAATCGACTTCATTTTCGCCTATTTTGACTTTCGTGGTTCCGTTGACCTTGTCCGACACTTTTTCAAGCATCTTCTCCACGAACTCCATCATCCAGATGTAATCTTTGTAGGCGACGTAAATCTCCATGCAGGTGAACTCCGGATTATGTGTCTTGTCCATACCCTCGTTACGGAAGTCCTTGGCAAATTCATATACTCCGTTGAATCCGCCCACGATGAGCCTTTTGAGGTAGAGTTCATTGGCAATCCTAAGATAAAGAGGAATATCCAGAGCGTTATGGTGTGTTATGAATGGTCTTGCCGTGGCTCCTCCCGGGATATTCTGAAGAATAGGTGTTTCCACTTCAAGGCATCCTGCCGCGTTAAAGTACTCTCTCATGGTGGCTATAATTTGAGCCCTCTTCACGAAAGTCTCTTTCACTGATGGGTTTACGATGAGGTCCACATATCTCTGGCGGTACCTGAGCTCGGGGTCTGTGAATGCGTCAAAAACCTGTCCGTCAAGCTCTTTTACTATAGGAAGCACACGAAGTGATTTGCTGAGGACCGTAAGGGACTTGGCGTGAATGCTCAGCTGCCCCGTCTGTGTATAGAATGCAAATCCTTTGATGCCTACTATATCCCCTATGTCCAGAAGTTTTTTCCAGACAGTATTGTAGAGTGTTTTATCCTCTCCCGGGCAGATTTCGTCTCTTTTGACATATATCTGTATGCGTCCGCTTTCGTCCTGGAGTTCGCCGAATGATGCTGCGCCCATTATGCGGCGGCTCATTATGCGCCCGGCTATGCACACATCCTGAAAATTGCCTTTTTCCGGGTCGAACTCCGTAGCTATCTGAGCCGCGGTAGTGTTGACTGGATAAAGTGCTGCAGGATAAGGGTCTATACCTAATTCTCTGAGCTTTGCGAGGGATTCCCTACGGATAAGCTCCTGTTCGCTAAATTCCTGTACCATATTATATTATATCTTCTTTTCTTTCTTTTATGTCTCGTATTCTGAGCTGTATGCTGCTGTTCCCTCTGTAATAGTTCTCCACTATGGAGTAGCACACGTCGAAGGGCTGTCCCTGACGGATGTAGTCGTAGAATTCGTCCATGTTGAATGCTATGGACGGTATGGCGCGTGAATAATCCTCCTGTATGAGGTCGAGTTTGAGATGTTTCCCTCCGGCGCCCACTTTTCTGCCGTTCCCCTCATCGCACACTTCTTCCGTAAGGAAAGTCGGGTTCGTGTTCCCCGGGCCGAAAGGCTGGAACTGTTTGAGGATACGGAAAAATTTAGGAGTTATCTGATTGAAGTTGATTTTCGCGTCTATCTCTATTACCGGGGTCATCATCCGCGTGGTGATTTTTCCGTCTATGAACGCGTCCATACGTCTCGCGAATTCCTCCACGTTCTCTTCTTTGAGTGTAAGCCCTGCCGCATAGACGTGTCCGCCGTAGTTTTCAAGCAGATCCGCGCAGCTTTCTATCGAAGAGTAGAGGTCGAACCCGTGTACGCTGCGTGCCGAGCCGGTTACGAATCCGTTAGATTTGGTAAGCACTACGGTAGGTTTGTAGAACGCTTCCACCAGTCGCGAAGCCACGATACCCACTACCCCTTTGTTCCATGACGGGTTATAGACTATTGTAGCATTCTTGAATGCCAATGCCTTGCCGTTTTCCACCATCTCTATGGCTTCCTGCGTTATCTCGCGGTCTATGCTCTTGCGCTCGTTATTGTTATTGTTGATCTGTTCTCCGATTTTGAATGCCTGCGCTTTATCTGTGGCCGTAAGTAGCTGAACTGCAAGCCTTCCCGTGTCCATTCGTCCTGCTGCGTTGATTCTCGGACCTATCTTGAACACTATGTCGTCTATGGTCAGATGTCCGCTTTCAAGCGAAGAAAGTTCTATTATGGCAGCAAGCCCCTCGCGTGGTTTTTCATTAAGAATCTTCAGTCCATAGTATGCCAATATTCTGTTTTCTCCGGTCATATCGACGAGATCCGAAGAGATGCTCACGACCAGTAGGTCCAAAAGCGGCATCAGACTTTCAAATTCTATCCCGTATTTAACTGCGTAAGCCTGGCAAAGTTTAAATCCTACTCCGCAGCCCGACAAGTCGTCGAAAGGGTAGTGGCAGTCTTCTCTCTTAGGGTCAAGCACCGCTACGGCCTCAGGGAGTTTGTCGTCCGGCAGGTGGTGGTCGCAGATGATGACGTCTATTCCGAGCGATGCGGCCTCCGCCACTTTTTCCACTGCCTTGATGCCGCAGTCCACCGTGATGATGAGCGACACGCCTTCCTCTTTGGCGAAGTTGATTCCTTTTTCGGATACTCCGTAACCCTCATCGTATCTATCTGGTATATAGAACTCTACGAGTGGAGTGAAGCGGCTTATGAAACTATGCAGAAGGGCTACGGCCGTGGTCCCATCCACATCGTAGTCCCCATACACCATTATTTTCTCCTTTCCGGTAATGGCCCTGCGCAGTCTTTCCACCGCGGCGTCCATATCCTTCATAAGGAAAGGGTCGTGTAAATTGGCCAAATCTGGACGGAAAAAGGACCTGGCTTGCTCGAAGGTCTCGATACCGCGC
This sequence comes from Firmicutes bacterium TM09-10, assembly GCA_963650755.1. Taxonomy (GTDB): domain Bacteria; phylum Bacteroidota; class Bacteroidia; order Bacteroidales; family UBA932; genus Cryptobacteroides. The sequence continues at coordinate 44,574 of CAVJMH010000001.1, read as the reverse complement.
TTTATCAGCAAGTCGGACAGAACTTTGTCTATTCCTACTTCTGTGCTCAGTCTCTCCACCTTTTCTGGCTCGGAAGGCTCTTTCAATACCCATTTACACTCTTTCGTCATCGGTTGTTCCCCTTTTTACAATATCATAAACTGCCTGTGTCACCTGTTCCACGTTCCTCTCATCTGTCCGCACTGTCTCTTGTGCCAATTTATAATTTTTCTCTCTTTTCTGCAACAGCTCCGCTATGTCGGCCCACTTTTTAAGCACGGGTCTTTCCGCATGGTCTTTTTTAATCCTTTCAGTTAAGGCCTTAGGCGAAGTTTCGAGGTAAACGCACAGACTGTTTTCTAAAATATAGTCTCTTAAAGCCCCTATCTCCAGACTTCCTCCCCCAAGCGAAAGCACCATGTCGGAGTGGGTCAGAATGTGCATGACGAAAAGGTCCCTTATGGCTTCAGCCTCTACCGCCCTAAAACCGTCTTCTCCTTTTTCTTTGAAGATTTCAGGAATGTTCAGGCCAATCTTCTTTTCTATATATGCGTCAAGATCCACCCATTCATAGCCGAGCAGAGTGGCGAGTTTTTCTCCCACACTGCTTTTCCCGGCTCCCATAAAACCTGTCAGACAGACTATCAAAATAAAGTAGGTTCTTGTGTCTCGTCGTAATCTGTTTCATCTGGAATCTCGACGATAGGTTCCAGATGAACTATTGTGTCTTTTTCTTCTTCCTCTTCCACAGGGTCTTTCTGCAAAGGCTCTATGAATTTCACGCTCTTAATCTCGCGCTCGTGGCATTTTTTGCCTTTGGCATTTATTCCTTTCTTGCCTATCCACTCCTCGGCGTCTATCGCTTCCGGCTCTCTGTGTTCCGATTTCCCCGCAAATGTTACAAGGTACTGCGGGTATTTGTCATCACTGAGTTCTATCAGTTTAGATTTCGCCCCTTCGGAGATGAAACTCATAGGAGTGTTGTCGCTCAGCGGGAAAGAGAAACGTTTGACGTAATAGGATTTGCTCGCTCCGTCGTAATAAAGAGCGGTGTAGGTCTTGTTCGCATCGAACTTTTCTATTCTGAGAAGGTCTCCCTGATAACGGTTAGACAAGTCAAATGACGTAGTGTAGAACGTCCCGTTCTTAAAGATGGCGAGAACCTTGTCCTCTGAAGAAAACGCGCCCAGGTACTGGCCTCTATGCTCATCGTTAAGTTTTTGAATGTCAGCATCGTACCAGATGTCTTTCCCTGCTATGGTGGACACTCCTGCGGACCTGAGCGTTATCTTGTGTATGAGGTTCTTGCTTACCAGATTACCTCTTGACGCCCTTCCCTTTATGGCGAGAGCACTGAAGTCGTAATCTATTACCAGCTTTTTCAGTTTAGCCTTGGGACGGAGCTGAATTTTTACCGTTTCCGCCTCACCGTTGCTGTTAGCTGTGAACCAGACTATCTGTGAGCCGTCTTCCCCCGTAGTGATGTCGTAAACTTTGTCTCGGGTGACGGATGTTATGGCAAATCTTTTTGCATAGTACAGACTTGTCTTGCCTGCGCGATATATGACATTATAGATGGTTCTGTTATCTCCGCGGTTGAAAAGGCCGATATACAGTAGGTCCTTTCCGTAGAATGCTTTGTCGCTTATTTTGGATACGACGAATTTTCCGTCCTTACGTATGACCAGGACTTCGGACAGATCGGAACATTCGCTTATGAACTGCACCCCATCGTCTTTCTTCAGGTTCATGCCCACGAAGCCTTCTGCGTAATTGGCATAGAGCTTGGCATTGTTGCTGATGACCTTGTTAGCCGCAATCGATTCAAATCCTGTAAGTTCCGTATGTCGAGGGAAGTCTTTTCCGTAGGTGGACTTGAGGTGTTTGAACCAGTCTATGGTATAATCCACGATGTGTTCTATTTTGTCCTGGACATCTGTCATTTCTGCCTCTATGGCGAGTATCTTCTCGTCTATGGCCTTTGTGTCGAACTTGGAAAGCTTGCGAACAGGCTTGTCCACCAAGTGGTCTATGTCCTCCATAGAGATGGTGCGCTTGAGGGCCGATTCGAACTCTTTCATTCTCTCGAGGATGGCGCTTTTCTGAGCTTCCCAGCTTTCGAAATCCTGCTGTTCGAGTATCTTATAGACTTTGTTTTCGAAGAAGATGCGTTCAAGAGATGTATAATGCCAATTATCTTCCAACTCTCCGAGCCTATAGCGAAGCTGCGCGAGCAGAATCTGCTTGGTGTGCTCCGTGCTATACTCAAGAATGTCGTTAACGGACAAGAAAACTGGTTTGTTATCCATTATGACACAGGCGTTTGGCGCTATCGTGGTCTCACAGTCGGTAAATGCGTAAAGTGCGTCTATCGTTTTGTCCGGAGACACGTCCGCAGGCAGATGGATGACGATGTCCACCTTGTCCGTGGTGATGTCATCTATCTTTTTGATTTTGATTTTGCCTTTGTCGCGAGCCCTCGTGATGGAGTCTATCAGAATGCTCGTGGTCTTACTGTATGGAATCTCGGTGATGGCTATGGTGTTCTTGTCGATTTTCTCGATTTTTGCCCTCACCTTGACCGAGCCTCCGCGTTTGCCCTGCAGATATTTTGAGCAGTCTGCATAACCTCCGGTAGGGAAGTCGGGATATATCTCGTATGGTTTGCCTTTGAGTATGTTGATGGAAGCGTCTATGAGTTCGTTGAAGTTATGAGGAAGTATCCTCGAAGACATGCCCACGCCTATTCCTTCCGTTCCTTGAGCGAGAAGCAGAGGAAAACGTACAGGAAGTTCCGTAGGCTCCTGGTTTCGACCGTCATAGCTGTTCATCCAGTTTGTTATGCGCGGGTCGAACAGCACTTCTTTGGCGAACTTGGAAAGTCGCGCCTCTATGTAACGCGGAGCGGCATTGGAATCACCTGTAAGAATGTTACCCCAGTTACCCTGACAGTCTATGGTAAAGCCCTTCTGTCCGAGCTGAACCATGGCTCCAAGTATGGAGGCGTCTCCGTGAGGGTGAAATTTCATCGCCTCTCCCACAAGGGTTGCCACCTTTGTGTAGGACCCGTTGTCCACTTTATACATGGCGTGAAGAACGCGTCTCTGGACAGGTTTGAGCCCGTCAATTATGTGAGGTACGGCACGGTGAAGGATTACATAGGACGCATAGTCTATGTACCAGTCCTTGAACATCCCGGAGAGCTTGTATTTTTTCGCGTCTCCTTCCAGAATCTTCTCGAATCGACCTTCTCCCTCCTGACTTTCTTCTTCCGTGGGGATAATCTCCTTGTCTATGTCTTCTATTTCCTCGCTCATATATTCTCCTTTTATTCTTCGTAACCGAACCTGCGAAGCTCTTTCTTGTCTTCTCTCCAGTCAGGCGACACTTTTACAAACAGTTCCAGAAAGACTTTCTTTTGGAAGAAATCTTCCATATCAATCCTTGCAGCCGTACCTACTTTTTTCAGGGCCGCCCCCTTTTTGCCTATGACGATTCCCTTTTGGGATTCGCGCATGACATAGATGACAGCACTTATGTCATATCTTTCAGCGCCCTCCTTGAAGGATTCCACTTGCACCTGACAGCAGTATGGGATTTCTTCCTTATAGTTCAGAAGTATCTTTTCCCTCACTATCTCTTCCGCGAAAAAGCGGAGGTTCTTGTCAGTGAATGCATCTTTATCGTACCATGGCGGGCACGACGGCAGATGTTCTATGATGGTGGCGAGTATGTTTTCAAGTCCGAAGCGCTCCTGTGCCGAAGCGGGGATTACCGTCGCCTGCGAAACTTTTTCATTCCAGTAGGAGATGAGCTCCATCACTTTGGTCTGGTCGCTGAGGTCTATCTTATTGATGACTATCACCACAGGGCAGGTCAGTTTACTGAGCTTGTCCACATATTCGCTGTTCTTGTCGGATTTTTCGACGGTATCGGTAACATAGAGTATGATGTCGGCGTCGCCTATAGCAGCATCCACGAAATTCACCATGTCCTGCTGAAGCCGGTAATTAGGCTTAAGAATGCCGGGAGTGTCGGAGTAGACTATCTGGTAGTCTTCTCCGTTCACTATCCCCATTATTCTGTGTCTGGTGGTTTGGGCCTTGGCTGTAACGATGCTGAGTTTTTCGCCCACCATCGCGTTCATAAGCGTGGATTTGCCCACGTTCGGGTTACCGATTATGTTTACGAACCCGGACTTAAACATAGGCTCCCATCATGAGGATATTTACCTCTCCTTCAGACAGTTTCCTCCATTCGCCCTTTTTGAGACCCTTCTTCGTGAGCCCGGCGAAATATACTCTATCCAGAGCTCTGACTTCATATCCTAAGGCCTCGAAGATTCTGCGCACTATTCTGTTTTTTCCGGAATGTATCTCTATGCCAAGTTTACGGTGGTCGGCATCGTCAATATATTCCAATTCATCGGCGGCCATCATTCCGTCCGTCAGGGATACGCCCGCGAGTATCTTGTCGTGGTCTTCCTGCTGCAGAGGCTTGTCCAGGGTTACCTGATATATCTTTTTCTTGTCGTAAGAAGGATGTGTCAGTTTTTCGGCCAATTCCCCGTCGTTAGTGAACATAAGCACTCCAGTGGTGTTCTTGTCCAGGCGGCCTACAGGGAATACTCTGTAGTTGCATCCGCGAAGGAGTTCCATAACCGTCTTTTCGGCATGAGGATCGCTGGCTGTCGTGACATATCCGCGTGGCTTATTCATGACCAGATATACTTTCTCCTCGCCTTTAAGCCTCTCGCCGTTGAACTTAATCTCGTCCTTATAGATGTTGACTTTGGTGCCAAGTTCGGTAACCACTTCTCCGTTGACGGTAACTACGCCTGCCTGTATGAGTGTGTCGGCCTCACGGCGTGAGCATACTCCGGAATTAGCGATGAACTTGTTGAGACGTACTTCTTCGCGTATAGGTGATTTTACATAGTCGTTGTCGGAGTTGTTCTGCATCTCTGAGAGGACAGGCTTCCGGCTGATCATTCTGTTTATCCCTTCTTCAGAAGCGCTTGGCGCATAAGCCTTTTTGAAGGCTGGGCGACGAGAGTTCTGTGAACGTGAGAATTGGCTTCTGCCAGGTTTCTTGAATCCTCTGTCCTGTGGGGCGCCGCCTTCTCCGAAGGAGCGTTTAGCTCCGTAAGATGGGCGTCCGTTTTCTCCGTAAGGCCTTCTTTCGGACGAACCTGAGCGGTGTTCCGTTCTCTCGGTGTAAGGACGTCCTTCACCATGTGAACGATGATTAGAGTAACTTCCGTCAGGGTTGTAGCTCTTGGCGCGATCGCCATAAGATTTACCGTGCTCGCCGGAGAATGATTTCCCCCTGTCCCCGTAAGGACGCTGGGCTTTTTCTGAATTGAATGATGATGAGCTGTACGCTGGCCCTTCGGATGCTGTTTTCCTTGGTCTAAGTCTACGGCCGTTTTTTGAAAAATTTTCCATTACTTTAAATCAAAAATGTAAGTGATTGTTCCCTCCTGTTTTTCAGGAGTTGATTCTGTTATTTTATCTATTTTACTGAAGTGGGTCTTCATCGCTGCGTTCCTCGCTTCTTTCCATAATGTTTTGTCTACTACGGTGGTGCCGGGCATACCTGCCGTGGCGTTTACCACATTGCCATACACATCCACCCATATTTTCACTACTACTATTCCTTTTTCCTGTATCTTGAAGTCCGGTTTTACAAGTCCTCCCACTACTTCCCTTCCTTGAAGATGGGCGTTGGACCGTCCTTCTATAGGTGCTCTGTCCTTGGCATTTCCGTCGCTCTGTCCTGCTTTGAAGGTAGGCGTAGCGTCTTTTGCACTGTGAGGAGAAGAAGCGTCTGTGTTCTTTTTCCCCATTCCCGGGAAAAGGGCCTTTTCATTTATCACCGGTTTTTCGGCTTCCGGGGCAGGAACTTGCACATCTCCGAAATTGTCAGGAGCACTTTCCTGAGGCTGATTTTTCACCGTGGCCTCCACGGGGCTTTCGCTCTTCTGGACCAATTCTACCGGTTTTTCCGTATCTATGGTTTCGGACTGAGCCTGCTCTCCATAATCCGCTTTTATCGGTTCCATGTCAGTGGAGAAATCAAGCAGGAACGATGTCTCTTCCGGGGGAGGGTAGATGTAACTTAATCCTTTGAAGGACAGCAGTGGAATAAGTACGGCATAAGTCAGAACGGTCAAGGATATTCCAGCTATCTTTGACGCGTTGGAGGATTGCCTTCCCTTCTGATATGCCCCTCTTGTGTTCATTTTATTCCGGTGATGTGGCCAATATGACTTTATAGTGATTTCTCTTGGCTATGTTCATGACCGCCACCACTTCCTTTATAGGTACGCTTTCGTCCGCATATATCGAAAATGTAGGATCTTTTTCAGACGATAGCTTATCTATCAGATTGTCTTCTACTTGGTTAAACGGTATGCTTTCACGCGATCCGTCTATATGGTAGGTGTATCTTTCATCTCCGTGGTCTTTTATGGAGACGCTCACGGTGGCCTTTGCGCTCACCTGCCCCGTACTTTTCGGAAGCAGCAGTTTAAGAGCATTAGGGTTGACCAGAGTGGATGTTACCAGAAAGAAGATGAGCAACAGAAACACGATGTCAGTCATGGACGACATGCTCATGTTCGGGTCTGGTCTTGTAGTTCTTTTCAGTGCCATTTTCTATGCTTGTTCTGCCTCGGAATTTACTCCGGCGGCACTTTTTTCACTGATTATGTCTAAAAATTCCACAGTGGTGCCGTTCATGGCGTTCACGACGTCTGACACTCTGGCTGTGAGGTAATTATATGCAAAATATGCCAATATTCCCACGATAAGACCTCCTACTGTGGTGATCATGGCTTCGTATATGCCTCCTGAGAGAAGCGCTATGTCTATGTTACTTCCGGCATTGGCCATATTAAAGAAAGCTTTGATCATACCGGTAACGGTGCCTAAGAATCCGAGCATCGGGGCGCCTCCTGCTATGGTCGCAAGATACGGAAGCCCTTTTTCCAAGGATGCTATCTCGGCGTTACCCACATTCTCCATGGATGTCTGCACTTCTGGAAGAGGTCTGCCAATTTTGCTAATCCCCACATCTACCATTCTGGCTGTGGGGCTGTCGAATTTGCCACAAAGGGTTTTGGCGGATTTGAATTTTCCGTCAGCGATGTAGTCTCGAATGTCATTTAGAAAATTCCCGTCAATCTTGCAGGCTGTATGTATCTGCCACCATTTCTTTCCGAAAAGATAGAGTGCAATAATTGAAAGGACCAGAAGGACTATCATTATCCATCCGCCTTTAGTCGCCATCTCAAGGATGGAAATAGACTGTGTTTCAACCATATATATTTCTTTTTAATTATCTTTTGAGCCTCTTTCGGGCAAATCGGGCAAATTTACTTAAAATATTCGATTTTTGAAAGGAATAATGCGTGTCCAGGCACGCTTTCTCCGGCAGAGCATCGGTCGCCTCCTTCGAGAAGTTCCGTTATGCTTTCCGGGCTTCTTTTGCCTCTTCCCACTTCAAGTAGCGTGCCTACGATGGCTCTGACCATATTGCGAAGGAATCTGTCGGCCGCTATGTGAAAAGACCAGTGCAAGGGGTCATCTTTTTGCCAATAAGCTTCGAATACCGTGCAGACGGATGTCTTATTGTCCGCGCCTTTCTTTTCAAAGCACGAAAAATCTTTGGTCCCGAGAAGAAAGCGACAGACCTCGTTCATCTTCTCGAAATCCAGCTCGGGGTAGCTGTATTGGTAAGAAAAGGATTGTGCAAACGGGTCTTTTTCTCGGTGGATATGATAGGTGTATTCCCTTCTGGTAGCGCTGAATCTGGCGTGGAAATCTTCGCTCGTTCTTTGCAGGTCGTGGACCGCTATCGCAGAGGGTAAAATGGCATTTAATTTGTATATTAGGTCCTTGGTCTCCAACGGGGACGCCGAGTCGAAATGAGCCACATAATTTATGGCATTGACTCCGGTATCTGTCCTTCCGGCTCCGGTAACGCTTATATTTTCTCCGAGTAGTCGGGATAGGGCTTCGCTGAGTGTCTGCTGGACGCTTGGTGCGGTCGGTTGGATTTGCCACCCGTTGAATGGGGAACCGTCGTATGAAAGGGTAATTTTATATCGCATAGACGAATAAATTGAAGAAACAAAATTATAAAATTATATGGAAAGCGTAAACATTAAGGAATTGAACGAAAAAATTCAGAAGGAAAGTTCTTTTGTGGATCTGCTTTCTCTTGAGATGGGGAAAGTCATAGTGGGACAGAAACACCTCGTGGAGAATCTTCAGATTGCACTTCTTTCTAACGGACACATATTGCTGGAAGGTATGCCTGGTTTGGCTAAAACATTGGCCATAAGTACACTTTCAAAAGCTGTGAGCGCCCAATTTTCGCGAATTCAGTTTACTCCGGATCTGCTTCCTGCCGATGTTACGGGTACACTCATCTATAGTCAGAAAAAAGAGCAGTTCGAAGTTCACAAAGGTCCTGTCTTTGCTAATTTCGTCCTTGCCGATGAGATTAACCGTGCGCCTGCGAAAGTGCAGTCGGCTCTTCTCGAAGCCATGCAGGAAAGGCACGTCACTTTGGGAGATAACACCTATCCTCTTCCTGATCCTTTTCTTGTAATGGCTACTCAAAACCCTGTGGAACAGGAGGGTACGTATCCTCTTCCGGAGGCCCAGCTCGACCGTTTCATGCTTAAGGTCATAGTAGATTATCCTAAAAAGGACGAAGAAAAACTTATCGTAAGAATGAATAACACTGGCGATTTTCCTGTGGCTAACGCCGTAGTTACTCCGCAGGAGATAGTCTCTGCACGCAAGGTGGTTCGCGAGGTCTATATGGATGAGAAGATAGAAAAATACATAGTGGACCTGGTGTTCGCTACTCGTGATCCTCAAAGTTATAATCTTGCTTCTCTGAAAAATATGATTGCTTATGGCGCTTCTCCGCGTGCCAGCATCAGTTTGTGCGCGGCGGCCAAGGCCTATGCTTTCATCAAACGTAGGGGCTATGTAATTCCTGAAGACGTGCGCGCGGTATGTCATGAGGTGCTTCGCCATAGAATTGGCCTTACTTATGAAGCAGAGGCTGAAAATGTAGGTGCAGACGAAATCATAGAGCAGGTAGTCAATGCAGTCATTGTCCCATAGTAACGGTTCAGCCGCTTCCACGACCGAATTCCTTAAAAAGGTACGGAAGATAGAAATCCGCACCAAGAGTCTCTCGCATCAGATTTTTGCGGGGGAGTACCATTCTGCGTTCAAGGGAAGGGGTATGACTTTCAGTGAGGTGAGGGAATATCAGTGGGGTGATGACGTGCGGTCTATGGACTGGAATGTAACGGCCAGGCTTCGTCAGCCTTATGTCAAAGTTTTCGAAGAGGAGAGGGAATTGACTATGGTGCTGATGATAGACGTCTCCCGTAGCGGACTTTTCGGAAGCATGGAGGCGACTCGGCGCGAGCGGATAGCCGAGGTGGCTGCCGTGTTGAGTTTCAGTGCCATTCTGAATAACGATAAAGTGGGGGCTTTGTTCTTTTCCGATAAGGTGGAGAAATTTATTCCGCCTAAAAAAGGCCGTTCGCATCTTCTGCATATAATAAGGGAGATGCTGGAGTTGGAACCCACCTCCGACGGGACGGACATATCGGCGGCCATGCGTTTTCTTACGGGAGCCATAAAGAAAAAATGTAATGCTTTTCTTCTCAGTGACCTTATGGATGTGGATTCTGCAGCAAATCCTCTTTACGAGGAGGCGTTGAAGGTCCTTTCAGGCAGGCACGACCTTTCAGTGATAAGGGTGAGCGATCCTTTGGACAGGGACCTTCCGGCAGTGGGATTAATCCACATTAAGGATAGTGAGACGGGCATGGCTTCGTGGGTCAATACCGACAGTGCCAGGGTAAGGCAGGCCTATAGAAGGTGGCACGAGGACTTTGAACGTAATTCTACGGCACTTTTTAACAGGTTTAAGGTCAAGGCTATAGAAGTGAGCACCGAGGGCGATTATGTTAAATCATTAATGGGCTTGTTCAGATGAAATTCATTTGCATACTGTTAAGTGTTTTTCTTGATGTCGTTCCCTTCGGGAAGGCGTTTCTGGAGCCTCTGAATAAAAGGGATTCCATCTTGGTGGCTGACCAGTTCAAGTACGGGTTTTCTTTGGAAAGGAAAGATGCCGGCGATGCGCTTGGTCTTGCTGATATGTCCAAAGTGTGCGATGACACGCTTGTGCTTGTGAAGAATTGGCAGTTAGACACCTTGAAGACAGGGGCGGTAAGAGGTTATATGGTGGTGGCCCCTTTTGAAGAGGGAGAATATGAGCTGCCTTCCATATATGTTTTGCGAGCTTATGCGGACGGACGTGCGGACACCTTGTGTTTCGAAGGTGGACATTTGGACGTCAGGCCTATCCCTGTGGACACGGCGACTTTTGAGATTAAGCCATTGAAAGGTCAGATTACTTATCCTGTAACTTTCAGAGAGGTAGTCCCTTATATTTTGGGCAGCTTGCTCATCGCGGCTTTGATAGTTCTCGGGATAATGTTTCTTCCGCGTCTTTTCGGGAAGAAATCAGTTAATGATAAGCCTAAGGATCCGCCTCATATTGTGGCTCTTCGTGAACTTGAAAAATATCGTAGCGATAAATATTGGGAGCCGTCGCATCAGAAAGCATTCTATTCCGGTATCACGGATGTGTTGAAGAATTATATGGATGAAACATTTTTCATAGATGCCCCGGAGATGACTACCGAAGAACTTTTCGCGGAGTTGAAAGGCCAGGAGGGGATAACGCCTCAGATGTATGCGTCATTGAAGGAGCTTTTCGAAAGGGCGGATTTTGTGAAATTCGCTAAGGCTGTGGCTGATGATGATCAGAATGCTGCCGCTCTTCCGCTTTGTGTTAGTTTCGTAACGTCCACATATCAGAATCAGATAGAAAAGGAGGGTCGGACAGATGTTCTTTGAATATCCTTATCTTTTATGGCTGCTTCTGCTGCCGCTGCTTCTTTCGGCTTTGTATGTTTATAGGGAGTTGAGCGGAAAGGTCCCTCATTTTAGGGTAAGCAAAGCCGAAGCGTGGAATGGAGGACATTCGTCCCTATGGGCCATAGTAACGCACATTCCTTTCGCGCTGAGAATGCTCTCTATGGTTCTGATTATAGTCTGTCTTGCACGTCCGCGGTCGTCTTATCAGGTGGAGAAAATAGATACGGAGGGGATTGATATAATTTTCACTATGGACGTATCTACCAGTATGTTAGCTCGCGACTTCACGCCCGATAGAATCAGCGCGGCCAAGGATATAGCCATAGAGTTTATTTCACAAAGGCCTTCCGACAGGATGGGAATAGTGGTGTTCGCCGGAGAAAGCTACACGCAGTGTCCGCTTACTACCGACCGCGCTACTCTTATCAATCTTATGAAAGAGGTACAGACGGACCTCATAGAAGACGGCACAGCCATAGGAAACGGCTTGGCTACGGCAGTGGCGCGACTGTCTTCTTCCGATGCTCCGAGCCGTGTGATTATTCTTCTTACCGACGGTGTCAATAACAGCGGCGAGATAACTCCGCTTACAGCCTCTCAGATAGCTCAGACCTATGGGATAAGGGTTTATACTATAGGAATAGGGGCCAATGGCGTAGCACCTTATCCTATGGTTACTCCGTGGGGAATGGAACTTCGCAATATCCCTGTCGAGATAGATGAAGACCTGCTTAAGGAGATAGCTTCTAACACTGGGGGGCGGTATTTTCGTGCTACGGATAATACTAAACTTTCTGAAATCTACGCCGAGATTAATCAGATGGAGAAGGCCAAGACGAGCATCGATTCGTTCCCTGTCCATAAGGAACTTTACCAGAATTTCGCAGTGTGGGCATTGGTCGCTTTCCTGCTTAATGCTTTGATTGTATTATTGTTAAGGAGGTTGCCGTAATGTTATTGTTTGCTTCTGAAAAATACTTGTTTCTTCTGTTGCTCGTGCCGCTTTTCCCTATAGTATATGCAGTAATGGTGGTCTTGCGCAGGAAAAGAGTGAAGCGTCTTGTCAGCGCGAAGATGTCAGATGTCTTGATGCCGCATTACAGCGGGGCAAAGGCTTGGGTGAAGGTCATCTTGTTTTCGTTAGGATTCTTCTTCTTCGTAATAGGATTGGCCCGCCCTCAGATAGGGGCCAAGTTAAGTGAACACAGGACTCGCGGCGCAGAGATAATGATATGTCTGGATGTTTCGAATTCTATGCTTGCGCAGGATTATTCGCCTTCGCGTTTGGAGAGGGCCAAGATGAGCATCTCCTCGATGGTGGACAAGCTTCGCGACGACAGAATAGGGCTTATAGTATTTGCGGGTACTTCGTTTGTCCAGCTCCCGATAACCACTGATTTTGTTTCCGCTAAGACTTTTCTTTCTTCCATTGATACATCTTCCATTCCTGTCCAAGGTACGGCCATAGGCGATGCGATTATGACGGCGATGAAGAGTTTTAGCGCACAGAGCGAGAAAAGCCGTGTGATAGTGCTTATTACGGACGGTGAAAATCATGAAGACGACCCGGTGGCGGCGGCCAGGGAAGCTGCCAAGCAGGGCATACGTATATATACTATAGGTGTAGGTTCCGCCCAGGGACAGCCTATTCCGGTGAACGGGTCTCTGCTTGAGGACAAGGACGGTAACATAGTGGTCAGCAAACTGGACGAGGACATCCTGAAGCAGATTGCACGGGAGGGTAACGGCTCCTATGTGCACGCAGGTAATCAGGAATTCGGGCTGAATCCTATTATAAACGATATCCGTAATATGGAGAGTGAGGAGTTCTCCTCTGTGGTTTTTGAGGAATATGACGAGCAGTATATGTATTTTTTCGCCGCAGCCCTTCTGTTTTTTGTCATAGAGGCTCTGGTAGGCAGTCGTAAATCAAAAAGGAGTCTGTTTAAATGAAAAGGTTGATATTTAGCATATTGCTTTTATTTGTAGGACTTTGTTCCGCGTATGCGCAGGCAGATAAGAAGGAGGTCAGACGTGGTAATTCCGATTATCGCAAGGCCAATTATAAAGATGCTGAGATTCACTACCGTAAAGCGGCGGTGCAGGATTCTACATCATTGGCCGCCACATATAATCTCGCCAATACTCTCTATCAGTTGAAAGATTATGAAGGGGCGGGTAATACCTTGTCTAAAATTGGCACTCAGGTGGAGGAAAGTCCTTATGCTGCGAGGTACTATTTTAATAAAGGTGATGTGTCTCTTCAGAAAAAGGATTATAAGAGTGCTGTAGAGGATTTCAAGCAGGCTCTCCTTCGTGATCCTTCTGATATGTCGGCTAAGGAGAGTTATACCTATGCTAAGAAAATGCTTGAGAATGAGCAAAATGGTGGAGAAGGCCAAGACCAGAATCAAGACCAGCAAAACCAAGACCAGAACAAGGATCAGCAGAATCAAGACCAAAACCAGGATCAAAATAAAGACCAGAATCAGAACCGGGGCCAGGATCAGAATCAAGACAAACAGGAGGCTCCTCAGCCTCAGGAACAGATTTCCAAGAGTCAGGCGCAGCAGATGTTGAAGGCTATTCAGGCTCAGGAGAAGGAGACACAGGAGAAAGTCGAAAAGGCCAAGGCTGAAAAGGCGAAGACTCGTCAGAAGGATAAAAATTGGTAGTAAGAGAAAATGAAAAGACTTTTCTTAATAATAACAGCTTTATTTGTCGCGTGTGGTGCGTTCGCCCAGGCGACTTTTACCGTTCAGGTGCCTTCGGTGGTTTCTCTGGACGAGCAGTTTAATCTCAGTTTCATAGTGGAGGGCGACAAGGTTACTGATTTTCAGTGGCCTCAAACCTCGGATTTTGACGTCCTTTGGGGTCCGCAGACCGGACGAAGCTCACAGACAACGATTATAAACGGTAAGGTAACGAAGAGCACAAGCACCACTTATACTTACGTGCTTATGCCTAAGAAGGAGGGTACGTTTACTTTGCCACCATGCAGCGCTAAACTTAAAGGAAAGACGATAAGTTCTTCTTCCACAACCATTAAAGTAGTCAAGGGCAAGTCTTCGTCCTCCTCTGTGGACGGTTCTTCGCAGAGTGCATCTTCGGGGACCGTAAGTGGAGAGGATTTGTTCATGCGACTGATCGTGGATAAGAGGAATGTGGTGCTGGGCGAGCCTATAAATGCTACTCTTAAGCTTTACAAACGTGTTCCGGTGACTGGTTTTGAGGATGTCCATTTTCCAAGTTTTGACGGCTTTTGGAGTCAATCCACTTCCAGTCCTGCCAATATAGAATTTCAGCGTGAGTCTATAGGGGATCAAGTGTATGAAACAGCCGTTCTACGTTCATATAAGATTATCCCTCAGAAAGTTGGAGAACTCATAATTGAACCGGCCGAGCTGATATGTGTCGTGCAAGTGCGCAGTAATAATGTAAGCAGTGGAAGTCTTTTCGATGCCTTTTTCCAGAACGATTATAGCTCTGTGCGTAAGAGAGTTAAGTCTAAACAGATCTCAATACAGGTGGAGGATCTTCCGCAGCCTCGACCAGCGTCTTTCTGTGGTGGTGTCGGACACTTCGACATATCTGCGAAGATTAACAGAGACTCTATAAAGACTCACGATGCCGCTTCTCTTGTGGTCAGGATAAAGGGAGAGGGGAATTTGGCACTGTTGGAAGCTCCAAAGATTAATTTTCCACCAGATTTCGAAGTTTATGATGTGAAATCTTCCGATGAACTGGGGGTAAAGGTGTTCGAATATCCTTTTATTCCAAGGCATCATGGGCATTTTACACTTGGTCCAGTGGAATTCAGCTATTATGATATCGATGCACGCAGATTTGTGTCTCTTTCCACTGACGCTATATCGCTTGACGTGAAGAAAGGAACGTCTTCTGAGACGGAGTCGGCTCCGATTTCCTATAAGGGAACGGCGGGAAAGGATGTAAAAGATCTTGGCACAGATATAAGGTATATTTGCACTGGCTCCTCTAATTTAAGGGATAAGGACGTGTTCTTCGTGTCGTCTCCGCTTTTCGTTATATTATGCATAGTGCTGACCGTAAGCGCAATACTATTTGTCCTTATATTTTATAAGGTGCGTGGACGTAAGGCTGATGTCTTGTCAGAAAGAAGGCGTGGAGCATCTAAGGCGGTGAAGAAGCGATTGGCCAGATCTAAAAATTACCTCGATCAGGGGCTTGATGGGGCTTTTTATGAAGAACTGCATCGCGCTTTGCTCGGATTTGTCGCGGATAAGTTTTCTTTGGACAGTTCTGATATGGATAAGGACACTTTGAAGGAAAAGTTGCTTTCTTCCGGCATGAACGAGTCAATAGTTTCGAAATATATCGAGCTTCTTGACACCTGCGAATGTGCTCGCTATTCTCCTTCTTCTCAAGGTGGCGCATCATCTGACTTGTACAATAAGGCTCTTGAAACTATAGAGACCATGGATAATTCATTGAATAAAAGACATATAAAGAATGAGGGCATTGTGCCAATGCTCCTGGCTCTTATGTGCTTGTCCGGAGCGCAATTCACTTCTAAGGCGGCAGAGGTAGATGCATGGGAAGATGGAGTGTCGCTTTATGCTTCGGGAGATTATGGGGGAGCATTAGATAAGTGGCATTCTATTCTTGACGAAGGAAAGGAAAGTCCGGAACTATACTATAATATGGGATGTGCAAGTTTTAAGCTCTCCGAGATTTCCTATGCTGTCCTTTACTTTGAAAAGGCTCTTAAATTGGATCCTACATATTCCGATGCTAAGCATAATCTTGAGTACGTTCAGCAGTTTGTTCAGGACAGAATTGACAGCGTGCCGGAGTTTTTCTTAAGTCGCTGGGTTAAGTCCGCGCGTTCTCTTTTGACTTCGGACGGTTGGGCTGTCGTGGCTCTTATTATGCTGATTATAGCTCTGGCAGGCGCTGTTCTGTATTTTGTGGGTGGCGCACGAAGAGCAAAAGTTTCAGGTTTTACTTGTTTTATCCTCGGAGCCGTTCTTTTTGTTACTTGTTTTTCTTTTTCACTTTCGCTTAAGCGCAGCGCTTCGGAGCATTCTTATGCGGTAGTGATGTCTGCCGTAACTGTAGTGAAAAGCTCTCCTGATGCCAATTCCGGAACTGATCTTTTCGTGCTCCACGAAGGAACTAAAGGAAAAATTCTGCAACAGATAGGCGAATGGTATAATATAGAACTTGCCGATGGCCGTCAGGGATGGACGAGTAAAAGTAATCTTGAAATAATTTGAAAATCTGATTTTTTTAGTTATCTTTGCCCTTGTTAGTGTAACGAAAAATAAGAAACAAATAATTATTTATAAACACTCATGAAACTTAAAGCTTTAGTTTTTGCAAGTGCTCTCCTCGTTGCAGGAGTGGCAAATGCACAGGAGCCGTACATTACGAACTCCTTTAAAAGTAACCTTTTTGTAGGCTTGAGCGGTGGTGTGAACACATCCGTAGATGGCGTATTTTCTGCTTTACGTGGCGACGGCGACATTACATTCGGCACACCTGGTCTTGGTCTAGAACTTAGCCTTGGAAAATGGTTTACTCCAGATTTCGGATTCCGTGTTGACCTTACAGGCCTTGGAGTTAACGCAGGAGATGAGGATCTTCCTTATTACAGCGCTGGGCTTAACCTTCTTTGGAATGCATCTTCTTCATTCGCAGGTTATAATCCTACACGTCTGGTTTCAGTCGTTCCTTACATCCACGCTGCTTTTGTAAAGACAGAGCGTAAGGGTGCAGGACTTGGTGCAGGTATCATGTTCCCTGTCGCTATTTCAGAGCACCTCTCTATCGTTCCAGACCTTCGTTTCGTAGGCTATAACAGCTTCCTTCTTGGTTTGGGTAACTCAGGTTCTTGCGGTTCACTTTTCGGACTTCTCGGAGTACAGTATAACTTTGGCGAGACAGTTAAGTTCCGTAAAGAGGCTGATGTAGTAGGTCCACTTTCAGTGGCAGTTGCAGAAGCTGAGGCAGCTAAGGCAGAGGCTGATGCAGCAGCAGAGAAAGCAGCAGCAGAAAATGCAGCTCTTAAGGCAGAGAAGAATAATGTCATCGCAGAGAACGCAGCTCTTAAAGAGGAGCTCGCAGGTGCAGCTTCAGAGAACGAGGCTATCGTAAAGAACCTTATGCACACTCCTGCATGCGTTTACTTCGAAATCGGACAGGCTACTCTCAGCGTAAAGGAACTTGCTCATTTCGATCACATCGTGAAGACTATGGTAGCTCAGGGTAAGAACATCACCTTCACTATCTCTGGTCACTCAGATAAGAACACAGGTTCTGTAAAACGTAATCATCAGCTTGCTAAACAGCGTGCTAATTACATCGTTAAACTTCTCACCGGCAAATATAACCTTAATAAGGATCAGTTCGTGATTAAGGAAGCAGGTAACGAGAACGTTTACAATACTATCGAACTTAACCGCGCCGTTATTATCGAGGCTGCTGAGTAATTTCTTTAGAAATAATATAAAAGGAGCGACTTCCGTAGGGAGCCGCTCCTTTTTCTTTTATTACGTTGCTACAGCTACACTCGCTCTTCCTAAATCGAAACTGCCTAATACCTAATTTTAGAGAGCGAGGGCTTCCGCCACTACGAAGCAGCTGCCTCCTATGTAGATAAGATCTTTCTCGGAGGCATTCTCCATAGCTGTATGGATGGCTTTTGCTACACTCCCTTCCATTTCGTCCGCTGGGCAAGGGATAAGGCGTAGATCCGGTCTTGCCTTTTGGAGCCGCGCGTAAAGTTCGTTCACGGGCAGTGCTCTTTCCCCTATTGGAGCACATAAGTAATAAGAGGTGTCGCCTCCTGGCATAAGTGGAGCTATGTCCTCAAGCGCTTTATCTTTCATAATGCCGTAAACTATGTGCATACGCTTTTCGTAGGAGCGGAGTTGATGAAAGTTGAATTCAAGAGCTGCCGGGTTATGTCCGATGTCGCAGAGCGTAAGGGGTTTTTCGCAGAGAACTTCCCATCTTCCACGAAGGCCGCTGACGCTGGCAGTGTGAGCTAATGCTTGCAGGTCCGGGTTTATCTTCAGCACCTTAAATGCGGCAAGCGCAGTTCTTAGGTTTATGCTTTGGTATTCTCCTTTTAGGTCAAGTTCTATCTCTGGAATCTTCGTAATCAGTTCATCTGCAAAATATAGCGAAGAGTTAAGGCTCTGGGCGGTCTGTCTGAACACGTTTTTCGTCTCATCATCTTTTCCCCATATCACTGCCGGAATGTTTGCCTTTATGATACCGGCCTTTTCTTGAGCGATTTTTTCGCGCGTGTCCCCAAGCATGGCGCAGTGGTCAAGCCCTATGCTCGTAATTACGGAAAGAATAGGGCTTATGATATTCGTAGAATCCAGCCTTCCTCCCAGCCCCACTTCTATGACGGCACCTGCGACGCCCATTTTCTTGAACCACCAGAAGGCCATCCCTGTGGTGATTTCAAAAAAAGACAGGTGCCCTATATGTTCATTATACGTTTTTAAAAATAGGAGTACGTCCTCTTTGGAAATCATCTTAAAGTGTAGCCCCCCTTCGGGATTTATGATTTTTATTCTTTCTCTGAAGTCCAGCAGGTGAGGCGATGTAAATAGGCCAATGGTTTTTTTCTCTTTCGCAGCCCAACCTACAGCGAGCATGGAACTTACAGATCCTTTACCATTTGTCCCGGCTACATGTATGATGGGGTATGACTTCCATGGACTTTCAAGTTGAGAATCAAAATCCGCCATAGATTCTATTCCGGCCTTGTAGGAAGCCCCGCTGAAGCCGGTGTTCTGGACGCTGGGATGTCGCTTGAAAATATCTGCTATTATTTTCTCGTATTGCATACGAATTCAAAAATAACTATTTTTGAAAGATTATTTTACGAAATATGCCACAAATACCTATTTTCTATTCGCCTTTCATAGTAGATGGTTTGGCTATGGATTCTACTCCGGCGCAGTTGCTTGGAGATGAGTCGTGCCAGACTTCTTTTCCTCCCATCGTGGATGAAAGTCTCGATCCTTCTCCTGGTGGATATCCGTTTGACGTACAGAAGATAGATGAATATCTAAGGAAAGTGAGAAAGCGTGATTTTCCTCTTGATTTGCCTTATGCTAATCCTTGGGCGAGGTGCCAATTAGCAAGGGATCTTATAGATATGTTGTGGCTGGATGGTAAGTTTCTTTTTGAGAATATTCGTCTTGAAGCGGAACTTAAATGGAGGAATGTTTCCGTAGGAGAGGCAGCAGCGCTTTATTTTGCTTGCGAAGGAGTGGGGGAGTTGGCTGCAGATTTTGACATTCCTATAATTGAAAGAAGGTTCTCTGAAGGTGCGCCATTTTTAAAATTTTCTGCGCCCGGGCAGGGGAAAGAAAAAGCTGTCAGCAGCACTCTTGTCTGTGATTCAGATAGTTGGATCATTTATCTTCCTTTCGATACCGATGACTTTCATATGGGAGGGTCGGCTCTTACATCCGCGCTTGGCATAAAGGGAGGAGTGGCTCCGAAGATGGATGACCCAGATTATTTTATGGATTGCTTCGAAGTGGTGCGCGAGATGGTGGAAGATAAGATACTCCTTTCTGCAGCCACGGTAGGTAGAGGTGGGCTGATGTGTGCGCTTGATTCCATGACCGGAGCGAAAGTGGGTATGGATGTTTCGCTTTCCGATCTTAAAAGGGCGTATAATTCTTCGGACATAGTGCGTATCCTTTTTTCTGAAGTTCCTGGAGCGGTGATACAGGTAAAAGATTCAGATTTCGATTATATAGATGCGGAATTTCTGCTTCAGGATGTGATGTATTTCCCGCTTGGACATCCTGTGGTGGGGAGGAAGGGCGTTAAGGTGTCGTTAAGCGAAAAGAGTGCGATAAGTCAGATATTGGATTCGCTTGTGAGATAGTTTGCGAGAGTATAATATTTTTTGTAACTTCGCCGTCCTTTGTAATCGCTAAAAACTTTGGTATTATTTGCTTGTCCGGTTTTAACCTAATATAGATACTGCCAAATTCTTTACCAACTTGTTTTTGTCGTTTACTTTGTAAGAAATCAACAAAATAAAATATCAAAACAATTATGACAGAGACAAAAAAGAGGGTCTATACTTTCGGCGGAAAGACCGCTGAGGGAGATGGGTCTATGCGAGAACTCCTTGGTGGAAAGGGAGCTAACCTGGCTGAGATGAGTAAGCTGGGCATGCCGGTTCCTGCCGGTTTCACTATTACCACAGAGTGCTGCGCCGAGTATTATGCTCTTGGCGGCGGTTATTCCGAAGAACTTAAAAAAGAAGTCGCCACGGCTCTTGCGGCCACGGAGGCTATAATGGGCAAGAAGTTTGGTGATGTGAACGATCCTCTTCTTGTAAGCTGCCGTTCTGGTGCACGCAGCAGTATGCCGGGTATGATGGATACCATCCTTAATATCGGTCTTTGCTCAGCCACACTTCCTGGCATGATTAACAAGACGGGTAACCCTCGCTTCGTATATGATGCATACCGTCGTCTGATTATGATGTATTCCGATGTCGTCATGGAGAAGGCAGAAGGTATCGAACCTGCTGATGGCCAGGGTATTCGTCAGCAGCTTGACCGTATGATGCAGGAGCTTAAGGATGCTAAGGGATATAAGTCAGATACAGACATCACCGCAGAGGAACTTAAAGATCTTTGTGATAAGTTCAAGGTTCGCATTAAGGAAGTGCTCGGGGTAGATTTTCCGGACAGCGCAGAGGCTCAGCTTTGGGGTTCAATAGGCGGCGTGTTCAAGAGTTGGAACGGAAAGCGTGCCATCGCATATCGTCGTATTGAGAAGATTCCAGATGACTGGGGCACAGCAGTGAACGTTCAGTCTATGGTATTCGGTAACATGGGACCTACTTCAGCTACTGGTGTGGCTTTCAGCCGTAACCCTGCTACCGGAGATAACAAGTTCTATGGCGAATGGCTTATCAATGCACAGGGAGAGGACGTTGTGGCAGGTATCCGCACTCCTAATCCTCTTAATGAAGCCACTAAGACCGAGCATAATAAAGACCTTGAGAGCCTTGAAAAGGCTATGCCTGAGGTTTATGCTGAACTTGACGGCATCAGAAAGCGTCTTGAGGAACATTTCCACGACATGCAGGACATAGAGTTTACCATTCAGGATAAGAAACTCTACATGCTTCAGTGCCGTATAGGTAAGCGCACCGGTATAGCCGCGCTCCAGATGGCTATGGATATGCTTGACGAGGGCATGATAGATGAGAAGACAGCTGTCTTAAGAGTATCTCCTGTTCAGCTCGACGAGATTCTTCACCCTATTCTCGACCCTGCTTCAGAGAAGAAGGCTACAGTGGTTGCAAAGGGACTTCCTGCATCTCCGGGTGGAGCAGTCGGCACTATCGTGTTCACATCAGAGGCCGCTATGGCAGCTGCCGCTAAGGGAAAGA
Source organism: Firmicutes bacterium TM09-10 (assembly GCA_963650755.1). Lineage (GTDB taxonomy): Bacteria > Bacteroidota > Bacteroidia > Bacteroidales > UBA932 > Cryptobacteroides. The sequence continues at coordinate 23,178 of CAVJMH010000001.1, read as the reverse complement.
AGACTATTCTTATCCGCGAGGAGACATCTCCTGAGGATATTGAAGGTATGCGCGCTTCGGCAGGTATCCTTACTACCCGTGGAGGTATGACCTCTCACGCCGCTCTCGTGGCTCGCGGATGGGGCAAATGCTGTATCGTAGGTTGCGAGGCTATGAAGATAGATTTCGAGCACAAGACAGTAAGTTTTGCAGGCTGCGACGCAGTATATAAGGAAGGCGAGTGGTTCTCTCTCAATGGGGCCAAGGGTGCAGTTTATGCTACCAAGATTGACACCATGGATGCTTCAGAGAATCCTCTTTTCATCAAATTCATGACTATCGTCGATAAGTATCGTCGTCTGGGCATTCGTGCCAATGCTGATACTCCGGAGGATGCACAGCGTGCGCTTTCATTTGGTGCCGAGGGTATTGGCCTGTTCCGTATAGAGCACATGTTCTATGGTAAGAACAGTGAGACTCCTCTCGCTAAACTCCGTAAGATGATTATGTGTAACACGGACGAAGAGCGTCGTGCCGCACTTTCAGAGCTCGAACCGTTCATTAAGGCATCAGTAAAGGCTACGCTTCGTGTTATGGATGGCAAGCCTGTTGTGTTCCGTCTTCTTGATCCGCCTCTTCACGAGTTCGTTCCTAAGAGTGAGGATAAGAGGGAGGAACTTGCTTCTGAACTTGGCATCAGCGTAGAGGAAGTGGACAAGAGAGGCGAGAACCTTCACGAGGTTAACCCTATGATGGGACATCGCGGAGTCCGTCTTCACGTAACATATCCGCTTATCGCAGAGACTCAGTATCGTGCTATTTTCACTGCTACGGCAGAACTTCAGGAGGAGGGTCTTCATCCTATGCCTGAAATCATGATTCCGGTAACGGTTTCTGCCCGTGAGCTTGAGTTCCAAAAGATACATTGCGAGAAGATTCGTCATGAGGTGGAAGCCCTTACACATCAGGAGATTCACTATCACTTCGGTACTATGATTGAGATACCTCGTGCCGCTCTTACCGCTGACCGTATGGCACGCACTGCCGAGTTCTTCTCATTCGGAACTAACGACCTTACTCAGATGACTTTCGGCTTCTCACGTGACGATGTAGGAACGTTCATGGGAGATTATCTCGGGAACAAGATTCTCGATGCAGATCCGTTCCAGACTATCGACGTCAAGGGTGTAGGTCGTCTTGTAGAGCACGGAATTACAGCCGGACGAAGCAAACGTCCTGAGCTCATGTGCGGTATCTGCGGTGAGCATGGCGGTGATCCGGATTCTATTTCATTCTTCAATAAGATAGGTCTTGACTATGTCAGCTGCTCTCCATTCCGTGTGCCTATCGCACGCCTTGCCGCAGCACAGGCAGCCATTAAGCAGAACGACTAAGTAATCGTAATACATAGATTTAAGGGCAAAGGCTTGTTTATCAGGTTTTTGTCCTTATTTTGTATTTATCCTGCGTTATCCTGAATCTCCCTGGCATCCATGCCAGAAATATCTTCTGAGGGCGAAGGGAATTTCCTACATTCCTAAAAAATGCGTAAATTGGAGGCCGTTTTTGATGAAACTATAGTTAATGGGCAGAAACGTGGGATTTCGGTCAGTTTAAAGGATGTCCCGTACGTTCGGATAAGAAGCTGTTATGAACATTATAAAGAAATTATGGACTAATTGGATAGTGAGAAATCTGTTTCTTGCTGTCGTGGTGGTGCTGCTGATTTTGACTGACGTGAGCATTGGCCTAAAGAAATTCACGCAACACGATGTAAGTGTAAAAGTTCCTGATATGGTTGGGATGTCTCTTCAGGAGGCTCAAGACCTGACTGCGGCGGATAATCTGGTGCTGGTAGTGGCGGATTCGGTCTTCGTGAACCGCTTTAGGCACGGCGCTGTGTATGAGCAGAATCCTAAGGCGGGTGCGGATGTTAAAAGAGGCCGGAAGATATACGTAACCATGAACGCTGTGAAAAAAAAGCAGGTGGATATGCCTAACCTCGTTGGCCTTTCTTTTCGCCAGGCCAAGGTGGAACTTCAGTCTCGTAACCTCGTGCTGGGTAAGATGATATATGTTTCGGACATAGCTACTAATAATGTTCTCGCTCAGATGTCCGATGGTCAGGATATTCCTGTCGGAAAGAAGGTGGATGTGGGGACGGTGGTCGATCTGAAACTTGGCCTTAATCAGAATGACCAATACACTGTGGTAACTTCATTTGCCGGTCTTCCTTATCATAGGGCCATCAGTGCCGTGCAGGACAGTTATCTTAATGTAGCTCAGGTTTATTTTGACGAGAGTGTAAAGTCTTATTCAGACTCGCTCTCGGCATTTGTGTACAGGCAGGCACCGGACAGTTCTTCTATACGGAAGGTGAAAATGGGACGTGGGGTAAAACTTTATTTTACGCTGGATGAGAGCAAACTCCCTAAACCTGCGCCGGAAAAGGTGGATTCACTGAACATATCTAATTAGAATATGTCTGATTGGCTGGACGAGGAATTGGACAATACCCCTGACACGCAAGAGGAGGAGGGCGAATTTTTTGAGCATTTCCGTCTGAATGTGGATGCGGGACAGGCGCCTGTGCGTATAGACAAATATATGTCCGAGCACATGGAGGACACGTCGCGTCACAGGGTGCAGTTGGCCATAAAGGAAGGTTATGTGCATGTGGGGGATAAAGTCGTCAAGGCCAATTATATAGTTCGTCCTGGGGATGTCATTCGTTTCATTATGCCTTACCGAAGGCGTGGGATGGAGATTCTTCCGCAGGATATTCCATTGGACATAGTGTATGAAGATGACGATGTCCTGGTGGTGAACAAGGCTGCCGGCATGGTGGTGCACCCAGGACACGGACATTTTGAAGGCACGCTCATTAACGCTTTGGCATTCCATTTAGGAATAAGCCAAGGTCCTGATGCTCAGGATGAAAGAATGGGAATACTCGTGCACCGCATAGACAAGGACACTTCAGGGCTGCTGCTTGTGGCGAAAAATGATGAGGCTCAACTTAAACTTGCTAAACAGTTTTTCGTGCATAGCATAGAACGATGCTATAATGCTATAGTCTGGGGAAATATAACGGAAGATGAGGGAACTGTGGACGCTTTCATTGGTCGAGATCCTAACGACCGACTGCGCTTCAGAACTTTTGATGACCCACAGAAGGGTAAGCGTGCGGTCACCCATTATAAAGTGCTTGAACGCTTCGGATATGTAACTCTTGTGGAGTGCCGTCTTGAAACGGGAAGAACTCATCAGATTAGAGTACACATGGCTTCCATAGGTCATCCTCTTTTCGCTGACGAGCGCTACGGAGGCATGGAAATCCGTAAAGGAACGATTTATGCCAAATATAAACAGTTCATTAAAAATTGCTTCGAGATATGCCCTCGACAGGCTCTGCATGCGAGAACTTTGGGATTCGTGCACCCTTCTACGGGGAAGATGATGCGTTTCGACTCTCCTCTTCCGGAGGATATGACTCTTCTGCTCGAAAAATGGAGAAAATATTGTAATAATATGCCTAAGGAAGATGAAACAGAATAGGATAATAATACTGCTGCTTTTGCTTTTCTCATTGTTGATGAGCGTTCCTTTCTTGATTCCAGGGATGGGTGCCGTGTCGCTTGTAGCTCTTGTCCCATTGCTTTGTGCTGAAAGGATAGCTACAGAGATGGGAAAAAGACGTTTCTTCTGGTGGTATTACATTTCTTTCGTAGTTTTTAACGCTTTGACTACGTGGTGGGTATGTAAAGCCACAGTGGGAGGCGGAATATTCGCCGTGCTTACGAACGCGCTTTATATGTCCATAATATTCACGGTTTTTCGTTTCAGTGGAAAGCGTTTTGGAGGAGTAGTTCCATATCTGCAGCTTGCGGCAGGCTGGATAGCATGGGAACGGTTCTATCTTACTTTTTCACAGATAAGCTGGCCGTGGCTTGTGTTCGGTAATGCTTTCGGGCGTACGACTACTTTGGTGCAGTGGTATGAGTACACCGGACTGCTTGGTGGAAGTTTATGGGTATGGGCGTCAAATTTGGCGATATTCGGAATCTTGGTCGGGCTTTCATCTGGAAGGTACACTTCATGGAATAGACAGAGCATAGCAGCTTTTGTGGGCACTGCTCTTGTGATAATCGGTCCTATCCTATGCTCCGAACTTATTTATCATAATTATGCGGAAAAATCTGAAGGAGAGATGGATGTGGCCATAGCTCAGTCTAATTTCAATCCTTACGAGAAGCTTCGCAGTGTCCCTCAGAGCGTACAAAACAGGCAGGTCATAGACCTTTTCCAAAAGGTGCTTAAAGGCAGGGGAGCGGAGGAGTATCCTTCAGAAGTCCTTCTTTTGATGCTTCCTGAGACTTTTTGCTCAGATGTTTGGAAAGATGTTCCTAGGAATTCGCCTACCTGGCGTTCTCTTGAGACCGAGGTAGTGGACAGATACCCTAACGTGAATCTGCTTTTCGGAGCGAGCACTCACAAGTCCTTTTATAGTGAGGAGCGTCCGCATATTCTTGCCCGTAAATTTGCAGGAGGCCAAGGATGGTATCTGTCATATAATACGGCATATATTACTGACGGTAAAGGGAGGATTGGCACGACCGATAAGTCAAAACTCGTGGTGGGAAGTGAACTGACCCCATATCCGAAGATTTTTGTCCCGCTCGACGATGCTTTGGGAGGTCTTATGGGGCGGGACATTCCGCAGGGGGAGGCCAAATGTCTTCAAGTGGTTGAGTATGACGCCCTTGGTGATGTTTCAAGGGATATACCTATAGGAGTGCCGATATGTTACGAATCCATATATCCGGAATTCTGCACTGGCTATGTAAGAAAAGGGGCGCAGGCTATATGCGTCATAACCAATGATGGTTGGTGGGGCAATACGGCAGGTTATCGTCAGCATTTCAGCTATTCGCGACTTCGTGCCATAGAATTGCGCAGGGACATAGCCAGGTGTGCCAATACCGGCATTTCAGGTATCATAGACCAGAGGGGAGATGTAAAGATGCAGTCCAAATGGTGGACGCCTGATCTGTTGCAGGGGGAGATTAATCTTAACAGCGAAGAAACATTTTTTGTAAAATACGGGGATATAGTGGGAAGAATCTGCACGTTTATGACAGTTCTTCTTTTGCTTTCCCTTATAGTAAAAGTGATAACTAAAAAATGATGAGAAAAGCATTATTTCCTGGTTCTTTTGACCCTTTTACTGCCGGTCATCTTAATATTCTCAAGCGTGCGCTCAGTATGTTTGATGAGGTGGTGGTGGCAGTGGGTGTCAATGGCGATAAAAGCGGCTTTTATGATAATGCCACCAGGATGGATATAATACGTCAGACTTGCGCGGGATTGTCCGGAGTTCAGATAATGGAGTATTCCGGACTCACTATAGATGTGTGCAGGGACTTAGGTATCAAACATATAGTTCGTGGAGTTAGGAACATGCTGGACTTCGAGACAGAGCGCAGCATAGCAGATGCCAATCGCCGTCTTGCCCCCGAGATAGACACTATCATCATTCCTACTTCTCAGGAATTTGCACATATATCGTCTTCGGCGGTGCGTGATATTTTGCGGCATCACGGAGACACTTCACTTTTTATGGCGGAGGGTGTAGTTCTTCCGAATATGGGTAAATAATGAAAAGAAGAGTTCTCATAGTATTTTTTCTCGTTCTATCAGTCGGACTGAACATTCCAGCCCGTGGACAGGTGGATTCCCTACAGAAGGCGAAACTGCTGTCCATGTTGGACAAGTACTATGAGACTATGATTTTCGAAGATAATGGAGTAAAGGAGAAGGAGTGTGATTTTCTTATAGAGTCCTGTACGGATTCTCTTGTACGCCAATTCGTTGCGACTTCAATATTGGAACATTATATGGAACCCCCTCTTATGGGAGAGGAAGTCGTGGCTGTCTATCTGTACGAAAAGTGGTTTCTTGACGGCCGTGTCTGCATAGCGGACGAGATGCTTTCCTTGCAGGCAGAAGTATTCTATCAGTTTAACAGACGTTCGCTTATAGATATGCCGGCCCCCGTAGTTGAACTTGAAACCCCGGACGGCGGCACCGTTGTTTTCCCGCAGAAGGGGCCGGCTGTCCTGTTTTTTTATGATATTCACTGTTCTAAGTGTCTATTGATGACATATTCTTTAGTCCGTGTGCTTTCTGAAACGAAATTTCCCATAACTTTGTATGCAGTATATGTGGGAGATGACGTGGAGCAGTGGCCGGAATATAAAGGTAAACTTTTGATAGATAATCCCCTTGTAAAAGTGGAACACCTAAGGGTGCCGGATGCGTCATACGATGTCCTGTCCGCTTACGGGGTTTCATCTACGCCTAAGGTGTTATTTATAGATGGAGAAAAAATAATCAGAGGCCGAAGATTGGAGGAAGACTCACTTAAGCAGATTATAAATATCTACGAATCATATTATTGATAACCAATATAACGAAACTTGACTTATGGCTAAATCAGTAAAAAAGAAGAAAAAGTCGAAGCGTTCAGGCATCGTCAGTCTTTCGCAGAAAGAGCATGAAGCCTTGGTTCGAAAGCATAGACAGGTGGTTCTGCTTAATAATAGGGAGAAGACCCTTTTAGACGATTATTGTCAGCGTAATAAGATAAAGTCCAGGTCGGCTCTCGTTCGTAAGATAGTTATTGAAAGGCTTTTGACTGAGCTTGGAGAAAATCCTCCGACTCTTTTTTAATGCCCGCTACAGGCTCCAGTCAACGGGCTTTTTGCCGATCTTTTCGAGGTAGGAATTTGCCTTGGAAAAAGGTCTGCTACCGAAAAAAGCGCCGCGAGCAAGCGGTGAAGGGTGTGCCGCCTCTAAAACCAGATGCCGTGAAGAGTCGATAAGTGCTGCTTTTCCACGAGCGTAATTCCCCCAAAGCATAAAAACTATTCCGCTGTAATTGCTGCTAAGATAGCTGATTACGGAGTCTGTAAAGGTTTCCCATCCTTTCCCTTGATGGCTTGCTGCCTTTCCGCGTTCCACTGTAAGGATGGAATTGAGAAGAAGAACTCCTTGCGCTTCCCATTTTTCGAGGTTTGTCCCCCAAAAAACTTCCACTCCCACGTCTGCGTAAAGTTCTTTTAGTATGTTTCTAAGTGATGGCGGAGCGGGAACACCGTCAGGAACACTGAAAGAAAGCCCCATTGCCTGCCCCTCCTCATGATAAGGGTCCTGTCCTAAGATTACGACTTTTACATCGCAGGGACTGCATTCATCCAGCGCTTTGAATACGTTTTCTTCACGAGGATATATGACTTTCCCCTTGGCTCTTTCACTGTCAATGTAAGAAGAAAGCCTTAAGAAGTAAGGTTTTTGAAACTCACTCCCTAAGGCCGTCATCCAGTCTCTATTTACAGGCTGTATCAAAATATAAAGTCGATAACGTCCTGTATATTATTTACATAGTGGAAAGTAAGGCCCTTGATATAAACTTCCTTTATATCTTCCACGTCCTTGCGGTTTTCTTCGCTTATCACTATGGTGTCCACTCCTGACCTCTTGGCCGCAAGTATTTTCTCTTTAATGCCTCCGACAGGAAGGACTTTGCCACGTAGAGTCATTTCGCCTGTCATGGCGATGTGCTTTTTAACCTGCTCTTTCCGAAGTGCGCTGAGCATGGAGCTTACCAGCGTGATACCTGCCGACGGACCGTCTTTCGGTGTGGCTCCTTCTGGAACATGCACGTGTATGTCCTTTTTAGCGAATTCTTTAGCACTCATCTTGGCCAATTCCGGATGTGCTTTGATGTACTGATATGCTATGGTCGCCGATTCCTTCATTACATCTCCAAGGTTACCGGTCATGGAAATGGCCCCCTTCCCTTCGGATACGGAACTCTCCACAAACAGAATTTCTCCTCCCATTTGTGTCCATGCCAATCCTGTAACGACGCCTATCCCTTCATTACCTTTCTGCTTGTCGTGCATAGCGCTCGGAAGTCCGAGGTATTCTTTCAAATGCTCTGGTTCTATCGTTTTAGGATAATCCTCTCCGAGAGCTATTTTTTTGGCCGTTACACGAGCTATCTTGGCAATCTGCTTCTCAAGCCCGCGGACTCCGCTTTCGTGAGTATAGTTTTCTATAATCTCATTAAGGGCTTTAGGACTGATTTTCAGAGTCTTTTTAGCGATACCGTGCTCCTCAAGCTGCTTGGGGATAAGATATTTCTTAGCGATCTCCACTTTTTCCTCTGCCAGATAACCCGTAACGTTGATTATCTCCATACGGTCAAGAAGGGCCGGCTGGATGGATGAAATGCCGTTAGCGGTAGTAAGGAAGAGAACGTTGGACAGGTCGTAGTCTATGTCCAAGTAGTTATCATGGAAGGTCGCGTTTTGCTCCGGATCCAAAGCCTCAAGCAGAGCTGAAGACGGGTCGCCCTTGAAATCTGAAGAGAGTTTGTCTATCTCATCGAGTACGATTACAGGGTTGGAAGTGCCCGCTTTCTTGATACCGTTGAGGATACGCCCTGGAAGAGCGCCCACGTATGTTTTTCTGTGTCCTCTTATCTCGGCCTCGTCGTGCATGCCACCAAGCGCGATACGCACGTATTTTCTTCCGAGAGCCTTGGCTATGGATTTGCCCAGACTGGTTTTACCCACTCCCGGAGGCCCGTAAAGGCAGAGGATAGGGGATTTCATGTTCCCTTTCAACTTCAGAACGGCCAGGTACTCTATAATTCTCTCCTTAACCGTCTCAAGTCCGTAGTGGTCGCTGTCCAGAACTTTCTGTGCATGAGCGAGATCAAGGTTATCTTTGCTCATCTCGTCCCAAGGCAGGTCGAGCATGAACTCAAGATAGTTGTATTGGACTGAATAGTCCGGAGAGTTAGGATTATATTTTTCGAGTTTGGCGAGCTCCTTATCGAATATGTGCCCGACTTCCTTTGACCACTTCTTCTTGAGAGATCTCTCCTTAAGTTCGGAATAGTCGTCGCTGCCGTCCATACCAAGCTCCTCCTGAATGGTACGCAATTGACTGTTAAGGTAATACTCCCTCTGCTGCTGGTCCATCTCCTGTTTGACTTTCAGATTTATTTCCTGTTTTATGTTCAGGATCTGAAGCTGACTGTCCAGGATAACGAGCAGTTTCATGCCTCTTTCCTTGATGTCATCGTACTGAAGAAGGTCTATGCGTCCCTCGAAGTTATCGGTCTCCACGGATGTGGCTATGAAATTGACGAGGAAAGGCAGGTCGTCTATGCTGCGCAGTGCCCCTATCACTTCCTTGCTGCCCATGGACGTGGCGCTGATGATCTGTGAGGCAGAATCTTTAAGTGCCGATATGAGACCTCTGGTGTCGGAAGAGTTCTCGTTTGACATTATGTCATTAAGATAACGAACCCCGGCCTTAATGTATGGCTCGAAATCCACTATCTGATCTATATGAATACGCTTGATGCCTTGAAGAATAGCGGTATAGTTACCGTCCGGCATCTGTATGGTCTTTATGATTTTGGCCAATGTCCCGAATTCATAGAGGTCTCCTTCCACCGGCTCTTCCACGTTCGCGTCTATCTGCGGCACCGCTCCGATGAGAAGTCCGCGTTTCTCCGCGTCCTTTATCAGACGTATGGATTTTTCTCTGCCGACGGTTATGGGAAAAATGGCGTGAGGAAACAGAACGGCTCCCCTAAGTGCCAGAATAGGAACCACTTGCGGGAGGTCGGTCTCGTCTATATTGTTTAATGGCACTTCGGCCTGAAGGACAGGGATTACGCTAATCTCTGCGGCGGCCTGATGGCCAAGATATTCTTTGTCTTTTTTTGTCATATTTGTGACGTGTCAAAATGTCAGTATAATTAAGCGGAGAAGTAAGGTCAATCTTTATGCCAAATTCTTCACCATCCTATTTTTACCGCTTACTTGCTAAAATATAAAACTTTGCAAAAATACAATTTTGAATTATCTAAAAAAAGATATATTTTTGCAGACCATTAAAAATTAAACAATCTTATGACTAAGGCAGAAATCGTTAACAGCATCTCAAATGCCACAGGTATTGAGAAGGCCACTACTCTCGCAGTAGTAGAATCATTTATGGAAAATGTTAAGGACTCCCTCGCTAATGGAGAGCCTGTTTATCTTCGTGGATTCGGTAGTTTCATCATCAAGCACCGTGCAGAGAAGACCGCCCGTAACATTACAGCGAAGACTACTGTAGTTGTTCCGGCTCACGACATTCCTGCATTCAAGCCTTGTAACGAGTTCGAGAAGAAGCTTTTGAAATAGTATTTAACAGATATTAATTATGCCAAACGGAAAAAAACACAAGCGCCATAAGATGGCCACTCACAAACGTAAAAAACGTTTGCGCAAAAACAGACACAAGAAAAAGTAAGTCGCAATAGAGGTCCTCGGTAGTCCGACGGGCCTTTTTGTTTTTAGTATGTCTACGGAGAATGAAAAGCAGGAAAAAGATCTGGTGGTTTCGGTAGGAGCCACTGAGGTCAAGCTCGCGCTTATGGAAAACCATAAGCTTATCGAGTACAACACTGAGTCCAATCAGGGCCACAGCTATTCCGTAGGGGACGTTTTTCTGGGAAGAGTAAAAAAACTGCTCCCTGCGTTGAATGCCGCTTTCGTAGATATAGGGGAAGCCAAGGAGGCTTTCATTCACTATCTGGATTTGGGATTGTATTTCCATTCGTTCGACACTTTTGTCAAGCAGAGCAATCCTAATCGTAATCTTAAAGACCTGTATTCTTCTATTCCCATTGGCCCGGCCCTTGAAAAGGAGGGACATATAGAGAAAGAACTTCAGGTGGGACAGATGATTATATGTCAGATAGTTAAAGAACCTATATCGACCAAAGGGTCCAGATTGACTGCCGAGATTTCATTAGCGGGACGTAACATTGTACTGCTCCCTTTTGCACAGAAAGTGAGCGTTTCCTCTAAAATCGCTTCGAAAGAAGAAAGAAAAAGGCTTGAAACACTTGTGCGAAGCATCCTTCCGCGTAACTATGGTGCCATAATCCGCACTGCGTCAGAAGGTAAGACAGCATCGGTGCTTGTAGGCGAAGCTAAATTTCTTATTGACAAGTGGGAAGAGTCTTGGAAAAAGATAGCCCGTTCTAAGGGCGTAGAACTTCTCTTTACGGAATATTCTAAGACCACCACCATGCTTCGCGACCTTCTGAACGACTCGTTCTCCAATATATATGTGGATGACGAGACAGTTTACGAAGAGACTAAGAAATACATTTCCCTCATCTCTCCCGATCAGGAGAAGATAGTCAAACTTTATGAGGGGAAGGAACCTATCTTTGATCATTTCGAAGTTACGCGCCAAATCAAAGGCTCATTCGGCAAAGTGGTGCCTATGCGTCAGGGTGCATACCTGGTGATAGAGACCACGGAGGCCTTGAACGTGATAGATGTAAACAGCGGCATTCGGGCTAAAACCACTGACTATGAACAGAATGTTTATGAAGTCAACAGGATAGCGGCCGAAGAGATAGCACGGCAGTTGCGTCTTCGTGATATGGGCGGAATAGTGATAGTCGATTTCATAGATATGGATTCGGCTGAGCATCGTAACGAACTTCATAAGTACATGATGGAACTTATGGAGTCTGACAGGGCTAAACATAACGTGTTGCCTTTGACCAAATTCGGTCTTATGCAGATAACGCGTCAGAGAATACGTCCTGTAACGGAGATTAACACTCAGGAGCAATGTCCTTTGTGCCATGGCACGGGAAAGATCGCTTCCACGGTGGTTATAGACGAACAGATAGAAAGAAAATTGGCCTACTACGTTAAGGAAAAAGGTGTCAAGAGTATAATCTTGAAAGTCAGTCCTATTCTGGGAGCTTATTTGACACGTGGCATTTTCAATTCTTATCTTTCGAAGTGGAAAAAGAAGTACAAATGTAGAATTAAGGTGGAAGAAATCACCGGATATTCAGTTTTGCAATATGAATTTTACAATGAAAAAGAAGAGGCTCTCGATTAGAGAACCTCTTCTTTTATATGTAAGGTATTTTACTGCTCTTCTTCAAGGCGAAGGTGCTGAACGTAGATGGCTTTCATCTTAGCCATACGTCTTTTAACACAAGGCTTTTCGAAGTTCTTGCGCGCACGGAGTTCGCGGATGGCTCCTGTCTTCTCGAATTTCCTCTTAAATTTCTTAAGAGCCTTCTCTATGTTCTCTCCGTCTTTTATCGGTACGATAATCATTCCTTAAATCACCCCCTTTTTCTTCTTGATATTCAGCGCTTTCGTTAAGTAGTGCTTTGACGCTTACTTAAGTGTCGCTCAAAAATTGGACTGCAAAGGTAAATATATTTTTCTAAAAGTAAAATTTTCTGAGCCAATACTCAAAAAGAGGGTCCAGGAGTTTGGTACTGCCGTCTTTTTCGAAAGTAACTATCTCTTTTCGACAGAGTGCTTCTTTAAGGCGTTTGACATTGGCCGAGGAGTTAAGATTGTATTTTGAAATGACTTCCGCTGAACTGAATTTATTCTCTCCGTCCAGAATAGCTTTGAGCAGACTGATTTGGAATTCGGTCAGATCGTAAACTGTCGCTCTGAAGTGCGGCTCGTGTATGCTCAGAAGCGACAGGATGCTTTCTTCCACGACCGCTTTGGTAATGAATCCGCGGCTCAGACCGTCGCAGATGGACGCGAAGTGGCTCAGATAATAGATGTTACCTTTAAATATGTCATATACATATTCTATCAGTTCTTTTTCTATGACCTTGCCGCTTTTGAGAAAGCCTTTGTTGATGAAAGTTTCCGCTTCTTTAAGGGTTATGTCGTTAAGTCTTATGTGTTTGGTGGTCTTATAGAGAAAACTGGATTTCTCAAAGATGTATTTCATCCTATTGACCTGGCTTCCTATCCATATCCACGAACATTGACTACTCTCAGAAGCCTTTTCAAGCAGTTTTAGCAGGTGTGTAGGATTTTGGACATTAAGAATGTTCTGAAATTCAGAAAATACCAGAACTATCTGTTTCCCGTTTTTGTTCGCCACTTCTAAAGGAAAATTCAGGATGGAGAGTATTTCCTCATCTTTAAGAGATGCGTGTATGGTGATGTCAGGGCGAGTGTTACACTGTACAAAGGTGTTGGATGTGGCACCAACAAATTTTTTTAGAAAGTCTCCAAGCGTCCTTACAGATAGAAGAGGGATCTCTATGACGGTGTAATTTCGCCCTTCAAATGAAGCTTCGAGGAGGGCTTGTTTGAGAAGAGAGGATTTGCCTGTCTTAGGCGCTTCGTAAAGTGAAATGTTGCTTCCGGCGTAAATGGCGCTTTTCAGAAGGTCCTTTTCCGTCTTTCTTCCGATGAATTCTTTTCCGCTGACTTGTCTATCGTAGGTGAAGGTCGTTTCCATAAGGCAAATATACTAATTTATTTATCGAAATAACAAATTTGTTTCATAAAGGATGAAATATGAAAGAGACTTAAGCGGGATACTTGCGAATTAGAATTATAATTTCTATATTTGCGCTCCATTTGATGGCCGGCGAGCTCTATAAGTGGTTTCAAGAGGAAAATCCGCTTGCGGTCGAAAACTTTACAAAGTTTTATTTTATGTACGCTATTGTTGATATTGCAGGCCAGCAATTCAAAGTTGAGGCAGGCAATGAAATCTTTTGCAACCGTCTTTCGGAGGCAAAGGGTGCAGATGTGGAGTTCGACAAAGTGCTTCTCGTAGATAACGAAGGCAAAGTGAAGGTCGGTGCTCCTTATGTTAAGGGAGCAGTAGTTAAGGCTACAGTGCTCGCAGATGATGTCAGAGCTGATAAGGTTCTTGTATTCAAGAAGATTCGCCGTAAGGGTTTTGACAAATGTAACGGTCATCGTCAGAAACTCTCTAAGATTCAGATTGCTGAGATTGTACTCGCTTAATTAAAAACGAATTGAATTATGGCACACAAGAAAGGTCAATCAAGTTCAAAGAACGGTCGTGAGTCACAAAGCAAGCGTCTTGGGCTCAAGAAATTCGGTGGTGAGGCTGTAAAGGCTGGTAATATAATCGTTCGCCAGAGAGGTACGGTTCACAATGCCGATAAGAATGTGGGTATGGGTAAAGACCATACTCTTTACGCACTTATAGACGGTACAGTGGTTTTCACTCGCAAGAGAGAGAACAAATCATACGTGTCGGTTATTCCTTTTGAGAACTAATCTCGAAGGAAAGTGGATTTAAAGGACTTGCGCTCTTCGAGATAAGGGTGTAGGTCCTTTTTCTTTTTTGTAATAAGTAAAAATAGGATAATATGCTTACTCTTAAGACACTTCGCGAGAATCCGGAAAAGGTGATCGCTAAATTGAAAGTAAAGAATTTTGACGCTAAGCCGGTTGTCGACAAGGTACTTGAACTGGATACGCTGCGTCGTAACCTACAGACAGAAAGTGATGCTTTGCTCGCAGAACAGAAGCAGAAGGCAGCCCAGATAGGTTCGCTCATGAAGCAGGGCCTGAAAGCAGAGGCAGAAGCCGTTAAGGAACAGGTGGCTGCCCTTAAAACTAAATCTTCTGATTTGCTCTCCAAGATGGACGCCGCAAGTAAAGAACTGGAAGACAGTCTAGTGCTTCTCCCGAATATGCCTTGCGATTTGGTCCCGGAAGGAACAAGTGCTGCGGATAATCTCGTAGTGAAGATGGGCGGTCCTGAAGTTAATCTTCCTGAAGGGGCGCTTCCGCACTGGGAGTTAGCTAAAAAATATGACATCATAGATTTCGACCTCGGTGTCAAGATCACAGGTGCAGGTTTCCCCGTTTATAAGGGAAAGGGGGCCAAGCTTCAGCGTGCCCTCATTAACTTCTTCCTCGATTGTAACACGGCTGCCGGATATAAAGAGGTTGAGCCTCCGGTGGTAGTGAATAAGGAGTCAGGCTTCGGTACAGGTCAGCTTCCTGACAAGGAGGGGCAGATGTATCATGCTAATCTGGACGATTTCTATCTCGTACCTACGGCAGAGGTGCCTGTGACCAATATTTTCCGTGATGTGATACTTTCTCAGAACGAGATACCTCAGAAGCTTACAGCCTATACTCCGTGCTTCCGTCGTGAGGCCGGTTCTTATGGTAAGGATGTACGCGGACTTAACCGTCTGCATCAGTTCGATAAGGTGGAGATTGTGCGCGTAGAGAAGCCGGAGAATAGCTATGCTGCTCTTGATGAGATGATTGCACACGTGGAGAGTCTTGTCAATAAGCTTGGGCTGAAATATAGGATTCTTCGTCTTTGCGGTGGGGATATGTCATTTACTTCCGCTATCACTTACGATTTCGAATTGTGGAGCGCGGCTCAAGGCAGATGGCTTGAAATATCTTCAGTAAGTAATTTTGAGACATATCAGTCTAACCGTCTGCATCTTCGCTATCGCGATGAGGAAGGTAAAATCCAATTGGCACATACCCTTAACGGAAGTTCGCTCGCCCTTCCTCGCGTAGTGGCTGCTCTTCTGGAGGATAATCAGACGCCAGAGGGAATCGTCATCCCTGAGGTTCTTCGTCCATATACCGGATTCGATAAGATTGACTAAAGGGAAAATCATACTTGGAATAGACCCCGGAACCAATCTGCTTGGTTTCGGGATTATTCGTGTTGGGGCAAAGAGTCCGGAATTCGTGGATGCCGGGGTGCTTGATCTTAGAAAAGAAAAAGACGCGTATCAGAAGCTCTTTCAAATCAGAGATTATATTGGTAAAGTGATAGATACTTATCATCCGGAAGATCTCGCTGTAGAAGCTCCTTTTTTAGGAAAGAACGCTCAAGTGATCTTTAAGCTTGGACGTGCGCAGGGTGTCGCCATCTCGGTGGCGGTGGAAAAAGGTCTTGAGGTGGTGGAATATGCCCCTCGAAAGGCTAAAATCTCGGTGTGCGGAAACGGTAATGCTTCGAAGGAGCAGGTGAGTCTCATGGTCCAGAAAATTCTTGGCATAAAAATTGAGAATTACCCGTTGGATTCGACAGATGCCTTGGCTATCGCCATTTGCCATTACTATCAGATAATAAGTCCTTTATCGCTTAACGACGGAGGCGGCTCCTGGGAAAAATTTGTCGCGTCTCATCCCGACAGAATAAAATAAACAGTTAGTAGTGTGTATGAAACCTATCTTTAAGTTAGCTGTAGTCTTAAGCTCTTTGTTAGTGGGAGTTAGCATGTCTGCTCAGACTAAGACTTTTAATGTTAAGGCTGTGGTGGAGGATTCCAAGGGCGGAGAGAAGCTTTCCTTTGTTACCGTGGTTATGGCTAAGCCCGGAGCTGATAAGCCTACGGCCTATGCCCTCAGTGAGGAAGACGGTTCTCTCGTTTTCTCTGAGATTAAGCCTTCGAAGTATGTCCTTAAGGCAGAATTTCTTGGATATAAAGTGTTTGAGAAAGAATTTGAGGTGAAGGACGCTGATGTGGACCTGGGAGTTCTGAAGCTCGTTCCAAGTGAAGAGCAGCTCGCAGCCGCCAAGGTTTCAGCCGTGGGTAATCCCATACAGATGAAGTCTGACACCATTTCTTTTACAGCATCTTCTGTAAAGACCACTGAAAACGATATGCTTGAGGACCTTTTGAAAAAAATTCCTGGAATAGAGATTTCAGAAGACGGAAGCATCACGCATAACGGACGTTCCATAGATAAGATAACCATAGACGGTAAGACTTTCTTCCTTGACGACCCTCAGTTGGCCTCTAAAAACTTGCCGGCGAAGATAGTTGATAAGGTGAAAGTCATAGAAAAGAAGTCCGATCAGGCGCAGTTTACCGGCATAGATGACGGAGAGGAGGAGACTATCATCGATTTGAGTGTCAAGCCGGGCATGCTGAACGGATTTTTCGGTAATGCCACTGCGGGTGCAGGTCACGATGTTCCAAACAGCGACGTCAGTGGTGATTATAGGTATCAGAGTGCAGCATTTGCCGGCAAATTTACGGAAAAGACTCAATTGGCCTTTGTTTTTAATGCCAATAACACTAATAACCGTGGATTTAGAGACTTCTCTGGAGAGATGATGAACACTATCCGTGGCGGCGGTATGGGCCGTGGTCAAGGAGGTTGGGGAAGAGGTAACGGTATCACCACTTCGTTCATGACGGGACTTAATGGTGGCGCTAACCTTTTCAATGACAAGATGGAACTCAGCGGTAATTATCTTCTCAACTCTACGGGAAAGGACGTACAGGAGTATTCGACTAAGACCACTTATTTGGAGGATTCCAATCTGCTTTACGACTCGGAGGGAGCAAGTAACACTAACTCCTTGGGCCACAGGTTCGGAATGCGTATGGAGCATAAATTTTCCGATAACACGTCCGTTATCTTCGAACCGCAGGTATATTTCGGAAAGGGTGATTTCACAGAGAGCAGTAAGGATCACACTTCCACATATTATACTTCAGACGGCTTCACATTGAAGACTAACGAGAGCACGAAGACCAATGCGGGAGATAATAAGAACTTGTCCACCAGCGGTTTTGCCCTCCTTCGTCAGAAACTGTGGATGCCGGGCCAGACGATGACCATAATGGGTAATTATAATGTCAGCAGGAACGATCTTAATGGATATAATAATTCCAGCACTACCATATTTGCCGAGGATGGAACTTCTTCACTTACGAGCGTGAACCAGAAGTATAATCAGGATCAGAATTCTTACAGTCTTTGGGGCAACGCTACGTTTACTCAGCCTCTCGGCGGTAATATCTATCTTGAGGCCAATTATTCATACAGTTGGAATAAGAGTCAGTCAGACAAGATTACTACCGACGCACAGACAGGCGAGACCGTAGATAATTATTCGAACAGTATCGTAAACGAATATATTAATCAGGAGATTGGCCTGAATGCTCTTTATCAGGGAGATGGATACAGAGTGCAGGTGGGTATGGCGGCCAAGCCTACGAAGACGCATAACTACACATCTTCCGGTGCTTCATATAAGGTGGATACCACGATGACACGCATCAATTGGGCGCCTAATGCCATGGTATTCTTCAATATAGGTGAGAATGGAAGCTTCCGGACATTCTATTTCGGAAGAAGTGCTCAGCCAAGTACTTCACAGCTTATTACTGTGGCAGATAATTCAAATCCTCTGTCTGTATCTTTCGGTAATCCTAATCTTTCGCCATATTTCTCTCACGAACTTAGGGGAGATGTCAGGTATAATAATAAGCAGACTTATGCTTCTGTAAATGCCAGATGGGATGCTACATATAATGATAATCCTATCGTGAACGCTACGTGGTACACTAATGGTATAGCCTATACTATGCCCGTGAACGGAACATCGAATTTCTCGACTAATTTCAACGTCTATCTTAATCTTCCTATAAAGAAGACGGGCTTCACCTTTATGAATATGGCTCGCGTCGGCTGGAGTCAGTCGGAGAACTTTGTCGGTAACGGCATCGACACCGCTAAGTATATAAAGGAGGACGGGGCTCTTGACTATGATGTTTTCTTCGGGGATTATGATGAGATTCGTTCTCGCCTCGTAAGCAACGGAACTAAGACTTTCAGTTTTACTGAACGTGCTATAGGCAAATATCGTAACGACGCCATTGAATTGGAACTCGGAGCGAGAACCCGCATGAATTCAAGCCGTTACACGCTTGATAATGTCAATGAACATACCCGCACTTTCAATAATCAGATTCGTACCACGGCCACGTGGACTTGGGATTTGGCCGGACTGAGTGCTAAGGGAGAGTTTAATTATAATTGGTATAATGGTTATTCTACTGCCCAGCCGGATGAATATGTGCTTAATCTCGAAGTGGAAAAGCAGCTACTGAATAAGAAGATGACGCTTGCCATAAAGGGATATGATATTCTCGGTCAGGCTAAGAATCTTACGGTTACCGACACTGCCAATTATCACACTGAGTCTGTGAATAACACTCTTGGAAGGTACATAATCCTGTCCCTTACATACCGGTTCGGTAATTTCGGAGGCAATAATGGCGGACACAGAGGCCCTGGAGGTCCAGGCGGTCCGCCACCAATGAGATAGTTTAAATCTTAAATTTCTTTTACCACTTGTTTAGTGGTTTACCTGAGGTCAAGGCGTGAACTTTTGCCTTGACCTTTTCTATTTTCTGAAGGTGCTCCGGAGCATCTATCGTAGCCGATGTACTTGCTTGAGGGTCAAGATATTTAGCGCAAGAGCAAAGAACATCGTCTATCAGTTCTGCGATTTCGAGCATGTCCTCTTCTTTGAATCCACGGCTGGTTATGGCCGGAGTGCCGATTCTTAGGCCCGATGTCAGAAAGGCGCTTCTCGAATCGAAAGGAACCATATTTTTGTTGACAGTAATGTCTGCTCTGCCGAGTTCTCGTTCTGCGATTTTACCGCACAGATTGGCGAATTTTCCTCGTAAATCTATAAGCATCAGGTGGTTGTCTGTACCGTCGCTAACTATCTTATAGCCTTTATCTATAAATGAACGTGCCAATATCTGTGCATTTGAGATGACTTGCATCTGATACTGTGCGAATTCCGGTTGTAAAGCTTCATAGAACGACACGGCTTTGGCTGCTATCACGTGCTCTAACGGTCCTCCTTGCATGCCGGGAAAGACGTAACTGTCAAGTACTTGACTCATCATCTTTATCTGACCTTTAGCTGTGGTGCGCCCCTTAGGATCTTCGAAATCTTTTCCCATAAGTATAATCCCTCCGCGAGGCCCTCGTAGTGTTTTGTGGGTGGTGGAAGTTACTATGTGGGCGTAGCGTACGGGGTTTTTCAGAAGCCCTGCCGCTATCAGTCCTGCCGTATGTGCCATATCTATCCAAAGCAGAGCGCCCACTTTGTCGGCTATTTCCCTCATTCTTTCGTAGTCCCATTCTCTTGAATAGGCGGATGCTCCTCCGATAATGAGTTTCGGCTTGCATTCCAGAGCAGTTTGCTCCATCTTATCGTAGTCTATGCGACCGGTGGTCTTATTTATTCCGTAAGGCACGGCTTTATATAGAATTCCGGAGATGTTGACCGGTGAGCCGTGGGTAAGGTGTCCTCCTTGGCTTAAGTCAAGGCCCATGAAACAGTCCCCCGGAGAGAGCACGGCCATAGTTACAGCCATATTGGCCTGAGCCCCGGAATGCGGCTGCACATTGGCCCAGCAAGCTCCATAAAGTGCTTTTAATCTGTCTATTGCCAATTGTTCTATCTTGTCTATTACGCCACATCCTCCGTAATATCTTCTGCCAGGATACCCTTCAGCGTATTTGTTTGTGCATACGGAGCCCATGGCTGAAAGGACTTCGTCACTCACGTAATTCTCTGATGCGATGAGTTCGAGTCCTTCCATCTGCCTTTTTTTCTCACTTTCTATGAGATCAAAAATCTGTTTATCCTGTTTCATAGCGATACTATATTATATATAGACAAATATAATTATTAAATTCGCGCTTGCAATGAAAGATCGTAAACTTCTTAACAGCGAATTGGCACGGGTAAGCCCGTCAGAATATAAATCACTCCCTGAATCCGGGATGGTTCTGGTTTTGGATAATGTCCGTAGTTCATATAATATAGGAAGTGCCTTCCGTACCTCGGATGCGTTTAAGGTAGACAAGGTTTTTTTATGTGGAATATGTGCGGTGCCACCAAGTGCCGAAATACATAAATCCGCTCTCGGGGCCGAAGACAGTGTTCCGTGGGCGTATTGTAGTGATACCTTGCAATTGGTTCAAAGGCTGAGGTCGGAAGGCTATGAGGTTTTAAGTGTGGAACAGACTGAAAATTCTATCTCCCTTGAAAAGTTCCATAGGACGCCAGGACGGAAATATGCGTTTATCTTTGGTAACGAAGTGGACGGCGTAAGGCAAGACGTCGTGGACGCTTCGGACGGAGCGCTTGAGATTCCGCAATTCGGCACGAAGCATTCGCTTAATGTGAGCGTTTCTGTGGGGGTAGTGCTTTGGCAGGCCGTGAAGTGACAAATTGTCATTGGTATGAACATTGCACCTTCTAATGGTCGAAACCCGAAAGGGAACAAAGATTAATTTAATACAAAAAATATTATGATTAAACCATTAGCAGATAGAGTTCTTGTTGAGCCTAAAGAGGCCCAGACCAAGACGGCTTCAGGAATTTTTATTCCAGATTCAGCAAAGGAAAAACCACAGCAGGGAACTGTCATCGCCGTAGGCGCAGGTAAGAAAGATGAGCCTATGGAGGTTTCCGTAGGGGATGTAGTCCTTTATGGCAAGTATGCAGGTACGGAGGTTACTGTAGAAGATAAAAAATACCTCATCGTTAAACAGTCTGACATTTTAGCAATTCTGTAATTATTATGGCAAAAGATATTAAATTCGATATTGACGTCCGTTCTTCTATGAAGGATGGCGTTGACGCATTGGCAAATGCAGTTAAGGTGACTCTTGGTCCTAAAGGACGTAATGTTGTCATTGATAAGAAGTATGGTGCTCCTCAGGTAACCAAGGACGGCGTTACTGTCGCTAAGGAAGTTGAACTTGAGGACAGATTCCAGAATATGGGCGCTCAGATGGTTAAGGAAGTGGCTTCCAAGACTAACGAGCAGGCGGGAGACGGCACCACTACAGCTACCGTTCTGGCTCAGGCCATCATTAATGTAGGTATAAAAAATGTAACAGCTGGTGCTAATCCGCTTGATATTAAGCGTGGTATAGACAAGGCGGTGGATGCAGTGGTTTCTGATCTTCGTAAACAGAGCCACGAGGTCGGTGATGACTTCTCAAAGGTAGAGCAGGTGGGTACCATTTCCGCTAACAATGACGCCTACATCGGAAAGCTTATCGCTGATGCCATGTCTAAGATTAATAAGAACGGTGTCATCACGGTAGAGGAAGCTAAAGGCACTGATACTGAGGTTAAGGTCGTCGAGGGTATGCAGTTCGACCGTGGCTATATATCTCCATATTTCATGACCAATTCAGATAAGATGGAGGCTGAACTTTCTAATCCTCTCGTTCTCATAACAGATAGAAAGATAAGTTCCATGAAGGATCTTATGCCAATTCTTGAGCCTGTTGCAAGAGAGGGTAAGGAACTTCTCATCATAGCAGAAGATGTTGATGGTGAGGCTCTTACTACATTGGTAGTGAACCGCCTTCGTGGTACGCTTAAGGTAGCGGCTGTAAAGGCTCCTGGATTTGGCGATCGTAGAAAGGAGATGCTTCAGGATATCGCTACTCTGACCGGTGCTATCGTAGTAAGCGAGGAACGCGGTTTCACGCTTGAAAATACTACACCTGACATGCTTGGTAAGGCAGAGAAAGTTACCATCACTAAGGAGAATACCACTATCGTAGGCGGCGCCGGTAAGAAAGAGGATATAGAGGACAGAGTTAATCTTATCCGTTCTCAGATCGAAGTTACTACCAGCGAGTATGATAAGGAGAAACTCAAGGAACGTCTTGGTAAACTCTCCGGCGGTGTGGCTGTGCTTTATGTAGGCGCTACTACCGAAGTGGAGATGAAAGAAAAGAAGGACAGGGTTGAAGATGCCCTTAATGCCACACGTGCAGCGGTTGAGGAAGGTTATCTTCCAGGCGGTGGTGTAGCTTACATCCGTGCTATCTCTGCACTTGAGAATCTTAAGGGTGAGAATGAAGATGAGACCACTGGTATTCATATCGTAGCTAAAGCCATCGAGGAGCCTCTGCGTCAGATCGCCCAGAATGCCGGTGTGGACGGAAGCGTAATTATCCAGAAAATTAAAGAGGGTAAGGGCGACTTCGGTTACAATGCTCGTACAGGTGAATATGTGAATATGTACGAGGCCGGTGTCATAGATCCTACCAAGGTGGCTCGTGTGGCGCTTGAGAATGCGGCTTCTGTAGCCGGTATGTTCCTTACCACAGAATGCGGTATAGTGGACATCCCTGAGGCGCAGCCTGCAGTGGCAGCACAGCCTGGTGGAATGATGTAATAAAATATTTTAAAATATTCTTAAAAAATATTGGATATTTAAATATTATTACTACCTTTGCAATCCCGCTTGAACGAGCGGGATTTTTTACGGCCTTCTCGAAGATTGCTTCGAAAAAAGAGTAAAAAATTGAAATAAATTTTTGGTAATTCAAAAATAATTTCTACCTTTGCAACCCGCTTCGAAAAGGCGGAGCAAATTAAACAAGTTCATTGAAAAGACTGATAAGATAAGTACAAGCAAGTACCGAGAGAATTCAAGAAATTTAATCGAGAGCGTTA